>ONMA01000076.1 GCA_900318815.1 uncultured Prevotellaceae bacterium
GGCGACCATGCACATGGCTTGCAGGGCCTCGTCATGACGAGCTTTCTCTGCCATCCAGTCGATACCTTTGCATACCAATTTCTTATATCGGACAGGATCAGTATCGCAAAGATCTGCATTCTGTTGCATCACGAAGTCAAACGACTCCCGTAACGACTTCCTAACGTATGGCTCAACTTCTTCTTTCTTCATTGCTCTTTCTATTTTATTGCCACGACACATCATAAAAACAGTGTGGGCTCAGTTCTTTCTCCAGTTCTTGACAGTTGCGTTTTGACGAGAAACCGAGGAAGTCTGTAGTCCACACTTTATGCGTGGAGCTACATTCCCATAAAGGCTTCTCTTTTTTTGCAACTGTCAAGAGCCAAAAATCGTCGGGTGCAAAGATACAACAATTATTCGGAAAAACATACGGAGATGCGAAATTATTTTTAATTAGATCAGAATTAGATATGAAAACAATAAGCAATGACTCCGAAAAGGAGATAGAATTCCGTGTGTACTCCAATGGTGAGTACATCGACATCTTTAAGTTTCATCCCGTCATAGGCGAGAAAATCTGGCAAGCTTTGATGGACATTGCCATTACGGGTGATCTGACAGCTTTGAATCGTATAGCCGAGAGTAACAAACTGGAACGATTCTGCCAGTATGTCCGTGACAATGCCTGGCAGCGTTATGTCTTCGATGACATCAGGAAGCGCACACCGCTCAATGCCTATATCAGTCCCACGCAGGAAGCAGCCTTCAAGAAAGCCATCCTCGCTTTGCCCATCCGTTGACAACCTCCAGACGATTCTCTTAGGCAACAAGAGCGGTGCCCAGACGAAGGTCCTCGCTGCCGTCATCACCCACGTCCGACCCCGTTTCCTGAAGTTGAATGGCAACTACCCACTGCCCGAACGCCGGGAGTTCTTCCGCCGCCTGCACCAGGTGTTCTGCGTCAGTCCCTCCGATGAGCGCAGCTTCGACCGACATCTCTGCCAAATCATTAAAAAGACAGAAGAGATAAGCGAATAATCACTTCGCATCTCTGATGTTTTTCCATTTGCAGAAAGCCTTTGTTTATCGGCATTTCCAGCGCTTATCACTTCGCATCTTTTGGCTGAACGGGCTTTTCCTTTGGTTGCCTTGCTTTTTGTCTGTAACTTTGCATTCGTCCAAATTTGCCTATAAAACCAGAAAAGAGTATGGAAGAATCAGAAGAAAAGCCCAAGAAGAAACGGAAGAAGAAGGGTGATCAGACCACCCCTAACAGAAGATTGCTCCATGAAGACGCAATCGCCTACTCAGGAGGGGAAAAGGTACACAAGCAGAACTGGCGGGAGACGCACGCCTCGACGGAGGACATCCAGAAGTTCCTGAGTAAGTATGTGCTACTGCGGCACAACACGGTTACGGGGCAGCCTGAGTTCCGGGTGCCGGAGCGTGACGAGTTCGACAGTCTGGGCATGAAGTACATCACGGGGGCGACTCCGCTCGACGAATGGCGGTCGGCGACGGACTGGCAGACCGTCAACGACCGCCTGGTGAACTCGATGCAGAACCTGCTGTCGTTCGCGAAGGATGTAAGGGACAAGGACTTCTGGCGGGTGATCAACTCCGACTACGTGGCGCTCTTCGACCCCTTCCGCCGCTACCTCGATGGCCTGCCACCGTGGGACGGGAAGACGAACCCCATCATGGAACTCTCCTCGACGGTCATGGTGAAGGGCGGCGCCGAGGAACAGCTGCTGTTCTATGCCTGCCTGCGCAAGTGGCTCGTGGCGATGATCGCGGGCTGGCTCGATGATGACGTGGTGAACCAGGAGATCCTCGTGCTCGTGGGACGCCAGGGAATCTACAAGACGACCTGGTTCAATGCGCTCCTGCCCCCGGTACTGAAGATGTTCTTCCACTCGAACACCAGCTTCGGCAACATGACGAAGGACGAGGTGCTGAAACTCTCGATGTACGGTCTGATCTGCTGCGAGGAACTCGACACGATGAAACCGTCGGAGATGAACCGGCTGAAATGGGCGGTCACCACGACCGTCACCGACGAGCGGCGGCCCTACGCCCACTATGCCGAGCGCCGCAACCATATCGCCTCCTACTGCGGCACGGGCAACAACATCCAGTTCATCGACGACGACACGGGCACGCGGCGGTGGCTGCCATTCGAGGTGGAGTCGATCCTCTCGCCGCGAGACCACCCGTTCGACCACGACGCCGTGTTCGCACAGGCCTATACGCTCTACCGTCAGGGCTTCCACTACTGGTTCAACGAGCGGGAGATGCAACTTATGGCGCGGCACAACGAACGTTTCGAGGTGCCGAAGCCCGAGCGGGAGCTGATCAGCACGTACTATCACCTGCCGAAACCGGGTGCGCCCTGTGAATTTGTCAGTTCCGCCGAGATCCTGATGCACGTCGGCGGTGCCCTGACGCAGCGGCTCTCCTCCAATAAGCTGGGCCGCGCAATGACCGCGCTGGGCTTCGTCGGCGTGCGCTCCCACGGGAAGCGGGGCTATAACGTCGTGGCCTACAGTCCCGAGGAGGTGA
>ONMA01000075.1:0-2352 GCA_900318815.1 uncultured Prevotellaceae bacterium
TGTACGACATCTCACAGTACGTATGGGGCAAGAGCAAGCGCCAGGATTCACTCCGGGCTCAGCAGGCCATACGTGATGTGGTCGTAGACATCGGGGAGATGGCTCGCGAGTTCAGTCCGGTATTCGGCATGGAGATCTCGAAAGAGAAGACACCCGCCATCTTCAAGGTGCTCAACCTGGGAGTGGTCACTATGCGCCTGAGTGCCACGAACCTCAAGAATGCCTATAAACGGAAACGCCCCTATGTGGTATTCTCCGAACCCACGCTCATCCCTGCCGAAGAGGACGAGTTGCGCAACACTGGATCGTATCCCTCAGGCCATACCTTGCGCGGATGGGCCATGGCTCTGCTGCTCAGCGAGATCAACCCTGATGCCCAGGACCAACTCCTCAAGAAGGGCCTGCTGCTCAGCGAGATCAACCCTGATGCCCAGGACCAACTCCTCAAGAAGGGTTACGAGTGGGGCGAGAGCCGCGTGATAGCCGGATACCACTGGCAGAGCGACACCGACGCTTCCCGCCTGCTGGCCTCGGCCTGTTATGTCCGTCTGCATACAAGTGAGGAGTTCCTTGTAGATATGGCTGCCGCCCGCAAGGAATTTGCAGAAAAGATACAACAATTAAACGATACGGAAGATGAAGACTGAATTCAGAGAAGAAAACCAGAACTATGTGATGACCTTCGAAGGTCGTCTCGACACGCCGTCGTCACTCCAGGTGGAACGCGACATGCAGGTGCTCTACAACTGTGAGGGGCATGACATCATCCTCGACTGCACCAATCTGGAATACATCACCAGCAGCGGTATGCGTCTCTTTCTTGATTTGCTGAAGGTAGCCAAGAGCAAGGGCAGCAAGTGTACTATTGTAGGGCTCAACGACGAGATCTACGCCATTTTCGACGAGGTGGGTTTCATTAATCTCTTTGATATACGCCAAACGCTATGACGGAACAAGAAATCAAGGAGATGCAGGCCGAGATAGAGCGGCTGAGGGCCGACAATGCGCGGTTACAGTCTGAGATGATACGCCTTGTCAGCCGCAACCTCAATCTCAGCGAACAATTAGAGGTGGATGTGGAACTGCATCGCCGTTTCGAAGTGGCGCGGACATTGATGAAGGAGAATATCGAGCGGCAGCGCAATGCCGACCTGCAGGATGACGGCCAGTTGTTGGCCCTGATCGACCTGCGGCTAGAGGAGAAGCGTTCCCACCTGGATCCCGACTTTGACTCCAAGCAGCTGGCCGAACTCATTGGCGTCAGTCAGGAACGTCTCAACAAGCTCTTCCGCAATAAGTCCATCTATCGTACGCCGGAGGCCTATATCGACAACCTGCGCACGATCAACGCCATGCGGCTGCTGCGCACCCAACCCAACTACAGCATTGCTGCCATTTCCGAGGCTTCGGGCTTCAACCATGTGCGCACCCTGCAGCGCCGTATCATGGATGTCACAGGCATGACACCGGCAGACTACAGAGCTCTCTTCACGCGGGATATGTAACTGGGATATTATTCATCCGATCCATATAATGAAATCCATTTCCCAACGACTTACGCTACGTATTATGATGGTGGTACTGGCCATGATGTCAGCTATCGCCGGTGTGGTGTATTTCGCCGTTGGGGAGTACATGGATGACGAAGCCGAGCAGCGTTTTCAGATTGTGGTAACGAGGGCGTACAGGGAGGTACAGCGCCGACTGTCGGAAGTATATGTGGCCAACGTCAATAACGTGCATGAGATAGAGCGTGACGTCGATGATCCAGACAAGTTGTACGACCATCTGGCGCGTATCGTCAGGCAGAACCCCTACATCGTCAGTTGCGGACTGCTGTTCATTCCCGACTATTATCCGGAGAAAGGCCGTTTCTTCGTGCCATTCGCTACCCGCGATACGGCCGACGTCGTCAGCGTGATGCGCATCGACAGCGTGTATCACGACTACGTCGAGGAAGACTGGTATGTGGAGCGGATGGAGAGCGATAGTGCCGACTGGGTAGATCCCTACTTCGAGAATCCGCTGCTGACGCCCCATATAGCGCCGCGGCTGCTGGTCACACACGCCATACCCGTCCACAACCGTGAGGGACGGCCTGTGGCCGTGCTCTGTTCCGACATCTCGCTGGAGGATATGAGAAATGACATGCTGCAGAAAGTCAGACAGGGGAAAATGCACTATGAACAGAATGTGGAGCATCCGTCATACAACTGCATCATCGACCGCCACGGCCGTTACGTTCTCCATCCTGACAAGGACCGCATGCTGAGAGACACACTCGATGCAGACGTGACTTTCAAGGGTAAGCAGGGGACCGTATCTGCCATTATCGACGGTGTGCCGTCGTGG
>ONMA01000075.1:2385-3258 GCA_900318815.1 uncultured Prevotellaceae bacterium
GCGCATGCTCAACGCCACCATCCTGTTGGCCATGCTCATCGGTCTGGCGGCTATCTATCTGTTCTGTCTCCAGCAGATCAAAAAGGTGACATCACCCCTCCACCGCTTTACCCGTTCGGCAGAAGAGGTGGCGAAAGGAAACTTCAATGCCCCACTGCCCGACATCAGGGACGATGACGAGGTACGCATGCTGCGCGACTCGTTTGGCAACATGCAGCGGTCGCTCAGCCAATATATCGAAGAACTGAAGACGACGACCGCCCAGAAATCGGCTATTGAGAGCGAGCTGTCCATTGCCCGCGACATCCAGAATTCGATGGTGCCCAGTGCTTTTCCCAATCGTGAGGGCCTCGAAGTGTATGCCTCGATGACTCCCGCCAAGGCTGTGGGTGGAGACCTCTACGATTTCTTCCTGCGTGATAACAGTCTCTATTTCTGCATCGGCGATGTTGCGGGGAAGGGCGTGCCTGCCGCGTTGGTGATGACAACCGTCTGCGGAGCCTTCCGCCTGTTGTCAGAGAGTGAGTCGGAGCCTGTGCGTATTGTCAGTCGCATGAACGATATGATGATCCGCAAAAATAGCATGACGGTCTTCGTCACCTTCTTCGCCGGGGTGCTCGACCTCGATACTGGACATCTGCGCTACTGTAATGCAGGACATAAAGCACCGCTTGTCAACCGGCAGCCTCTTCCCGTCCATAGCAATCTTCCCATAGGGGCCATGCTTGATTATGAGTTCGAAGCCGATGCAAACCTCTTCCCTGCAGCCTCACATGCTCATCGAACGGATGACGCAGGCTGTAGCCGACTTCGTGGGCGACACTGAGCAAAGTGACGACCTCACGATGCTCGCCATACAATGGAAGAAATGAT
>ONMA01000077.1 GCA_900318815.1 uncultured Prevotellaceae bacterium
AAGTGTCTCTTTTGGTAACTCCCGATAGGAGAAGGTCTGGATGTCGAACTCATCGTCCATCTCTTCAATTTCGAATACGGAGTCGGCTGGCACAACAAGTAGCATACCTGCCTGTAAGTCGTGCGGTTCCATATTGATAATGCTGTGTGCGTGACCTGAAAGAGCGCGCATCACACGACCGTCGTCCACCCGATAGGGCTGGCCTGTCTGGAGAAACTGCTTGCCAAACTTGCGGGCGCTCATGGCCATGAATAAATCATCGCCTACATACTCGCCGTGGTCATCACCAGCCAAGTGTTCTACCGCCCTCAAAGTAAGATTTTCTATCTTTTTTGCCATTTTCGTTGAATTAGAACATTTCTGCCTTTTATTAGATAACGTAAAGATAGAAAAAACATTGTAATTTTGCAGCAGAAAACTTCAAAATATTTAAAATTATGGCAAACGTAAAAGAAATGATGATTCGCAAGGAGTCGCTGAAGTATCGCGACGTGCGTGAGTATGAAGGAAAGTTCTACGACTGGGAGGCAGAAGATTCTGACGGATGTGTATCTGCCAGCCAACACCGACGAGCCGCTGCCCGCCATCATCGCCTGGAGCCCCTACGGCAAGAATTCGGGCAATGCCGACCGCTTTAAGAACCTCTTCGGGCTGCTGGGACTCGATCAGAAGCGCATGAGTGGCTTGCAGAAGTTTGAGGGACCAGACCCCGACTTCTGGTGTGCCAACGGCTATGCCATTGTCTATCCCGATCCGCGCGGCATCGGCCGTTCGGAGGGCGACAGCACCATGCTGGGCACACAGGAGGGCGAGGACGGCGCCGACCTCGTGGAATGGGTGGCCCGTCAGCCGTGGTGCAATGGCAAGGTGGCTATGAGCGGTACGTCGTACCTGAGTTTCTCGCAGTGGTTCATCGCAGCCGAACGGCCCGAGCATCTGGTGTGCACACAGGTGACGGAGGCACTGACTGACGGCTACCGCGACATGTGCCTCGTGGGCGGCATGCCCGACTATGTGTTTACAGAGGGCATTCAGAACAACCACGAGGGCTTCGGGCTGCGAGAGGACGTGGCCGAGGAAAGCCGCCAGTACCCCTTTGCCAACCATCCGCTGTGGCAGGACAAGATTGCCCGCGTGTGGGACATCGAGATTCCAATACTCGTAGTAGCATCGTACTCGAACGTGCTGCATACCGACGGAACCTTCCGCGCCTGGCGGCAGTTGGGCTCAAAAGAAAAGTGGCTGCGCATCCACGACAACCTGGAGTGGCAGGACTACTACGAGCCGAAATATGTGGAGGAACGCCTGCGCTTCTTCGACTATTATATGAAAGGCATCGACAACGGCTGGAAGGACACCCCGACCGTGCGCTACTGTCTGCACGACATGGAGGGCGGCAACAAGGTGGACCAGCCCGCCACGGCCTTCCCACCGACCAACACAGAATACAAGAAATACTATCTAAACGGTCAGACTCGCCAGTTGCAGAGCGAGGCTCCTGCTGCCGATGTACCCGCTTTCTATTTCTGCGAGAGCGATGCGCCCAAGGCTTCGTTCTATCTGCCGATAACTGAAGAAACGAGTTTCATTGGCTATCCCAAGGCTCATCTTTATGTAGAGGCTGATGGTAGCGACGAGATGGACCTCTTCCTCATCGTGCAGAAACTGGACCGCCACTACAACGTGCTGCGCCAGTTCACCATCCCCGCCACCTCGCCCAAGACCCACGACATGCTGGAGAACCACGGTGGCGTGGCTAAGTACAGCGGTGCATACGGCCGCCTGCGCGTCAGCCGTCGCCATCTTGACGAGCAACTCAGCACCGACATCATCCCCGTTCAGAGTTTTGATCGCGAGGAAAAACTTTCGAAGGGCGAAATCGTTGAAATAGAAGTATCTCTGGCTCCCACTGGCATGACTTTCTATCCCGGCGAGACGCTCCGCTTCATGGTCAGCAGCCAGAACATCACGGGTAACGTACACCCCGGCGTTCCCGCCTATGTCTCTAAGGACAATCACGGCAAGCACATCATCCACTGTGGTGACGAGTACAAGAGCTATCTGCAAATAGGAATCCTAAAATGAATAGCTTATTCCGTGGAGGAGGTCATTGAGGCAGTCAATGAACTGGTGAAGGAAGGACTGGTGCGCCATGTCGGCATGACGGAATGTACAGCCGAAGAACTGCGCCGAGGCAATGAAATATGTCCC
>ONMA01000068.1 GCA_900318815.1 uncultured Prevotellaceae bacterium
GCCACGAAAGATGGGCAAGTTCTTTGGCTTTACGAAAGACGAGGTAAGAAGTCTGGCAGAAAAATACGACATGGACTATGATGAGTTGGAGAAATGGTATGACGGCTACCAAATAGGCGACGAGCTTTCGATGTTCAACCCCAATAGTGTCATGCAAGCCGTTGATACTGGTCGCTGCCGCAGTTTCTGGGCCGCAACGGGCTCGTTTGATGCTATATCGTCGTATATCAATATTAATTACGACGGGTTGAAAGACGACATCATCTGTATGCTTGGTGGAGGACGGGTGAAGGTTAATCCCACCAAGTTCCAGAATGACCTGTCGGTAATACGTAGTAAGGATGATGTACTCACCGTCCTCATCCATTTAGGATACCTTTCGTTCGACTGGAAACGTAACCAATGCTATATCCCAAACAAGGAGGTAGCCGGAGAATTGGTGAATGCCGTAGAAGAGAACAAGTGGGAGGAAGTCGTTAAATCCATCAACCAGTCAGAGAAGTTGCTTGAGGCCACCATTCGCGGCAACAGCGAGTATGTGGCAAAGGCTTTGGACGCTGCCCACTCAGACAATACCAGCATTCTGAGCTATAATGACGAGAATTCGTTGGCCTGCGTCATCAGCCTGGCATACTATTATGCCCGAAACGACTACCACATCCATCGCGAGTACCCCACTGGTGAGGGCTATGCAGATTTAGTACTGATTCCCCGTAAGAATGTCGACTCGCCTGCGCTGGTCATTGAACTAAAAAAGATTGCTGATTACACAGGCGACATCCTGCTCGTTGGTATTAACTACGACAGGAATACCAAGCAGCATGAGTGCCAGATAGAGCGATGGAGAAAGGAATTATCAGAGTGACTATCTATTCCTAAAAATAAATACAAGGCAAAAAAATCAGCCGTTTTCAAAGAAAATAGTTGAAAACGGCTGATTTTTTTTGCCTTGAATTGAATAGAATTTTGTACCTTTGCACCGTCAAGAACATAATCATCATCGAATAGCAAACAAAAACATCATAGGCAGAAAAGAGGAAATCAAAATGTTGGAGAGACTGTTGAAATCCCCAAAGTCTGAGTTTGTGGCCATTTATGGCAGACGGCGTGTGGGACAGTCAGACTTTCTGGTCTGTCTGCCACGACGCGACGCTATGCTTACGCGCATTACCGCCCGACTGATGCCAGATTCTATCATCGTGTTCCAGGCATGTAGCTGGCGAGTGGAAGAAAGCGCCGATTATTCAAGCAGCCACTCGCGGACGGGCAAGTCGTAGAGTTTTAGGGCGGCCAGATGCCTTCATCTATTGTCCGTTCCTTACTCTTAGTTATTATTTATCTTCTTGCCATTCTTAATCACGATGCCCTTAAATGCCCCGTTCACACGCTGCCCTGAAAGGTTGTATGTGTCGGCAGTCCGCTCTTCTCCTTGACGGGAATGGATGATGTCGGGCGTCTTTATTCCTGTGGTGTTAGCTTTCTCACCCAAACGTAACAGCTTCACGCCGTGACTGGGTACGGTGGTGCTGACGGTGCCCACAGCTGTACCGAGACTTTCCCCTGCCCAGATGTCATAAACGGGAACGGACTCTGTAGCACCGTAGCCTAACTGTGTGAGGTCAAAATGGAATGTCTCGTTCTTGGTGACGTAGAAGATGAACTCCATCGTGGTACCCGACGAAGAACCATTGTCGGTGTCGCAAGAGGAATCGTAGCCGCAGAGAGCACGGAATGTCTTCCACGAATGTCCTTCTGGCAGGTCGTAGATAAGCGTACACTGTGCGTTCATGCCGAGGCCGGTGGTATAGACCTGCCCCTCGACCTTAAGCGTGCCCCCCTCCACGTTCTTGTTCACATGCAGCGACCCCCATTCCGACTGGTAGGAGGTCTGTTTCAGGGTGGTCAGCGAGGTCTCGTTACCCTCGGCATCGATAAGCACGGGATTGATGAGGTCGGCTCGGTCGTAGGCAAAACCGTCGCTCCAGTTGCTTACCACGATCTTCAGCTGCTCAGCATCCGTCACGTCGGCCTCCAAGGTCTTGCTCTTCGTGCCTGTACGACAGATAAGCCCTGAACGCGCTGCGGCATCGTCCTGCTCGTCGGCGAGCGGGTTCTGTGCGAACACCATGAATCGGATGCTCGTCGTGGCTCCCTGCTGACCGATACCAGAGTCATCGGCTGCAGCCATCGCCTTGAAGCCTACCACATCCATATCGTCGGGAATCTGGAAGAAGATGGCCGCATTGGCATCAGTAGAGAAGCCGCGGTCATACTCCACGCCCATCACCTTCATCTTGCCACCGTTGTCCACGTTCTTGTTCTCATACACGCGGTTAAAGTAAGACTTGGTGTATTGGCGGGTCTTGTAGGTTCCTGTCAACGCTACCTCCGTACCGTCGCGCAGTACGAGCGTAGGATTAATCCAATCGCCGTGGTCGTAGTTGTAGTTGTCGCCACCGTCATCGACCACAAGCACCAAGGTTTTCTCACCCTCGGGCCACTCTATGTCCACATCTACGGCATGGCCATCGGTGGTGTAGGCCACCACCTCGCTCTTATATAAGGCTTTGTTGCCTACTATCCAACGGTTGTTGTCACGCTGGAAGAGCGCCAGATAGACGGTCGAGGATTGCAAATCTCCTCCAACGTCGCCGATGTGAGAAGTCCAAGCTACGCGACCATTATCCTCGTCGTTGAATACCTGATGGGCCTCCTCGCCATACTTATGCATCTGGTGATACTCCTCATTGTTCAGGAGCGAGAGGGTGAAAGCATCGTTCTTCGTCATTTCGCCGCCGAAGAACAAAGGCGAATGGCAGATGCCCCAAAGCGTCATCATCGTCAGCTGCTCATTCTGCGTGAGGTTAGTCCAGCGGCCCGCGTCGGCATTAGTATAGCCAGGGTCGCCGATAGTCATAGCAATCTGTCCTAAGGGCAGCATGTCGCAGTCGGCATAGTTGCCGGGGCGTGTTACGGTCTCCCAGGCGTGTGCCTCGTTGAACACGGCATCCACGGCGCTCCAATTGTCCCACAGGTCGTCCATCATGCGCCATAAGTTGGCATTGTCGAGGCATTCCTGCGCATATTGGTACTGCGTCTTGCCGGGCGAGAGCGAGAGCACGATGGGGCGGCCCGTCTGGTCGATGGCCTTGCGAATTAGATGGATCTCGTCGGTATAGAACGGACGCGAGAGGTCGTCAATCTTCAGGAAGTCCACGCCCCACTCGGCATAGAGATCCATGATGCTGTTGTAATATGTCTGTCCGGCCTCGTTGTTACGCACCAGCAGGTTGTCCTTCAGCCACGTGCAGGGCGAGGTGGTGCCGTTATAGACCTGGCTCCAAGGTGTAGATTCGCTACCTTTCAGTTTGAAAGACGAGCCCACGACGCTCTTGGGCACACCACGCATGATGTGTATGCCGAACTTCAGACCCATGTCATGTATCTTCTTGGCCAGTGCCTTGAAGCCCTCGTTCTTGCCATCGACCATACACGACGGGAAGCGCGAGGGCGACGGCAGATAGCGTCCGTACTCGTCGAGCACGTACTCCTGGTCGCCCCGCTGGTTGTAGTTGCCGCCTCCCAATGACGGGTGGTTGCAGTACCAACGGATGTCCACCACCACGTACTCCCAGCCATATTTCACCAGGTCGTTATCGACAAGGTACTGTGCATTCTGTAATACCTCTTTCTCTGTTACCGAAGAGTAGTAGCAATCCCATGAGTTCCAACCCATCGGCGGTGTCATAGCCCAGGCCCTAAACGTGGACATCTCTTCAGAGTTCTGTGCCTGTACCATTCCCCATGAGAACAAGGCAGCAATGATAGATAGCGTTAGTTGTTTCATATTCTTTAGTTTGTTGAAAAGTTATTTGCTAATATACGAAATTAATTCCAAAGCATCGTTGTTACGCTTTGCAATTTATGTTTTATTTAGAGTAAATGACTCATTTGCTGTCGGCAATCAGCAGCTTTGCTTCGAGCAAGCGCGTCACCTTTTCAATATTTCGAAGCACGTGCAGATGTAAAATACTACCTGCCTTCTTCCTTGGAAAGGTTGAAATGAAGCTGCAACCTCCAGATGTGACGTCCGTCTCCGAAAACAGCTGCTGTTACACGACTGCGACCTGTCAGCGTAGCATGATTACCGCAGACTTTGATCTCCATCTGTTCATGCTCGGCTGAATAATAATTCAGCGTACCACTTGCAATAGCCCTAATGTACTCTTGCTTTGACTGATGCATCCCAGTCATGTGGGTCAGCACAAAATCATCTGACTTTCGTCTTCTTTCTCCTTGCAAGGCATAGTGCAAACAAGCTTGCCCTCTGCTCTTGCTTCGTTCGTCAGTTGTTCTTTGTCCGTCTTTGCTTGCATGATTATTGCCGTCATTCCAAGAAACAGTATCGTAATAAGGCTGTTCAATAATGCGTAGCCTTGAGATACTGTAAGTCACCATACCAATAGGAAGTCGTGCAACCGCCATCAATCAGAAAGTCGGCACCGCTGATGAAACGGCCACGGGAGGACATCAGGAACTCTGCCATATCGCCCACTTCGTCAGGTGTTCCTGCACGCCGGGCTTGGCATGCCCTCAATCATCTTCAGGTAACCATCCTTGCGGGGGCCATGCAATTCATCGTTGGCCAGTGGCGTGATGATGATGCCTGGAGAAATAGAGTTAATGGTAGCCCCACGACGGCCCCAGCGAGTAGCCTCGAACATCACGCGGAGCACATTGCAACGCTTCGAGTACTGATAGGCTTTCAGCGTGTCGTTGATTTCCTTCAGGAACGGCAATTCCAGCAGCTTGTCAACAGGA
>ONMA01000066.1 GCA_900318815.1 uncultured Prevotellaceae bacterium
CCAGCTTCGATAACAGTGCACGGTACATTCTTACCGTCGGCACTGAAAACGGATGTCATTCCGATTTTTCTTCCAATTAATCCTGGCATTTCAGTTTAATAATTAATAATGTTGTTAATATATAAAGTTTCTTTTTCAAGTGTCATCTCGCAACTGCGAAGCACACAAACCCACTTAAAAAAGGAACTTCAACTGCTTCATTCTTGAAGGCTAAGTTGCTCTTTATCAGGGTATTGTTAGCGTTCGAGCCAGCGCAATACGCACTTTTGCGGCTGCAAAGGTACACATTATTAATGATATAGCCAACAATTTACCCCTGTCAAGCTACAACTTTTATATTTTTTTAATATTTCAGGATTATCTTCCCACCAGAATGATGATGGAGCGCGGGCCTACCAGCACCTCACTCTGGCCGTCAATGAGCGGTTCCTCGCCTGGTTCGAAGATATCGTTGGGAGCCTCCACCCCTGTATTGGCGAAAACGCGCCATTCCATACCTTGAGGCAACTGGGGCAGCTCAAAGCCGTGCATCTCCCAATGCATGTTCATGGCCACATAGATGAAATCATCGGCCACACCATCGGTCTGGGCATATTGCCCATTCAGCATAAAGGCTGCCGTGAGATTATTGTAACCGCATTCTGGCTGCCATGCCTTCACGCCATGCCAGGAGAAGTCGGGATAGCCAAGGCCGCGATAGTCACAATGCCGGAGATGATCCTCATAGCGAAGCACCTTGTGCTGACGACGGAACTTGATCATCTGCTTGAAATAGTGGAAGATGTCGGCATTCTTCTCCATGTCATTCCAGTCGAGCCAGGCAATTTCATTATCCTGACAGTAGGCGTTGTTGTTACCTTGCTGGGAGTTGCCCATCTCGTCGCCTGACAACACCATCGGTATTCCCTGGCTCACCAACAGCATCGAGACGGCATTCTTCACCTGTCGGTGGCGCAGACGGTTAATTTCGGGATCGTCGCTTGCACCTTCACAGCCGCAGTTCCAACTGTTATTGTTGTTCTCGCCGTCACGGTTGTCCTCGCCATTGGCCTCGTTGTGCTTGCTGTTATACGACACCAGATCCATCAGGGTGAAACCATCGTGGGCCGTGACGAAATTCACGCTGGCCTTGATGCCCCGCCCTTGTGAGGCATAGAGGTCTGGAGAGCCGATGATACGCTCTTTCACGTCGCCCAGAACTGCGGCATCGCTCTTCAGGAAACGGCGAATACTGTCGCGGAACTTACCGTTCCACTCTGCCCAGCGGCCCCACGACGGGAATGAGCCCACCTGATAGAGTCCACCTGCATCCCAGGCTTCGGCTATCAGTTTTGTCTTACCGAGTATCGGATCGTGAGCCAGCGATTCGAGCAGCGGTGGATTCGACATGGGATTGCCGTTCTGGTCGCGTCCCAAGATGGCAGCCAGATCGAAGCGGAACCCGTCGATATGGTAGTCTGTGACCCAATAGCGCAGGCTTTCCACAATCATGTCGCGTACATTGGGGTTGTTGCAGTTCAGCGTATTGCCACAGCCACTGAAGTTATAGTAATGCCCATCGGAATCCAACATGTAATAGGTCTTGTTGTCAATGCCACGATAGGAGATGTAGGGCCCATGTTCGTTGCCTTCGGCCGTATGGTTGAACACCACGTCGAGCATCACCTCAATACCGTTGGCATGGAGCCGCTTCACCAGGTTCTTGAGCTCATCCACCTGCATGCCGAACCTTCCCGACGAGGCATAGGCGGCCTTGGGAGCAAAGAATCCCACATTGCTGTACCCCCAAAGGTTAAAGAGCTGGCGCCCGTCGACAGGCGAAACGCGGCGGTTTTCAAACTCGTCGAACTCATGGATAGGCATCAGTTCTACACAGTTGACGCCAAGTTCCTTCAGATAAGGTATCTTCTCAATGATGCCGGCGAACGTACCCTTATGCTTCACGCCAGAGGCTGCACCACAAGTAAAGTTGCGCACATGCATCTCATAGACGATGAGATCGTTGATAGGCGTCTCCAGCGGCATATCGTCCTCCCAGTCGAAATCGTCGAGCACCACTCGGGCACGGTATTGATACAAACTGTCCCAATTAGGTTCCTGTCCCCACACATCACGCCCCACGATGAGTTTCGCATAGGGGTCGAGCAGGATTTTCGACCTGTCGAACCAATGGCCTTTTTCCGGCTCATAGGGGCCGTCCATCCTGAAGCCATATTCTATGTTCTCATAATCCAGATCGAAGATGATCATCGAAAACACATTGCCAAGACGGAACTCCTTGAAGAAAGGGATCTCGACAAACGGCTTCTCTTCACGGTCGTGAAAGAGCACCAGCGTGCAGTCGGTGGCATAGCGGGAATATACAGAGAAGTTGACCATATTGCCAAAGACCGTAGCCCCAAAGGGATAAGGTCTGCCAGGGCGCAACTTCAGTCCTTGGTACTCGTGCGTGGGAAACAGATCGACTCTATGCATTATGCTCTATTATATAAGGTATTACAAATTCTTCACTTTCTCCATGCATTCCTCCATTGTATCGAAAGAATCGAAGAAATTATCGAAGCCCGTGACACTCATGATGTCCTTGACCTCGGCATTGACGCCTACCAGATAAACCTGCAGTTCTTTCGACATGGCAACTTTCTTGGAATATAGCAATACACGCAGCCCCATACTGGAAATGTATTTACAGCCAGTCATGTCGAGCACCACATTGCTGCCTTTCTCCAGAATGGCCATGATACCATCCTGTACTTCCTGATAGTTGTAAGAGTTTAACTCTGCACCTAATTTATATATATCCCAATCCATCGCTATATTATTTATGAAGATTCAGCTCGTTGTATTGCTTCGACCAGTCCATGCAGTTGCGTACCCTGAGGTCAGCGTATGGCTCGGCATTGAAGATGGTTGTCTTGATGGTCATCAGCTGCTCCGTGCCATAGAGGAAAGAGAAAGGATGCGGCTGTTCCACCGTCAAGTCGATGGCTTCCTGCAGCAAGTTCACATCATCATGACAGTCGAACAAGAACCTGTCGGTATCATGATTATCCAGGAACAATACCAGCTTGAAGTCTTCAGGATACTTGGCGAAGTGGTCGGCTATCTTGCTGCGCAGGGTCTGATTGCCCTTGATGCCGCGGCCTGAATGGACTTCCTCCAAGAGAATGTCGCGATAGGCAAAGTCAAGCACACCGTCCAGCGTTTCCACATAGTCAGCCTGTAAGGCGTCTTGAGAGAAAGGCTTGGTTTCCTGAGCCAGGAATTCGTTCAGCCGGTCATCTGTCTTGAAGTACAGCTGGCTGGCCAGCTGCGGTCCGATGCCCTGTGCCCACACCTCGCCAAACACCACGATATCGCCGCGAATGGCCTGCAGTTGGTCGCGAAGACTCTTCAGGAAACTGTGTGGCTGTCCCAGAGCATGGTCGATACGGAAAGCATCCACTCCCATGCGGGCAAGCTGCTCGGCTTTCTCAATCATGAAACTGACCACTTCGGGATTTGTCAGGTTGAACTTAGGCAGATCACCGAAGCCCAGGAACGACACGAATTCGTCGCTGTCCTCTTTCGGATAGAAGAACCAGTCGCGATGCTTGCCGCCATTGGCGAGAAGCGACTCCGCGAAGACAGGTGCCTGATACCAGCAATGGTTGGGCACAAAGTCGCAGATGATCTTCAGTCCCTTGTCGTGAGCCGTATCGAGCAGCTTCTGATAGTCCTCCCATGTGCCGAAATGCGGATCCACTTCCTCGAAGTTCAGTGTATGATACCCATGATAGTTTGCCGACTTGAAGATAGGCGAGAGCATGATGGCCGTAAAGCCCAGGTCCTTGATGTAGTCTAGTTTGTCAGTCACTCCTTGCAGGTTTCCCCCACAAAAGACGTTCTCACTGGCTGGCGGCGTCTGCCAACCTCCGTTGAATCTGTCAATCAACAGATGATAGATTCGGATGTTATCAAACCAATTCTTCATAACAAATATACTTCCACGTTGCAAAGATATGAAAAAAAATCGAAAGAACAATACTTTATCAATAATTAACATGAAATGTAGTCGCTGCTTTATCTTCTAGAACCTCGTAATGATGAGTTTGATAAGACACTCATCCTTAGTCACCGTGATCCATATAGGGCTCTGTTTCTCGTTCATTCAAACGCAAAAGCGGACCATTGACAGTCCGCTTTTGCGTTTCCAATAGGGTTCTGATACAGACAACTATTTCTTCAATACTTTCTTGCCATTGACGATGTAGATGCCATTGGGCAGACCGTCGAGCATGGTCACCTGGTGAGCCACCTTGCGGCCACTCAGGTCGTAGACATCGTAAGGCTGTTCCTCGGCAGGTGCATTCTCCAATTCGCCAATACCCGTTGTGTCATCGTCATCGCCCTCAAACGAACGTGATTCAGAGACGGCCAATACCGTTACGGTACAGGAGGCACTCAGGCCTGTGGCATTGGAAGTACAAGTGATGGTGACTGTACCAGCCTTGACGCCCTTTATCCTACCGGTGCTCGACACTGTGGCAATATTCGTATCGGAGCTCTCCCAGGTTACGCTTTGGTCTGCCAAGGTCTCGGGATAGACCGTGGCCTCCAGTGTGATTGCCCTGCTCTTCTTAATGGAGAAGTCGGACATACTCAGGACTACCTTTCCTACAGTCACTTTACAGGTCGCCTTAATACCCGTGGCTTTAGAGGTACAGGTAATCGTGGCAGTGCCATAGCCGACACCCGTCACCTTGCCGCTGCTTGATACGGTAGCGATCTTCGTATCCGAGCTCTTCCACGTCACGCTCCTGTCCTCCAATGTAGAAGGATACACCGTGGCCTTCAGCGTCAGCGTCTTGCCCTTCTCCAGACCGACTGTAGTCTTACTAAGCTTGACATAGACCACTGTCACCTCGCAGCTTGTGCTCAGGCCCGTCGCATTGGAGGTACAGGTAATCGTGGCGGTGCCATACTTC
>ONMA01000065.1 GCA_900318815.1 uncultured Prevotellaceae bacterium
TCTGGTTGGCCACGTCGGGCACAATCTCAAGGGGCAGCAGTCCGCTGCCCGTCTGCAGTGCGACGGAGTCGATCTCGTCGCTGGAGCAGGCGGCCATCATGAGGGCCGCTGCTGCCATTGCAAAATACTTGGCTGTCTTCATTTTTTGTTTTTATTAAAACGTTAACTAATGGATTATAAATATATGAATTACTAATATGGGAAGATGTCCCACTCCTCGGTCACGAAGTCATCCACGTCCACGTCGAAGAGTCCTGTGCCGCCTGAGGGGTCGGGCTTATCGGGCTGGTCGGGTATGGGAATGTCGTCTATCTGGATGTTGATGACAATCTCGCCCGTCTCCGGATTGATACTGCTGAACGAGGGGTGCTGCATGTTGGCGGTGACGTCGTACTCGAAGGCATACTGGTTGCCGTTGTCCATAGTGACGTAGAGTGTGAGCGTGTTCTGCCGGTCAGCAGCTGAGCCGGAGCCGCTGTCCTCCTCGGGCGAGTGGCCGAAGACTCGCAGTGTGCCGCGTATGCTGGAGTCGCCAGCCTTGTGGAAGGCGAATATCTCGGCCACGGTGTAGTCCTTGGGGCAGTGCCCGGCGGGACTGTAGCTGCGGGCCAGTCCGTCGAGGGTGGCCGAGATGCTGCTGACGCGGTCCAGGTTGGCCACGTTGTGGATGAGGAAGGTGTACTGGTAGGTGGCGGCCCAGATCTTCATGGGCAGTGTCTGCTCCGTGGCGGCCTGCACGCTGAACGCCTGTGCCGTTGCCAGCCACACGCGCTCAGGCTCCCAGATGAAGCTGAGGTTGGCGTCGTCGGCAGTGTCGGTGTCGGCGGCACGGGTTACAAACTCAGCGCGTACACGGAAGTTGCTGATGTAGCGCGTGAGGTCACGGTCGATGCCGCTGATGGTGAAGTCGCTGTAGGTAGTGCCGGTGGTGGTAGTGGTCTCAGTGTCGGCATTGTAGGCCACGAACCAGTAGGAGCCGGGCCAGAGCGACACGTCGCCGCCGTCCATGCCCGCGAAAGGATAGGTGACGGGATTGCTGCCCCCGGCGAAGGCCATCAGGCGCATTCGCGAGGCCGTGGGGTTCTGCGTAGCCGACCAGTCGAACACCACGTGCAGTCGTCCGTGGCTGTCGTCGGGGCCGCCGTCGTGGGGATGGTCGTAGCAGAGGTCTTTCTGGCAGGAGGAAAGGAAAAAGATAAGGAACAAAGCCTCACCCCCGACCCCTCTCCGAAGGGAGAGGGGAGTGGATAGATGACGGAGGATGGACTGCAATAGGAGTAACAGCTGGGTCATTGGACACCTCCTTTCTTCTTATTGAAGAGGCGCCAGCGGGGATACCAGACGAGGGTGGCTTCGGCCTTGGTGGGGATGAAGAGGTGGTGGCGCATGGTGCGCTGCCACACGTAGCAGTCCTGGTCGGGGATGTACTCCTTGTGGGTGCCGCCGAGGTAGCCCACGCCGATGCCCAGGTCGAGGGTGAAGCGCTCGCGCCACTTGGGGAAGAGCCGCAGGGCGTAGCCGTAGCTGATGCCGCCGCCGTAGTTGGCGTCGCCCATCCATCCGCGGCCGCCAAACTCGAAGTCGTAGCGGTAGAAGCCGGCATAGAGGCCTAAGTGGTGGCCGGTGCGCACGCCGCACGACTGGGGCCGGAGCCAGTAGCGGGCCTCCACGTCGGTGGAGAACAGTCGCCAGTAGCGGTGGCGCATGTCGTTGCGGGCCCAGATGTACATCACGTTGAGTGCCACCGACCAGCGGTCGTTCGCCAGCCACTCCACGCCGACGTTGGGCACCAGGGCCACGTCGTAGAGCAGGTTGGTGCGCAGGGCGAGGCGGGGGCATGAAGATTGAAGATTATCCACGCTGTCGGTGGCTGTGCGTTTCTCGGCCATCACCGCCACAGGCCCGCCCGCCTTATAGTCGGCCGCCGTCTGTGCGGTGGCCGTGGTCGCGCTGACGCAGGCCAGAAGAAACGTGAGAATGGTAAGCATGTATTTCATTCGATGTTTCCCTTGTATTTCATTCGATATTCCAGCGGTGTCATGCCGGCGCGCGCCTTGAAGTAGCGGCCGAAGGACGAGGCGTTGGGGAACCTCAGTTCGTTGGCTATCTGCTGCATCGTCATGTCGGTGAAGCGCAGTCGCCGCTCAATGGCCTTCAACGTGTAGTGCTGGATGTAGAAGCTCGGGCGTAGGTGGAGCACCTCCTGGATCACATTGGAGAGATACTTCGGCGTGATGTGCATCCGCTCGGCACACTGCTCCACGCTGCGCAGGCGGCCGTCGCTCTCTTCCACCATGCGTATGAAGAAGTCGGCCAGTGCCTTCTTGTGCGACGGTGCGCTCGCCGTGTTGTTCGCTCCGAGGCTCTTCTCGCGCTCCACGTTGCGGCGCATCAGCCTCAGCACCTCCAGCAGCATTGTGCCGCAGAGCGAACGCACGATGTCGTGGTCGAGCGGCGTAGCGCAGTCGCTCATGCGCCGCTTCATCAGGCCGAAGTAGGTATCCAAGCGCTCCGCCTCGTCGTCGCTCAGGTGTACCAGCGGGTGCAACTTCAGGTCGGCTATGTCGTTTATCGCCGTTGAGGAGAACGTGTTGATGCTCCACAGGTCGGCCCGCGAAAACCATATCTGCCGGCAGCTGAAGTCCGGCGAGGTCTGGATGTTGCTGAGCACACTGTGCACCATGTAGAGGAAGAGGTCGTTCTTCCGGAGTTGAAATGTGTGGCCGTCGTACTCGTGCTGCGCCCTGCCCGCCGTGCATACGAGGATGAGGCCGTGGTCATGCAGGTATACATCGCCGGAGGGCGGTTCGCCGGCTTTCTCTACCAGCACCAGGTCGTCGCTCTCGCCCACTCTGTAGGTGCCGGCGTCCCGCTGCGGCTTCATGTCGGATGGATTGGCAATGACTGCTGCGCCTGTCTCAGTTACTGTGTGGTTCTTTTTCGTCATTTTTTATATCTTTTGACGTGCAAAGTTACTTATAAATCACGTAACTTGTTGCATCCTCTCCCACGTGAGGCAGTAATTGGACATACAAAAGCGAATAATGGATATAAAGCGCTGTGTATATTTGGTTTAAGTGGTGTCAAACAGACGCTTTTTATTCAGGAAGCAACGAAGGAGATATTGATTTGCAAATTATATCGTACTGTGCTGCAGTCCCTAAGCAATCACACAGATTTTTGGCCAAAAAATGAACAATCAATAGCCGTGGGTCGGTACGACCCACGGCTATTGAGAGATGACCCCCTTCAGGGTCACATACGGCAATATACGGATAATCATTTAACAAAATCATGTAAAATGAACGATTTTTTCCAAAGTATTAGTGTATTTGGAATAAATATATTACTTTTGTAGCAAGAATGAATTAATTCGAGAAATAATATAATTCAGAGGAGTACAAAGATATGAGTACAATAAAGATTCGCAGAATAGTGGCGATGGACATTTGCCTGTCGCATCCAAACGAGAAGGCATACCAGACTGATGCCTATTATGCTAAGCTGGCCAATCAATTGCTTGACGATTTCAAGCAACTGCGATTGGACTTTGGCAAGCAGACTTCGCCCATCATGCGATATACGGCAATACTTCTGGCCAGCTATATGGAAGACATCGTGGCCGACAGCGGTCAGTGGAGAGCTTTTTCATCTTTATGTCAGCAGATGTTTGGACAGATAGTTCCATTGTATCACGATGCCAACTCTGAGTATTATCTCGACGAGCCTTGTTTTGAGGCCGTACGCTTTTTAGTATGGCACGCTGCTACAGAGATGTGCGACATCTGGTGGGATGCTGACGACAGCGCGCTCAAACGTATGGCGATGGTAGCATTTGACAGACTGGAAAAGGCTTTCGAGCAATCACCTGTCAACGAAGAACTATCATCTTCGTGAAATATCTTGGGGCATGGCACATGAACGGCATCTTGATTCCCGTCCAAGACACAGCCAGCCACTGGGATGAATTTGTCAAGAAAGACACCGACTACAAGGCAGAAGGAACTCGTGACGTAACAGGCGAAATGCTGTTGGAGCAGTCTGGCGGCAGGGAAATACTCTACTTCGAAGACACGGAGGAGATGAAAGACTATCTGATGACGAACATGCACTATCCAACTGAGTATTTCGACTTTTTCAAAAAGCAATACCTGACAGGCAAGCATCCTTTGCTATTCATCGACAAGAATGCCAAGAAGTTCGCCCTGCACTTCTCTTTCGAATTCACACCATGTATAGCAGACCCCGCCAATCCGTACTACGATGCAGCAATCGCTCACAAGGAGGCTATAGAGATGTTTTGGAACGATAATAGCATTAGTACCGAAACGATACTATGGCTGTTGGAGCGCAATTATATACCCGACATCTACGACGATGCCCTACTCAGTCAGGAGAATTCGCCTGAAGAGAAACAGGCAGATGCTCGTTTCTTACTGAGGTATATGAGAAGAGAGAATTACTGATTCCCACAATAATGATATAATGATTTAAGTTCCTAACTTGCAAAATCTGGTCGCTTAAGAGACATAAAGTGACCCATGTTTGAAAAAAAAGTTGTGATTCACATGCAGTCTTTTTCTCCGTTGTAGGACTATAGAAATATAGACGTTATGTTTACGATGGAGATAACAAGGCTGATAGAACGGTGCAGACAGGGGGACGCGGATGCCCTCGGAGAACTGTACAAGGCATACGCCCAAAAGATGAGGGGCGTGTGCCGACGCTATATCAGCGACGAGCAGACGGTGGAGGATGTGCTGCACGACGCTTTCGTGGTTATCTTCACTTCGTTCGACAGGCTGCGCGACGTGCGGCGGGCCGAGCCTTGGATGAAGGCCATTACGAGGAACGTGGCATCGAAATGCAAGGATCATCTGGAGGCATTGGCAACGGTTTCGCTCGAAGAGACGAGCGAGGCTGAACTGATTGCCGCCGAGGACGAGGTAATCGGGGATTGCAAATCCCCTCAAACAGTGAGGGGTGTGCCGCTGAGCGAGGTGGTGAGAATGATTGACAGACTGCCAGAGGGCTACGGGCAAGTGTTCCGATTGTCGGTGTTCGAGGGTATGACGCACAAGGAGATTGCCAACATGCTGGGCATTGAGCCACATTCGTCATCATCACAACTGGCACGGGCAAAGAAGATGCTGCGCAAGATGATCAAAGAAGATGCTGCGCAAGATGATTCAGCAGTATTGGGTTGCCGGGCTTCTGTTGCTACTCGTTCCCGTTACCTTCTACCTATTCAGGAAAGGGGATACTGCGGTCAAGGATGAAAAGCCAGTTGTGGCGAAGCAGAAAGATACGCTAAAAGAATCGCAGAAAGATTCTCGGTCGAAGCAGCCACAGGAGCCTGTGATTGTTGATTTTCCTGTACATCGTACAACCGTTATTGTCCCAGACACCCTGCAATCGGTCATCGCTCAGGCTGTAGATTCTGTCACGTCTGACACCTTATCTAATATAATAGCACAAGAGCAGATAATCCCTGAAACCATTGCAACCGACACTACAAAG
>ONMA01000064.1 GCA_900318815.1 uncultured Prevotellaceae bacterium
CAAAGCTACAAAATCATAGCCGTATGTACTAAATTTATACGATGATTAACATCTTACATTTAGAACATTATCTATAATCTGGTGCAAAGGTAAGAGGTACTTGGGTATGACAGTCAATGTATTTGGGATGGCACTAAAAAGCACAATGGCTGGGGAAGATGACGATACTCATTTATAGGTTCACCATATCGTCGCATAACTCACTGACTGTCTTTCGGTGGGTGATGAAAAGCATAGTTTTGTGTGGATATGTCGTGAAGAGGCGGTGATATAGTTCGTACTCTGTGGGCTCGTCGAGGGAACTGCTGATCTCGTCAAGCAGGAGGATGTCGCCACCATGGAGCAGTCCACGGGCTATGGCAATACGCTGTGCCTGACCCTCACTGAGTCCGCTGCCTCGTTCTCCAAGTTCAGTATTGAGACCATCGGGCAAATTAAAGACAAAATCAGCACACGCGGTATGCAGCACCTGTCGTAGTTCGTCTTCTGTAGCATCAGGCTTTGCCAATTGCAGGTTATAGCGGATGGTGCCGCTCATCAGGGTATTGCCCTGTGGCACGAAACACAATTCACCGCCCATAGCAACCTGTCCACTGGTAGGCTCGATAAATCCGAGTATCAAGCGGAACAGCGTGGTCTTTCCAATACCAGTCTCGCCCATGATGGCAGTCTTTGAGCCTGCCTTGAATTCATGAGTGAAGTGTGAAAGTATCTCCCGGTCGCCCTTGGCATAGCGGAAAGAGACATCGTTGAAGTTGATGCCTTTAGAACTTGTTTTGCCTGTCCGTGCAACAGTTGGCAATTGCGTTGTCTGTTCCAACTCTTCAAGCCTGTCAATGCTGGCTGTTGCATGTATCACCTCCGGCACCATGTTCAGCAATTGCAGAATAGGGCCTTGAATCATACTTACTAGTTGCAGAAATGAGGTCATCACGCCGAAAGTGATCGTGCCGTTGCGCAGGCCGATGCCGCCCCAGACGAAGGCCATCAGATAGCCGAGTCCGAAGACACAGCCCATGATCAGCCTTGTGACGACGGTGAACCGCATGCGCCGCATCACATTGCCGCGAAGGCGCTGCTGCATCGAGTCGAGGCGGTCGGTGACCCATTGTTCCGAGCCTAGCGAGCGCAGCACGGCGTTGTGCTCCATGCCCTCCTGCACCTGCATCTGGATACGACTCTCGTCCTGACGGATGTCGAGCGTCATCTGGCGCAGCAGTCGGGCAATGAGTTTGCCGAAGACGATGGCCAACGGCGTGAGCAACAGCAGTGCCCAGGCCAGCCGCTCGTCGAACCACCGCATCAGCAGGAAGGCGCCACAGAGCTGGATACCGGTAATCACCATCTGCGGCAGTGTGTCGGCCGTGATCGTAGTCACCTGTTCGATGTCCTTGGCCAGTCGTGAGGTGATGTCGCCCGAATGCAGTTCGTCGCCCGTGAACAGCTGCCTGCGGAACAGACTGCTGAAGATATGCAGGCGCAGGGCGTTCGACTGGCGGACGCTTGCCGCCGTCGTCAACCAGAAACCCACCTGTCGGAGCACCACGCCGCCCACGACCGTCAGTACCAGCAGCGCGACCATCCTCAGCACATCGTCGGCCGTTCCCGTGCGGATCGTCTCGTCGATGAAGCGGCGGCTGAGCCACACCATCAGCAGGCCGAGCACCACATGCCCGATACCTGTCACGATGCGTACCGCCATGTTCCAGCGGATGCCTCGCGCGTTATGCCAGAGCCAAACCAGGTAATTCATTGACCATTGACCATTATTCTATGACGTTGACTTTCTGCCAGTCGGCGATGATGTTGGCGACATCGGCTTTCGCCTCGTCGGCATCGACGTCGTATTCCGCACAGAGCTTGTCGGCCAGGGCCTCGATGGTGAAGTCGCCCATCTCCTGAGCCTGTTTCCACAGCCAGCCGGCCGTCTCGTTGAGCGCCAGCATCTTTCCGAAGTTGATGGCTCCGAGGCCCTCACCTATGATCACACGTTCGCCGCACACCTCGCGCAGCACAAATCCTTTCTTTATTCTCATAATCTTCTGTATATTGCCAATAAATATCTTCTGATCGGTCGCAGATGCCACCATAGTCTTGCGCCCAGCATCCGCCTGGAGGTATAGAGGTCGTGCGTCCGCTCGCGGCTGTCCACCACATGGGTGGCCCTGGCCTTGATATCGCTGAGCGAGCAGTGCTCCGTACCCACCAGATTACCGTCGCCCATCAGCGTCACGCGGTTGCCGTCGATACGGATAATGCGGTGAACGACGTAGCGGTTGCCCTCCACCCATGCCAGCACCACGTCGCCCACCTTCAGCGGGGCAGCGTTCTGACGGGGTTCTCCCTGCGTCGGGGGCTGCTGCAGGATGACGCTCTCCCGCCCGCCGATGATAAACGGCAGCATGCTGCGCCCATTCACGGGCAGCGTCACGCTCACCCCCTCCTCCACCAGCCTGATGGCCTCCTCTATAATCTCATTGTCCGTCACAAATATCTTATTATTAAATTGTTACATTGCTACAGCACAACCGTGCTGCAGCCCCATCCGGCAGGCACTCCAGATGCCACACCAGCACGTGCGATGCCAGCGCATTCTCCGTCTGATGCAGTCCGTCGGCGATGCGCTCATCCCATCGCTTGCCGCTGATGCTCTCCATCAGGGCCACGTAAGCCTCGATGCCACCGAGCCGACGGATCTTGTTGTAAGGCGCCTGACTCAAAACGACGATGCCGCCCAACGGACAGCTCACGTTGCAATAGCAGGGCGTCTTGCCGCTCCAGGGCGAGCCATACACGACCGCAGTGCCATCCCCGGCGATACGCACCACGGGGTTGTCGTCGTTCATCAGTTCCGTACCTTCGATATGCTGCAGCCAGAGTCGGGCGTGCGTGCTCTTACCCGTGCCGCTGGGACCGAGGAACATATAGCCCTTGCCATCGTGGGAGACCACTGCTGCATGGAAGAGTGCCGTCTGCCGGTCGGCTGTCGCTAGGGCATAGAGCACCATCAGGGCATTGTCGATGGCCAGTTTCGTGTAGCGGCCAGTCATGATGAGCCGTCCTTCGCGATAGTCGGGTGAGCAGACCAGCCAACCCGCCGTCTCGCCATACCACACAAATTCGAACACGGGCCTTCCGTCGGCCGTCCGACCGCAGACGATCTCCTGTCCGTCGTCCTCCTGCCGCCATTCCTCATCGTAGCTGACGGGGATACCTTGCGAGACAGTCAGCGAGAAGACCGCCGCCGCTTCGTCGCAGGTAAAGGGCTCATAGTTGGCAAAGCCTTCGCCCTTCAGCGCAAAGCGCTCTGCCTCGCCGCTGACGCAGAACACATGTCCTGCCACCTTATAATATCTAGTCTCCGTCATCTTCGAATATCTCGTAATGATAGTGTCCGGTATCTGATGCGTGTGGGTATCGTCTTGACCACCGTCTTCCAGAAGCGCGACTCCAACCAGAATAGTTCCCCAAAGTCGAAGCGCATTAGCTGCAGGTGGCGTAAGCGTCCTTCAAGCACACGCCTGATGACGCCATGCTTCTGCCTACTGGCAAACTTACCGAAGTTGCCACCCGCCATAATCTCCCGCAGCATCCACTTGCCGCGATAGCTGTCGGACTGGCAGAGCATCAGCCGCTCGTCGAGATGCAGCACCTCGCCAAGCACCCACATCAGTGCCGCTGCCCCATGACGGAGGCCGAAGCTGGCGAGATGAGATGCCACCTCCCGACGGTCTTCCTCCGTCGAGTTCTTCAACAGCATATAATAGTCGCAGATATGCCGCAATCCGATGCCGCCCCCCAGGAAATGGCGCTGCACATGAGCCAGCTGCATCATCAGCGCAAAGCGAACCGAGGGCACGTTAAAACCTTGTTCCACAGTTGTCGTGTGTAGTATCTCCTGTTCGAGCCACTGTTGCAGCCGCCGGTTGGTAAAGGGATTGAAGTTGCCCGACGATGGACGGAAATGCACTTCCACAATGACATGATCCTTCGTTGGCGGCAGATGCACATGATGATAGGAGGCCGTGGGCTTTCCCTCGACCGATGTTGAAGCCAGTTCAGTGGCCAGCCCCAGTTCCATAATCAGCGCAACGACGCTTTTCTTGCCACCTTCCACCCAGATATCGATATCCCCAGGCTGCCGCGCAAATCGGTCGGGATAGAGCCGCGCATTGGCCTGACCTTTCAGTATAGCCGAACGGCGCCCGGCTTCGGTAAAGATTCTCGTCAGCCGCGCTGCCTCCTGATACAGCAGCGTGTTCAACCCGCGAACGGCCTCTGCCTCCGCTGCCCAGCTCATCGCTACATCCTTCGGCATATCAGCCCTATTGGTAAAGCACAGACCAACCATTGACTGCCGCGCCGCAGCACGATACAGCCACCGCCAGTCGTCGTCGGTCAGCGGGGCATCGAAAGTTTGGCCAGTCATCGCCGCCCTCACCAGTGCAAACAGTTTATCTTCGAGTTGTGTCATTGTGGTTGCAAAGATACGACATTCTTTCGATTAAGCAAAGAGAATACCAATAAATTTTGCCTCTGGTGGATTTTATCAATCGTGCAACGTTCTAAATATAAGATACTTACATAAGATTATTAGCAATAATTAACGGCCATTTCCGATTGTTAATTCAAAGATCAATTGGAAGATATTCACTATCTTTGCAACACCTTGCAAGGGCTGAAGAAGCATGTATCACAACTAAAAAAAATCACGACAGAAAAAGAACGTATGAACAACATCGATCCCATCCAGGAGGAACTCGCCCAGGCTGGCGAGGCCTCCGTGCAACAGACACTCACCCGCAAGTATCACATCAAGGAACATTTCTATTACAAGTTCAATGAAGAAGGACTTCCAGAATCATGCGAGAATCTGCGTCGGCTTTTCGATGATGCCATGGGGGCTATGGCAGAGATAGCACCCGAAGGACTGAAGGAAAGAGTGATGAAGATTGCAGGCATACAGCAGCCGAAATATTACGACAAAGTACTCACGTTGGCCACAGAAAAGCGAATTGTGAAAACGACTATCGCTAAGAACGGTCGTGTTGTAGTCATCCCCATCCCTTCTTAACCCCCTCTCTATATAGTCCCCACCTCCTCTCTAACGAGAGGTGGGGCTATAGTAAGAGGGGTGTAAAGGATGGGTGATAACATACAACAAACGAGAACGAAAACATGAAACTCCAAGAAATCCTCTCCCCGTCATTCAACAGCATCCGCCGACACATCCTTGAGGCCATGGGTGTCAGCCTTCATGCCAGGCTGCTCCCCCCTCAGGCCGTGAAGTACATCTGCGAGGACTACTGCATCGACCTGCCATCAGAGTTGCAGAATCAGGAGGCTCTGGAAAAATCGCCCATCTACCGGAAACTGATCCGCGAACTACAGATGACAATCAAGTTGTCGTACCTTTGCATCTGACAACGAGAGAGTCAGGATCTGACCTCAGCAACGGTACCAACTGAGTCAGAGTTTCATTACGACTAAAGGGCAGTTTCATTACGAGAAACCCATAGTTTCCTACCGACAAACTCCGCGTCAATTGAGAGCTTATGTTTAATTAAAAATCCACCATTATGCCAGTAAAGAATCCGCAATTCGAAATCAACGTTCGCGATAGTCGTGGGGACAGATTCTGTCTTAATCTCCAAATAAAAGAGAAGAAAAATAGAACATATTAACAAACATTATCCGTTTGACATTTAAAAGCATAATTATCT
>ONMA01000062.1 GCA_900318815.1 uncultured Prevotellaceae bacterium
CTTCTTGTGTAACTTCAAACAACCAGGTTTGCGTCCTTCTGTAAACGCATTGAGTTGTGCCATTACTGCGCCGTTTCGCATTAGAAATGCTTATACTCGAAGCAGTCGGATTTGAAATCCGACTGAACGATTACAAATCCGACTGAACGGTATACGTTTTACTGGCTTTATCAGAACAGGGTGAGCGTGTAGAGGTAGACCACGGCGGCGGGTATGGCCATCAGCGAGGAGTCGAAGCGGTCGAGCATGCCGCCATGACCGGGCAGGATGTTGCCGCTGTCCTTGATGCCGAGGGTGCGCTTGAAGAGGCTCTCGATGAGGTCGCCCCAGGTGCCGAAGACAACAATTACCAAGCCGAGGCCGGCCCACTCGCAGGCCGAGAGACGGAGGTCGTTGACTCCGTACTGCTCCGTGAGATACCACACCAGGACGGCAATCAGCACGACGAGCAGGCCACCCCCGATGCTGCCCTCCCACGACTTGCCCGGCGAGATGCGCGGGAACAGCTTGTGCCTGCCCAGCATGGAGCCGCACAGGTAGGCTCCCGAGTCGTTGACCCAAAGGAACACGAACACGGAGAGGGGCACCAGATAGGTGTACTGCACTTCCTGGCCGTTCCAGCGATAGGCCAGCACGTTGAGCAAGGAGAAGGGCAGGGCAATGTAGAGCTGCGACATCATGGTGTAGGCCCAGTTGTTGATGGGGTCCTTGGCCTTCAGGTAGAGTTCGGCTATCATCAGGTAGATGATGCTCACTAAATAAGGGATGAACACCGTGGAGGGCGTGATGCCGCTGTTGTAGCCCGCCATAGCGAGGAAGAGGTAGACACCTGCGACGGTCGAGATGAAGCGGTTGACCTGTACGCCGGGCCGCTCATTGACCAGGCCGCAAAACTCCCAGATGCTAAGTCCCGTGACCAGCGCAAAGAAGAGAGCCATAGCCCGGGGATTGAGGAAACAGGTAACGACGGCGGCCACAAAGAGCACGCCTGTGATGGTTCTTACGATGAAGTTGTTCATATTGCAATTAGTATTATGGTTTCATTCGTATTGGTAATTTCGGCGCAAAAATACGAAAAAAAATTGAATACAGCTAATAAAATCAGCCGTTTTCAACAAAAGTGTTGAAAACGGCTGGATTTTTACGGTATTCGTGGGGGTATATCGCAGGTGGGACACCTGCGTACCAGGTGAATGATTATCGTATGAACAGCAGTTCGCGGTATTTAGGCAGCGGCCAGAGGCTGTCGTCGACGATGAGCTCCAGTTTGTCGATTTCGTAGCGGATGGAGTCGAGATAGGGTTCCACCTTGTCGTGGTAGGCGATGGCCTTCTCGTGTTCGTCGGCAATCTTATTGGCCAGTTTGCGGGCGTTGACCAGTTCCTCCACGCCTTTCTCAATGGCACTGGTGCGCTCGGCTATCTCCTCGATGATCTTGAGGTTGCGGGCATTCAGCTTGTCGGCCTTGTCGATGGGGAATACGGTGGAGACGCTGTCCACGTTGTTCAGCAGCTGGCTCTGGTAGCGGGTGGCCACGGGGATGATGTGGTTCATCGAGAGGTCGCCGAGTACGCGAGCCTCTATCTGGATTTTCTTCGTGTAGGTCTCCCACTTCACCTCGTTGCGGGCCTCCAGCTCCTTCTTCGTCATCACGCCGAGGCTCTCGAACATCTGGATGCTCTCGGGGTCGAGGTAGCGCTCGAAAATCTTCGGGCACGACTTCTCCACGTCGAGACCGCGCTTTTCAGCTTCTGCAACCCACTCGTCGCTGTAGCCGTTGCCGTCGAAGCGGATGGGCTTGCAGGTCTTGATGTCCTCGCGCAGCACGTCGATGATGGCGTGGAATGTGGCCGAATGGCCGGTGCCGGCGAGCTTCTTCTCGAACTCAGTAATCTTGGCATCAACGCGCTTCTTGAACGAGACGAGGGCCTCGGCGACGGCACTGTTGAGGGCTATCATCGCGCTGGCGCAGTTGGCCTCGGAGCCTACGGCGCGGAACTCGAAGCGGTTGCCCGTGAAGGCGAATGGGCTGGTGCGGTTGCGGTCGGTATTGTCGATGAACAACTCAGGAATCTCGGGGATGTCCATCTTCAGGCCCTGCTTGCCGGCCATGGCGAGGATGTCGTCCTTGTCGGCCTTCTCGATGTGGTCGAGCAGCTCGCTCACCTGCTTGCCGAGGAACGACGAGACGATGGCGGGAGGAGCCTCGTTGGCACCCAGACGGTGGGCGTTGGTAGCCGACATGATGCTGGCCTTCAGCAGGCCGTTGTGCTTGTAGACACCCATCAGCGTCTCGACGATGAAGGTGGCGAAGCGCAGGTTCTGCTCGGCGGTCTTGCCAGGGGCGTGGAGCAGGATGCCGTTGTCGGTGCTGAGCGACCAGTTGTTGTGCTTACCGCTACCGTTGATGCCGGCAAACGGCTTCTCATGCAGCAGCACGCGGAAGCCGTGCTTGCGGGCCACGCGCTTCATCACCGACATGAGCAGCATGTTGTGGTCGACGGCGAGGTTGGTCTCCTCGAAGATGGGTGCCAGCTCAAACTGGTTGGGAGCCACCTCGTTGTGGCGTGTCTTGCAGGGGATGCCCAGCTCCAGGGCCTCAATCTCTAATTCGCGCATGAAGGCGGCAACGCGCTCGGGAATAGAACCGAAGTAGTGGTCGTCCATCTGCTGGTTCTTCGCCGAGTCGTGACCCATCAGCGTGCGGCCTGTCAGTAGCAGGTCGGGACGTGCGGCATAGAGACCCTCGTCTACAAGGAAATACTCCTGTTCCCAGCCGAGGTTCGACGTCACCTTCTTGACACTTGGGTCGAAGTAATGGCATACGTCGGTAGCTGCCACGTTGACGGCATGCAGGGCACGGAGGAGCGGAGCTTTATAGTCGAGCGCCTCACCACTATAACTGATGAATACGGTGGGGATGCAGAGCGTGTCGTCGATGATGAAGACGGGCGACGTGGGGTCCCAGGCAGAATAGCCACGGGCCTCGAAGGTAGAGCGTATGCCACCACTGGGGAACGAGCTGGCATCGGGCTCCTGCTGAACGAGCAGTTTGCCGGTGAACTCCTCTACCATACCGCCCTTGCCGTCGTGCTCGATGAACGAGTCGTGCTTCTCGGCGGTGCCCTCGGTGAGTGGCTGGAACCAGTGGGTGTAGTGCGTCACTCCTTCCTCGATGGCCCACTGCCTCATGCCTTCGGCCACAGCATCGGCCACGTCGCGGTCGAGCCGTGCGCCGTTCTCGCCTTGCGAGCGTGCAGAGCCCGAGCGGTCCATCACGTCGATCATTTTCTCGTACACGTCCTTCGGCAGATACTTGTACATCTTTTCGCGGTTGAATACTTTCTTGCCAAAATACTTGCAAGGTCTGTCACTTGGAGTTTTTACGTCGAGCGGCTTCTTCTTGAAAGCCTCACCGACAACCTGAAATCTTAATGTTTCCATCATCTTTTTACTTTATTTGGTTACACTTTATTGTTTCTTGGCTGCAAAGGTACTACAAAAAAGGAAGTAAACGTTAGTCCTTCTTTCATTTTGATTGTTAAATCTTTTATTGTCTGACATTTTGTAAGCATTTATATTAATTTTGCCATCATTTTGTTTACTATTTGTTGAAATATAGCGTCGTTTTGTTACAAAACGTCATTGCTGGGAATGGAAAACAAAACCCTCCCCTGCCGACTTCTGTTGTGCGGAGGGGAGGGAAGAAAAGGAAACCATCTGGAGATTATGGCTGCAGCGTGAAACCCAGAACCAGATAGGCTTTTTGTGAACAGGGGTTGGCAACGACCTGTCCGAAGACGGGAATGGAGAACGAGTCGTTGACGCGGATGTTCTTCGTCGCCTTCAGCGCAACGTTGGTAACGGCGAAGCTGTTCGTCCATCCATTATAAGCGGTGGTGGCAAAAGGGACGGCTCCAACCGTAGCATCCCAGTCGATTGCTGCCAATTTAAACGGGACAGTTGCTTCAACATAACTGCTGTAGGCGCGCTTGCCGTCCTTGTTGGTGCCATCGTTGCCAGCAAAATTGGTAAACCACTGAAGCGATGCGAACCCGAAATCGTAGCCGATATTGGCCTCGAACACGTGGTTGGTGTTGTGGGATTCGTACATGAAATAACGGCCATCGGGGTCGCCACCGTCGGCTTGGTTGAACCAGTAGTCGGTTACGCCGATGTTCAGCCCGCCAATGCTGTAAGCAAGCGTTAGGTCAAACTCCTTGGTGTCGTTAGCGTCGGCCAGCCCCACGCTGCCCCAGGCCGTCAGGCTCAGACCCTTGTATTCCACGCCGAGTGTCGGCTGGAGCGACACGTTGCCGAGATCCTGGCCGCGCCAGATGTAGTTGCTAACGATGTCTCCACTAAGTGTAAGCCTCACCCCCGACCCCTCTCCCAAAGAGAGGGGAGTAGTTTCCTGTGCCATTGAGGTGAACGCTGTGAGTGATAATAACGCGCAAATAACATTTGTTTTCATAATCTTTCCTTTTATTAATACTTGTTTTGTCTATTCACTCCCCTCTCCCCCTTGGAGAGGGGTTGGGGGTGAGGCTATTTAATTGTAACAAGCCTCGCCGTGTTCGTAAATGTCGAGACCTTCCTCTTCAATGCGCTTGTCCACGCGCAGGCCGTGCGCTTTCTTGATGCCATAGAACAGGGCGAATCCGCAGGCTGCAGCCCAGAGGTCGATGACGAGGATGCCGAAGCACTCAGCACCAAAGAATCCCCAGCCGTAACCGTAGAAGGCGCCGTTGCTCGTCGAGAGCAGACCGGTCATAAGGGTACCTAAGATACCGCAGACACCGTGTACAGAACTGGCACCCACAGGATCGTCGATGTGTAGCACGTGGTCGATAAACTCGATGGCATAGACCAGTACGATACCGCAGACGAGACCGATGATTACAGCACCTACTGGCGATACGAGGTCACAACCAGCCGTGATACCCACGAGACCTGCCAGCACACCGTTGAGCGTCAGAGAGAGCGAGGGTTTGCCGTACTTGATATAGGTGAGGAACATCGTGGCCACACCACCGGAAGCAGCAGCGAGGTTGGTGGTCAGGAACACGTGAGAGATTGCGATGCGGTTTACTTCACCACTGGCAGCCAGCTGCGAACCAGGGTTGAAACCAAACCATCCTAACCAGAGAATAAAGACGCCCAGAGCGGCCATCGTCAGGTTGTGGCCAGGAATAGCGCGGCTCTTACCGCCCTTGTCATATTTACCGATACGGGGACCGAGTGCCAGCGCACCAATCAGGGCCAGAACGCCGCCCACAGAGTGAACGATGGCAGAGCCTGCAAAATCATGGAACACATCGCCGAAGGTCGTCATCATAAAACCGTCGGCTGCATCGTTGCAGAGCCAGCCGCCGCCCCACGTCCAGTGACCCTCAACGGGGTAGATAATCAGCGAGATGACTGCACTGTAGATAAGGTACATCGAGAACTTCGTGCGCTCGGCCATAGCACCACTGACAATCGTTGCGCTTGTGGCACAAAAGACAGTCTCGAAAATCAGGAATCCCTCTACGGGCAGATTGCTCTCATAGAAACTCAGGTCGCCCCAGTTGGGTGCGCCGATGAAACCACCGAGCACATCACCGCCAAACATAAAGCCGAAGCCGAGGAAGAAGAACAGCAACGAGCCGAACATAAAGTCGACAAAGTTCTTCATCAGGATGTTTGCCGTGTTCTTACTACGCGTAAAACCAGCCTCACACAGCGCAAAGCCCGGCTGCATCCAGAAAACCAACATGGCTGCCAATAGCATCCATACAGTATCGAGTGATAATCCAATT
>ONMA01000061.1 GCA_900318815.1 uncultured Prevotellaceae bacterium
CAAAGAATGATTTTGTCTTTAACACGAATTTCCACGAATGAACCACGAATTATCATTAATAATTAATGGGCAATTAATGGCAATTCGTGTTCAAAAAAAGAAAAGCATTATGAAGCAATTAATGTTTATCGCTCTCGCCCTGCTATTGGCAGCGTGCGAGAAGCCCGTCCTCGACAACGAGGATGCTGTCACGAAGAAGGATGCCAACGTCATCCTGCATTTCAAGCAGTACGAACAAGAATCGTTCACCCGCGCCGCCACCGACATCACCGAACTGTGCTCGCGCCTGAACATCGCCATCTTCGACGCTGACGGCACGAAGGTCAAGACCGTGGCGCAAAAGGAGAGCGATGCAGGCTACGGCACTGTCGCCCTGACACTTGCCGCCGGGACGTACCAGCTGGTAGTCATCGCCCACAACGGTGAAGGCTCGGCCACCATCACCTCGACGGAAAAGGTGACCTTCCCCAACAATAAAGTGACCGACACATTCTATTACTTCGGCGACCTGGTGGTGACCACAGAAGTACAGAGCTATGACCTCACGCTGACCCGCGCCGTCGCCATGTTCCGCCTGGTGCTGACCGACGATGAAATGCCATCGAACGTCGCCAAGATGAAGTTCTACTACCTCGGCGGCTCCTCCACGTTCAGCCCGAAGGACGGCTGCGGCTGCGTGAACTCGAAGCAGACGGAAATACGCCCTGTCAGCGACGACGGCATCTACGAAATCTTCACCCTGCCCCACACCGAAGACGACGTGCTGACCAAGCTCACCGTCACCGCCCTCGACCAGAACGACAACATCGTGAAGGAGAAGGTCTTCGAGAACGTCCCCGTCACCCGCAACCAGGTGACCCGCTACACCGGCAGTTTTTTCGGTAGCGGCGGCAGCGGCGGCTCGTCCGACGGCACCATCCGCCTCACCGCCGACCCCGACTGGGACAGCGTGAACGGCTACACGTTCTGAGGTGCTTTTGACACTCGGTCATTTGCAAGTTACACGACTGGCCATGTTTTCATGACCAAACCTCTATTAACTTCGAGAGCCGAGGCGCAGTTGTCCCGGCTCTCGTTGTACTTCCATCAAATGAGGTCACTTCCTTGCTCCTTTCCCTCTCGTTCTTCAGTCAACCGTTGTAAACTCTTGTCAACCTTTGTCAACCCTGTCCACGAGATGGCAAAATAAAAGCCCTCAAAATTCTCCGACCTGTACGGTTGAAAAATTTTTTGCCATTTTTTGATTATCTGTCACTTTTAGTCCTAACCTATTTATTGTCAGATAGTTATCTGGAGTGACACTTCTTTTTTACCTGTCACTATTGTCACTCACAGCAAAACAACTTGTTTTGCCTTCCAAAATGCCGTCTTTTGCCTTTGCAAAAGCTATCTTTGCAATAGCAAAACAACTTGTTTTGCATTATGAGACAATATCCCTTCCACTTCGAAAACCAATCCTTTAACTATTCAATACATAACGGAGCAGCTTTGCTCACCATCAAAACGGGGAATGAATCACGTGAACAGAACTGACGTTTGGAGAATGTAGCCTTGACAGTGACAGACAGTGACAGACAGTGACAGACAGTGACAGATAGTGACAGATAGTGACAGGTAAAAACTACCTGTCACCATGTTTATCATTCTGAATATAAGATAGTTACGACAAAAAGTGACACTTTATTGATTTTCACTATCTTTTTTTTTCAGTTTGTTACCACGCCGTTGGGAAGGGTCGATGGCTCCGTCTGTGGGAGCCGAGGTTTTGCAATGAGTCCTTTCTGTGCCTTGCACCGTCCTTTCTTTTTTGAGGGTTAAACAATCTGTTTACTATTCACGCCGTTACTAAGAAAAACCTCCCCGCCGCCCGTCGCGAACAGGCAAGCGGGAAGGACACATCATAGAAACAACGTGTTTTCATTTCTTCTTTGGCATCTTACTCCAGTTATACGTCAAGTGTAGCATGAGGTAGCGGGGCAGAGTGTTGTGGATGGTCTCTGTACGTCCTTGGCCATTGATAACGATATTCGTTCCTGAGAGTTGTCCGAGAACGTCAAAACCTTCGAGGCGGGCAACGAGGGTGCCGGCGGCAGATTTTCCAAATGGATTTAGGAAGGAGCGGGAGAGCGAGACGTTCCACACAAGGTCATCGCGGTTCATGCTGCTGTCGCCGTAGCCTCGCCGGGAGAACATCTTCAGGTCTGTGGCTACACTGAAGCCTTGCAGCCAACGGGGAGCATGGCTTTCAGCCTCGCGCTTCACGTTGTAGTTGGCGGTGAGGCCATATTGGAAGTTGGTGGCGTTGATGGGCGTTATGGTACCTTCTTTGTTAGTAGTGTGACGGTATTCTAAGTAAGTGGGTAGTCCGAGGGTAAGATTCTTGAAGGAGTAGGAGAATGTAAGACGGTTCTCAATGTAGTAGTTGTTGACATGTGAGAGTCCATTGATGATGTCCACGTTGCGCGAGTAGTCGCCGTGGGTATAGACGTTCATCATCAGTCGGCGGGGCTTGTCAAGCGGCATATTGTAGAAGTTGAAGAAGTAGGTCTGCCAGTTGCCCTCCACGTTCTCCGGTCTATAGGTGGTGATACCCGTTGTGGCATCGTATGTCTGGCCTTGTGACACCTGATGACGGAAGAAACGCAGTCCACCGCCGAAGCGTTCGGAGATTCGCTTCTCGCGCCAGTTACGGTTGAGGCCGAACTGCATCCGGTGGTTTGTGGCTCCTCGCAGGTCGGGATTGCCATAGCGACGAATGAGCGGGTTCTCGTTGTTGAGTATGTTCACTTTCTGGAAGAGGTCGGGAGTCTGGAACTCTATGCCGTAGAAGAAGTCTATCGACTTGGCCCAGTCATCCCATCCAAAATTCATGTGCAGTTCTGGCGACATCGTCCAGCAGTGCTGTACAAGCGAGGTGTCAGCGTAGGTGCTGCGGTAGTCGAGCTGTTCGTTTACGTTGTAGAAGTGCATCTGGTAGTAGATGTTGATATAACGGCCGTCCTGCTCGTAGGTGTAGCCAGGGGTGACGGCCAGGCGGTTCTCTACGCGGCGGTGCATACGGTCGTAGGCGTTCTGTAGGTCGAGTGTGTCAGCCAAATATACGTCGTTGGTGTTGTTACGCTGGCGGTAGAGGAAGCGATACTCGGTGTTGAGCCAGATGCCGTTCAGCCACGTGATGCGATAGTTGGGGGCGATACTGAAGTCGGTCTCGTGGGAAGGCGTGGAGGCATGACGGCTGAGAATGTTATTCAGCGAAGGAGTCTGCTGGTAACGTAGCTGCTGCTCCGAAGTCGAGTGGCTACGGCCGCGGTTGTAGGAGGCATTCACGTCGATGCCAGCATTGTCGCCTGATGCCAGCTTGTAGTTGATGATGTTATTTGTCACGAGGGCCAGATTGTTGCCGTCGCTCTTTGATTGTTGCAGATTGCTGTTGATGAGGGCTTGCTGCATGTCGGTGCTGAGCGAGGCAGAAAAGACGCTGTCGAGCAGGGCTGTGGTCTCGCCGTAGCGGGCGGGGCTGCTGTTGAACTGTGCGGCACGGGTGTGGGAGTCGCCTTCAAAGGGGTTGTAGTTGAAATAGGCTGTGGAATAAAGAAAGAACGGCTTGTTCAGCTGGAAGATGTTGTTGGCACTGATGTTGACAGCCGTGTTGCGGTTGTGGTAAGCTTGACGGTTGAAGGTAGAGGTAGCATCAGTGTGGAACTGCTCGGCATTGGTCAGCGTCTCGTCGGTGGAGCGTCGCCACGACACATCGAAGGTGGCGTTCTCCTTCCACCGCTTATCTTTCTCCTCTATGAAGAGATTTGCGCCCGCCATACGGGTTTCCTGCAGCCCGCGAGGCTGGTTACTGGGCGACCATTCGCCGTCGCCACCCGGACGGCGGTTCTCGTTCACGTTATTTGCATTGGCATACAGCGACAGTCGCGAATTGTCGGTGTAGCGCATGGCGAAGAGACGGGCCAGGTAGCGGATTCCCGAGCTTTGCTCGCCTACCCGTAGCCTTTCATCGGTCTCGCTGTTGAATGGCGAACCACCTGCTACCTCAGCGTTGGCGAGCCAGCCTTGGTTGTATTCGCGCTTCAGTTGTACGTCCATCACAAAACGCTTCTTGTCGTAGTCGCGCCCCAGATATTCGTTTAACTCTGTGCTCTTGTGGTAGGTCTGTACCTTCTGCACAGTGTAGGCGGGCAGATTGTCAAGCATCACACGATTGTTGCCCTTGAAGAAATCCTTTCCATTGAGCATCAGCTCATCCACCTGCTCACCCTGCACGAGTATGCGCCCGTCGTCTTTCAACTCCACACCGTCCATCTGACGGATAAGTGCGTCGAGCATCGACCCTTCGGGCAGGTTGAATGCATCGGCATTGAAGGTAATCGTGTCACCACGGTAGGTCATCTTAATCTTGGTAGCTCGCACCACGACCTCACCCAGTTGGTGAATATCTTCAGTCATGCGGCTACGCTTTTTCATATAGTGCCACGGCGCATCGAAATAGGTGTTGCGGGCGATGTGACGCACGTGGTAGTCAACGTAGGTTGTCTCATAGTCGGGGTGCTCGGCACGGATGATGTACTGCTGTTCGCGGGCTGGGATGTTGAAACGGTAGGCGAAATCGTCCTTTCCCCTGCCAGACCACTGCTGAAACACGTGCATCGTATCGACTACAGTGGAGTCCTCGCGCATCAGGGTAATGAACACGTCCTTGATGCCAACGCGGGTAAGGGAATTCTTTACATGCCCCCAGAGGGCGATGGTGCGCTCTTTCTTCTGAGCTTCTTGATTGGTTTCCTGTGCCCCTGCCGTCATGGCGACGAGGGCGATGATGATTGTGATGAGTTGTCTATACATATATATATTATAGGGGTTATGAGGTTGCTGAAAAGCTCCGCCGCATCATCCCGACGAAACGGAGTGGATGCCTATAGGTCTTCTCTTGTTTACTAACTTTTATCTGCTTTATGAAATTCGCTACTTAAACATGCTCTGCTTGATGAGCTGCTGCACATCGGAGGGTGTTTCTTTCGTCTTGCAGCGATCGACGATGTAGCGCACTACCTTGTAGGGCATCTGCGGATGCTTCACCCAGGAGTCATTGCGGTTCTTCCAGCGTCCACGGAAATGGGTCTTGTCGGTCATTTTTAATTCTGAGGCGGGACGGCCCATCTCGCTATAGATTCCGTTCTTGAAGGTGTAGGTGCCGTACTCATGGGGCATGACTACGACCTTGCCGTCGCGGATGGTGACGGGAGCGGCATCGCCATCGAGACAGTACGGATAGCAGCCCACAAGGTCGCCCGCAGTGACGGTCTCGACGGTGCTCTCGTCACCCTCGTAGTTACGGACAAGGTAATGGAAACTGCCGCTCTCAATGTAACCAAAGAGGCGGGCGGCGGCTCCCTCGGCCTCAAAGATGTCGCCATGAGAGAAGTGCATGAGCCTGCCATGGCGCAGACAATAGTCGCGCAGATAGGCCAAGGCCTCAGAATAATGTGTTTTTTGTTTCATACGCTCATGATTTTGCATTGTTGCATTCTTTCTTTCGCCCGACGGGGGCACTTTCGATTGCAAAATAACAAAAAAAGGCGTAAAAAACGACTCGGCGAAGCCCGAAAATGGGTCGCCGAGGGTGCAACTCTAAAACTAGTTTTAGAAATTCGCTTAATTTTTTGCCCAAAGGTGGGGCAAATGGTGCATAAATGGGGCTACAGTTGGGTGATCTTATTCATCACGGCATCGGGCATCACGTCGAGGCCAAAGAGGAGGTCGTCTTTGTCATAACCGAGAAAGGCGATGTATTTCATAAAAATATTGCCTTTTATTTGCGTAGTTCAGATATTTTGCCTACCTTTGCAGCGTAATCCCCCGGAGTCCCTGTCCTAAAGACAAACTTCGGGGTTAAGTTTTTCTTATAGGCAGGTGCAAAGGTAACGATAATTTCTGAATAACGATACGATTGCCTTTACCTTTTATGTTTTATTGGCGTTTTTATGTCTTTCCGAATGTAATCTCCTTGCGGAGTTTGCTCAGGTAGATGGGCGTGATGTTGAGGAACGAGGCGATGTCCTTCAGCGAGAGCATCTGCACCACCTGCGGACAGCGGTCGATGAGCCGACGGTAGCGACTGCGGGCGGTGTAGCGGTAATGGTCGAGGTCGCGCCCATAGACCATCTTGAACAGGTTCTTCAGGATCTTCACGTCCATCTTCGCCATCTTCGGGTCGTTGTCAAACAGCGCCTGCAGCTCCTGTCCGCTGATGACGCGCACCTCGCACGGCATGTCCGCCTCGATGCTCACCTCCGACACGTCGCCGTCGAGGCAATAGGGGAAGTCGGACACGAACTCGCCCTCGAAGGCGAAGCCCGTGCAGTAGTCCTTGCCCTCCTCGTCGTTATGCACCATGTACTTGAAGCAGCCCCGCTCCACGAAGGCCACCCACTGTGCCGGCTCGCCCGCCTCCTCCAGCGTCTCGCCCCGCTCCATCACGCGCCGC
>ONMA01000070.1 GCA_900318815.1 uncultured Prevotellaceae bacterium
TGCCCGTTAAAAGTAACAAACGTGGGCGAGATTGTGCCGTTTTGCCACCTCCGCCCGCTTCAACGACTACCCGAATAACGGAATCTCCGACCTTTTTTTTGCCGATGGGCGATACAAGTTACGGATTTTCTTTGTGATCAGTAGAACCCCTTGATCACTCGAACCCGAAGCTCTCGGCCACTGTCCAGAAGCTCACCGGCCTGACCCTCCCCGAGCTGCGCATGCACTGGCACATGCAGGTGGCCTACGACCTGCTGCACTACACCGACCTGCCGCTCCAGGAGATCATGAACCGCTGCGGCTACACCTCTATGCCCACCTTCAGCCGCACCTACCGCCGCTGGTGGCACACCTCGCCCCAGCGCGCCCGCATCGCCGCCCGCAATCGCGGCGACATCGGCAAGTACGCACTGTAAGCCGTCCGGCGTTTAGGCTTATGGCTAATAGGTATATTCTGTATACTCCACGTCTTTCTTCTTGACGTAATCGACGTGCGCATCGCGGAAATTGAAGCATAGCCGCTCAAACGACCAGAGTAGCGGCTGGCCCCAGAATCCCCGCGAGTCAGTATGGGGAACAAAGCCGTGAGTTTCCATTCCTGCTTCGAGCCACATCTTCATCCCACCAACTTCGACGAAGAAGCCAGTCGTGCGCTCGGCATACTGCTGGGGTAGCAGGAAACTGTTAGAACCTGTATCGAGAACGAGCGAACTCTTGTGACCATCAATTGTACAAGGCAGGCAGATGCAACGCTCGCCCCTGGCGCCTGGATTCATGGTGAAGTTCGCCTCCCCCTTTTTCTTGGGCAGCGGGTAACGGAAGACGAGGCTGTCGCGCGACAGTTCCATGTACTCCAACCGCACCAAGTCGGGCGAACCGATGAACCCCACGCAGTCGTATTCCTCCGCTTCGTCGGACACCCAGACGGGCAGATTGCAGAACTTGATGCCGTCGATGCGCAGGCTGTCAATGATGCCTAACTGCATGCTGTAGACAACGTCCGGATGCGTGGCGGAGCTCGCCCTGATGGAGACCGGCAATAGCCTGACACCCATTTTCTGGACATACTTTCTGAACAGAATCGTGCTCGACATCATTCCCGTGTCAATGATGAAACGCTGTTTCTCCGTCTTATTCACATTCCCGTAAACGCAGACGTGCCCGACGGAATCTCTATCGAACGGCAGACTCACGATATCTTTTGAACGAACAATTCTGACGGGCGCCACGTCCTTACCTTCCTCGGCCAACCGATGCCAGCGTCCGGCCCAATCCATCAACTTCTGATTCGACCGCCAACGGCGATTTATGTAACTTGCCATCCATTGAATCTCATCGTACCGGTTCTGCAGCAATGCCAACCTGTACTTCATGTCCAGCAGATACGCTGCAATGCCTCGTTCCATCTGTTCATTGCTCGCTTTCTCCAATAGAAAGTCAGCCATCTCTATCGCCAGACTGTCCAAGCCATACGCCCGGCAATAGTCGATGACGACCAGACTCCTTATCAGCGGGTCCACACCCTTGCCCTTCTGCAAGGCTTTTTCGTACATCTCGTCATAGTCCACATGCCGCAGGTCAGCCGAGGCATTCAGTTGTTCCTGCAGCCACGCGTTTATGTCCTGCGCCGTCGCGGTGAGGGTGGCGACGATGGCGAGTATGAATGACAGGATGATTATCCTCATGTCGTTTTCGTTCTTATTAATCATTTGGCTTCCTTCAACTCGCTTTCGAGGAAACTATAGACGTAGCCGGAGCTTTGGAAGTAGAGGCCGGTCTTGGGGTCGCTGAGCTTCAGGAAGAGGCGCGAGGTGTAGACGGCATCGAAAGCCTGCTGCATCGTGAGGCCGCGCTCGTCCATCAGACGGGCGATGAGGTCTTTCACGATCTCCTCCTTCATGTTCTGGAATTCTGCCTGCGATACGTTCATTTTATTTTCTCGAGTTTGTCAATAGCCCGCTGGGTGCAGAAGGCGTATTGGAAGGTGATGCCCTTGATGTACTGGATGCGGCGCAGGAACTCGTCGAAGGTGATGTAGCCCTGCTTGTAGCGGGCGATCTGCGCGCCGACGCGGTCGTTGGCAATGGGGCCGTAGACGATGTCGTAGTCGTGGAGCGTCTGTCCGTGCGGCTCAGTGCGATGGTCGTAGACGAAGTGCGCCCACTCCTCGGTGTAGGCCTCGAAGCGCTTGTAGCGGAACTCCTGTAAGAGCGCCTCGTCGAACTCATAGACGTTGACCACGTGCTCGGTCTCCTCGAACTCAGCGCGGAACTGTGCCATCTCCAGCGCCTGCTGGCGGTCGTCGGAGAGGTAGAAGGCGCGACCGAAGTCCTTGTTGGGCTTCGACAGGGCGAGGTCGACTTTAGCGATGTCGATAGTGGAGCCGTGATAGAGTTTCATAGCGTGCCTCCTTTGACTTCGTCTAACCTGCTATCACTCGGCAAAGCAAGCGAGCTTGCTCTGCTCTCGTTTTCCGCAGCTTTCTTCTGGCAGTAAGCCTGCAACGTCTGGAGATTTTCTTCAAGCGAGAGGGTATGCATGATGCCGTA
>ONMA01000060.1 GCA_900318815.1 uncultured Prevotellaceae bacterium
GCTCTTGGGCAAGTTGACAGACACAGGAGGGGTGCTGCCGTCGGCACGAAAAGCATCATCGTAGGTGAACTCATAGTTGCCCCTTGACAACTCAACGAGTTGCCCGGCATAGACATCACCGTAATACACATTCACTTTTCTCATCCTCTATGCTATTTAACGGTCTGTTTAACCTGCAATACCATTTCCATACCCACCACATCCAATATCTTCTGTAGTGTATGGAGCGACGGATTGCCCACGCCTCGCTCCAAATCCTTGACTGTAGAGATGCCTACTCCAGAATAATCTGATAGATCTTGCTGCGAGATTCCCAGCAATGCCCTGCGCTCCTTAATCACTGTTCCTATATCCATCAGCGTATGATTTATCGTACTTTTGGTGCAAAGATACGAAGAAAAACTAATTCGGGAAACCAAAAGTATGATTTTTCGTACTTCCTTAATTCAATTTAACTATATTCCTTTAAATCTCTTTCAACTAATTGTGCCCCAGAATACATTCCCCACAAACTTATTTCGACGAAATATGACAATCCCCACAAATTTCTTTCAAGAACCATCTAATCCCCACTCATTTCCTTTTTCAATGATGGTTTTCTTGTTCATGTTCATTTCTATTTATTTGTTATTGGGAAATATCTCTTCGAGTTTCCTGTCAAGTTCTTTGCTGCTTGCAATCCTGCGGGAGAGGATGGTGCCGTCGGGGGCAAAGAGAATCTTGTGGGGAATCCCTGTCACTCCATAGATGCTCATGGGCTTGGATTCGTAAATCTGGGGGAACGGGATGCCCATTTTCTGCACGACGCTGTCGGATTTCTCTGGGGTGTCGCTGACGGTGATTCCGATTACCTTCAGCCCTTTGTCCTTGTATTTCTCGTACAAGGCAATGACATGGGGCATGTCAGCCGTGCAAGGCCCGCACCACGATGCCCAGAAATCAGCAAGCACATAGTTGCCTCGCCCCACGAAGTCGGAAATGGCGGTCGGCTTGCCATCAGGAGAAACGCCCGTGAGTTCCTTGAACATCTTGCCCTCCTCGGTTTCCTGCACCAGCAAAAGGCTTTCCTTCAGCCTGTCCATCTTAGGACTTGCCTGTAAGTCGGGGGACAGCTTCTCTATAAGTCCAATCGATTCGGTGGACGTGAATAATGCCTTGGACTGCCCGATAAGAAATGGAGACAGTGGATGGTCTGGATGGTTGCTGACGATACGGCTGACCACTTCGCACATCTTCTTGACATATGTGTCCATATCCATGTCCGTGTTCTGTACCGCAAGCACGCCCATCAGCTCGTCGTTCATCGGCGTACCTCCAATGCGTATGAGGTAAACCAAGTCCAAGTCAACCGTGATATTTACGGTTCCGCTTTCCAGAACAAACATTCTTATCCATCCGCGCCTGCCCTGCTTGCTGATGCAGCAGATGGCAGGTTCGTCAAGCGTTCCACTTGCAGGGACGATGTTCCCGCCTTTGACTTGCAGCGTAGTTATCATCCTTTGCTTCTCGGCATCGATGACAGTCAGCGTATCTGTCGGTGCGGCGTTTGCCACCGTCCCTTCTATTCTCCAAGCGAATGTCTGCCCCTGTGTTGTCATTGCGACGAGTGCGAGCAGGATGGTGATGATGGTTTGCTTGTTCATATTCATTTTTCAGCGTCAGTTGCGGACACATGCGGATAATCATAAATCTTTATGTTCAACAAGGAAGCCACCCGCTCATTCAGTCTTTTTTGAGCGATATAATGGCAAAATTTCATGAACTCGACACTGGCGTGCTGCAATACATATTCCAAGGAAATATACGAAGGACGGAACAAGCTGCAAGCCATTTCCATTTTTTATTTCTTTTTTGGTTCTTTGTTCAATTTGTAGGAAATATGCAGCAGACCGTAGGAGGGGATGACGTTGTAGAAGGTCTCTGTGCGGCCCTGGGCGTTGATGCTGCGGCGGACGTTGGAGAGGTTGCCGAGCAGGTCGAAGCCGTCGAACATGATGACCAGATTGCCTTTCATGAGACGCTTGGCCAGGCGGGCGTTCCATACCAGTTCGTTGGTGTTCATCGACGGCTCGCTGTAGCCTCGGCGGGAGTACATCGTCAGGTCGGTGGAGAGCTGCAACGACCACGGCAGTTCCACTTGCGCGCTGGCTCCGTACTGGTAGGTATAGGCGTTGAGGCCCCACCCCTGACCCTCCCCGGAGGAGAGGGAGCCGTGCTCACTGCCTGAGTGCTGGTAGTTCAACTTGCCGCTGATTCCGTACTCCATCTTGTCCGTTGGCTTCCACGTGAGACCGAGTTCATCGGTCAGGAAGGTAGAGGCCACCACCGAGCGGGTGGCGACAGTCGTGCCGCTGAGGTCCACGCTGTGGTTGTAGTTGTAGCTCACGCTCTCCCTGATGCGCCAACGGTCTTTCTTGTCAATCGGGAAGTCAACGCCCGTCGAGGCGTTCGCCGTCCAGTTGCCGTTGACGTTCTCTGGGGTGACGGTGCGCACGCCTGTCGAGCGGTCATAGACAAAGCCCGAAGCCACGGCGTTCTCAGTAATCTGGGCGCTGGCCGAGACGTTGAACAGCGTCTTGCCGTACTTGTCGCTGTAACGGCCGCTTAGACTGTAGTTGCGAGTGTTCTTCAGGTTGGGGTTGCCTAAGGTGATGTAGAGCGGGTTGCTGTCGTCGCGGATGTTCAGCAGACTGGTCATCGAGGGAGCCGAGGTACTCATGCTCAAGTTGGCATAGATATTACGGTTGCGTTTCCAGTTGCTGTGAAAGAAATAGATGGTAGGCGCGAGGAAGGTGGTATTGCGTTTCATCAGCGTGTCAAGGCTCCACGAGAGGGGGTTGCCACGGTGATAGTCCAGACGCTCGTGAGCCATAGGAATACCGAGCTGGATCGACAGCTGGGAGTAGTAGTCCTCATCGCTTTTGTTGAGCCGGTAGGCTATCTGCGGTGTGTGCGTATGGGTAGTGCTGCGCTGTTCCGAACTGTTGTTGGCATCGAGCGTGGTGAGCATCTCGTCCATTGACGGCAGCGAGCCGAGTCTTTCGGGCGTGTTCCAGTCGCTCAGTTTGTTGAGCAGGTAGAGCGGCGAGTTGTCATGGCTTTGGTAATAGTTGTAGGTGTAGCCCAGGTCGAGGCTGTAGCGATGCTTCTCATCGAAGGCAAACATCAGTCGCGGTTGGGCAGTGAAGTTGGTGGTGCTGCGCTTGGTGGGCTGGTAGCGGTTGCGGAAGTCGTCGGGTAGCGACTCAGTCGCAACATACTCTATAAGATTGTGCTCGTAGTTGTCCTCCTTGCGGTCGGTAAAACGGAAGCTGAAGGGCATCCAGAAGTCGATGAAGTCGTTGTGGGCCGGACTGACGGAAAGGTATCCGTCGTTGTTCGTGTCGAGCCAGTGGCCTACGCCCTTGGTTCGGCTGATGGTGCGGTTGATGGCGTAGCGGCGCAGCAGGTCGCCGGCGTTGGGAGCCTGAATGCTGTCCATCCAGTCCTTGCCCAACTGGTCGGCCACATCCTCGGCCAGCGTGACACTGGCCGACTCGCTGTGGTTGTTCCATGTGGTGTAATAGAAGTAAGGCTGGATGCTCATCTGGAAGTATTTCAGCCACTCGCCGATGGGCTCCGTATGGTAGTAGTTGTAGCGATGCCGCGACTCTATCTGCCAGTCGTAGCTGCGCTTCTTGAAGAACGAGCGGCCGTAGGTGCTGCCGTCGTCGAGGAAGGTGGCGCTGCTGGTGTTGTTGGCATCGTTCTTGTCCCAGTAGGTGGTGCTGATGCTGCCCTCATAGCGGTAGCGATCTTCTTTCTCCGTGCGGAAGTTGGCCCCGGCCTTGACTAACGAGATAAGTCCCTCCGACTGTGTCAGCGGGCTCCATTCGCCCTTCTCGCCCGGCGTGCGATAGTCGTTCAGGTTGTTCGTGGTGGCATAGACCGCCAAGCGTGAACGGTCGGAGAAGTGCAGGCCAAACAGGCGGCCCAGGTACTTCGCGTCATGCCGTCCCTCGTCGTTCTTGAAGAAAGTCGTGCCGCCGCCCCCTTCGGCATTGGCTATCCACCCGCTGTTGTACTCACGCTTCAGCTTCACGTCCATCACCAACTCCTTCTGTGCCGTCTTCTCGCGGTTCGTTCCCTTTACATCCTCGGGCACCCGCTCGTAACTGCGCACCTGCTTCACCATGTACGTAGGCATGTTCTCAAGGAGCAGCTCGCGGTCGCTGTCGAAGAAGTCCTTGCCGTTGAGCAGCAGCGAACTGACCTGACGCCCGTTCACCTTGATGACGCCACCCGATTCCAGCTCCACGCCCGGCAGCTTCTTGATGAGGGCATCGAGCATCGAGCCTTCGGCCATCTGGAAGGCATCGGCATTATAGACCAGCGTGTCGCCGTCCATGTAGAACTTCAGCTTTGTTGACTGCACGACCACCTCGCCCAGCTCCACCTCCAATTTCTTCGGCAACCGATGCAGGTAGATGGTCTTCAGGCTGCGCGTCTGTTCCCGCTTGTACATCTTCTTTATTTCCAGGGGGACGTAGGCCGTGCGGAAGCTGTCGGCCTCCAAGCGGATGAGATAGCTGCCCGCCTGCTTGATGCCTGCTTGGATATAGCTATACTTCCAGTCCTCCTCTTCCTGGTAGTGAACCTTAATGCTATCAGCAAAAGTGCTGTCGGCGGCGTGCAGCAGTTCCCCCCTCACGCCCTTGATGTATTCATGCGTCAGGTGGTCTTTCACCTCGGCATAGACTTGTAGCTTGCGCTCCTTCGTCTTTGTGCTGTCCGTCGGCTCTTGTGCCTGCGCTGTCAAAGCAACGAGGGCGAGCACGGGGATTACAAATCCCATTAAACAGGTGATGATGGCTTGTTTGTTCATTATGCGTTTCAATTATTATCTCCTTTATATACGGCAGTTGGGGAATAATATGATGTAATTGAGCGTTAATAGTTCTTAATCTGGGTGAAAGTCTTTACTTGGGTAAAGAGGTCAGTTCAGATAGCCTTGTTGAAATGGCGCGCAAGAAATTCAATGTCCCTGAATCGCCTGAGACTAAATGGTTCCGCGAACATGCACACCCCACGGAATGGAACAAGCAGGAAGAATGGGACAAGCTGACGCCCGCCCAAAAGGCGTATGCCAAGCAACTCAAACTAAGCGTTGAGGATATGGATCCACGGACTGTCGGACTCTTAATCAAGTACGCCAAATGAAAAGGGTATTCCTCGACACAAACATCCTGATGGATGTGGCAGAGAACCGGGAACACGCTCCTGAAGCCAACCTCTTGCTGGATTTTGGTTTGAGAGGATTTATTCATGTATGTGTGGCACCTATCACATAATCACAAACGACAGGAAAGGCTTCGAGGAGCACTCCACGTTGCCAATTATGACCGCCGCCGAGTTCCTGCAAAGCCTGTTGGAAGAATAATTCCATACCCATCCCTCTCCTTCTATTCGGCGAGAGGGATTTATGAAAAAAAACTTACGTTTGCATTTGTCATTCAACTTACATCATGAGCTTGGCCATCTCCGTCATGTATTTCTCGATGTATTTGTTGAGGGCTTTCTGGGTCTTTCGGGCCGACTTGGGCAGTTGGACGCCAGAGTTCATCATCTCTGTCAGCCACTTGTTCTGCTCGGTGTAGAAATCCAGAATTTCCTCATAGCCTGGTCCAAGAATTTCTGCCCGCTTGTCGACAAGATTATCAAATTCCTTAAAATAGTCTTTAAAGAGTTTTTGCAAATCACGAAAATCGGCATCCACTTCTTGGTTCTGCTTGATGATTCGGTCGAAGATGCGGTCCTTTCTCGCCCAAGAAGCATTGCTTTTGGGGTCAAGTGAGTTATAGAAAGCTCTAAGTGCATCCTTTTTAATAGATAGATTCTTATACTTCATTTCCATCCGCAACTTCAGCAAGGGCGAAGGCTCTGGGAAGGGGCGTTCATGATAGGATACACTGTCGACATATTCTTCAAGTATGCTGTCGGCATCATCGACTACAGAAACATCGTCAATACCACGTACCTGCCGCTTATTAAGCAGGCTCTTGCCCGAATAGCGCCCCACACGATGCTCATAGTCGCGGTCTTCATCGTAGTAGCCGTTGTGGGTGGTGATTTGATAGGTCTCGCCTGGCACAAAGTCGAGGTTGGTCCACAGGTGGCAGAGCGAGCCATCGGGCATGACCGTGCGAATACGTCCCACCTTGGGCTTGTCGATTTCCACACTGAAATTAAAACGTTTGTTCACGACAGGCATATATGCCACAAAAGCATCGTCGGCCAGTTTGTCCAGTTCCTCGCTGGTGTCGGCCATATAGACCACGTAGAGGGAGTCCGTCAGGTCGTAGCCCACGCGGCCGTCAATCCTGAAGGTATTCTTCGACGTCTCCAGGCTCTTGGTATAGAGGTCGGGGCGGAGCGAGGAAATGCCATAGATGGTTCCCTCGGCCGTCGCAGCGATATCGTCTGTCTCCCAAACGATGGCATAGACGTCGCGCAACTGCGGATTCTCCAGATTCTTGGTGGCGAGGAACCACATCTCCTGAGTGTCCTTCGTACGGATGGGGAGCGTGGTGTTACGCTTTCCGCCTTCGGAGAACACATTGATGGCAAACTGCTGGGTGCTGCCCGGCATGATATGCAGAATCTGATAGGAGGAGGGCTCGTCGTCCATAAAGTCATTGTCAATCGTCTTGAGCTCTTCGGCATTACAATAAAAATGCGTAATGCGTTCGCAGGACTCGATGATGCCTGTATTCGGGTTCTTGATGACTGAATAGGTCTGGCCTTCCTTCTGTCCGAATTGATCCCTGATGGTCCTTAGCTTGCGGAATACGCGGAGCGGATACTGGTGTTCCTTGTTATCCCCAATGACAAGGTGGTAGTCCTTTTTCTGTGTCTTGGACTTTGACTGTGCCAGTGTTGGTGTGACGGCGCTGCAAGCGACGAGCAGCATGATGATAAGACGTTTCATAAATCTCGATAATTATTTGCGGTTTGTTCTTGATTGTATTTTGCGATTTCGAGTTCCAGTTCCACCCACTTCAAGTAAGCCTCGCGGGCCTGCTTCTTCATGAGGGCTATCTCCTCGGGGGTGTACTTGTAGTTCTCAGGACGGGTGATGGGTATGTCGCGCTCAGTCAGCACTTCGTTGAGTGGTTCAGCCTGCTGTACCCGTTTTGTTTGCTGAGCGTACTCGATTTGTACAGTCTCTACCGAGGTCGGTTCTTCTTGCCGCGAGTCGGCGACAGCCTCTATCGAGGTCGGTACTTCTTGCCGCAAGTCTGCGACAGCCTCTACCGAGGTCGGTACTCCTTGCCGCGAGTCGGCGACAGCCTCTACCGAGGTCGGTACTTCTTGCCGCAAGTCTGCGACAGCCTCTACCGAGGTCGATAGACCATGTTTCGAGTCTGCGAGAGCCTCTATCGAGGTCGATAGACCGTGTTTCAAGTCTGCGACAGCCTCTATTGAGGTCGATAGACCGTGTTTCGAGTCTGCGACAGCCTCTACCGAGGTTGGTTCTCCTTGCCGCGAGTCTGCGACAGCCTCTATCGAGGTCGGTTCTTCGCTATAGTGTAGCGTCAGCAACAACAGAACACTGGCGGCTGCGGCTATTGCCGATGCGATGTAGAGCCTGATACGTCGTGCAGGCTTAGGCTGCTCAGGGGTCAGGTCTGGCAGACTGTCCATGATGCGGTCGGTCAGTTCGTCAGGATTGCTGACGTCGGGCTGCTGTTCCTGCAATCGGCTCAATATTTCATCAATCTTCATCATATCCTAAATCCTTTAGTCGTTTACGTATTGTCTGGCGGGC
>ONMA01000055.1 GCA_900318815.1 uncultured Prevotellaceae bacterium
CTAATACGCACTTTTCTGACAAGTGCCACACAAAGGTGCGTGTCCGCTTTCTGAAGAGCAAGCTCAGCAGGCATTAAGATTGTGGAAGATAGAAGAATTCGTGAATTGTTATTTCATGAGAAAGAATTTTCAATTGTTCCATGTCTGATGATTATAGTGTACCTTTGCACGCATATTTCAAAAACTAAACAAGACATGGAAGTAGTATCAATTGAGCGCAGTACCTACGAGGAACTGCTGATGAGCTTCAACAGTTTCGTCACAAAAATGAAGGAAATGGCCAGTAGAGGCAATGACAAAGGGTTGGACGATTGGCTTGATAACCAAGACGTATGCCAAATGCTGAACATCAGTCCAAGAACATTACAAACGCTTCGTGACAACGGAACGCTGGCTTTTTCTCAAATCAACCACAAGGTGTACTATAAGCCTGAGGACGTGGAGCGTATTCTTCATGTTGTGGCTGGTAGGGACAAGAATTGTAAAATGTGTAATCTCAAAACGGACTGCCTATGAACGAACTGATAATGCCTCATAACATTGGCGTAAAGAATGCGTTGGAGAACATGAAGGAGGTGCTTGCCCTATACGATAAGGTGATAGGCAATTATCGTCCATTGCTTGATGGTGAACGTTATCTGACAGACAAAGAGGTTGCTAGTATCCTGAAAGTCAGCAGACGGACACTACAGGAATACCGTAATGATGGCGTGATACCATATATATTATTAGGTGGCAAGGTGCTTTATCGTGAGAGTGATTTGGAGAGTGTTCTGGAAAGTTGCTATCATCCTGCATATAAACGATAGGGAAAAGAATGATCTATTAGTAGTTCGTATGCTGAGGGATTATAACGCAGAAAGACGAATGACAGACTATCGCTAATCATTCGCCTTTCTGCTTTGAAGGTTTTGGGGCGCTGTACTCTATGTCATCTTAATGTCTTTGAATGATGCGTTGAGCTTATTGCCGAGCATCGTCAGGTCGTTGTCGAGTTTCTGACTTGTGATTTTTGCGTAAATCTGGGTGGTCACGATGTTGGTGTGTCCCAATACACGGCTCACGCTCTCGATGGGCATTCCTTTTGAAAGCGCCAAGGTGGCGAACGAGTGGCTGAAAATAACCAAACGTTTGGATATCATCCGGCATGCATACGGGACAAGACGCATCAAGCAAGGAAAGCAGCTTGCCGTGGTACAGAGGGAGATGGGTCACAGGTGCATACAGTCCACCATGACATACATCGATACCAGTAGCATGATAGAACAGGCGCAGGAGGCCGCGGAGAACGAAGAGGTAAGAAAAATCAAGCCTGTATGGACAGGAAGCGATTCCCTCCTGGCCATGTATCGGAACAGATTCTCTACCTGAATGCGGAAAAGAAATGCGAACCTTTTCAGGCAAACAGCACTTTATCCACTGGAAACAGCAGAATTAGGTTCGCATTTTTGCTAAGTTCGCATTTTTTTCGTAACTTTGCACCCTGTTATTAATCATGTAGGCTGAAACGGGTGCAGAGGGTTGTCCTCTGCCGAAATAAACAGAGTGTAAACATAATTTAGAGGAACCTTGTTGAAACGATTATTCATAGTGCTGCTGTTGGCAGCCCATTCGATGCTTGGCATGGCCCAGACGCAGGAAGCAGGACAGGTGGAACTGTTCTGTGGAGCTGAATTGAACTATGCCGATATTAACTTTGTGCGTCTCTATAACGTACTTGTCAATCTGACGCCCGGCGTGAAATGGCATCTGGGCAAGGAGTGGATGTTTAGTGCCCAGGCATTCCTGCCCATCGTGAACGACGGCTATGAGAGCAAGCACAATATAGTCAGGCTGACCAATGCCGCTTTGGCTAAGCAACTGCATCTTGGCAACCAGCACTTCAAAGTGACGGGAGGTCTCTTCGGGCTTGACCGCTATGGCCTTGACGTGCGCTGGATGTACCCCATCAATTCCTGGCTGATGCTGAATGCCCAGGTGGGATATACGGGCGAATGGCGGTTGGCCGTGGATAATGCTGAGGAATGGAAAGGACGCTATCTGGTGAGCGAGACTAAGGCCGTGAACTTCGACGGCCCCGACCGCCTGACAGGTATCGTGGGTGCCAATGTGTGGTTAGAGCCTTGGAGCACGGAGTTCCGGCTGAGCGGCGGGCGTTATCTCAATGAGGATATGGGCTTGCAGTTCGAGGTGTTGCGCCACTTCCGAAACTGTACGGTGAGTGCCTTCGCCCAGTTGCACGAGAAGAAGAACGGCGCCAAGTACAAGGAGGCCGGCGGATTCAAGGTGGTGATGCTCCTGCCCGACTGGAAGTGGAAGGACCGCAAGTTCACGTTGCGTCCGGCCCATGACTTCCGCCTGACCTATAACGCCCAGGCCGACGGCGTGTCGATGAAGATGTACACCACCGATCCCGAGGAGAACGAGCGTACCTATCCCGTGCGTATTCCCTGGGGTACGGGGCACTTGGAGCGGCGTTGAAACGATGTAAACAGAAAAAGAAGATGAAAAGACTGATTATACTTACTTGCTTGCTTCTCGTGCTGCTGGTTGCGGGACAAGCCCAGCAGTACATAGGAACGCCGGGACTCATCCACGTGCCATCGGCCGAGATGGATTCGGCTGGCGTGGCCCGTATCGGTGCCCATTATGTGGACAAGCACATGGTGCCCGACGGGATGAAGTGCGACGGAGAGAAATTCAACACGCTGACCAACTACCTGAGTATCACGCCCTTCTCTTGGGTTGAACTCGGCTATGGCTATACCCTCTGGAAGATGCATCGCAACAGAGACCCCAAGCAGAAGACGGGCTTCTACTCCAAGGACCGCTATTTCTCGGTGAGATTGCGCCCGCTGGAAGAGGGCAAGTACTGGCCTGCCATCGTCGTGGGCGGTAATGATGTGTGGGGAACCAACGATGAGGGTTTTTCGAAGAGTAACTACTATAGGAACTTCTACGTGGCCGCCACCAAGCATCTGGATTATAAGCATAACGTGCTGGGCGTTCATGTGGCCTACAGGAAATGGAAGCGCGACTACAACGAGAAGTGGAACGGCGTGGTGGGAGGCATCACCTTCCAGCCGACTTTCTACCAGAAGTTGCGCGTCATTGGCGAGTACGACGGCGACGGGGTGAATGCGGGTGTCGATTGCGAGGTGTTGCGCTATTTTCTGTTGCAAGCCTCACTCATGCAGGGCAAGTACCTGTCGGCAGGCCTTTGTTTCCGTATCGGTTTGCTCTGATGCGGAACATCCCTTAACAAATAATAATAATTAGTGGCTGACGATAAGGAATCGAAAAAAAAGTACTAATTTTGCAGCATGAATGACGGAAAAAGAGTACTCATGGGTATGACTGTGGCTGAACTGAAGGATGTTTGCCGCAGTCTTGGTATGCCTGCCTTCACGGGTGGGCAGATTGCCCGTTGGCTCTACGACCGTCATGTGGGCAGTATTGACGAGATGACCAATCTCTCAAAGCAGAACCGTGAACTGCTGAACCGTGACTATTGTGTGGGCGCGATGGAACCCATTGACTGTCAGCGTAGTGTGGACGGAACGGTGAAGTACCTGTTCCCCGTGCGTTGCTCGGTCGCCTCTTCGCGTGGTGAAGCCATAGAGGGGGCCGTCGACTCCCCCGCAACACCCCGGACGCGCTTTGTGGAGACCGTCTTCATCCCCGACGGCGAGCGAGCCACGCTGTGCGTTTCCTGTCAGGTGGGCTGCAAGATGAACTGTCTTTTCTGCCAGACCGGCAAGCAGGGATGGGAAGGCGACCTGACGGCTGCCGACATCCTGAACCAGATTTATGCCCTGCCCGAGCGTGACCAGCTGACCAATGTGGTGTTCATGGGGCAGGGCGAGCCAATGGATAACTTGGACGCGGTGTTGCGTGCCACGGAGATACTGACGGCCAAGGACGGCTACGCCTGGAGTCCCAAGCGCATTACGGTGAGCTCGGTAGGCGTGAGAAACAAACTGAAACGCTTCCTCGACGAGAGCGAGTGCCACGTGGCTATCTCGATGCACTCGCCCCTGCACGAGCAACGGCTGTCGTTGATGCCTGCCGAGAAGGCCATGCCCATTGCTGAGACGGTGGAACTATTGCGCCAGTATGACTTCACCCACCAGCGCCGATGCTCGTTCGAGTATATCTGCTTCGGGGGACTGAACGACTCGCTGGCTCATGGACGTGAGATGGTGAAACTGCTGAAGGGCCTGGAGTGCCGTGTCAACCTGATTCGCTTCCACACCATTCCCGACGCAGACCTGCCAGAAGCCGACGAGGAGCGTATGCTGGCCTTGCGCGACTATCTGACCCAGCACGGGGTCTTTGCCACCATCCGTGCCAGTCGCGGACAGGACATCTTTGCCGCCTGTGGCTTGCTCTCAACCGCCAAACGCCATGCTCAGGACACTCAATAGCTGTTGGCTGTGGGTGCTGCTGTCATGCCTGTGGTGCTTGTCGTGCAGCAAGGGGAGAGGCATGATGCCTACCAGTGGCGGGCGACCATACGAGGTGCTGGTGGTGGGTAGCGATACGGCTGCTGTGAAGACCGTTGCCGATGCCTTGCAGGGTTTAGAGATGACGGCATTGCCCCTGCCGGAGCCAGTTTTCGACGTGTCGGCCATTGTCTGCGAGGGTCTTTCGCAAGCCACGCGCTATGCACGAAACATCGTCGTGGTGACAACAGGCGAGGACTCCATCAGACAGCCAAAGCTGACCTACGAACGCAACGTCTATGCACAGCCGCAGTTGGTGCTGCATCTAAGGGCAGCGAACGAAGCCCAGATACGTGCCTATATTATATATAATGTACGCGCGATGGAGCAACAACTGGTGTTGCAGGAACTGAACAACGGCATAGCACGCCTTCGCGAGCGGCATGGCGGGCAAGCCGAAAGATTGGCAAGGGAGATGTTTGGTGTGCGCCTGTGGGTGCCGGAAGACCTCTCGAAATGGAAGTGCGGCAAGGACTTTCTTTGGTTGTCGAACGATGCGGCGAGCGGTATGCAGAGCGTCTGCATCTATCGGTATCATGGCTCGGATAGGTCGATAGCGGAAGCAGTCAGCATGCGCGACAGCATCATGAGGGTCAACATTCCCGGGGACTCGGAGGGTACCTGCATGGCAACGATGCCGAACACGGTGACTCAAAGAACCACTCAGGGAGAGCGAATCGAGATGCGAGGTCTCTGGGAAGTGAAGGGCGACGTGATGGGAGGCCCTTTTGTCAGTCACTCCATCCCTATGGGCGACAGCACCCTTGTGGTTGAGGCATTTGTCTATGCCCCGTCGATGAAGAAACGAAATCTGCTGAGACGATTGGAAGCTTGCCTGTTTACATTGAAAACTGAATAATAATAACGATTATAACAATGGAGAATAGAAAGGTTCGCGTGGCTATCACGCATGGCGATACTAACGGAGTGGGGTATGAGGTCATCTTGAAGACCTTCGAATCCCCTGAGATTCTGGAAATTTGCACCCCTGTCATCTATGGGTCGCCCAAGGTGGCGGCCTATCATGCCAAGGCAATGGGTCTCGAAGTGCAGTTCTCGGTCATCAACAGCATTAACGAAGTGGCCGACGACCGCGTCAACCTCTTGAACTGTTTTGGCGACGAAGAGGTAAAGGTAGAGTATGGCGTGGCCACTCAGGAGGCCGGCGATGCTGCCAGGCGCGTACTCGACAGGGCCATTGACGACTACAAGAAGGGTGGTTACGATGTGCTGGTCACGGCTCCCGTGTGCAAGAACAGTATTGCCGGGTTTAACGGACACTCCGAATACCTTGCACAGCGCATGGGCGAGGACTGTCATGCCCTCACCATCCTGCTGAGTGACGACCTGCGCGTGGCACTCGTTACCAACAATGTGGCTATCAAGGACGTGGCCGAGTCGATTACTAAGCAGAAAGTCATTGAGAAGGCACAACTGCTGAACCAGTCGCTGCGTCGCGACCTGCGGGTGAACAATCCCCGCATTGCCATCCTGGCGCTGAACCCTCGCTGTGGCGAGGACGGCGTGCTGGGCGACGAGGAGCAGGAAATCATCATTCCTGCCGTGAAGGAACTTGCCGAACAGGGCATTCAGGCGTTTGGCCCCTACGCTGCCGACGACTTCTTCTCCTCGGCATCCTATATGCGCTTCGACGCGGTGCTGGCCATGTATCACGACCAGGGACTGGCTCCGTTCAAGAGCCTTACGCCAGGCGACGGCGTGCGCTACACCACAGGACTGCCCATCGTCCGCACGGCTCCTGCCCACGGCATCCAGTATGACATTGCCGGCAAGGGAAAGGCCGACGAGCGTTCGTTCCGTCATGCCATCTTCGAGGCCATCGACGTGTGGCGTAACCAGATGGAGTATGATGCTCCCATGAAGCACCCGCTTCCCAAGCTCTATCATGAAAAGCGTGACGATAGCGAGAAGGTGAGGTTCAGCACGCCGCGCAAGGAAGTCAGGAAACAGGACGAGGAAAACGAGTAGTGAAAAGTAAAAAGATTAAAAAATCTGCCAGAGTTGCATATATTTCAAAAAAAATGTGTAATTTTGTCAGCTAAATGAAGAGTAACGAGCTACAGACCATAAAACAGCGTTACAATATCGTGGGCAACTGCGAGGCTTTGAACGTTGTGCTCGACGTCGCCTTGCAGGTGGCGCCCACCGACCTTAGTGTGCTTATCATCGGCGAGAGTGGTGTAGGCAAGGAGATTATCCCTCGCGTCATCCATGACAATTCGCCTCGTCGGCGCGAAAAGTACTTCGCTATCAACTGCGGTTCAATACCCGAGGGCACCATCGATTCTGAACTCTTCGGACATGTGAAGGGAAGCTACACGGGAGCCGTGGGCGATTCGCCCGGTTACTTTGGCGTGGCCGACAAAGGTACGCTGTTCCTTGACGAGGTGGGCGAACTGCCTATGGCTACACAGGCACGTCTGCTCAGGGTGCTTGAAACGGGAGAGTACATCCCCGTGGGGGCAACAGAGGTGAAGAAGACCGATGTGCGTATCGTGGCTGCGACTAACGTCAACATCCGTCAGGCCATCAGCGAGGGACGTTTCCGCGAGGACTTGTACTATCGACTGAACCGCATTCCCCTGCAGATGCCACCTTTGCGCGAACGTGGCGAAGACGTCGTGTTGCTCTTCAGGCTGTTTGCCATGCAGATAGCAGAGAAATACAAGATGGATCGCATCGTGCTGACCGAAGAGGCAAGGCAGATGCTCATGCGCTATAAGTGGCCGGGGAACATCCGTCAGCTGAAGAATATCACCGAGCAGATGTCCATCCTCAGCAAGGAGCGCACGATAACGCCCGAGATTCTGGCCAAGTTCATCCCCCAGGACAGGGAGAGTACGCAGCTCACGGTGCTTCGCTCCAACAACTCGGGCGACCACTCGTTTGAGAACGAGCGCGAGATTCTCTATAAGATTCTCTACGACATGCGCAACAACGTGAACGATATGCGGCGGGAGATGAGCCAGCTGAAGAAGCAGATGGACGAAATCAGAACCTCGCCCACCATCATCGGGCCAACGCCCCCCATGCCTCATGTGCAACCCCTGCAGCCTATGTCGGCCTTGGAGGATGCCGAGGCCGAGGAGTATATTGAGCCTGCGCCAGAACAGGAGAACCTGAACCTGAACGACCTGAACCGCCAGATGCTGGAGAAAGCCCTTGAGCGCCACAACGGCAATCGCAAGAAGGCTGCCCAGGAACTGGGCATCAGCGACAGGACTCTCTACAGGAGACTAAAGCAATATGGACTGGACAATGAGAAGTAAGTGGCTTGGCATCATCATTTGGAGCGTCGCCATGATGCTCTCGGCATGTTCCGTGACCTATTCGTTCAATGGAGCCAGCATCGACTATGCCACCACGAAGACCATCCAGATTAGCGACTTCCCCATCCGCTCCAATTATGTGTGGGGTCCTATGGCCAACATCTTCAACAACCAGCTGAAGGACCAGTTTGCCAACCACACCAAGCTGATACAGGTGAAGCGTAATGGCGACCTGAAGATTGACGGCGAAATCACCAAGTACGAACAGCGTAACAAGTCGGTATCGAGCGAAGGCTATTCGGCCCAGACGGAGCTGACGATGACGGTGAACGTGCGCTTCACCAATAACGTGAAGCATTCGGATGACTTCGAACGGCAGTTCTCCGCGTCGGCCTCCTACGAAACCACCCAGTCGCTCAACTCTGTGCAGGAAGAACTCGTCACGCAGATGGTAAAGGACATCACCGACCAGATATTCAATGCCACCGTGGCTAATTGGTAATATAAAAAGCAAAGTGCAATGGAAATAGTTGAACTCATCAATCACCCAGAACGACTCGACCGCGATACGCTGTACGAGCTGCGCTCCGTGCTGGCACTCTATCCCTATTTCCAGACCGCGCGCCTCCTCATGCTGCAGAACCTCTTCCTGCTTCATGACCCCTCGTTCGATGAGGAGCTGCGGCGTGCCGCCATCTATATTACCGACAGGAAGGTAATCTTCCAGATGATTGAGGCGGGACACTACAAGCTTCCCACTCCGCAGAAAAAAGGCGTGGCCGGCAAGGCAGCAGATAAGGAAGAGCGCGAGAGCCGCACCCTGTCGCTCATCGACACTTTCTTGGAGTCGATTCCCAAGGAGGAAGAGGAGGCTGCCGATAAGCAGCCAAAGCGAAAGCCCACACCGGCCGATGCGGCAGTGGACTATGTGGCCTACCTCCTGGAATGCGAGAGCGACGAGGAGCGTAGAGAGCGCGATGAGGTGCCGCAGCTCATCGGCCATAGCCTCATTGATTCGTTCATAGAAAATGACAAAGGCAAGATTGTACTTAACGACAATCCCACCCTGAAGCCCGAGATGGAAGAGGCCGCTGGAGGCGAGGAAAAAGAGCAGGAAGAGAACTATCTTACCGAGACTTTGGCCAGAATTTACATAAAACAGGGCAGATATTCCAAGGCATTGGAAATTATTAGGCGATTAAGTTTGCAATATCCAAAAAAAAATGCTTACTTTGCAGACCAAATCCGTTTCTTAGAGAAATTGATTATAAACAGTAATAATAAATAACGTAAAAAAAATGTACACATTATTAGTAATTCTCATCGTAATCGCAGCTCTGCTGATGATTGGTATCGTTCTCATTCAGGAATCCAAGGGTGGTGGCTTAGCATCAAACTTCGCTTCCTACAACCAGATTGGCGGTGTCCGCAAGACCACCGACTTCATTGAAAAGGCAACGTGGAGCCTCGCAGCTTTCATGGTGGTGGTCAGTGTTGCCTGTGCCTACGTCGCACCGCAGTCTTCAACCGACAGCTCTGTCATGGAAGGCATCGAGAATCCTGTTACCAATCCGCAGAACCTCCCCGGCTTCGGCGCAAGCCAGACAACCCAGGATGTTCCCGCAGAAACACCCGCTGCACCTGCAAATTAAAGAAATTCAAAAAAAAGTTCGGGAAATATTTGGTCAATTCAAATATTTCCCGTACCTTTGCACTCGCTTTCAAAAAGCAACCAACATGGTGCCCGTAGTTCAGTTGGTTAGAGCGTCAGATTGTGGTTCTGAATGTCGACGGTTCGAGTCCGTCCGGGCACCCTCATAAAACCTTGTAGGTCAACAACTTACAAGGTTTTTCTTTTTATCCTTAAATTAAGATGTTAACTTAAATTTAACTTAAATTCCAACGGTTTTATGTTAAAACAGGAAATATTGGCGCAAAATTGGCGCAAAATCAAATTTAGAATCTTTAGATAGAAACCAGTTACAAATATCTGATTCTTAAGTAATTACATCATTACAAAATACCAAGAAATCGACTTATATATTATATCTAAAACATTTTGCGCCAATTTTATTTCCAAAAATGGTAATCATATCCAAAAGTGGAACTACTAAAATAAGACTCACGCATTATCAAAAAGATATATAAACTGCTGATTTTCAAGACTTATCAATAACCAAGCATGACATTCAGACGTGTATTCTGAATGTTGCGACACTCAGACACTCCGTAAGTTTATTGATACAAATATTTCAGGCTCATACGACATTTCTTTCCAGATAGCCGATTATGAACGACTCTATCCGCTGCTGGCAGAAACGGAATTCCCAAACAAGCTGATTATGAATTGTTGGCCAGATAAGTTCTTAGCCTTGCTAAGCGACAAAGGTCAATGACTTCGATTATTTAGGCATTCAAAGATAGAATGCGAATTTCGATCCTTTTGCGCCGACGCCCTCGTAGTCGGCAGTAATTGAGAATTGGCAGCAGAGATTGCCGATGGCATCATCATCGAGGGTGACAGTCAACTCCAGTTCAATGGCCATGCGTCGCTCGCTGTAACTGAGATTCCAGATACATTCGCCCAGAACGGCATTCACTACCGTTCTGATTTCATCCTGAGTGCGCCAGATGGAATCAAAGTCAGTCATAATACTCAATCTTCAATTCCTCGCTGATGTCAATGTTGTCGTGGAAATTATCATCGTAGGTATAGACAAGCCGCAATCCACGATAGACTGACGGCACTTTCAACGTATCAAGCAGATGCCATTTCGGTCTGCCGAAGTCGTAGGATTCCCTGTCGAGCAGGATGCGGTTGGTGGTGTAATCGAAATGATAATAGCCGCCACCGATGCATTGATCTTCTGGCTTCAGCAGGTCTTTATGCTGATTGACCATACCAAGACGGAAATATCCATCCATTGTGATGATAAACTTAGGTAGTGCCATACGCTCAGTCCGTTACTACCTCATCAAAATGCTCCTTACCCCAATCGATGAGGGCTGTGAGGACAGGCATCAATGATTTGCCTGTATCTGTTAGGGAATACTCCACCCGTGGGGGAACCTCTGGATAAACCTCGCGATGCACCAGATGGCTCTGCTCCAAGTTCTTCAGGGTCTGCGAAAGCATCTTCTGGGAGCAGTCCGTCATGAAGCGGCGAATCTCGTTGAAGCGCAATACGCCCGTATCGCTCCTGTTCAACAGAAACAACACAAGCAATGACCATTTGTCGCCAAAACGACTTACTACTTGCCTGATAGGACAGGCCAAATACTCAGCTTTGATATCTGCCATAATATACTTATTAGAGCGCAAAGGTACCCAATAGTTACCGAATTACCAAATTATACTTAGTTAATCTAAGTTAACGTCACTTTCGCAGAAGTCCGATAACATCACAATTCCTACTTTTTGATAACTATGTCACCTTTTGGTGCCTTCTTGCAGGAATGAAAAAGTTGCCGTACCTTTGCACTCGAAATCAAGAAACAAGTAACAATTTAAACGTATAAGAATTATGAAACAGATTGAAACAATTAAGAGTGGTAAGAACTTCAGCGCAGTAAGCGTAGGTAAGATGAGTGAGATTATCGAGCACGTGCTTCCGATGGGCCCCAATGTAACCATTCAAGGTAAGGTGTTCGCAGACTCACGAGGAACTTTACATTATCCTGAAGGGCGATGGCCAGTATCAGGTGGATGGTGAGATTTTCCCCGTCAGCGAGGGTACCATCATCCGCATCGCTCCCGATGGTAAGCGTGCGCTGAAGAACACAGGCAGCGAGAACCTGACTATGCTCTGCATCCAGTACAAGGCCAATGCCTTCACCGAAGCAGACAGCCCCATGACCGATGGAACTATCCTTCAAGAAGAACTGAAATGGTAATCGAGATGTTCGACAAAGCTATTCAGTTTCTGAAAGACCACAAAGAGATTGCCCTTGCAACCAGCGAGGGCAATCTGCCAAAGTTACGCATCTTTCAAATTATGAAGCAGGAAGGGCATGTGCTTTACTTTGCCACTTCTGCCAAGAAAGCCGTTTGGCACGAGTTACGCCAGAATCCCAATGTTGAAATACTGGCCTATGAAGGTAATACCTCTGTTCGGTGTTCAGGGATGGTGAACTTTAATGTGGATGATGATGTAAAGCGGTGGATCTACGAGCATAACGATGTGCTTTCACGACTCTATACGAGCTATGACCAGATGGAATACTTTTGTCTGCCAATAGCAGAGATGGACTATTATGATTTGTCTCCAACACCACCGGTATTTCAGCATTTTGACCTCATTGCAGGCGAGGTTGGACAAGGCTTCGTTGGTGAAAGATTCCAGAAAAAATGATTAGCTTAAGGCTTCGGCCACCTGAATATGTCTGCTTGCGCCATATTCAGGCTTGGTACTTATGAGTTGCTGGAATAGCGTTGATTTGCTATAGTGCTCTGCATCAACTGAGTTTATGAGTTCGCGGAGTGTCATTCTTTGGGTATGGGTTTAGCCAGTTTCATGGCATCTTTGGTGCCAAATGTTCTTCTAATGAGGGTTTCAACATATTTCGTGATGTATATCTCATCATCAATAAGCGTGATGACTCTTAACACTCTCGTTTGGTTGAACCACACGATTTGCACAGAACTGTTCAATGTGTGACTATGACCGTATATGCTTAGTCTTGCCTGTTCTTCTTTCAACTTCTCAAAGTTTTTCAGTCCCACTTTGTCCTGGTTGTACACATGGACAAGCTCTGTTCCTATAGCTTCAGCTAAATCTGCAACTACGACGCTTTCTATCATGTTAATGTCGGCCGACTCCATGTAGGCAGCCCAATCTACCATAGTCCACCAGTCATAGTGCTGTGCAACTAACAGAATATCATATTGTTGCCACACCACATTTCCTGCATTTCCATGCAGGTGTTTAATCTCTTGAATGTAGCTTATGTCATCAAGCATTGTCTCTGGTTCGTTATCGGCTTTTGCTCTCGTTTTCGCTTTGCGCTTACCTTCTATGAGCATGTAGGCTAAAATGCCTGCTA
>ONMA01000074.1 GCA_900318815.1 uncultured Prevotellaceae bacterium
GAGCGGTGGTATGGATTCCGTGACACTGCTTTACGACCAGCAGGAGCGCATCGCCCTGGCCGTGTCGTTCGACTATGGCTCGAACCATAATGCCCGTGAGATACCCTTTGCCCGTCTGCATTGTGAGCGGCTGGGCATCCGGCATATCGTCATCCCGCTGGAGTTTATGAGCCAGTATTTCAAGAGTTCGCTGCTCGAAGGGGCTGACGCGATTCCCGAGGGACACTATGCCGACGAGAACATGAAGTCGACGGTGGTGCCCTTCCGAAACGGTATCATGTTGTCGATTGCCGTCGGTATCGCGGAGTCGAACGACCTGAAGTTTGTGATGATGGCGAACCATGCGGGCGACCATACCGTCTATCCCGACTGTACGCCGCAGTTCGTGAATGCCTTCGACGAGGCAGCACGTGCGGGAACGTATGTGAATGTGGGACTGTTGACGCCGTTCACCCATTGGACGAAGGCCGACATCGCCCGCCGGGGGAAGGAACTGGGCATCGACTACGCTGAAACCTGGTCATGCTACAAGGGCGGCGATCGCCATTGCGGCAAGTGCGGCACCTGCGTCGAGCGCCACGAAGCCCTCCTCGAAGCCGGAATCGATGATCCGACTACTTATGATGATTAACGACAACTTTGACAACTTAGACAACCTTTTTCAGGCAGAACTTCTGCCTGTGGCGACATGTTGTCGCCAATTAATGTTGTCTTAGTTCTTCGCAGAGCGAAGCGGCAAAGCCGAGCGGTCCTGGTTGTCGTTATTAAAATAAGACGTTGTTGTTATCCGAAGAGTTCACGGAGGGCTTCCTCGACCTTGCGGACGGGATGCAGGCGGATGTGGAACTTCTTCGCGTCGAAGCCCTGAAGATTGTATTTGGGAATGATCATATCGCTGAAGCCTAACTTCTCGGCTTCGGCGATTCTTTGTTCTATGCGATTGATGGGGCGCACCTCGCCACTCAGTCCTACCTCACCGGCCATACACCAGCCCGACTCAATGGGCGTATCGACATTGCTCGACAGCACAGCGGCAATGACGGAAAGATCCATCGCGAGATCGGTCACCCGCAGGCCGCCGGCGATGTTGATGAACACATCCTTCTGCATCAGCTTGAAGCCAACGCGCTTCTCGAGTACGGCCAGCAGCATGTTCAGCCGTCGCTGGTCGAAACCGGTGGCAGATCGCTGGGGCGTACCGTAGGCGGCTGTCGATACCAGAGCCTGCGTTTCGACGAGGAATGGTCTGACGCCCTCGATGGCAGAGGAGATGGCAATGCCGGAAAGACCGTCGTGATCCTGTGTCAGCAGCAGTTCCGAAGGATTGGAAACCTGTCGCAGTCCGTTCTGTTGCATCTCGTAGATACCTAATTCTGATGTGCTTCCGAAGCGGTTCTTAATCGAGCGCAGGATGCGGTACATGTAATGCTGGTCGCCCTCGAACTGGATCACCGTGTCGACGATGTGCTCCAGGATCTTCGGACCCGCCAGCGTTCCCTCCTTCGTGATGTGGCCGATGAGGATGACGGGCACGCCGCTGGTCTTGGCAAAGCGGAGCAACGACGAGGCACACTCGCGGACCTGTGCGATGGAGCCTGCGGAAGATTCAACATCCTCCGTCATGATCGTCTGGATGGAGTCGATGACCACCAGTTCCGGCTGCACATCCTTGATATGCTCGAAGACGTTCTCCAGGGAGTTCTCGCAGAGGATGAGGAAATTGTCGTTCTCGCCGCCAAGCCTGTTTGCACGCATCTTCAACTGGTGGGCGCTCTCCTCACCGCTGACGTAGAGGATGCGTTTTTCCGGCAGGCGGAGCATCGTCTGCAACGAGAGGGTGGACTTGCCGATGCCAGGCTCACCGCCGAGGAGCACGATCGAGCCCGGTACGAGACCACCACCGAGCACGCGGTTCAATTCCTCGTCGTGCAGGTCGATGCGAGGATCGTCGTGATTGGAGATTTCGCTCAGTCGGAGGGCTCGCCCGACGGCAGCGGCGGATGATTGGGCGGAGCGGCCGCTGTTCAGACCACCCCGTCCTGCGGACACCCCTCCTAACTTAGGAGGGGAAGAAGATACCTTGATCTCCTTAAACGTGTTCCACTGTCCGCAAGCCGGACACTTTCCTATCCACTTCGGCGACTCCTGGCCGCAGTTCTCACATACGTATGCTATCTTGTCTTTTGCCATATTGATTGCAAAGTTACGACTTTTTTTGGAATTTGCAAAAAAATGTCGTACCTTTGCACACGATTATGAA
>ONMA01000052.1 GCA_900318815.1 uncultured Prevotellaceae bacterium
AAAAGTAAAATCGCAGGTACACCCAAAAGCACCTCCAAAAAATCCACCTCCTGAAAACCAAGGAGATACGTAGCCTTTAGCTGCAATGTGGGTTAAGAAATCACCAATCCGTCGGTTTCTGTAGTTCCGGCTCGCCACTCGTTCCTTCGTCATGTCGTCCTGAATACCATCTATGCGTTTCAGGTCAACGCCAACGGGAGGCAGCACAGGAATTCCGTTTTCCTCTTCTATGCCAACCACAATATATCCTCCTCCCCAATTGTGAATGTCATTGGCAAATGCGCAAACAGTATGCAAAACGTCCTCTGGGTTCCAGCCACGCTTGAAATCAAGGCGTTCCCATTCCACTATCTGCCCGCTGATAAGTTGTTGTATATTTACTGGTAGTGCCATTGTCTCTTATTCTGTATCAAATTACTTTATAAACGTTTTTTTAACTTTGAATCATGAACCATAATTGATTCGTTTTTGCTCTGGCAAGCGTCTCCTATCGTCGCCGAGCGGCTGTTACTATTGTATACTCTCCATTGCGTTTCCATTTACTAAAATGAATCAGAAGAACCGTCCCAGTGATTCCGTTGCGGATACGGTGACAAGCACCGTAATTATCACTAAATCGGGCTATTCTCGTCTTAAATCTCATCTAATCTCGTCTAAATTCTCGCGTAAATCTCATTTAAAGTCGCTTAAATTGTCTCAGCAGAAATGCCCTAAACAAAGGGATTTCCAAGGATTCTCGCTTAAAACCCCACTTAAAGCCACTTAAACACTCGTCTAAATTCTCGTCTAAACTTGTCTTCATTTCGTCTTAATTTTTATCTAATCTCGTCTAAGCTTTACTCATCTTATGCCACTCCTCATTTCATTCGGATTTCAGTTCGTTCGGATTTCTAAATCCGAACGCTCCGAATATAAGCATCTCCAGATGCGACTACTTTCCTATTATCCATCTACCACTTTTGCGACTCCCTTCTCAATGCAGGAGTCCTAATTCCTGTAATTTCCTGATATGCTCTTGAACATTCCTACGGTCAATGCCGATACGCTCAGCAATCTCAGAAGTGGTAATATCGGGGGCTTCGTCAATTATGGTTATTTCTACTTATCGAATCACCTTCAAAATCTTATTAGCTATCGCCTTTGCCATCAGTGGCGGCACTGCGTTGCCTACCATCGTGTATTGTGGTGTCTCTGATTTACGCTTATCTCCGCCCGTTGTCCTTTTTCCCTGAAACACAAACGAATCGTTATAGGATTGCAGACGTGCCATTTCTCTCACTGTCAAGGCACGATGCCTATGGTAATGGATAAAGTCATCTAACAGCTAATACGCAACATCTTATACTTGTCCTTGGTCTGCGGTGGCACCGTAAGCCAGCGGTTAGCATCCACTTGCACTTGCCCATTATATTGTTTCGTAGTCGTTACCAGTGGCTTGCCTGCATACTCCAGGTTCTTTCTGCGAATTTCCTCAACACCTATTTTCCAGATGGCTTCAAGAAAAGTGTCTATGGGATTCTCACCTCCGACAAAATAGCCGTTAGGGAATCTTACCAAAAGGCAGTTATCACGCTTTTTTGAACGCTGAACTACTTTCACATCACTGGTTATGAAATCTGTGCCGACTTCAACTTCCATCTGCAAACCTAATTGGTTCTTTATTGAAGTGAGCTGCATATATTTCTGATCTGTGTCGCTCTGCGTGTTTACATACCATCCGTCGGCTACGTGTTTCATCCAATCTCTATAACGTGGATATACTTCGCGACTCAACAATGGCAAGTGACAATTTTCCAGTTGCACCTCCTCAAAACGTGATGTGCCAATGGCCGCCAACACCTCGACGAATGTCATTGTAGCGCTTTTGTGGCAGATGACGTGCCCATCCGGCATCGCCACCCTGAGCAACTTCTTTCTTGCACGCTGTCTTACGTTCTCGTCCATTACCAGTTTTGCTTTTCGCTAATCATATTACTCAAAATAGACTTATAATTCTCTATCACAAGTATCACTTTCAAGGACAGATACAATTTGTCTTTCTCCACAGCATTCTACTTCAACACTATAGCATGGTCCAAGGAGTCCCATCAAAAAAATAGATTGTACTTGTCCGTGATGCCATTCGTCATCCAAATCACAATACCAGTATATAATATCACCGATATCGAACATATATTGATTCTCACTATGACGTTTTTTTAACTGTTGCAATCTTTCTATACCACAATTTTTATTCTTAACCATATTTTTACTATTCGGTGTTTGTTAGTAATTTGTTTCCGATGGCGCGTGACACCAACGGAGAATCGCGATGCCGACCAGCGTGTATTGGATTGTATATCTTTAGTAATGATATAGTCTCTTAATTACTTGTTGAAAATGCAATCTCGATGCCACTCTAAGAACAATGGATTCAACATGTATTTCCTTGGTGATACAAGTTCTTTGTTTTCAATTGGTTCAAAGAATTCATAGTAATAGTTCTTGCCAACATTTTCTTTTAGACGCGCAGAGAAAATGACATGACTATCATCCGTGAAACTGATTAAACCAACATCGAATGCTTTGTCATATAGTGAAGACAGGCATATTCCATTTTCTGGATTGAGACGTTCTTTTTCATTCTCTGCCCACGGAATTATATGACTGGCTACTAACAGCTGGGACAAGTCAATGCCAGTCAATGCACACTTAAAATCATAGTTTGCCAATACAATCTGACGAAACACACTCTGATTTACCCTTGTTTTAACTTGACGGATTCTGTTCTCACTGGAAAGACCTACAGGAATGTCTATAATATCTTTTTCAAACTTCTTTTCAATGGTTGTGCCCTCACGTTGAGCTAGAATCTGTTCACTCTCAAACAAGAGCCGTTCGGGGTCACTCCCATATTCATTCCAGTATTCTTCACATTTCTTACCACCATGTCCCATGCCAGAGATTCCCCTTTTTTGTAATTGTGGGTCTTGATGGGCATAGTTGACAAGTCGGTAAGCAACAGAGTCTGGAGTTCGACCTATCATTTCTGCCATTCGGACAACCTCTGGGTTCTTACTATGCATCTTGCCGAATGGCAGTTTCAGATACAAGTTAAGTACAAGTATCATTTCTTCGTGTGTCCATAGATCAGTTCTTGCCATATTTGCCTCTTATCACTTCAAAAAAATCCTATTGCTATATCCTTCCAGTACTTGCATCTGCTGGATGGCAATTTGATTAAGTTTCACAAGCCTTTCACCCTGTGGAACACCATCGTTAATCAGTACAGCATTGATATTCTCCATATTCGACAAGCATATCAATTCGTTAATAGATGCATAGTCTCGGATGTTTCCTTTGAGTCCTGGATTTGCTTCGCGCCATTGTCTTGCTGTCATTCCGAACATTGCTACGTTAAGTACGTCGGCTTCTTCGGCATAGATGATACTGGCCTGAATAGTCGTAACCTCATTGGGAATGAGGTTGCTTTTTATGGCATCGGTATGAATTCGGTAGTTTATTTTCGAAAGTTCTCGCTTTGCCGACCAGCCAAGTTGTTCTTCCTCTTTTGCCTTCAGCCGTTGAAACTCCATAACAAGATAGAGTTCAAACTCCACAGACACCCAGTTCGCAAATTTGAAAGCTATATCACGTTGTGCATATGTGCCACCACCTGCTCCATTTTTTGTTTTGATACCTACGGCATTTGTCGTCTCAATCCACCTCGAAGGACTCATGGTAAATGTATTACTTCCTGCTTCGGCCAAAAGGGGGTCGAATTCGACCCCTTTAAAGTTTGGGTTATTCAGTTTTTCCCAAAGTCCAAGATATTCAAGTGTGTTTTTCTGACGCATCCAGTTCTTTACAACGTCTTTGGGCTCCGTGGAATTTTTCTGTTTAGCTATATCTGTAATACAGATATAGTCTATACCATTTGACTGCAGGGTTTTAATTGCGATATTCCTTACAATAATTTCGTTCTTTTTTGCCATATCACTAAATTGAATCTACGATTTAAAGATGTACGATGCAAAATTACTATTTCTGAATCAAATAACAGAATCTAAGCCAGGATCTGTTTATTCACTTATGCCCAAGCTACAAGGAAAGAACAAGGATTACCATCATTCTTAAACTGGAGAAATGTGTGCATATTCTTCTCTAACAGCAACTGTTGGTATTCCTTATAATTATTTGCAAGTTGAAATTCTGTGTTATAGCGACTTCTTGTCTTCTGGAACGAGCAAATCTCCGGGGCATTAACCTCACCATTGTCTTCAATATACTCCAATATATTGGTTGCCAACTCTTGGTCGTAGTCGGCATCATTCATTTCTGCCGCCATCTTGACATTCTCAATGAACTCTTGGGCAAATTCTTTAATATCCATATAGTATATAGTAAAAAGTTTTAGTTAATCATTCATGCTCTTTCAAATGTAAAACCAGACTTCCCATTACCTTTGCTAAGCTCGTTAGCAAAAACAGCCTTAGCATCCTTGAGAGCTTTTGAGATTTCCTCAAACATGTGATTCACATCATCTTCGTCATACTCGTAGTTTCTGCGATTAGAACAATTTTGCAGAAGGTTCAGATAATCAATAATTTTCTGAACACGATTAGTTGCAACTTTGGTAAACCTGTTACGTCTAGAATTTTCAGCCATAGCAATCAACATTTGACTTTTGCGTACAAATATAGTCTATATTTGCTAAATATAGTACATAATTTGAAAATAAACACACAAATTAAAGAATAATTAACTAAAAGGGAACGCAATAATTCAGTTTGTGTGCTACTTATTATATTTATAGCCTAAATTATATAACTATAAACCCACATACGCATGATTCCTGTGATATGCGCCCTTATAGTACCAAAACAGAAGAATTGCAATTGATTGGCAAATTATCAAACATTCATTCAAAAAAGAATTGGCAGTTGCCGCATCTGGAGATGCTCATACTCAATACGTTCGGATTTTGGAAATCCGAACGGGTAAAGATTGATCTCTCCCGCTGCCTGATTGTCCTTGTCAATGCGCTGATGGATAGATCAAACTGTCTTGGTGCTTGCAACAGATGGTATAGTTCGCGACCCCAAACAATCGTTGTCCCACCCGTTGGGAATGGTTGTCCCAACGGGTGGGACAACCATTCCCAACGGGTGGGACGTTGTGTCTTCCATATATTTTTGCCTTGCCTGTATGTGTCACAGAGAAACCACCACTCTGGTTGCATACACTACCTTCACCGTTGCATACACCACTTTTCTTGCTCATTATCAGCTTGTTACGTCTTAGTGTATGCAGTGTATGCAATTTTTAAAAATAAAATTTTCAAATATGCCTCTATTAAACGTGGCGGCATTCCTGTTCCTGATATTTATGCAGAACGGTTCTGCATGATTATCCGCTAAAAAACGGTGAGAATCGCATGGCGACGAGCAAACTGTCATCGGCACGGAAAAACGGGAGTTTTTAAAGAACAAAATCAACTGGCTGGCATTCAGCGGATTGCGCATTTCTACCCACAGAAAAGTACATGTTGACATCGCCCTGCATCTACCCTCATCTTGCAACGGAGCATTCATCACACCTCGGCGAAATATCGGTTACACCTCAACGAAATAGCCGTTACACCTCAACCAATATGACTTCACAGTGTGATTAACGACAAATCACACCGTAATTAATGAGACATGAAGGTGTGACTCCTTATCAGATGAGGTGTGAAATGGTCTTCGACCGGGTGTAATCAGGCATTCATCGCAGGCATAGCAGCCACCCGGCAGGGTGCCAGAAGGCTTCAGGATAATGGTGCAACACACAAAATGCCTCTACTTCCGCTCTATTTTGCAAATTTCGTTTGTCCTAAAAAACGAAAAGGGATACTGCATAACTATGCAGTATCCCTATCTGAGAGTTCGGTACTTTCTTTCAGTATCGAGCCACCATATTAAACTATCCCATATTCGCGTTTTTAACCAAAGATACAAAATTATACGCATACGTATAATACAACTGCGTATAATTTACTCTTTTTTAAGAGATATCTTATAGCCTTCCATATCTATACAATTTATACGTGCCATAGTAAAACAGAAAACAAGCGGAAACAGGAAGGAACAACGGTATCGTGTTGTTCCTTCCTGTTTCGGCTTGTTTTTCTCGGGAGGCGCCAAGCGCATCCCGCTGAAACTCTTCTACTTACTTGGTCTCAGGAGCCTCGCCGATGAGTTCCATGAACTCGTCGAGCTTCGGTGTGATGATAATTTGGGTGCGGCGGTTGCGCTGCTTGCCCAGCTCGGTGTCGTTGCTCTGCAAGGGATTGTACTCGCCACGGCCACCGGCGGTGAGACGCTTCGGGTCAACGCCGTACTTGGTCTGCAAGGCCTGCACCACGGAAGAGGCACGCAGACAGGAAAGGTCCCAGTTGTTGCGGATGTTCTCGCGCGAGATGGGCACGTTGTCGGTGTTACCCTCGATGAGCACGTCGTAGTCCTTGTAGTCGGTGATGATCTTGGCAATCTTCGAGAGCGTCTCGGCGGCACGGTCGTTAATCTCGTAGGAGCCGCTCTTGTAGAGCATGTTGTCGGCCAGCGAGATGTAGACCACACCCTTCAGCACCTGCACGTCGACCTCCTTCAGCTCTTCCTTAGAGAGCGAGCGGGTCAGATTGTTGGTCAGCACCAGGTTGAGCGAGTCGCTCTTCGACTTCACCTCTACCAGGTGGCGGATGTACTGGTTCGACTCGTTGATCTGGTCGACCAGCTTCTCAATCGAGATGTTGTTCTGCGAAGCGTTGCTCAGACTCTTGTCGAGCGACTCCTGCAGCTTGGCATACTTTGCCTCGGCAGCGGCAAGTGCCTGCTGCATGCCGCGCTGCTGCTCCTCCAGGCTGGTAATACGCGAGTTCTTTGCAGCCAAGTCCTCCTTGGCCGACTGCAGCAACGTACTGAGTGACTTATTCTCGTCCTGGCAAGCCACCAAATCCTTCTTACTTGCGCAGCTGCTCATCAGCACTACGGCTGCCGCAGCCATCATCCATGTTGTTTTCTTCATAATCGTCATTTCTTTAGTTCGGTAATAAAACGGTGCAAATTTAGTCATTAGACGTTCATCGGCAAAAAAAGGTGTAACGGAATTAAGAATTTATAGCTTAAATTTGAGTGATTTAAGCAGGTGTCGCGTGTTTTCTGCCCGTTTCCTGCCAGATTGCCGCCTTTACACCTTATTTATTATCGGCTAAATGTTTGGCAGTGTCTCGGAAAAATAGTAACTTTGCAGGCAAAACAATACATAACATAAAAAAGAGGTATGATATTCTTTTTCCAGACTCAGCAGAAGAGCGTGATGTGTACCGAAGCGGACCATCAGCTCACGCAAGAAGAAGTACAGAAACTATGTTGGCTCTATGGCGATGCCACCATGCTCGAGACCGAGAAGCTCGAAGGCTACTATGTGGGGCCGCGCCGCGAAATGATTACTCCATGGTCGACCAATGCCGTTGAGATTACGCAGAACATGAATCTCAATGGCATTTCGCGTATTGAGGAGTATTTCCCCGTGAGCAGCAAAGAGGCCGAACACGACGAGATGCTGCAACGCATGTACGACGGACTTGACCAGGGCATCTTCACCGTCAACATCAAGCCCGAGCCTATCAAGCACGTGGAAAACCTGGAGGAATATAACGAACAGGAAGGTCTGGCCCTCTCGCCCGAGGAGATAGAGTACCTGCACGGATTGGAGAAACAGAACGGACGCCCGCTGACCGACTCGGAAATCTTCGGCTTCGCCCAGATTAACTCGGAGCACTGCCGCCACAAGATCTTCGGCGGCACGTTCATCATCGACGGCAAGGAGATGGAATCGAGCCTCTTTGCCATGATTAAGAAGACCACACAGGAGAACCCCAACAAGATTCTGTCGGCCTATAAGGACAACGTAGCCTTTGCACAGGGTCCCGTGGTGGAGCAGTTTGCTCCGGCCGACCAGTCGACTGCAGACTGGTTCCGCGTGAAGGACATTGAGAGCGTCATCTCGCTGAAGGCTGAGACCCATAACTTCCCCACGACCGTGGAGCCCTTCAACGGAGCCGCCACGGGTACGGGCGGCGAAATTCGCGACCGCATGGGCGGCGGCGTAGGCTCATGGCCCATCGCCGGCACCGCCGTGTATATGACAGCCTACCCAAGACTGAAAGAAAGTGAAGAGTTAAGAGTGAAGAGTGAAGAATCACTTAATAGAGATTGGGAAGACATCCTGCCCGTTCGCCAGTGGCTCTACCAAAGTCCCGAACAGATTCTCATCAAGGCATCCAACGGTGCCTCAGACTTCGGCAACAAGTTCGGACAGCCCCTCATCTGCGGCTCCGTGCTCACCTTCGAGCATCAGGAGGCCATGCCGTCCGATGCAGCCACTGCTCCCACTAAATATGCCTACGACAAGGTCATCATGCTGGCAGGCGGCGTGGGCTACGGCACCAAGCGCGACTGTCTGAAGAAGGAGCCACAGCCCGGCAACAAGGTGGTCGTGGTGGGCGGCGACAACTACCGCATCGGCCTGGGCGGCGGCAGCGTGTCGAGCGTGGACACCGGTCGCTACAGCAACGGCATTGAGCTGAACGCCGTGCAACGTGCCAACCCCGAGATGCAAAAGCGTGCCTACAATCTGGTGCGCGCACTCTGCGAGGAAGACGTGAACCCCGTGGTGTCCATCCACGACCACGGCTCTGCCGGACACCTGAACTGCCTCTCGGAACTGGTCGAGGAGTGCGGCGGCGAGATAGACATGACCAAGCTGCCCATCGGCGACAAGACGCTCTCGTCGAAGGAAATCATTGCCAACGAGAGTCAGGAGCGCATGGGCCTGCTCATCGACGAGAAGCACATTGACCACGTGCGCAAGATAGCCGAGCGCGAACGCGCCCCGATGTATGTGGTGGGTCAGACCACGGGCGACGCCCACTTCTCCTTCGTGCAGGGCGACGGCGTGCGTCCCTTCGACCTCGACGTGGCCCAGATGTTCGGCCACTCGCCCAAGACCATCATGCGCGACAACACCGTGGAGCGTCACTACGCCCCGGTAAGTTATAGTGTAGGCAGCGACTCTGTCGCTGCAACCATCCAGCAGTATCTGGAGCGCGTGCTTCAGCTCGAGGCCGTAGCCTGCAAGGACTGGCTCACCAACAAGGTGGACCGCTCGGTGACGGGCAAGATAGCCCGCCAGCAGTGCCAGGGCGAGATACAGCTGCCGCTGAGCGACTGCGGCGTCGTGGCCCTGGACTATCGCGGCGTGAAGGGTATCGCCACGGCCATCGGACATGCCCCGCAGGCCGGACTGGCCTCGCCCGAGGCAGGCAGCGTGCTCTCCGTGGCCGAAGCGCTGACCAACATCGTATGGGCTCCGCTGGCCGACGGCATGGACAGCCTCTCGCTCTCGGCCAACTGGATGTGGCCCTGCCGCTCGCAGGAGGGCGAGGACGCACGCCTGTACAGCGCGGTGAAGGCCCTGAGCGACTTCTGCTGCGCCCTGCACATCAACGTGCCCACCGGCAAGGACTCGCTCTCGCTCTCACAGCAATACCCCAACGGCGAGAAGATTATATCGCCGGGAACAGTCATCGTCTCAGCCGGCGGTGAGGTCAGCGACATCAAGAAGGTGGTGAGTCCCGTGCTGGTCAACGACCATCGCGCCTCGCTCTATCACATCGACTTCTCCTTCTGCGAGCAGCGCCTGGGCGGCTCGGCCTTTGCACAGAGCTTGGGCAAGGTGGGCGACGACGTGCCTACGGTACAGAATCCGGAGTACTTTGCCGATGCCTTCATGGCCGTGCAGGAACTCATCCGTCGCGGATGGGTCATGGCCGGACACGACATCTCGGCCGGCGGCCTTGTCACCACGCTGCTTGAAATGACCTTTGCCAACCAGAAAGGCGGCCTGCACATCAACCTGCACGACCTCTGCACCGACGGCGACATCGTGAAGGCGCTCTTCGCCGAGAATCCCGGCGTGGTGATCGAGGTGAGCGACGAACACAAGATTGACTTCAAGAAGTTCATGGAGGAACAGGGCATCGGCTACGCCAAGATTGGCTATCCCATGGAGGAAAGCCGCGAGATGGTGGTGATTTGCAATGATGTTTCCCTGACATTCGACATCGACCACCTGCGCGATGTGTGGTACAAGACCAGCTATCTGCTCGACCGCAAGCAGAGCTTCAACGGCAAGGCCCGCGAGCGCTTCGACAACTACAAGCACCAGCCCCTCGAAATGAAGTTCCCCAAAGGCTTCAAGGGCACGCTCGCCCAGTACGGTCTGAATCCACGCCATGCAGAAGGTTCTTCTGCCCCCAAGGCGGCTATCATCCGCGAGAAGGGCACCAACGGCGAGCGCGAAATGGCCTACTGCCTCTACCTGGCTGGCTTCGACGTGAAGGACGTGATGATGACTGACCTCATCACTGGCCGCGAGACCCTCGACGAGGTAAACCTCATCGTCTTCTGCGGCGGATTCTCCAACAGCGACGTATTAGGCTCGGCCAAGGGCTGGGCAGGTGCCTTCCTCTATAACCCGAAGGCCAAGGAGGCCCTCGACCGCTTCTACGCCCGCGAAGACACCCTTTCGCTTGGTATCTGCAATGGTTGCCAGCTCATGGTGGAACTGGGGCTGACGGGTGCTAAAGGGGCCAAGATGCTGCATAACGACAGCCATAAGTTCGAGAGCGAGTTCATCACCCTGCAGATTCCGCAGAACAAGAGCGTGATGTTCGGTTCGCTCAGCGGCTCGAAACTCGGCCTGTGGGTGGCCCACGGCGAAGGAAAGTTCCATCTGCCCGGGCAGGAGAGCGACTACAACGTCATTGCCAAGTACAACTATCATGGCTATCCCGCCAACCCCAACGGCTCTGACTACGACGTGGCCGGTATCTGCTCGGCCGACGGGCGGCATCTCTGCATGATGCCCCACTTAGAGCGTGCCGTATTCCCCTGGCAGTGCGCCTGGTATCCGCAACAGCGCCGTCAGGACGAGGTGACGCCCTGGATAGAAGCATTTGTCAACGCACGACGCTGGGTGGAGTCTCGCTGAATGCACGGATTATACTATCTCATTAGCAAGAATTAATTAATCATCAGTACAATGTCCAACATCTATTGGCAAAGCTTCATAACATTCTTCAAGATTGGCATGTTCACCCTCGGGGGTGGATATGCCATGATTCCTATCATTGAAGCAGAAGTGGTCGACAAGCACAAGTGGGTCTCTAAGGAGGAGTTTCTCGATCTCATTGCCATCGCACAGAGCTGCCCCGGTGTTTTTGCCATCAACATCAGCATCTTCATTGGCTATAAACTGAGAAAGGTCAAGGGAGCCATCGCCGCCAGCATAGGAACAGCCCTACCCTCCTTCCTCATCATCCTTATGATTGCCATCTTCTTCAGCAAATTCAAGGACAACCCTGTGGTGGCTGCTATCTTCCGTGGCATACGTCCGGCTGTGGTGGCACTCATTGCCGTTCCCACGTTTAATCTGGCTCGCTCGGCCAAGCTCAACTGGGCTAATTGCTGTATCCCCATTGCCTCAGCACTGCTTATCTGGATGCTCGGTGTATCACCTATCTATATTATACTGGCAGCCGGTATCGGCGGATTTGTATATGGCACCATCATCAAACCTACAGAATAATCAAAGAATCAGAACAATATGCTTTTCCTTGACTTGTTTATCACTTTCTTCAAGATAGGCCTCTTCGGATTCGGAGGAGGCTATGGCATGCTGTCGCTCATTCAACACGAAACCGTGGAGCAACACAAATGGCTCACATCATCGGAGTTTACCGACATCGTAGCCATCAGCCAGATGACACCCGGCCCGATTGGCATCAATTCTGCCACTTACTGTGGCTATCAGGCGGTTGTGAACGACCCAGCGGGATATAGTCAGGCAATGGCCGTTCTCGGCTCATTCACCGCCACTTTCGCCCTGGTTCTTCCGTCGCTCATTCTGATGATTCTCATCAGCAAGATGTTTCTCAAGTACATGCGCACCAACACCGTCCAGTCTGTTTTCATGGGGTTGCGCCCAGCCGTGGTTGGCCTGTTGGCCGCTGCCACACTGCTTCTCTGCACCAAAGAGAATTTCTCTTCGCCTTCGGAGAACGTCTGGCAGTTCTGGATCAGCGTATTTCTTTTTATCGTCACCTTCTTTGGCACCTTGGTCTTGAAAATCAATCCCATCAAGATGATAGTCATGGCGGGCTTCGCCGGCTTGCTACTGCTCTATTAAGTATCATGCAAAAAACAAGACGCTGAAAGCGTCGCCTCTCAAAGATGTTGGGGCACGCTTTCAGCGTGCTTTTCCCTCCATTTCCGTTATCCGTAGGACCTATTCCCGAGCTATGCTCGCCTACCCGTTGCCTTTCGGACACCACGGCTATTGAGGGGAGACGCTTTCAGCGTATTCCAACCGCAACCTCGAAACTTTAACCCGCATTGCAGTTGCATAAAAATCCAAAGTTAAACTATGTTATAGAATTGACTCTAAATGGCAGTTTCCGGCTAATTTCCGGCCTGTTATTA
>ONMA01000050.1 GCA_900318815.1 uncultured Prevotellaceae bacterium
AATCGGGAACCTGTCGAAGGATGAATATGCCAAGTACTTCGAGAGTGAGAAGATATACTACGACAACGACGGTGCTATCCGCACCGCCGAAGCGAAGGGCCGGGCCGAAGGTCGGGCTGAAGGTCGGGCAGAAGGTCGGGCAGAAGGAGAGTTGGATAAGGCTTTGGCGATAGCCCGAAACCTGAAGTCCATGGGGCTTAACCTGGCGGATATTGTAAAGGCAACAGGGCTGACGGAAGAAGAAATTTTGCAGTCATAATGGTGAAATAACAGTGATGAGAAGATGGAATATTCGTTTATAGTTCCCGTCTTCAACCGCCCTGGTGAAGTTGATGAGCTGCTACAGAGCCTCTGCAAGCAGACATTGAAGGACTTTGAGGTGGTGATTGTAGAGGACGGTTCGGCAATTAACTGCAAGCATGTCTGCTCAAAGTATGTAGACATCCTTGACTTGCATTATTATGACAAGCCCAACAGCGGTCCCGGGCAGAGCCGTAACTATGGAGCCATGCGGGCTAAGGGCGAATGGCTCATTGTGCTCGACTCCGACGTGGTGCTGCCCGAGGACTATCTGAAGAATGTGGACACTGAGATAGCGGCATTCCTGCAGCATGGGGGTACGGGGAAACGAAAGAAGGGGAATGGCACGGTAGCAGCCTGGGGAGGTCCTGATTCGGCCCATCCCTCATTCACGCCTGTTCAGAAGGCAATCTCGTATTCCATGACCAGTTTCTTCACCACTGGCGGCATACGCGGCGGGAAGACCAAGCTCGACAAGTTCTATCCGCGTTCGTTCAACATGGGTGTGCGCCGCGATGTCTACAGCGAGTTGGGCGGCTTTTCGAAGATGCGCTTCGGCGAAGACATTGACTTCTCTTACCGTATTATTGAGGCTGGCTACAAGACAAGGCTGTTGCCGTCGGCCTGGGTGTGGCACAAGCGGCGTACAGACTTGAGGAAATTCTTCCGTCAAGTATATAACAGCGGCATTGCGCGTATCAACCTTGAAAAGCGCCATCCGGGCACGCTGAAACTCGTACACATGCTGCCCGCCCTGTTCACTATCGGCATCTTCTTCCTATGCCTGCTCTTCCTCTTAGGTGTCTCGCTCTGTTGGATGGGCGAATCGGTCGGTGTTCAGGGGCAGCATCCCGCCGCCGACGTGCAACAGGATATAGGCTTCACCCTTTGCCTGCTCTCCATCATACCTATTTTTATATATAGCACTTTCATCTTCATCGACTCCAGCATCAGGAACTGCAACATCTGGGTGGGTTTCCTCTCTGTTCCCGCAGCATTCGTCCAGCTCATGGGCTATGGGCTGGGATTCATTGAGTCGTGGTGGAAACGCTATGTGCGCGGCAAGGATGAGTTTACCGCTTTCGAGAAAAACTTCTATAAATGAGCGAGAAACTGACCATAGCCCATTGGTCGGAAGACGACCAGCCCCGCGAGAAACTGCGCGACAAGGGGCCGCAGGCCCTGAGCAACGCCGAGCTGCTGGCCATCCTCATTGGCTCGGGCACGCCGGGCGTGAGTGCGGTGGAACTGATGCAGAACGTGCTGAACGGCTGCAGTAACAACCTGAACATGCTGGGCAAGATGAGTATTCGCCAGCTGATGGCGCATAAAGGGATAGGCGAGGCCAAGGCCATCACCATCCTTGCAGCCTGCGAACTGGGCAAGCGGCGGCAGATGGAAACGCCCGAGGAACGCCCCGACCTGAGCACGGCCACGAAAATATACAGGCACATGCACCCCATCATGCAGGATCTCGACGTCGAGGAGTTCTGGGTGCTGTTCCTGAACCAAAACCACAGGCTGATAAAGAAAATCCGCATTTCGCATGGCGGGCTGAGTGAGGTGAGCGTAGACCTCCGCATCATCATGCGCGAGGCTGTGCTGGCCAATGCCACCATCATGGCCGTGTGTCACAATCATCCTTCCGGGAGTATCTCGCCCAGCAGGCAGGACGACGCGCTGACTGAAAGCATCAGGCGGGCATGCGAGGTGATGAGGATTCGCCTGATGGATCACCTCATCATTGTCGACGGAAGTTATTTCTCCTATCACGAAAGCGGAAAACTATGAAAGTTGACAAAAAGAAGGCTGATTTGGCGGAAAGAAACGTCAAAACGATGAAAAATAATGGCATTTAACTTTTTTTAAACCAGTAATCGTTTCATATACAAGGAAAAAACTTTAAGTTTGCAACCTAATGGAACACATAGACATATAGAACTACAAACAACTAAATTTTCATATATGAAAAAACGTTATCTAAAGTTACTCCTATTTGCACTGGTAGGCAGTTCTTTTGCCTCGGCACAGGAGCAGCAGCAGGGTGAACTCCTGCTTGCACCGATGGACGTTTTCGTCCCTCACTGGCAAATAGGCGGAGAGATTGGTGGCGGTTTCGATCGTGGAGAAGCCAAGTGGACAAAACTCATTTCACCTGCGTTTCAACTCACGGGAGCCTACCACTTCAACGAGTATCTTGCAGCGCGAGTTGCAATTAGTGGACTCACCAGTAAGAACGAGTATGCCTTCCCCAACGAAAAGTACTCGTGGAAGTTTGTGCAGCCAGCCATCGATGTGAAGGTCGACCTGGCTTCGCTCATCTATGGATGGAATCCCGCCAACCAGTTCACTCCCTATGTGTTCGCTGGCTTGGGTGCAGCCATCTCGTTCGACAACGACGATGCCGTTGAGGCCAACAAGCGCTGGGACATCGAGTTCCAGAAAATCTGGGACGGCAAGCGCTTCAATCCCGTGATTCGTGCCGGTGTGGGATGCGAATACTGGTTCTTGGAGAAGGCCGCACTGACCTTCGAGGCCAATGCCAACATGTTGCCCGACCACTATAACTCGAAGTGGGGCAAGAACGACAACAAGGACTGGCGCTTCAATGCCATGATTGGTGTGCGCTTCCGTCTGGGCGACCACAACCGCAAGACGTCGCCTGTCTATGCCGAGGCACGCACCGTGCAGGAGCCGGTGGTGGTGGAAACTCCGCAGGAGCCTGTACACAAGATTACAAGGGCCGAGACCGACCTGACCGTCAACGTGCAGTTTATCATCAACCAGAGCATCATCCGGCCTACGGAGTTCCCCAAGTTGCAGGAAATCATTGCCTACCTGCAGGCACATCCCGAGGTACACGTGCTGCTGACGGGCTATGCTGATAAGGAGACGGGCAACCCCGAAATCAATGAACGCCTCTCGCGCGAACGTGCCGACGCCGTCGCATCGTTCCTCTGCAATCAGGGCATTGACAGCGAGCGCATACACACCGACCACAAGGGCGACCGCATCCAGCCGTTCGACTTCCCTGCACAGAACCGTGTGTGCATCTGTATCGTCGTGAAATCAAAGTATCTATAAACAAATATCAAAAAAAGAAAGAAAATGAAATCTATCAAACTATTTATACTGGCAGCCGTTGCCACGCTTACGGGTGCTATGGTGTCCTGCACTGACTATCAGGACGAAATCGACTCGCTCGATAATCGCGTGAAAAGAATCGAGGATATGGTGAACACCTTGCAGAAGAACCTGAATGCCATCACGGCCATCGTTGAGGGTATGCAGGACCAGTGGGTCGTGACCAACTATATGCCCATCATTGAGGACAACGAGACCGTGGGCTATCTCATCAACCTGAGAAAGGACACTTACGACGTGAAGACTGGCCGCCTGAGCGATACGGAGGAAAAGACCATCGAGATCAGGAACGGTGCAAAGGGCGAGGATGCCCAGTTCCCCGACATTGAGGTGGCACAGGGCACCGATTCCGATGGCCGCACCTATTATTACTGGGTGGTGATTCTCGACGACGGTACGCGCGTTCCCCTTGTCGACGACCAGGGTAACCCCGTTGTGGTGGCCAAGGACGGCAAGAGCGCAACCACGCCGCAGGTGCGTGTGAACCCCGAGACGGGCGAATGGGAGACCTCTATCGACAACGGCAAGTCCTGGCAGTCGACGGGCGTGAAGGTGGCTGGCGACAAGGGTTCTGTAGGCCCCCAGGGCGAGCAGGGACCCAAGGGCGACGATGCTGAGTCGGCTATCGTGCGCATTGAGACCATCGAGACTACCGATGGCATTTTCCTGAAGTTCACCACTAAGGGCGGCACTGTCTACATCCTGCCCTTCATCCAGCTATAATCAAGACAATAGCAACACCAAAAACAGGAATCATTATGTACAGAAAGTCAGCACTACTTTTGCTGGTTGTCGCTATAACAGGGTTCTTTACTGCGTGTAAGGACCATTACGACGACATCCAGGACTTAGGTCAGCGCGTAGTGAACCTGGAGCAAAGCTCGCAGGACTTCACGCAGCAATATGAAAACCTGATGAAGATTCTCACTGCCCTACAGAGCAAGGAGCATATCACTAACGTGACGATGAACGAAGACGGGAACTGGGTTCTGGAGTTTAGCGGCGCGACAGGCACTATCACGCTCTGGGACGGACTAACAGGCCCCGCAGGCGACGACTTCAACTTCAATTTCCTCACGGTCAAGGACTCACTCGACGGAAAGACCTATTGGGTGTATCGCGACCAGTGGCTCACCGATGCCGACGGCAACCCCATCGAGGTGGTGGTCGTAACGGGTGAGGATGCCCCCGATGCCGACATTGATCCAAGGACTTATACCAACGTTCCTGTCATCGTTGTCGACCCCATCACAGGCACTTATAAGTACACCTATAACACCCAGTACGACCCGAGCACGGGCACCTGGCGTCCGCTTACCAATGCAGAGTGGGTCGACACGGGTCTGAGTGCCAAGGGCGACATGGGTGAGCAGGGTGAAACCGGCGAACAGGGTAATCCCGGCGTTATCTACGTCGTCGACCCGAAGACGGGCGAGCGTTCGGCTGCTCCTTACATGTACACCTATCTTTCGGAGGATGGCAAGTACCTGATCATCGTGACGCCTTATGGCTCCTATGCCATTGAGATTGAAGCTGTGAGCATCCTTTGACTTCCACCTTTTTAACGATAATTCCTGCCTCATTTGCCCTTTACTGGTCTGTGAGGCAGGAATTTCTATAAGGAATAGTTGGTCATCTATCAATTTTTTCTTACCTTTGCAGGGTAAAAACCAAAATAGTAATGACACAAGAAGAAAAAACGCAGATAGAAGGCCGTATCGTCGATGTGCTGAAGACGGTCTACGACCCAGAGATACCCGTCGACATCTACGAGCTGGGCATGATTTATAAGATTGATGTGCAGGACGGAGGTCATGTGGATGTCGACATGACGTTTACGGCCCCCAACTGCCCTGCCGCCGACTTCATCCTCGAGGATGTACGCACCAAGGTGGAAAGCGTCGAGGGTATCACCACGGCCAACATCAACCTGGTGTTCGAGCCTGCATGGGACCAGAGCATGATGAGCGATGAGGCTCGCATGGAGCTTGGCTTCGACTAATGCAAAAAGAAAGGAAAGATGAAGAACATATACTTTCTTTCAGATGCCCATCTTGGCTCGTTAGCCATTGACCACCGCCGCATGCAGGAACGGCGGCTGGTGCGCTTTCTCGATTCCATCAAGGAGAAGGCGGCTGCCATCTACTTGCTGGGCGACATGTTCGACTTCTGGTATGAATATCGCTATGTGGTGCCCAAGGGCTTTACGCGCTTCTTGGGCAAGCTGTCGGAACTGACCGACATGGGCGTGGAGTTACACTACTTCACGGGTAACCACGACATCTGGGCCTACGACTATTTGGAGAAGGAGTGTGGCGTCATCCTGCACAAGAAGCCCGAGACCACCGAAATCTACGGCAAGATTTTCTTCCTGGCCCACGGCGACGGCCTGGGCGACCCGGACAAGAGCTTCAAGTGCATCAGGTGGATATTCCACAACAAGCTCTGCCAGTTCCTCTTCTCGTCGCTCCATCCCCGCTGGGGTATGTGGTTCGGCCTGCACTGGGCCAAGCATTCACGGTTGAAGCGGGTCGGCGGCGAGGAGCCTCCCTATATGGGCGAAGACCGCGAGCATCTGGTACTCTATACCAAGAAGTATATACAATACCACTCCAACGTCGACTATTTCATCTATGGCCATCGCCACATCGAGGTCGACCTGCAGCTCACCAAGAAAGCCCGTATGATTATCCTGGGCGACTGGATCAGCCACTTCTCCTACGTGGTCTACGATGGCGAGCATCTCTTCCTCTCGCAGTACATCGAAGGAGAGAGTCTTCCTTGACATATCCCAATACTCGCCCCAATATGCGAAAAATCGTGTTGAAAATTTGCCCATTACCATTGTTTTTCGTAATTTTGCGGCGAATTAGCGAAATTAAACAAAACTAATATATAATAGTCATGATTGAAATTAAAGAACAAGAAGGCAAATTCGTTGCCACATTCAACGGGAGATTAGACACGCCGGCAGCTATTAAGGCACAGCAGGAAATCGGTCCCCTGCTGGAGAATGCCGACAAGGAGATTATTCTCGACTGCACAAACCTGGAGTACATCAGCAGCTCAGGCTTGCGTCTGTTCCTCTCCTTGCGTAAGGAAACTGCCAACAAAGGCGGTAAGGTCATCATCGAAAACATCAATGCCGACATCAAGAAGGTATTTATGATGACCGGATTCTTTAACCTGTTCGAAATTAAGGGCTAAAGAATGGAACACTACGGGTTAGACTTGCATGGACAGATGTTGCTCGACGAGTATCGCGACAAGCGACCTCAGTTCGAGCAACTCAGGCAAGTCGTCATGTCGAAGCTGGAGACGGCAGTCAAGCAGAGCGGCATGCAGCTTGATTCAATGGAGTCAAGGGTGAAAGCCGAGAAGTCGCTTGCGGGCAAGCTGCAGCGCAAGGGACATAAGTACCAGTCGCTCTCTGACATCACCGACATCTTTGGTGCCCGTATCATCACCTTTTATAATGAGGACGTCGACCGCATCTCTTCCATTGTCGAGACGCTGTTCGACATTGACTGGCCCAATTCCGTAGACAAGCGGAAGATGCACCAGTTCGATAGCTTCGGCTATAACTCGCTGCACTACATCTGCCGCGTGCCACGCCAGTTGTACTTCGACCCCGAACATCCAGGACTCAATGACTTGCCGTTCGAGCTGCAGATGCGAACGGCATTGCAGCATGTCTGGTCGGCCATACAGCACGACATCGGCTACAAGACCGACATTGAGACCCCTATGGAGTACCATCGCGACCTCAGTAGGCTGGCTGGTCTGCTCGAACTGGCCGACAATGAGTTCAGTCGCATCCGCAAGTCTATTTCCGACTACCGCCACCGTGCCCGCAACCTGATGGAAGACGGAAAGTTCGACGAGGTGCCGCTCGACGGCGACACCTTCCGCTCTTACCTGAACATGCACCCCTTCGCGAAGCTAAATCAGCGGATTGCTGCCATCACCCAGGCCGAGTTTTATCCGGGCTCGTTCATCCCGTTCTTGCGGGTGCTGCGCCAGCTCTTAGGGCTGAACACGCTGGCCGACGTGGAGCGCATGATAAGGGAACTGCGCGAAGATGCCTACCAGCTGGCACTGTCGCAGCTCGGCGCGACCGACATTGACATCCTGGCCGACACCATCGGCCTGCAGAACCTCTGCGTGGTGGCCATCCTCAAGGCGGGAGGGGGACGAAATGGCGTGCGCAATATGTTCGACATCATCAACGGCCCTTCGCCTCATAATGAGTACATGGCCGATGTCCTGGTAAAGCAGGCTTCTAAGTTGTCGTTTATGAGCCAATAACGTTAAGAAAAACCTATGATACAATCGATGACCGGCTATGGAAGAGCCGTCGTAGCCTATAATGACAAGAAAATCAACGTAGAGATCAAGTCGCTCAACTCTAAGCAGTTGGATCTGCAAACCCGTATTGCCCCGATTTACCGGGAGAAGGAAATGGAGATCCGGCAGCAGGTCAGTACGGTCTTGGAGCGTGGTAAGGTGGAACTCTCGCTCTGGATTGAGCGCGAGCAGGGCATCGAGGCCACTACGGTGAACGCGGCTTTGGTGGAGAACTATTATCGTCAGCTGAAAGAGATTACCAGCCGCATTGGCATTCCGCAGCCTGATGACTGGCTCAGCACCCTGACCCGCATGCCCGATGTGCTGACGAAAACCGATGTCGAGGTTCTCGGCGACGAGGAATGGGCCGCAGCCCGTCAGGCGGTGGAGCAGGCCATTAATGCCTTGGTCAACTTCCGTAAGCAGGAAGGTGCGGCACTCGAAAAGAAATTCACCGAGAAAGTCGATAAGATTGAGCGGCTGCTGGCCGAGATTGAGCCTTGGGAGAAGTCCAGGGTGGAGAAAATCCGGCAGCGCATCATCGACGGTCTGCAGCAGATTTCCGGCGTGGAGTATGACAAGAACCGGCTGGAGCAGGAACTGATCTACTACATTGAGAAACTCGATATCAGCGAGGAAAAGCAGCGTCTTACCAACCACCTGAACTACTTCCGCGAAACGATGGCCAACGGCCACGGGCAGGGGAAGAAGTTAGGCTTCATCGCACAAGAGATGGGACGCGAGATTAACACGACCGGCTCCAAGTCGAACCAGGCCGAAATGCAGAACATCGTCGTGCAGATGAAAGACGAGCTGGAGCAAATCAAGGAGCAGGTACTCAATGTGTTGTAATAATACCATCACCCATTTATGGCAATGAACAAAGGCAAACTGATTATTGTGAGTGCCCCGAGCGGCAGCGGAAAGTCGACCATCGTGAAATGGCTGATGAACGAGCATCCCGAACTGCGGCTGTACTTTTCCGTCAGTTGTACGTCGAGGCCGCCGCGTGGCACCGAGCAGAACGGTGTGGAATATTTCTTCCTGACACCCGAGGAGTTCCGCAGGCGCATTGAGCAGGACGAGTTCCTGGAGTATGAGGAAGTCTACGAGAACCGTTTTTATGGAACGCTGAAGGCACAGGTGGAACGCCAGCGCGAGCAGGCCCAGAACGTGGTGTTCGACGTCGATGTGAAGGGCGGCATCAATATCAAGCGGCACTACGGCCACGAAGCCTTGAGCCTGTTCATCCAGCCCCCTTCTATTGAGGAACTGCGCCGTCGGCTGGAAAGCCGTGCCACCGACACGCCCGAGGCCATTGAGGAGCGACTGGCCAAGGCTGCCTACGAGATGACCTTCGCCCCGCAGTTCGACCGCATCGTCGTGAACGACAACCTGGATGCAGCGAAGGCCGAGATGCTTCAAATAGTCAGCGACTTCCTCTCCAGCTAAAGCCCCCATCGTCATGCAGCACATCGGTATCTTCGGCGGTTCGTTCAACCCCATTCATTGCGGGCACATTGCGCTGGCGAAGGAAATCCTCCGCCAGACGGGGCTAAGCGGGATATGGTTGATGGTGTCGCCCCAGAACCCCCTGAAGAGACAGTCCGATTTGCTCGACGACAACGAGCGGCTGCTGTTGGCACGCAAGGCCCTGCAGCACGTAGCGGGCATCGACGCCTGCGACTTCGAGTTTCGTCTGCCGAGGCCGTCCTACACCTGGAACACCCTGGAAGCCTTGCGCAAGGCTTACCCCGAACACCAGTTCTCGCTCATCATTGGCGGCGACAACTGGGAGCGATTCGCCCGCTGGTATCGTGCCGATGACATCCGGCAGCATTACCCTTTGATTGTCTATCCCCGCAGGGATGCGTCGCCTGCGTCTCCCGCTGCCCTCAAGGCGGCAGGCACGTCGGCTCCTGCACCGAGCATCCTTACGCATCTTCCTCTTTTCGACGTTTCGAGCACTGAGATCCGCCAGCGGGTAAAGAGGGGTGAAAGCATCGTTGGCCTGGTGCCCGAAGCCATCATCGACGACGTGAAAAGACTTTATGCCTGACGCATGAAACGACTGCTGTCACTGCCGGCCCTTTGCTGGAAGCCCATCCAGAAGAACACCCTTTTCTTTGTGTTCATGTATGCACTGGGCTGGTTCTGCACGCAGAATGAGCTGCCGTTGCACCTGCGCGGTGCCCGTCCCTACGACCTTTCAGGGTCAGAGCTTTTCTTCGACCTCTATGGGCTTTGCGTTCTGCTGGCACTTGTCCCATGGCCTGTCCGCCGGTGGGTGCGCCTGCTGATAGCTTTCGCGCTCTATGCCGTGGCACTCATCGACGTGTTTTGCTATGTCCATTTCGAGTCGACGCTTACGCCGACCATGCTCATGCTCTTTTTCGAGACCAACCGGCGCGAGGCGGGCGAGTTCCTTTCATCTTATTTAGGCAGCGACCTCTTCACTTCCCTCACGGGCGGCGTACTGCTCATTGCCCTGCTTCATGCGCTTTGTTCTTTCTTCGGCTGGTGGCTTCGGCGAAGGCACAGGAGCGTTCTGCCCCTGTCGGCTACGGCCCAGGCCTTTCTGGGTGTGCTGTCGCTTGCCGTCTTCGGCTATTGCGCTGCCTGGTGCTGGCCCAACAAGCAGGCCATGCTACGCCTGTTCTCTGCTGAGAACATCGGCGAGGTGGAACACGAGCTGACCACCAAGGAGCATGCCACCCTCTATCTGCCCGCTTACCGCATGGCGTTCAGTCTGTATGCCAACCGGCTTGCCGCCCGGCAAATCGTTGCCCTGCGGCGCAACACGGGGCGGGCCGTGATCGACAGCTGCGACTTCCTTACTCCTCAGATTGTCCTTGTCATCGGCGAGAGCTACAACCGCTACCGTTCGCAGCTCTATGGCTACGACCATCCCACGACCCCCCGGCAGTTGGAACGGCTGCGCGACAGCAGCCTTGTCGTCTTTACCGACGTGGTGGCTCCGTGGAACCTGACCAGTTTCGTCTTTAAGCATGTCTTCTCGCTTCATGCTGTCGGCGACGAAGGGGAGTGGTTCGATGCCCCGCTCTTCCCCGAGCTGTTACGCCGTGCGGGCTATCATGTCACCTTCCTCACCAACCAGTTCATGCCCCGTGCCGGCGAGCAGGTGTTCGACTTCAGCGGCGGTTTCTTCCTGAACGACCCGCAGCTCAGCCGCGTCCTGTTCGATGACCGCAACACCCGTACCCATCCTTTCGACGAAGGACTGCTCCGCGACTACGACACGCTGCACAAGCAGCAGCCATACGAGCACCAGCTTACCATCTTCCATCTCATGGGGCAGCACGTGGACTACTTAGGCCGTTTCCCCCGTCGCACGCGCCGCCGTTTCACACCCGCCGACTACGACCGTGCCGACTTGTCGAAGGAACGCCAGCAAATCAACGCCGACTACGACAACGCCGTACTCTACAACGACTCCGTGGTCGACCAGATTCTGCGCCGTTTCGAGCAGCAGGAGGCCGTTGTCATCTACATGCCCGACCACGGCGAGGAATGTTTCAACGACTCCTTGGGCATCTACGGACGTCTGCATTCCGCGCAGATCGACCGTCGGATTGCCCGCGAAGAGTTTGAGATTCCCTTCTGGATATGGGCTTCGGATTCCTTCCGCAGCACCCATCCCGACGAATGGGCTGCCATCCGTCGCTATCGTCACCGCCCCTATATGATTGACCTGCTGCCCCATCTGCTCTTGCGCCTTGGCGGCATACACACGCCCCTCTACCGCAGGCAGTACGACCTGTTGGACAGCATCTACGACGAGCGTCGCCCGCGACTGCTCAAGGCTACTACCGACTACAATCAACTATGAATATGCTCACCCGCACCGAATGCACCGCCCTGCGCGGACTGGCCATTGCCGCCATCGTTCTCCATAACTATTGCCACTTCATCGGGAAGATAGTGCAGGAGAACGAGTACCTGTACTTAGAGCGCAACAACGAACGTCTCTGGCAGATGCTCACCCATCCCGATGCTCTTTTGCCCGTACATCTCCTTTCTTATTTTGGCCATTACGGCGTGCCCGTCTTCCTGTTCCTGAGTGGCTTCGGACTTGTCAGTAAGTATGAGCATGCCCACTGCGATGCACTCCCTTTCCTTCGCTACAACTACCTGAAGCTGCTGCGCATGCTCATCGTGGGCTTTGTGCTGTTCGTCTTTGTCGATACCGTCACGCCCGGACGCTTCCACTTCCATTGGTACAACGTCCTGGCCCAGCTCAGCATGACCATCAACCTGCTGCCTACGCCCGAGAGCATCATCTGGCCCGGCATCTACTGGTTCTTCGGCCTGATGATGGAGCTTTACGTGGTCTACAGGCTGCTGCTCTACCGGCGCAGTTCGCTCCTTGTCGTGGGGCTGATAGCCGTCTGCTGGCTGTTGCAGCTGTCTTGCGACCCTGCGGGGGCTGCGCTCAACCGACTGCGCTACAACTTCGTGGGCGGCATGCTTCCCTTCGGGGCAGGTATCCTGTTGGCAAGGCATGGCGACCGCATCCCGGCTTTATCCCTCCGTCCCTACGGATGGCTGCTCGTCAGCGTGGCAACGTTTGCACTGGCGTTTGCCCTATGCTTCCACTTCCAAGCATGGCTATGGATTCCGCTGCCCGTCATCGTAGCCAGCGTGGCACTGGTCAGGTCGTTGCCGCAGTCGCTCTTCCGCGTGGCCGAATGGCTGGGTAGCCTGTCGGCTGCCATGTTCGTGGCCCATCCCATCGCTCGCAAACTGCTCATCATCGTGGCTTGGAAGGATGACATCTACGACGGACTGATGCTCTATGTCGTGGTGACCATCGGCCTGTCGTGGGCCGTCAAACAGATTATCGACCACATTCCCGCCCCTAAACTATGAAACGCCATATCTATGCCTTCGACTTCGACGGCACGCTCACTTCTGCCGATTCTTTAGCCGCCATCCTGCACTACCATGCTGGTACAACGCGCTTCCTGCTTGGCCTACTGCTGCTCTCCCCGTGGATAGTCCTTTCCATGCTGGGACTCTACGACAACGGGCGGGCCAAGGAACGGCTGTTCTGCTACTTTTTCCGTGGTATGCCGATTGATGCGTTCAACGAACTTTGCCGCCGCTTTGCCGCCTGCCACCGGCACATCCTGCGCCCCAAAGGGGTAGAGACGCTGCGGAAGGCGCAGGCCGAGGGCAGTACCGTGGTCATCGTTACGGCTTCCATCGAGAACTGGGTGCAGCCCTTCCTGCCGTCGGCCCGCGTGGTGGGCACGCAGGTTGCCGTCGAGAATGACGTGCTCACCGGACATTTCCTGACGAAGAACTGCCACGGGGTCGAGAAGGTGAACCGCCTGCTGGCCCTCTTTCCCGACCGCGAACACTATCACCTGACGGCCTTTGGCGACAGCGGCGGCGACCGTGCCCTGCTTGCCTTTGCCGATGAGGCCCACTTCAAACCTTTCCGTTCCGAGTAATTCCATGCCTATGCACCTGTTACGACTTTTCCGCCTTCGCCGCGACGAATACTGGCCTGCCGTCGTCGTTGCCTTGTTGAGTGCAGCACTCAACGTCCTGTTTGTGCTTCGCCTGAACGCTTTCTTCCGTCAGCCGGGCTTAGGGCCTTACAAAAATGCCATCCAGCACGGGTTTCAGTTGGCAGGCTACGACCCCTATACCTATTGGGGCCTTTCCGAATGGGACTATTATTATGATGTGGTGCGCCATCCGTTGCTGAACTGGATGGCGTGGCCGTTGGCTATGCTCAACGGCGAACTCTCGTGGCTGTCGGGAGTCAATTGCGTGCAGTTCATCGTGGCCGTCCTGCTCACGTGCTGCTCGGTCTATTCCTTCCTGTTCCTGTTCCGCATCCTGCGTGAGGCCGTCGGCGTAGGGCGGGGAGACGCGCTGCTGCTCTCCGCCTTCTTCTTCTCGATGGCCTACATCCTATTGTCGGTCATCGTGCCCGACCACTTCACTCCGTCGATGATGCTCCTGCTGTGTACGCTCTATGTGGCGTGCCACGCCGTCACGACAGGCCGGCAGCTTACTCCGTGGCAATGGACGTTGCTCTTCCTCATCACAGCAGGCGTCACGCTGTCCAATGGGCCCAAGGTGCTGCTGGCCCTGCTCTTCGTCTCTGGTGCCTTGCACGTCAGTTCCCTTCATGGCTGGTGGTCTGCCCTGCGGCCTTACATGGTGCCGCTTGCCCTGTCCCTTGTGTTGCTCCTTGGTGTAGCGGTGTGGCAGCGTACCAACGTGGTCATTCCCCGCGAGGAGTCTCAGAAAGCCATGCGGCAACGCCAGGCAGAGCAGGAGGAACAGCGCATCCTCTCCTTGCCCGTTGAGCAGCAGAAGGTGGAGCGCAACCGTCAGGCCCGTCGCCAGCGGGTGTTGCGGTTGCAAGCCGAGAAGAGCGGACAGCCTGTCTCCGAGAAGGGGTTGCTCCGATGGACCGACGTGACCACCTCGCGCTGGAAGAGCCTTTACGAGAACATGTTTGGCGAGAGCATCCTCTTCCACCAGCAGAATTTCCTTGAGGACACCTTGGTGAGCCGTCCCGTTTTCGTGCCTTACGTCCACCGTTGGGCCTACGGCATCGAGGGAGCCGTTGTCCTGCTGTTCCTGTTGGGCATCTGGATGGGTCGTCGCCAGTGGCTGCTATGGCTCGCTCTTGGCATGTTCGCGTGTGACCTCTTCCTGCACCTCGTCCTCGGATTCGGTCTCAACGAGATACACATCATGGCTCCCCACTGGCTGTTCGTCGTGCCCGTTGCCCTGGCGTTTGCCTTCGCGCATAGCCGTGGCCCGTGGCTCTGGCTCTTGCGCGTCGCAGTCGCTCTCCTTGCCTTGGTGCTGTTTGCCTGCAACGGCTACCAGCTCGTCACTTTCCTGCTGAAGCCCGTCGCCATCCTTACGTAAGCGGCCTGATAACTATTCGAACCGAATTTGTCGATACGTTTTAGAAACATTGGCAGAAAAAATGGGAGAAGTGTTTATTTCTCCCATTCTATCTTGTAGATGTAGCCTGGTTCTGGGTTGATGAGGCAGTGATAGTACAACTTATGCTCCCTGTCAAACGGAACGGATCCTATTGTCTCATATCTGCCGTCTATTTCTGTGCCGATCTTCTTGCGTAGCAGTCTGGCAGGAGTATTGTAACCTTGTGGCTTGTAGGCAAGTAGCACCCTGAAGGTGATGATGTCGATAGGAGCTTCCAGCTTGCTTGTGAGATATGGCTGAGCAGTGTTGTCGTGGTCATCGTTGTCGGTCATTACGTTCACTACCGTACACTCGTTGTATTTAAGCGTAAAATTCCCTCAGACCGGTAAAGATTCCTCAAAACGAGGGGAAATAATCCTTTGCCTCTCTCATGGCATTCCCCTTACTTCAGCTTAGGTCTTCCT
>ONMA01000048.1 GCA_900318815.1 uncultured Prevotellaceae bacterium
TTATAGGGTTGGAGAAACGGGACACATGAATATCTTTACAGGAAAAACTTACAACGGGGAATCCAAAATCTACCTTGAAGTTGATGTCCGTAAACTGACGGACTCTGAAATGGTTTGGTACCACACAGATTCCAACGAGGAGATAGCTCGTTTTACAAAAGAGAAATGAACCTGTAAAAATCGGAATTTATGATTGTATCAAAGAAATTATATGACTTACTCTAAAAAAGAAACTATTTTCAAGATGACAAGAGTCTTTCTTGCTTCCTTCATCTTGATGGGCGTTTTCCTGTTGCCCTACTTCGCCTATATTTTCGGGCGGGACATCCCTTTCAGTCGTACAATATTGGATATTGGAAACCTTCTGTGGCCGTTAGCAATTTTTGTCGTCCTACTTTACGAAGACAAGAAAGAGAAGTTGGGAATATGGCGTAATCCGAGCCTTGGAATGAACCTGAAGACGGTTATTCTATCCCTGGCATTGGGAGTCCTCTGGCAGCTCATTATACTTCTGCTGACCTCCTTGTTTGACGCACCTAATACAGACCCTCGGGAGTCCTATACTCTGGCGACCCTTATCCTGCATATATTCTCCTTCGCCATCATCGGCCCCATTGCAGAGGAATTGCTTTTACGGAAATGGTACATATCCGTGATGGAAAGAGCCTCTTTCGGCAAGATAGCGATTGTCGTTTCCAATGCACTCATCTTTTACGCGGCGCATGTGGGTACAGGCGTTTGGAGATTAGACACACTGATTATGGCGGTCGTTCTTTGTCTGATGTATATGAGAACCAGAGATATTCGCTATTGTGTGATTACGCATGTCACATGTAATCTCCTGGGAATCTTCTCTGCTTATTATTTCGTATAAAACAATCTTCTTGCGTTTTGGAGGTTTTATGAACCAATTGCTATATATCGTCTGGAATCCAGACCTCGTGGCATTCAGACTGGGTCCGCTGTCTGTGCGATGGTACGGGCTGATGTGGAGCATCGGAATCGTACTGGCCTTTCTCGTGGTGAAACGCCTGTATAAAGAGCAGAAGATCAAGGACGAACTCTTCGCTCCGCTCTACATCTACTGTTTCTTCGGTATCCTGATCGGTGCCCGACTGGGGCACTGCCTTTTCTATGAACCCGACCATTTTCTGACCTCAGGAAAAGGTTTTGTGGAGATGTTCCTACCCATCCGTTTCCTGACAAATGACGGATGGAAATATGTAGGCTATCAAGGCCTCGCCTCACACGGAGGTACCTTCGGCCTTATCGTTGCCCTGTGGTTCTATGTCCGCAAAACTAAACTCAGCATCTGGCGCGTGTTGGACAACATAGCTATCGCCACAGGGACGACAGCCTGTTTCATTCGTCTGGGCAATCTGATGAACTCCGAGATTATCGGCAAGATTACGGATGTTCCCTGGGCGTTTGTCTTCGAGAAGGTCGATGCCGTACCTCGTCATCCTGGCCAGCTGTATGAGGCCATCGCCTACGCTGCCCTTTTCTTCATTTTGTGGACACTACACAAGCGTATGCCTGAGAAGGTTGGCACAGGCTGGTATTTCGGCTTCTGTCTGACGTATATATTCACCTTCCGTTTCTTCATCGAGTACACCAAGGAGATACAAGAAGCCTTCGAGGCATCGCTGCCCATCGATATGGGTCAGATACTCTCCATCCCGTTTATCATCCTCGGTGTGTACTGCATGCTAAGAGCCCGCAATATCTTCGGGGATGAACTGAAAGAGAAATTCAATGGCTTTTTTTCCAATAACAAATAAAAACGAAATGATAATGAACAAGAAAACCATTATCACAATCCTCCATACGAGCGGCCGTGACGTTTTCACGAGCGGCTTATATTTTTTCACGAGCGGCTTATATTTTTTCACGAGCGGCTTATATTTTTTCACGAGCGGCCGTGACGTTTGCATACCTCGTACCTCGTATCTCGTATCTCGACATCGTCTCACTTTGTCTGTGATTCTCAGTTTGTCTGGTTACAATATATATGGTTGTCTTAACCAGAAAACATCCCGCCCATGTCGCCCATGTCGCTCCTACGCTACGGGTGGGATGGGCGACATGGGTGGGATGTTTTCCGCTTTCGCTATCATAGTTCGCGCGCGTGAGGGGCTACCGACATTGAGATAGCGAACTCAGCGCCTTCCTGACGTTAGGAAACAAAAACGTGGGCGATTTGTACGGATAGTCAGTTTATTTTTGTACCTTTGCAGCCAAAAAGGAAGAAAAATGAAGATACTGATAACAGGAGCCAGCGGCTTCATCGGCTCGTTCATTATAGAAGAGGCACTAAAAAGAGGACTGGATACGTGGGCAGCGGTTCGCGGCAGTTCGTCGAAAGCTTATCTGCAGGACGAACGCATCAACCTGATAGCATTGAACCTATCGTCGCGCGAAGAGCTCATTGAGCAGTTGCGTCCCCATCAGTTCGACTATGTCGTCCATGCGGCTGGCGTCACGAAATGTATTGACAAGCGCGACTTCCGCCGCATCAACACCGAGGGTACTAAGAATCTGGTACAAGCGCTCCAGCAGCTGCAGATGCCGCTGAAGCGCTTTGTCTACCTCAGCTCGCTCAGCGTCTTCGGCGCCATCCGCGAACAGCAGCCCTACGAGGAAATCCGCGAGACAGATACGCCGCGCCCCAACACCGAGTACGGACGCAGCAAGCTCGAGGCCGAGCAATGGTTAGACACGCTGAAGGACTTCCCCTACGTCATCCTGCGGCCTACGGGTGTCTATGGCCCGCGAGAGCGTGACTACTTCCTAATGGCGAAGAGCATCAAGGGTCATAGCGACTTCGCCGTGGGCTATAAGCGTCAGGACATCACCTTCGTCTACGTCAGCGACGTCGTCCAGGCTGTCTTCCTCGCTATAGAAAAAGGGCAGACGGGCCGCAAGTACTTCCTCAGCGACGGCGAGGTCTATCAGTCGACCACATTCAGCGACCTCATCCACGAGGAGTTAGGCCGTCCCTGGTGGATACGCATCACGGCGCCAGTCTGGGTGCTGCGCATCGTGACGTTCTTCGGCGAACACATTGGACGGATGACGGGCAAGATCTCCGCCCTGAACAACGACAAGTACAACATCCTGCGCCAGCGCAACTGGCGCTGCGACATACAGCCAGCCATCGACGAGTTGGGCTATCAGCCACAGGTGAAGCTGAAGGAGGGCGTACGCCGCAGTATCAAATGGTATAAGGAGCAGGGCTGGCTGTGATCAAGGAATTTTTTGCGATAGAGAAGAAACCGCAACGCGGACTGATAGCGGCAGAGTGGGTGGTCGTTGGCTATATGCTGCTGACGACGCTGATGATCCTCTTCACGTGGACGAAGCACCCCGACCCTGTGGCGATGCTCTGGGGACGCTTTCATGCCGCTGTTTCGATGGTCGCCCTGTGGGGAGTCTACCGACTGGTGCCCTGCCGCCTGACGATGCTCTGTCGCGTGATGCTGCAGTTGGCTATGCTCTCATGGTGGTATCCTGACACCTACGAACTGAACCGCGTACTCCCTAACCTCGACCATGTGTTTGCGCAGTACGAGCAGTCGCTCTTCGGCTTCCAGCCGGCGCTGGTCTTCAGCCAGAAGATGCCGTGGGCCGTGTGGAGCGAACTGATGTATCTGGGCTACAGCAGCTACTTCGTACTCATCCTTACCGTCACCCTCTATTATTTCCTGCGCCGCTATCAGGAGTTCCAGCGCGCGTCCTTTGTTGTCATCGGCTCCTTCTTTGCCTTCTACGTCATCTTCGACCTGCTGCCCGTCACGGGACCGCAGTACTACTATCTGGCCGTTGGTCTCGACAATATCGCCGCTGGCGTGTTCCCCAATATTGGCGACTACTTCCTCACCCACGACGAGATGATGACGATGCCGGGCTACCAGGACGGCTGGTTCTATCAGTTCATGCTCCACGCCCACGCTGCCGGAGAACGGCCCACAGCCGCCTTCCCCAGCAGTCATGTCGGCGCCACAATCGTCATGCTGCTGTTAGCTCTGCGTACCAAGTCGCGCCCACTCTCCTGGTTTGTGGGCACCATGCTGGTGCTGATGTGTATGTCTACCGTCTATATCCGTGCCCACTATGCCATCGACGTTGTAGCCGGCCTCGTCACTGGCCTCGTCTTCTATGCCGTCTTGATGGTTGTCTCTACCAAAATCGTACAGACATATAACCACTAAGGAATAGACTTGTCCAATAAAATCCCCTTTTTTTGAAAGTTACTGTTATTTTTCTTTCTAAAAACACAAAGAGATTAAGGATTAATTTGTAACTTTGCAGTCGCAATTTGCAAATAAGTATGGTTGAGATACGAAAAGTCACTACAAAACGCGAACTGAAACAGTTCGTTCAGTTTTACTACGATTTATATCGCGGCAGCCAGCAGGCTGTTCCCTTTCTTTATTTCGACGAGATGGCCACACTCCGACGCGACAAGAACCCGTCGTTCGAGTGTTGTGAGGCCGACTACTTCTTGGCCCTGCGCGAGAACAAGGTTGTAGGGCGTGTGGCTGCCATCATTAACCGCCGTGCCAATGAGCAGTGGCATGGTCGGCAAGTGCGTTTCGGATGGCTGGACTTCATCGACGACCAGGAGGTGTCGGCGGCCCTGCTCAAGGCTGTTGAGGAGTGGGGACGTGAGCGTGGAATGACAGAGATGGCCGGTCCGTTAGGTTTCATCGATACCGACCGTGAGGGAATGTTGGTCGATGGTTTCGACGAACTCTCAACGATGTATGTCAACTATAACTATCCGTACTATCCCAGACATATTGAGGCGATGGGAGGCTTCCGCAAGGATAACGACTATGTGGAACTGCGCGTGAAGGTTCCCAAGGACGATAATAATAAGTTTCACAAGATAGCCCAGATGGTAGAGAAGCGCTATGGGCTGCGTGTCCACAAATTTACTCGCCGTGAACTCATCGACGAAGGGATGGGGCGCGAGGTGTTTCGACTGCTGAATGCTACCTATAAGGATTTGTATGGATTCAGCCAGTTGTCTCAACAACAGATAGACAAGCTGGTGAACGACTATATCAAGATAGCCGACCTGAATCTTGTGACGGCTATAATGGATGGCGACAGGATGATAGGCTTTGGCATCACATTCTCATCACTCAGCCGTGCCCTGCAGAAAACGCGCGACGGACGGCTGTGGCCTTTCGGCTGGTGGCACGTGCTGCAAATACTGAAGCGGCATCGTACCGATACCGTCGACCTGCTGCTCATCGGTGTGCTGCCAGAATACCGCTCAAAAGGAGCCAATGCCCTTATCTTCGATGACCTCATCCACCAATATCAGCGCTACGGCTTCCGCTGGGCAGTAACTGGACCGCAGATGGAGAGCAACGAGGGTGTCCTCGCCCAATGGCAGTATCTGGACAGCGAAATTGTCCGCCGCCACCGCTGCTATCGCAAGGAATTGCCTTCGATTTAGACGGCGCTGTAGCCCGTAGTGGCAATGGTGCGTATCACGTCGCTGATGTTCAGCTCTGTATAGCCTTTCTCTTCGAGCTGGCAACGGTTCTGGGCCAGTACGGCATCCTCCTGTTCGTTATTGCTGTAGGTCACGAATTTCCCTTTTCCTTCGGCAATAAACCAGCCGACAAGTGCTACGGCGACAAAGGCCGCAATGGCAATGATGGTAGTCATATCTCTAAATGTCTTTTTGATTATTATGCTGCAAAGATACGGCAAAAAGTTCAACCAGCCAAATCTTTCGCAATTTCTTTGTGGGATAAAATAAAAAATCGTATCTTTGTAGGCCGAAAATGCTTTTTGAATATGGAACAAGCAATCATCGTAGCGGTTATTGCCATTATTATCGTGGCAATGCTCGTCTATAGTTACGAAAGTAAAATCAAGGACCTGAAGGAAGGTTTCGCCAAGCAAATTAGTTTGGTGAAAGAGGCTCATGAAAGTCAGATAACTGCTCTCCGCCAAATGAACGAGGAACAGGTGAAGGGTCAGATGGAACTCATCAGGGAGCAGATGCAGACGACATCGGAGAAGGTGTTGAAAAGACGGCAGGACGAACTGAGCGAGGAGAACCTTGAACAGGTATCGAAGATTATCGACCCCCTGCAGCGCAGTCTGAAAGATATGCAGGAGGCCCTGGCCAAGAGTAAGGAACAGCAGGCTGAGGCTCTCACGCGTCTTGACGAGACCATCAAAATTAATATGCAGCGGAGCGAGGCCATTGGCGAGACAGCCGACCGCCTGACGAGGGCGCTGACAGGTGAAGTGAAGGTGCAGGGTAACTTCGGCGAGCTGAAACTAAAACAACTTTTGGAAGACCTTGAACTCCGCGAGGGAGAGCAGTTCGATACCCAGGAGACGCTGAAGGACAAAGGTGGCAGGGCGGCTAAGGGCGACGACGGTCGGGGTATGATACCCGACTTCATACTCCATTTCCCCAACAACCGCCACGTTGTGGTAGACTCCAAGATGTCGCTCACCGACTACGAACGCTATATGAATGCCGAGGACGGCACGCCAGAGAAAAGTCAGTTTCTCAAGGCACACATCGACAGCGTCAGGGCGCAAGTCAGGCGCTTGGCGCGCAAGGAGTACACCCGCTACCTGCCCGAGGGCTACAACCGCTTGAACTTTGCCATTATGTATGTGCCCATAGAGGGGGCGCTGAACTTGGCGCTCGTCAATGACGCTACGCTATGGCGCGAGGCTTACGACGAGGGTGTTATGATATTGGGGCCACAGACCATGTATATGAACCTGCGCGTACTGGAAATGATGTGGACGCAGGTGCGCCAGCTGACTAACCAGCAGGCCATGATGGATGCTGCCAACACCGTGATAGAGCGCGTGCAGGACTTCGGCCAACGCTTCTCAGATGTAGAAGCCAGTATGAACGATACGCTCAAGAAAATGTTGCGCCTGAAGATTACCACCGCCGACGGCGGCCCCAGCATCATCACCGCTGCCCGCAACCTGCTCAAGGCCGGTGCGCGTGAGAACAAGAAAAAGAAGTCACTGGCCGAGATGGACGATTCAATGTTTCTCGAGAGCGATAGTGCCGATGCTTAATTGAATCCAGGCTATCTCTGGGTATTAAAAAAGTGCTGTAAGTTGTTGTCTTACAGCACTTCGCTTTGGATATGACATCCTGTACATATTGTACCCAGAGCCGGGGTCGAACCGGCACGGGTTGCCCCACTGGTGTTTGAGACCAGCGCGTCTACCGATTCCGCCATCTGGGCCTTTTTGCGGGTGCAAAGGTAATAAGAAAAAATGAAATGACAAAAGTTTCCGCTAAAAATCTTAAAAATACTTGCTTTTCTCAATAATAATCCGTATCTTCGTAGCCGAATATGAGCTAACTTGTAAATCTATCTATATGTATCAATCAGAAAAACATTTCGGCATTATCCTGGCAGGCGGTATAGGACTTCGCCTTTGGCCATGCAGTCGTGAACAAAAACCCAAGCAGTTTGTTGACTTCTTCGGAACAGGACGCACACAGTTGCAGGACACGTTCGACCGCTTTGCACGAATGATGCCCCAAGACCATATATACGTATGTACCAACCAGGAGTATGCGCCGCTGGTGCGCGAACAGCTGCCGGAGTTAGGCGCCGACTGCCTGATGATAGAGCCTGTCAACCGCAATACGACGGCCAGTGTGTCGCTGGCGTTGCTACATATTCAGAAGCGTGACGAGAGGGCCGGCATCATCATCACGCCGAGCGACCAGTACGTGACTAACGACGAGGCTTTCTATCGCAACATCAGCACCGGTCTGGAGATTGTGGGAAGTCGTGACGTGTTGCTCGTCGTAGGCGTGAAGCCGACGCGCCCGGAACCCGGCTACGGCTATATTCAGATGGGCGCAAACGGACAGTACCCCAACGTGTACACAGTCAAGTCGTTCATAGAGAAGCCCGAACGCCAGTTTGCCCAGATGTTCATCAAGAGCGGTGAGTTCCTGTGGAACACGGGTCTCATCCTGTGCAACGCTACCTGTCTGCGGCAGTGTCTGCGGCAGCTGTTCTTTGAGCTCTTTGCGCCGGGTATGTGTGAGAACAACACCTACACCATCGACCAGGTGCTGAACTTCATCCAGCGCAACTATGCCTCGCTGCCCAACATCCCCATCGACCAGGGCGTGCTACAGCAGACGAGCGGCGTGTATGTGATGAAAGCCGACTTCGGGTGGGCCGATCTGGGCACGTGGCACTCCGTCTACGAGCTGATGAGTCACGGCGACGGCGACAACGTGGTTATCAACTCAGAGGTGCTGATGGAGGACTGTCACGACAACGTCGTCAAGATGCCTAAAGGCCACCTGGCCGTCATCCAGGGGCTTGAGGGTTATATCGTGGCCGAGGCTGACGACGTGCTGCTCATCTGCAAGAAGGGCGACTCGTCGGCGCTGATAAGGAAATACGTGAATGAGGTCAGGCTGAAATATGGTGAGGAGTTTGTTTAGGAAAATTCTGCAAGAATTTTCGCTGCTATTTCCTTGAACTCCTCTTCCGTCAACTTCAGTTTCTCGCGGCGGAAGTCGGCGTCCTGCTCTGTCTGCATGGGGATGAGGTGGATATGGGCGTGAGCCACTTCAAGTCCGAGTACCACCTGTGCCACCTTGCGGCAGGGGAAGGCGCGCTTGATGGCGACGGCCACACGCTTGGCGAACTGCTGGTAACGTGCCAGTTCGTCGTCGTCCATATCAAAGAAGTAGTCTACCTCGCGGCGCGGGATCACCAGCGTGTGACCCTTCACCAGCGGATTGATGTCGAGGAATGCGTAGAACTCGTCGTTCTCGGCGCACTTGTAGCTGGGAATCTCTCCAGCAGCAATCTTTGAGAAAATATCCATGATTCGTTGTTAAATTAGAAATTCCTCATTACTCATTCATTTATCCCACAGTAATGTTGTCAATACGCAGTTTGATGGTGCCGCGTGGAATCTTCACTTCCACCTCGTCGCCGACCTTGTGGTTCAGCAGTCCCTGGGCAATCGGCGTGGTGATGCTGATCTTGCCCTCGCGCAGGTTGGCCTCGCTTTCGCTGACGATGGTGTAGGTCATCTTGGCCTTATTGGCCAGGTTGGTCATCTCCACCTTCGACAGGATCTGCACCGAGTCGGTAGACAGGCGCGAGGTGTCGACGATCTTTGCTTCCGAGATGGCCAGCTTCAGCTGGTTGATTTTTGCCTCCAAGTGGCCTTGTGCCTCCTTGGCGGCGTCGTACTCACTATTCTCACTCAGGTCGCCTTTGTCGCGTGCTTCAGCGATGGCGGCCGATGCCTTGGGGCGTTCCACGCTCTCCAAGTGTTTCAGTTCGGCTAACAGTTTGTCGTAGCCTTCTTGTGACATATAGGACATATTTACAATTTATTAATTTACGATTTACAATTTATTTTCGATTTAATGTTTATACTATTTATAAATTTTAGGCAGACAAAAAATAAAGAATTCCGACGCACGCTTCTGATGTCGGAATCCTCGGATTAGTATGTCTGTGTTATCTGCCTGCAAAGATATGTGTTTTTTTTGACATTGCCAAATTTTCAGAAGAAAAAGTGAGAAAGAAGCGAAAAAATGAGTAACTTTGCAGCATGATAGTGACAGAAGACGAGCGTTGGATGCGACGCTGCATCCAGTTGGCGAAGAATGGTCGGCAGAATGCCAAGCCTAACCCTATGGTTGGGGCTGTGATAGTGGCCGGTGGACGAATCATCGGTGAGGGATTTCATGTGCGCTGCGGCGAGGGCCATGCTGAGGTGAACGCCTTTGCCTCAGTAGGCACCGAGGACGAGGCGCTGCTGAAGGAGGCGACGATGTACGTATCGCTGGAACCCTGTTCGCACTACGGCAAGACGCCGCCCTGTGCCGACCTGATTGTGCGCAAAGGCGTGCGCCACGTGGTTGTGGGCTGCGTTGATGAGTTTGCCGAGGTGCAGGGACGCGGCATCCGACGGCTGCAAGAGGCAGGTATTGACGTTACCGTTGGTGTGCTCGAAGCGGAGTGTAAGGCGCTGAACCGCCGTTTCTTCATCTTCCACCGCCTGCATCGCCCGTACATTATATTAAAATGGGCGCAGACGGTCAACGGTTTTATTGACGACCACGGGCAGCCGCTACAGATATCGTCGGACTTCACCCAGATGCTCTCGCACAAGCTGCGTGCCGAGGAAGACGCCATCCTCGTGGGGCGCGTCACCGACGAGCGCGAGCACCCGCAGCTGACCGTCCGCCACTGGCGCGGACCGTCGCCCCGTCGGCTGGTGGTCGACCATCTGCACCCGTTGAACCTCGAGAGCCTGCATGCTCACGGGGTGCAGTCGTTGATAGTGGAGGGTGGTGCCAAGACGCTACAGTCGTTTCTTGATGACGGACTGTGGGACGAGCTGCGTGTGGAAACCAACTTAGCGCTGACCGTCAGCGACGGGACGCTTGCTCCACAACTGCCTGCCGCCATTGCCGTCGACCATCGGGAACAATACGGCGACAATCTCATCGTCAGCTACAAAAAAAGAAACGAATTATCCTAAATTTAGGATAATTCGTTTCAAAAAGACAAGTTTATTATTACTTCGTCAGGTTCACCAGCGTGTTGCGAGCGGAGGCAATCTGCTCCTTAGCCTCAGCCAGCTGCGACTTCAGCTCGTCGACGGTAGTAGCGTTGAGAACTGCCAAAGGTGCGATAGCCTGAGCTACGGGCGACACCTCGGGATCATACTCTGTCAGACGGTCGAGGGCGTCCTGGATGAGGATGATGCGGAAAGTAACGTTGGCAGCAGCGTCGTCGGTGAACGAGCCAATGAACTTCTCGGTGTTCTGCGAGGTGATGTAGAGCTGCTCGATGAGCGAAGTAGCCACAATCTGCCAGAAGTAGTTGATGCGGCCGTTCTCGTTCATGGCGTCATACAGAGCCTGTGTGGCCTCGTAGATGCCCTCACCTTCCTTCACACTCTTGAATGAGGGGTCGTTGATCTCAGCCACCAGTTTGCCGATAGCCTTGTCATAGTCGTCAACAGGCATCTCGTAGAGCTTAGCCAGCTCCTTGTCAACCTCGATGGCGCTGAGCACGCGGTACTTCTCTGACAGCGTCATGGCATTGTCGGCAGCAGCCAGGTCTAACAGATAGTCGGGCTTCACCTGCTTCTCTTCCTCGGTCAGCGTAATCTGGCCGTCCTTCTCGACGACGGGCAGCTGCTTGAGCTTGCCTAATTCAGAAGCGAGGCTGTCGAAGTGCATCTTGATGCTGGCCTCAATCTGTTCCTGTTCGAAACTCTTTACCGAATCCTCCTGCTCAGCGGTCTGAGCGGTTTTGTTGCCACCGCAGGCGGCAAACATCATGGCTGCAAAAGCCACGGCAAAAATTGATAATTTCTTCATTTTACAAAAATTTTAGTTATTAATAATACTATTACTATCATACTCATGAGCAGCATCACGGCCAGGTTAAACCACAGGGTCTTCACCTGCCACGGGCCTATTATCTTCATGCTGCTGTAGAACGGGGCACGGCCGATGTGGCTCGAAGGCGTCAGGAACACCAGTCCGGCACGCGGCACGATGTGGTTGTCGATGACGTCGAGCATACGCCCCTGGTCGGCGCCTGCCACAAACTCCTCTAACTTCAAGTTATAATTGTCGCGCTTCAGCTGGAGCATCTCGTCCTTGCCGTTCTCACGGATGAAACGGCTCATCAGACGGTCGCCCCGTAGCGTCACCTCATTGCCGAGCTTGCTCAGCACGCGTCCGGCATCCTTCAGATACTGGCGCAACGACGTGTAGTCGTAGTTGCCGTTGTAGGGCTTCACACCGCAGAAGGCTGTCAGCACGGGCAGGTTCTCCTTGATGGTCAGCAGATGGTTGGGGTTTACCTCGCGTCCGCGCTTCTGCTCGTCCTTCATGGTCTCCAACTGCGACTCTAACTCATAGAGCACGCCCAGGTTATAATATTGGTTCTCGTACTTCTCGCGGTCGATCTCGAAGAACGGCTTCTCGTAAAGGTTGTCTGAGAACGACGTGACGGCCAGTGCCTCGTAGGCCCATCGTGAGGGTATGAGGTCGCCTATGAGCGGCACGTTGCCTGTGGTACTCTTCGGCGTCAGGTCAGAGAAGCTGACCACTAGTCCGCAGAGCAGTATCTGCGGTATGAGGAGTATCGGTATGCTGATGTAGATGGCCACCACCGAACTGAGACACTGTGACAGCAGCAGCCCCGTCAGGCCGGCTAAGAAGGCGGTGACGAAGAGGACGAGCCACCACACGCCAAAGAGTCCGTGCAGCCCCATGATGGTGTTGCCCACTATAATAAATAGGAACGTCTGCAGGAGCGCGACACCGGCCATGAAGAGAATCTTCGACCAGATATAGCTGCCATACGACAGGTGCAGGAACTTTTCACGCTTCAGCAGGGCGCGGTCGCGGATAATCTCCTCGGCCGAGCCGCTCATGCCGATGAACGTGGCCACGATGACAGACATGAAGAAGTAGCTCACCAGGTTCTTGTTGTCCATCACGGTATAGCCGCTTGGCGGGGCATAGCGCGTCAGGAACGAGCATACCAGGGCCAGCAGCGGTGCCTCCAGCAGCGTGATGAGTAGGTATTGCAGGTTGGTAATCTTCGTGCGGAAGTTGCGGTGCAGGAAGATGGCCAACTGCTTCAGCGGTCCCGGCTTGCGCTGGTCTGAGGGTGGTATGTTGCTGACGGCGGGCTGCTTCATCGGCTTGCGCTTCTTCAAGTACAGCTCGTGCCACTCCTGTGGCGTCATCTTGCGCTCGTCAGACAGTTCGCCGGTGCTGGTGAGTGCCTTCTCGTCGATGATGTTCAGCACCACCTCCGGGTTTACGTTGCCACACATAGGACAGGCGCTGGTTTCGGCATCGGCGTAGTTGGCGGCCTCCTTGAAGTAGGTGATGGCGTCAATGGGGTTGCCGTCGAAGACGGGGTAGCCGCCCTTGTCGAGCAGCCACAGGCGGTCGAACAGCTTATAGACATCGCTCGACGGCTGGTGGATGTTGACAATGATGAGCTTACCCTTGAAGGTCTGCTCCTTCAGCAGGTTGATGACCTTCTCGGTGTCTGACGACGAGAGTCCCGATGTCGGTTCGTCGAGGAAGAGCACCGCCGGCTCGCGTATCAGCTCCAAGGCAATGTTCAGGCGCTTGCGCTGGCCGCCGCTGATGAACTTGTTGATGGCCGAGCCCACCTTCAGGTCTTTGGCAGCCTCAAGTCCCAAGTCCTTCAGGATTTTCATGACGCGGCGGTCCAGCTCGTCGGCGGCCATACCCTCGAAACACAGCTTGGCCGTGAACCACAGGTTCTGGTAGACCGTCAGTTCCTCTATCAGCAGGTCGTCCTGCGGCACGAAGCCGATGAGCGACTTCGCCGCCGGCTCTGCTATGTCGTGGCCGTTGATGGTGAGTGTGCCCTCCTGCGGCTTCATACTGCCGTTCAGGAGCGAGAGCAGCGTCGTCTTGCCCGTGCCGGAGCCGCCCATGACGGCCAGCAGTTCGCCGTTGCGGAGCGTGAAGCTCAGGTTGTGTATGCCGTTGTCGCTGCCGGGGAATCGGAAGTTGATGTCGCGTCCGCAGTACTCCACCGGGTGAACCTTCTCCACCTTTCCGCCCATCTTACGCTGGTAGGCTTCCATGATGGTGGAATAGTAGACGGGCTGACCATTACGGCTCTTCAGCACACTGCTTTGCAGCATCACCTGATAAGCTCCCGGCAATACTGGCACATCGTTCAGCAGCAGACTGTCTGTGCCGGTATAGGTGAAGATCAGCACGCCCGTCGTCGGTTCAAAGAGCGTTTTCACCTGTCCGTCGGTACCCTCTAACGGGTGAATCATCACGTGCTCCGTCTCACGGCCACTCACGTAGTCCTTATAATCCGCGAATACGCTGTCGGGGATGTGGAACTGCTCGGCCATCGCCTGGAACATTATGGACGAGCCCTCCTTGAAGCCGCAGAACTCCATCAGACGGAGCAGCAATAGCGACTCCTCGCGCGCAGAACTGTTGCCATGCAGATTCGCGCAGATGGTCTTCATCGCCTCCGTCATATCCATATCGTCCGTCAGCTCATACGCACCGCGCATGTCGCTGTACAAATCCAGATAGGAGTCGATGTTGCGAATGCCGAAATGATGGCGCAAATAGTTGCTCAGCATGGTTTTTGCCCACACCTCGTCTACTTGCTCTTCCTTGCCAAACAAGGCAAACAAGCTAAGAAAACTGGATAAGATGATATCGGTCATTCGTTTCTTAGCACTCAATTAACGTTAATTGCCTGCAAATATATGAAAAATTGCAGACTTAGGACTTGTCGTAAAAGTTAAAAAGAATTAAAGGCAAAGAATTGGGCTATTTATGCCCGAAATCGGCAGGCTTTTTACCTGCAGTTCAGCTCCAACACCTTGCGCTCTTCAAGCCATCCTTCCAAGTGGTCGCCGATATTGACAGGACCTACGCCAACGGGAGTTCCCGTGTAGAGCAGGTCGCCCGTCTTCAGCGTGAAGAACCGCGAAATGTAGCTGATAATCTCGTCTACCGTGTAAAGCATGTCGCTCGTCCGTCCCTCCTGCACCGTCCGTCCGTTGATGTCGAGATGGAACTGCAGGCGCTGAATGTCGATGAATTTCTCCTTCTCTACCCATTCGCCGATGGCCGCCGAGCCGTCGAAGCCCTTACAGATAGTCCACGGCTGGCCAGCCTCGCTGGCTCGTCGCTGCAGGTCGCGGGCGGTGAAGTCGATGCCCACGGTCACAGCGTCATAGTAGCGGTGGGCAAAGCGGGTAGGGATGTTCTTGCCTAAGCGGCAGATGCGCACCACCACCTCTGTCTCGTAGTCGATACGCCCCATGTCGTCGGGCACGAAAAACGGCTTGCCGCGTGTCAGCAGTGCCGAGTCGGCCTTGGTGAATATCACAGGCTCGTCGGGCCGTTTCAGCGTCCCGTGAAGTTCCTGATTGTGTGCGGCATAATTCATGCCAATAGCAAATATCTTCATACGCAAGAACTATTTTCGTCCGAAGTCGGCAGGCACCTCACCCCACTTCTGGGTCTCCCATTTAATGATAGGATTACGGAAGTCGTGGGTCTGCAGCCACCGTTCGGCTCGCGCAATAATCTGATAGAGCGGCTCCGTCTCCGGCGTCCGTTCCAGCTTGGTCTTACACTGCCGCTTCTTCACCCACAGCATCGCGTTCACCGAGTCCGAATAGATGGTCTTCGTGTACAGCCCCTGTTGCCAGCAGAGCGCCAAGGCGTGGACGATGGCCAGAAACTCGCCGATATTGTTCGTCCCCTTCATCGGTCCGAAGTGAAACACGCGGGCACCGGTAGCCAGGTCGATGGCCTGATACTCCATCGGCCCCGGATTGCCTGAGCACGCTGCATCCACGGCCCAAGCGTCGGCCGTCACCTCCATCGGCAGCGGCAGCACCGTATCATTACGGTAATCTGGCGGATTTATATTTTCAATCTTCAATTCTCAATCTTCAATTTTCAATGTACTTTATTCTTGGTCTTTTTCCTCAGATTTCTTCCCTTCTTTCAGACTGCGCAACTCATCTAAATAACTAGCTGTGATGATGCCTGATGGCAAGGCGATAACCGCAACGCCGAAGAGCGATGAGAACATGCTGATGAGACGTCCCAAGTCTGTGGCAGGGCAGAGATCGCCATAGCCTACAGTGGTCAGTGTCACCGTTGACCAGTAGATAGCATCAAAGAACGTGCTGAACGTCTCGTTGCGTATTCCGGCGATAGCCGTTCACCAATTCCGATGATATCCGTTCACTCGGTTGGTGATTTACTCTATCGGCGGCAAAGTTAATACTTTTTTCTCAAACTCTCGCCTTTCAGCTCAAATCTTTTCGATTTATGCACTATTCTGTCGAGGCAAGCTTCCACGTCGCCCGTTATCTTCCCTTTGACAGGAGGGGTGTCGCGCTTCTTGCGCCAGATGCACTCTATACCCCTTCTCTGGTAGTCCTTTAATATATATCGAGGCGCAGTAAAACATGGGCACGTTTTATGGTCCGTGATGCACTTTTACCTTTGGAGACAATAGACCTGAGCTCTTCGCGCTCCTTTTCTGTGAGTCTTACGGCGTATTTTCGCTTCGGCATAGCTGAATTCAAGTGATTGATTTTCAGCTATAAAGGTACG
>ONMA01000072.1 GCA_900318815.1 uncultured Prevotellaceae bacterium
ATTTCACGTTTTGGCCCTGGTTTCGGACAGAAATCGGGGCCATTTTTTGTATTTGTCCGATTATTGAGAGTGTGTCCGATACACTTTAACCGAAAGTAGGCCGAAAGTTTGGAATGAGGCAAAAAAACGTATTATCTTTGCACCGTCAAAACGAAACAACGACGTTTCCGCTGACAAGAACAAAGAATAAAACAACGATTAAACAATAAACATTAAACATTAAAAATTAAAAGAAGTTATGAGAACTTTAAAGACTTTGGCAAGCTTGATGCTCATGAGCACAGTTGCCGCAACACCATTCACACTGACTTCATGTCAGGACGATCTTAGTACCGAGGAACTGAAGGCCAACGCCACCGTTCCGTCGCTGCTCAACACCGCCGACCTTCAGGCCCTCAACACCTACAGCTATGAGGTGCCTTTCGAGGTGAAGGCCAAGGGCGAGTGGCGCATCGACTTCGAGTGGGAGGACGGAGAGCAGATCTGCTACGCCTCGCCGAAACAGGGCAAGGGCGACACCAAGATAAACATCTGCGTGCTTGACAACGCCACCGATAAGCACCGCACCGGCGAGATGATCATCACCGACTTCGGCGACAACGGCAAGAAGACCGTCGTGAAGCTCGGACAGAAGAGCCAGCTGGAAGACACCCGTGCCGACAAGATTTCCACCGGCAACTGCATCTACGGCGTAGGCTACGGCTACAATGCCATGTCGGGCAAGCTGGCCGCCAACCAGATTGTGAAGATGGCCGACGCCATCAAGGACAATATCCTCGTGACCGAGGGCGTGCGCGCCTCTTATGCGCTGCGCGAGTACAAGGGCAGCTGCTTCAGCCAGCTGTGCAACAACTTCAAGGCCGACGCCTCCTTCAGCGGCAAGTACTTCGGCTTCAAGGGCGAGGCCGGTGCCTCCTTCGACTCGAAATACCTGCGGGAGTCAAACCGCGACTACGTCATCAGCATGGTCGACGTCACCACGACCCAGGCCACGCTGGGCTACAACCGCGACCAGATTATCGACGCCATGACCGACGCTGCCTACAACGCCATCAACGGCCTGGCCATGAAGAGCACGAAGGGACGCCCGATGAAGACCTCCTATCCCTCTACCAACGAGGGCTTCAAGAAGCTCATCCAGGACTATGGCACCCACATGCTTGTACGTGCCGAACTGGGCGGCAAGATGAAGTATGCCACCACCATCGACCTGAGCAAGGTGGAGAGCGAGTACACCCTGAACACCTTTGCCAAGTGCAGCTACAACAACAAGTTCATCAAGGCCAAGGCCGGCGTGAGCGACGACCTGAGCAGCCAGTTCAGCAACAACCGCGGAGCCATCGACACGAAGCTGACCATCCTCGGCGGTTCGCCAACCTGCCTGGAGAGCCTGTCGAAGGAGGACAACGACGCCAACATGGACGCATGGGTGAAGTCGCTGCAGGACAACCAGAACACGGTGGTGGTCAACCTGCCCAAGGCTGAGCGGATTCCCCTCTGGGAGCTGGTGAACACGGCCGAGCCCGGCGGCGATAAGCGCAAGGAGATGCTCAAGGAGTACATGAAGGAAGGTGGCCAGATGGAGCGCGACTTCACCGTCAGCGACAAGGGCATCACGCAGGAGATGGGTCAGATAGCCCACATCACCGGCCTGGGCGATATGAAAGATCCCACAAATGACGGCACCTTCATCCGCGACCTCTACATCGGCGGCACCGTGGTGGCCCGCGTCTGCAGCGAGTTCATTCCCAAGTTCAGCCTCACCGAGCGCTCGGTAGTGGTCTACCCCGTCTACAACAACCGCGTGAGATACAACATGGGCTACTTCATCGGCAACTCAGCCTGGGCACCCCAGTACATCTGCTGGAAGAACGAGGGCGACCCCATCATCAGCAAGGTTGACGGCATGAAGCCCGGCACCCAGAACGAACTCTACCTGAGCGGCTCGTCATTCTACACTGCCGGCGACCCCGCCATCAAGGAAGCCACGGAGCAAAAGACCGACGTCAAGGTGCAGCCAGCCTACATGCAGGGCCCGACCTGGTGGCGTTCTGACGACAAGGAGCACGTACACAACTACCCCATCGTGAAAATCTTCAACCGCATCTGGACGGTTGTCACCCATAATCAGTTAATTGATGGCCGCACCTGTTATTACAGGGCAAGTGACTTGAAGAAGTTCACCGTAGAGAAATGGCGTGTGGCCTCTGTAGAGGACTACGAAAACCTGAAGAACGGCCTGACAAGCAACAACATCTCACTGCCCGTGCAGTATATGAGCGACGTGGAAGGCGGTAAGGACCTGACAGGATTCGGAATTGACTGGGATACGTGGGAAATGAGAATAGACTACGCAGCACAGTTAGACGAAACCCTCAAGAAGATTGAAGAAAAGCC
>ONMA01000053.1 GCA_900318815.1 uncultured Prevotellaceae bacterium
CACGGTGATGTTCAGCGGAGCGTTGATGTTCTGCGAGCCGGTCAGATAGACCGTTGTCTCGTAGGTGCCGATGGGCAGGCTGCCAGCCACGGTGAAGGTAATCTTCTGCGTTGCAAGCGGTGTGAGTCTGCCGCCGTCATAGTCGGCACTCAGCCAGGAGGGCATTCCGCTCAGGCTCCAGCTTTCGCTCTGCGAACCGCGGTTCTCGATGGTAGCGGTGAAGGTGTTGTCCTCCGTGCCTGTCTTGGTCACGGCCAGCGTGTTCTCCTGCCAGCGCAGGGTGTTCTGCTGCACGTAGACGCTCCAGGTGATGGGCTGTGCGATGTTGCCGTAGGCATCCTTCACGTTCTTGGCGGTGATGTAGATGTTGCATTCCTCCATCTTGTAAGGCTGCTCGTTCAGGTTCACCTTGATTTGGCGCTCGCTGGCCACGAAGTCGAAGTCAACGTTCGTCAGCGTGGGAGCCGTCTTCAGGGCAGCGGTGTTCTGAGATGAGAGGTCAGAGGTCTGAGCCGGGAGGGTAGTACCACTGGTAGTGCTGTAGAAGCTCAGTTCATTCGTGCTCTCAGCGGTCTTGTCGCTGAATGTGCCGGTTGTCACCAACTGGTTGTAGTCATCCAGGCCAAGGCTCTCCATCGGGTAGTAAGCCACTAAGCCAGCCTCGTCGCTCTTCACGCGGTTGCACATGTTGTTCTTGATGACATTGGCTGTGCGGCGGGCCTTCCAGATGCGCACCTCGTCGAAGGCACCTTTCAGCAGTTGGTCATACTGCATTCCTGTTTGATGGGCACCCAGCAACAGCTTGTCGCCATAAAGGGCGGGCATCACAGAGGCCGATAGCTGCTTGCGCTGCTGTCCGTCAATGTAGATGATACCCGAGCCGTTGGTGCTCTTCAGCACGTTCACGGCCACATGGTGCCACTGTCCGTCGCGCAGGTTCTTGTCATAGACTGCTGTCGTATTAGTGACGCCGTCGATGGCACTCACCTCACCGAGAGTCAGTTCCATCTTGCCGTCAGCGTTCAGGCGCAGGTCCATAGCCTGTGTGCTCAGCACGGAAGTCACGCCGGTCTGCTCCTCGTCGGCCTTGAACCAGGCTTCCACGAGGTAGTCGTCAGCAACGGTGGTGTTTAGCGAACCGATGTTCACAGCGGCGGCCTTCGTGCCGTCGAGCGTCAGGGCGAAGTTGTCGCCTGCAATCCACCAGGCGTTCTGCGAGGGCAGTGTCATGTTGCGGCTGCGGGCCTTGTCGGTAGCCACGTCGCCGTGACCCTCGTTCAGTTGCCAGTAGCCCATGAGACCGTTAGTGAACTGGCTCTTCGAGGTGTACATGTCGGCCTGGGCCTCAGCCATCGAGCGGCTGTCGTCCCAGATGGCCAGTTCCTGCACCTTGGCGGTGAGGTCGTTGCCACCCACGCTCACGGGGCCGTTGCCATCGTATGCGTCGATGATAGCCTCGTTGAGCAGTGTCACGGTCGAGGCGTCCACAGCATAGCCGGCACTTACCGAGTGTTTGTCGGCATCGTAGCTCACGTTCAGGTAAATCCACTCGCCTTGCGGCAGGATATTGACAGATGTAGCCTTGCTACTGTTCACGCTGACGGCAAGCTTGCCGTTCTCAATGGCCACGGTGAAGTTGTTGTCGTTCATGCCGTGCATGAGCAGACGGCCATCGGTGGTGTAGTTCACCCACATACTGGCAGCGAACGACTTACCGCTGAGGTCGATGGTGGCATCGGTCTTGGCAGCTTTCTCGCCAGTCAGGCTCAGGGCCACCTCGTGGGTTACCTCCGTCTCGTTGAGCACACCCACTACGTCGAAGTTGTTGGGCTTAGTCAGAGCGTTGCCTTGTATGTCCTCGTTGAAGGTGATGGTCAGGTCGTCACCAATGCCTAAGATGCCGCTGGCAGGCGTCGGCGTGGCGATGAGCTGTGGACGGCTCATGTCGCGAATCACCTCAACCTCCTCGCTCTCGTTGTTCACCTCGCCGCCAATCTGGCATACCGTGACAGCACGGAACACGTAGGTCTTGTCGGCAAAGTCATCCTGGCGCAGGTCGATGGCGTAGTCCAGCGTATTCGTTCCTGTCAGCGCGGTCAGTGCCGACTTGTTAGGCTCATTGCCGGTATAGCCCTTGATATACTCATGCAGGGTGGTGAAGTCGGCATCGTTCTTACCCTTGTACTGCAGGCGTATGCCCTCCAGGGTCTCCATCGAGTAGTTGTAGCCGCTGATGGAGAGCACGAGCTGGTCTTTCGTATTGGTGTTCACCAGCGAGTGGTTGACTGCCAGATGCACATCCGAGCAAGCGGGCTGGAAGTAGGCGCTGAAGCTCGTGGAGTCGGCAATCTCGGGATAGACACCCGTATTGTCCTTCTGGCACTGCGAGGCAATGCGAATCTTCACATCCTTATACTCCATCACGCTCTCGTTGGTCTGCTCCACGGTGAAGGTCTTCACCATCGTCTCGCCGGCGGGAACCAGGATAGAGCGTCCGGAAGTGATGTTCGAACCATCCATCGACACCTTCAGACCGTCGGGGTTGGAGGTCGATACCACGCTGATGTCGAACCAGCCGTCCTCACCCGTATCCGAGTTGTTGCGGATGTTCACCTTGAAGACACCCTTGCCACCAGCGGGAATACCCGTGATGCTCTGCACCTGGGCCTCAATCTCAGGCTTCTCAATCTGCACGGTCTTCTGCATGATGATGGTACCGGGCTCGTAGTATTCGGTCACTACCTCGTCCTGATAGGGGCAGGAAGTAGCACCGCCACGGGTATAGAAGATAGGACCGAAGCCGTCGGGAGCCTTGAACACATCGACGGTCAGGTAGTCATCATCGCCGTCCTCCACAAGGTTGTAGGCAATGGTGGTGCTGGTCGATTCGTCGAGCTGTTGCTCCTCAGTGACGGTAAGACCTATTTTTTCCTCCAATTCCACGCCGAGGCCAAGACCTGCGAAGCGGTAGCCAGTCTCAAGGCCAATGATGGCGTTGATTTCCTGCACTTCAGTGTTCACCCTCGATTTGGCATTTTCAACGGTCTTCTCCACCGAGATAGCAGCACCGGCATCGAACGAGTGGTTCTCGATGAGCCAGTCCTTGCTGTTCTGGATGGCGGTCACCTTGGCTTCCTCGTTCTTGCGTAGCTCGTTCTCCCACTTGGCAATCTGCACGTTGTAGAAGTTCACCATGTCTTGCATACCAGTGGTGTCATTATCCCACGAATCGGGCAGAATCATCGTGTACGAAGGACCTTTGTATCGGCCGGTATTCTTGTCTAATGTATTAAAGCCTACGGCGCGAGCACCCCAGACAGCCCTGTCGTTGTTGCTGCTGCCGTACTTAGGATCGTCCTCATCCAGTTCCGTCACGTAGATAGGATCTTTCACGTTAGCGCCAGGACGAGCCACGTTATCCACGTTGTCAACCTTGGTAAGCAGGCTGTTGCGCAGGGTGATGAAGTTCGGGATGAGGATGTTCTTCACATAGTTCTGGGTGTAGTTGAAGCCCGTGGTGAACTCCTCGCCTGTGGCGATACCGTCCTCCATCGTGAGCACCGGCTTGTCCTCAGCGTTGTCCCATGTAATATCGACATAGTGGCAGGCACCGAAGATGATGTTCTTGGCTGAACCGATGAACAGGTCGCCGTCGGCACCGTTGAAGTCGAAGCCGTCGCTGGTCGAGACATCGCGTGTGGCCGTGATGGTGGTAGTTGAGTTCTTCATGTTCGAGAACGAGAGGTTCAGCTCGGCACCGGCACTGATGGTGGCCGTGCTCTCCAAATCCTGAATCACCATGAAGCCGATACCTTCACCCGTTTCGGTCTCCACACCGGCATAAATCTTGGCGTTGGCCGATGTCTCGGAGTGTACGTCTACGGTGCGGCCCTTGGTCACGCTCTTGGTAGAGCCCTTGCTCCAGGTGGCAGAAGAGCCTGTACCGGGAGGATCGCGCAGCACCATGGCAATCTCGTCGGGACCCTGAGTCACGAAGTTGTTGCCCGTAGGCAGGGCACCAAGGATATAGGCAGCGAAGGGGTTAGGATTGCCCTCGTAGGCATTGCCCTCCCAGTTTTGCTCTGCGCCATTATTATTATAGGTGATGGTGAGGCCACGGGTATAGGGTTCCTGAACGTTGGGATAGCCCACGGTGAACTCATATTCACCCAAGCCTAAGGAGTCGAGCTCGAAGGTGTTGTCCTCCATCTCATACACGCTGCCACGGGGATACTGGCTGTTGCCGTTGGTGCATACAATCTTGGCAGTGGTGGCAAACGGGTTCTTCACCGTCACCTTCTTGCCTACAAGGGGAACCTCGTCAACGATGTCCTCGCCGCTGTCCTTGTTGATATAGCGCTCGCTGGCCGAGATGTGGAAGAAGTGTGTACTCATCTCCTCATAGACGGGATGACCGAACTTATAGTCGATGGTGCCGTCGGCTTTCACCTCATAGATGTCCACCTTGTGCTCATTGCCGCTCACGTCTTTCACCGTGTACTCCTTGATACCGAACGAGCCGTCCTCATTCTCCTTCACGATGAAGGTGGCAGGCTCCTTGTGCTTAATCTTGGCACTGCCCACATACTCGAACTTTTTCACTTCATCGTCAATCTTCATCGAGTCGGTGTAGATGAGGTTGGGGTTCGTGGCATCCACTACGGGCAGGTTGTTGAAGTGGATGGCTGTGTTCTTAGGAATACTGACGCTGCTCACCTTATAGCGCAACGGGGGCAACTGGGCCACGAACTCACCCGTCTCCGGGTCGGTCACGACCTCGATGTAGTTCTCGTTGGCAGGTACGCGGGCCGAACCGGAAGCAGCCTCAAACGTGCGGTCTACATCGTTTTTGTCATAGCCCACAGTGGTCGTCTTTTTCTGCTTGGCATTCAGATAACCGATGTCGCCGTTCTCTAACTCCAAGGTCAGCTTGGCCTGGCCGATGTTGGCCTTGCCTTGCTGCAGGCCGAGGGGCTTCTCGTACTCAATGTCGCCGCCGGCCACACGACCAGCCACGCACACGAGGGTGCTGTCATAGAAGGTCAGGCCTTCCACTTCGGCGTTGAAGTTGATGCGCTCGCCCGTTTCGTTCGGGTCTGCAGGATAGCGGCCTCCCTTCTCGAAGGTGTGACCGTTCAGACTCACCGACACAAAGTGCTTGCCGATGGGCACATCAACTTTGAACTCGCCCTTCGCGTTGGTCATCACAGGCTGGCCGTCCTTCGAGGCCGTGATGCCATCCACCTTGATATACACATCCTTTACGGGGATGCTGCTATTCGAATAGTACACCGTGCCGCTCACGGGGAACGAACTGACATCCTCGAAATCCACACCTGTCTGCACTAAGGAGTTCATTGAGAAGAAACGGCTCTGGTTGGCGGGCGAGAATTGGTGGATGCCTAAGGTGGGCGTGGCCACATAGTTGGTGCCGTCGCCAGAGATGCTGATGCCGCCAATCATGTAGTTACCCTCCTGGTCGGTATAGCCCATCAAGCTGAACTGCTTCTCAGAGGGAATGACGGCCGACGAGGTGGTCGGGATGTTCGTAATGCCGTGGTGGCCGTTGCTGATGCCGTTCTGCTTGCTGAAGTCGTAGGCAAACTTCTGGTTCTGGATGCCCTCGTCGAACGAGTAGTACACCTGCAGGCCGTCCTCGGTGCCCACTAACGGGTGGTTGTAGTTGCGCTCAATCTCGGTCTGCGTCAGGCAGCGGTTGAACACGCGGAACTCGTCAATGAAACCCCTATATGGGAATGAGTAGGTGCGTTCGGCATAGTTGCCCAGCCCCATGGTGCCACGTGACTGATTGGCTATTTGGTTGTCATTGAGCTTGCCGCTTGCAGTAGCCTTACAGATGGTGTCGCCATCCAGCGTATATACCGTAATGAGACTTTCGTTTCTCTTGTGAGTCATCACCACGTTGGTCCACTTGTCGTAAGGCACGTAGAGATCCTTGCTGAGCGTTTTTCCGCTATTGTTAAATGATACTGACAATTTGGTTTTCTCTGAATCAACCTTAGTAATGATCATGTTGATGGTTTTGATCACATCAAAGAGGTAAATGCCATTCGTTACCGAATCCATTTCCGACGACGGATTAATCCACATCTGGATAGTGAAGTCGTCGTCGAACATCTTCTTCATGTCGTCGATGGTGGTGGTGCAGGTCAGGCCCGAACCGCCCTCGGTGGTGTTGACCGTACCGTCGAAGTAGAGCGAGCGGAAGCGGTTCACGGTGTTGCCGTCGGAGGTGCTGGGGCGCATCGTCACTTTCACGCCATCCACGGCGGTGCCTGAGCCGAACGATACACGACCGCTCATCGTACCCGTGGCCATGCAGAAGCCGTCACAGGTCTCGCTTTTGCCCACGACCATTTTGCCGTCCTCCTTCTCGGAGATGGTGACCTTGTACTCGTTGAACGAGCCTGGCTGGGCCGTCTGGTCATCGTAGCTGTAGGTGGTGGCGGTGCCGTGGGTGGTGTAGATGTCGGCCCAGCCATTGTTGCCCACACTGCCAAGCGGTCGGCGCTGCAGGGTGAAATAGCACTCGCCAGTGCCAACCTGATTCACCTGCCACGAAAGTTTCACAACATTGGAATACTCACCACGCGAAGCCTTGAAGCTGCCTGCCACAAAGGAGGAACCGCCAGAACTGGCACTGATTTCGTCGCCTGTCCATGATTGTCCCTGCACGCTGGGGAAATACACACGATACCAGTAGGTCTTCTTCGCAGTGATGTCGGTGTCGTCCCAGGTGCCAGTGGTCTTGCTGGGGTCGCTAATCTCCAAAGTCTTCTTCGTTACCCATGTTGCCTTGTTGTCATCTGAACGTTGCACCTCAATGCTATACTTGTTCGAGCCGGAGGCATCGCTGATGGCGTTGTGCTCCCAGTTCAGCGTAATCTTACTGTCATAGACCGTGGCCGTCGTGCTGGGGATGGAGAACGACGGGACAATCTTCCAAGTTGTAGAGGCCGACAGCCCAGAGACGTCATCCTCGCTGCTCACATTATTCCAGCCGTTGGGCACGAAGCACACCGTATAGGTGTAGTCGGTGTCGTAGGCGGGCTTGTCGTTGGGCGACGAAGCCGTGTAGTTGAGGTCGTAAGTCGCGGCCGAGCCGTTGCTCACATCGCCAAGCTTGATACGCTGCCCGTTGGAGGAAACACGATAGACATACCACTTACCGTTCTTGTCGCAGTGGCTGGCATCGCTCACCTTCCAGCCCCACGACACGTTCACCTTGCGTGTAAAGGCATCGACGGTCGATACCTTCACGTCCTTCGGACAGGGGTAGCCAGGAATAGTGATGGCTCCATAGTCCTTGTCGAAGCGGAATGCGTATGATCCAGAGCCAGTTCCATTATAACTGGCTTCCTTGTAGAACTCAAAGCGCGGGTAGATGGTCTCAGGATCGTAGTTGCTGTTCACGCTGAACTCCCCAGTCTGTGAAAGCGTAGCGTATGCATTGGTAGAGGGGTTCAACCAAGAGTTTGTACAATCCTCTTTGTACATAATGGTCTGCGTTGACCAGCCGGAGTAGTTTGAGTAAGATGGATAGGTGAACTTAACTTTCTTGCTGCTTGTGCGGGTGAAGTTACTATTCGAAATAGAAGGCATCGTCACCGAAGGCGCAGTGGCATTAAACAGCACTTTATTATAATAATTGTGACCGCCATCTCTATAATACCACGTGCCATACCATTTGATTTGCCGTGTCTTGTTAACGAAGTATCGCTCAATAGCAATGGTAATGGTCATCTCGTAACTATAATCAGTACCAACCCTTTTGCGGGGGTTGCTTGCAGTGACATACATTAGAGACTTGCAACAATTATACTGCCTCGTTACAATCACTTTGCCCGTATTATTTTTGACAAAATTATGAACATTAGTTTCATCACTTGAAGATGAGAGACTTGATCCTACTGTGAAATAGCCGCTAAGAAGATTCTTCAGGGTGCATAGATCTTCGCCTTCTACCGTGATTTTGGTATCAGACCCCCAGTAGTAGTTGGCTTCATTCCAATCCCAAAACACGACATCGAACGAGTAATAGAGCTTCCCGTTAATACCCACATCACTCGTAGAAAAGTTTGAGAACGCGGGTTCGTATGCGGCCCTTGCCCCTTGCGTTGCAAAGAGCATCAGCACTGCCGTCAGGCAGCACCGCAATGCCCGCCCGAGGCGTTCGGTCGGATTTGCAATCCGGCCGCTACGAGTATAGGCATTTGCAATGCAGCACCCGTCTGGCGTCCGCGCTCCTATCGGGGCGCCCCGCCAATTCATTAGTACTTTTTTCGTTTCCATACTTAAATGGTTCTTTTTTTATTATCTGTGGAGCTTTCAATCTCTGTGCCTCTGTGTCTCTGTGTCCTATTTAAAAGCCGAAGTCGTCGAATCCTCCCTCATCATCCCACACGTTGTGACGGGCTCCTGGCGTAAGTTCGCCGTCCTCGTCGATACCACCGTATAGTATCTCATTCTCATTCCCTGACACGGAGCCAGTGACAGAATCACAGAGGAACTGTTCCGTCTCAATGAAGTCGACGTGAATGGCTGGTGCGATATATTGTTTCTTGTTCATAGCCGTTGTTATTTAATGATGTATTTGTGTCCGTTGCTGATGTAGAGTCCCTTGGAGGGCTGGCTGACGCGGCGGCCCTGCAGGTCGTAGAGAGTGCCGTTGGTGCGTTCTGCATGCTGCGGCTCCGTCGTTACAAACTGGATGGCAGTTGCCTCTTCGCCGTCGATGGAAAGGGCTATGCGGGTGTTGGCACTGGAGGCTGCTGCTTCGGGCAGCATCTCGTAGAAGTCGAAATAGCCGCGGAAGGCCATCATCTTCGTCTTACCCGTGGAGTAGTAGAACTTGCCGCCGCTGAGGAAGAGGGTCTGATTGGGCACGAGGAAATCGTTGACATAGTTACCGATGAAACTGTTGTACCAATAATGGGTCTCATATTTGTTCTTGCCAACCTGTACTTGATAAGGATATGGGTCGCAGTCCACTGATGGTTCTTCTTCTGCTTCTATGTCCACGCCGTCGGCGTTTATCTCAGTCATGTCGTTCTCCACTTTAATGATGTAAGGGTGGTTGGCCTCGACAGCGGTGACATTCTCAAACTTCACGTTGATGCTCTTCACGGTCTCTTCGGTCTCGTCTGTGTATGTCACATCGCATCCTGTGAAGTCGGCCAGCTGCACATTCTCTCCGAAGGCGGCCTGCACCTGCTCGCTGCTCATGGCGAAGGGCAGGCAGATGGTGCCCCACTCGCCGCCCTTGATAGTGCGTACTACGGTGACGTCGGCATCCTCTTCGGCTTCGGGTGCCTCGGTGGCCGTCTCAAAGAGGTAGGTGCGTCCGGGCACGTAGATGAGGAACGGATCGCCGAGACCCACCTCATCGTTGGTCTTGAAGGAGCAAGTGAGGTCAGGCACGTCGTAGATGATGGGATCCTGGTAGTTGTTGTCCTTGTCGCCACCGTAGATGATGCGGAAGTGGAATACCTCGGGCTCCTGGCCGCGGATGGTGAGCACGCAGCGATGGCCCTGCGTGGAGATGCTACGCTTGCACTCGCGGATGTTTCCCGCCTCGTCGATGACGGCAATCTCGTAGTTCTCGAGGACGGGGCCGTTCTGTCCCTGCATCACCTGACAGCGGTAGTACATGGCGTTGGGCCAGGTGGTGGGCTGCTCCCAGTTGGGATAATAGGTGGGACGGTCGTAGATACCGTCGTACTTGCCGTTGGCATCAGGCTCGCTGTCGAATGCCTCGGCCTGGCTGCTGCCAGTGAGGAAAAGGAATCCTGCCAGCAGCATGCGGATGGTGAAAGTGGTTGTTAGTCTCATAAGATTTTATTATTTGTTGATTATTCTTTTCGATTTGTTGCCCGTTGCCGCGTCTTCGGTGGCGCAGGCGCCCGATTCTATCACGTTGCCATACTCGGTGAGCGAGTAGAAGATGTAGATGAACACGCAGATGCCTGCGACCAGCAGCAGCGTGAAGGGCCACACTGCCGTGGGCAGCAGGGCGGTGATGACTATGCCGCCTATCCCGAACAAGATGATGAGGTGGGCACCGATGATGAATGAGTGGTGAGAGCTGAGCACCGTGCGCTTGAGTTCGGGCGTCCACCATTGGGGAGCCTCCGCGTCGGCAGGCATGTGCAGGATGTTGCGGCGCACCTGGTAGTAGGTGCGATAGAACGTAAAGGCAATGAACGCGGCGTGGAGGAAAAAGGCCCCCCATACGGCCCCCAAGGGGGCTTCAATAGCTTTGCTGTTGAGGGACAAGTCTATAGAAGCCCCCTCGGGGGCCGTAAGGGGGGCTATCCAGTAGGCTATGATACTCACGAATAGTATGGTAAGGTCGCGCCTCACCACCATCTTATTCAAATACAGGGGATTGAGCAGGGAAGTGTGGCTCCAGCCGAAGAACACGCCGGCACAGTGGAAGTAGGTGAGGGAAAGGGCCGTGGCAGCGGCTGGCCACGACGTGCGCCACTCAAAATGCTCGTGAAGCAGAAAGCCGATGCCGAAAATGACGTAGGTGAGGGCTACCAGACGGCGGGAACGATGATAGACACCGTAGTCGTGATACCAGTAATTGTTATGCAGCAGAACGAAGGCAATCAGGATATTGATGCCTCCGGCCAAGAGCAATACCGTGTGGTAGAGTTGAAGTTCCATCTATTGCTTGATTTTGTTTGACGTTGCAAAATTAGCCAAAAGTAATGGATAAAAGTGTGTAAAAAACAACAATGGTGTGTAATTTTCAAAAAAAAGGTGTGTAAATTCGCGAAATTTACACACCTTTTGTTACAACATATTAAAATTTTTCTTAACTTTGCACTTGATATGAAACAGATGCAATTTGCAGCCATCATCATGATGACGCTACTCACACTGAAACTGTTGCTGCTGCCCAACAGGCTGACCGGGAAGAATATCGTGAACCGGGCACGCTGGCTGATGGCGGCAGGCATATCATTATTGGACGTGCAATTCATCCTGCAATACAAACTGGAACTTCGTGCCATGGGCGTGACGCAGGCCGTGATGGTCAATATCTTGATGTTCATCCCCTGCTCGGCCCTGCTCTCCATTGCCATTCAGCACCTGCAGCGACAGGGACGCATCGGTTTCTGGGACCGGTGGATTGGCCTGGTGGCCTGGGTGGGGGCTGCGGCGCTGATGGCAGGTGCCATCGTCTACGACGGGCAACCCCTGCTCGCCGACACGCCAGAACGCCATTCGGCACAGGTGGGCGCGGCCTTGTGCTATTTCGCCATGCAGTGCTACTACACCTACCGCTCCCTGATTAACCTGCATGCCATGAGCCGGGCCATGCACAACTACTACGACCGCGACATGGATGGCATCCTGCGCTGGATGAAGTACAGCATCATCTTCCTGGCCGTCCTGGCCATCATGGCCCCGCTGCTCATCTTCCGCTGGGGCATGTTGCTGGCCGTCTATTCCATTCTCGCCTTCGGCTGCATCTTCTATTTCGTCGACAGCTTCTGCAGCTACGTGGTCAGCTCGGCACCGGCCAAGGTGGAGGAGGCCGAGAAGAGCGAGGAGGAAGAGGAGAGCGAAAGCACAAAGGTACAGGAGAAGACGGAGGAAATCAGCGAGAACATGCAGCGTGTGGAAAAGGCCGTGGCGAAGTGGAAGGAGAAGGGTGGACACTTGAAGAGCGGTCTGAAGTTGCCCAGTGCCGCCGAGGGCATCGGCGTGCCGCAGTACCTGCTGTCTACCTGGCTGCGGACGAAGGGCATGAAGTATAACGAGTGGATGACGGACCTGCGTATTGAGGAGGCGAAGAACATGCTCCTGAGCAATCGCGAATGGAGCAACGAGTACATCGCCCAGCGGTGCGGCTTCAACGACCGCAGCTATTTCCAGCGGAAGTTCAAGGAAAGAACAGGCATCTCGCCTGCTGATTTCATAGAACACCAAGCTTCCTAACTATAAACAACGGATTTCACGGATTATACGGATTTTGAGCTACCAGACAATCCGTATAATCCGTGAAATCCGTTGTAGTTATTCTTACATGCGAAGTTGAGTTACTTAAAATAATTCGTGCTGTTGCGATTGAAAGACGCTGAAAGCGTCACCTCTCAATAGCCGTAGGTCGGAACGACCTGCGGATAGCAGACAAGGGAGGGGAAAGCACTCTGAAAGAGTGCCCCAACACCGCGTATTGGGCGACCCCTTTGGGCGACCCCTTTGGGGTCGATGTACCTTCTCACGTTCTATCCGTAGGTCCTTCGGACACTACGGCTACTAAGAGGTGACGCTTTCAGCGTCTTTCATCTTTCAATCGCAGCACGAAAAATAATTAGTTTAATTCTTTGCAAGCAAAGCGACCATAGGTCGAGCGCGTGCAATTCGTGGTAGAAAGAAAACTTCAGTTAATATAATTATGAGTCGATGAAGCGGCGGGTGATGTCGCCATAGCTGTCGATGCGGCGGTCGCGCAGGAAAGGCCACCAGCGGCGCACCTGTTCGGCACGACGCATGTCAACGTCGACGATGATGCTCTCTTCCTCGTCGGTAGAGGCCTCGTAGAAGAGCTCGCCCTGTGGGCCGCAGACAAACGACGTGCCCCAGAAAAGGGCTCCATTGGTGGATGCACTCGGGCTTTGCTCGTTTGCTACCGAAGGGTCGCAAGAAGAGGAGGCCTCCCATCCGACGCGGTTTACCGCAACGACGGGCAGACCGTTGGCCACGGCATGTCCGCGCATCACCGTCTGCCACGCCATGCGCTGCCGCTGCTGCTCATCAGCTGTATCGTTGGGGTCGTAGCCGATGGCGGTGGGATAGATGAGGATCTCGGCCCCTTGGAGTGCCATGAGCCGGGCGGCCTCGGGATACCACTGGTCCCAGCAGACGAGTACGCCAAGACAGCCCACCGAGGTCTGGATGGGATGGAAGCCCAGGTCGCCGGGAGTGAAGTAGAACTTCTCGTAGTAGCCGGGGTCGTCGGGGATGTGCATCTTGCGGTACTTGCCTGCTATCGTACCGTCCTTCTCGAACACCACGGCGGTGTTGTGGTAGAGACCGGCGGCACGCCGCTCGAAGAGCGAAGTGACGAGTACCACGCCTAACTCCTTGGCCAACGAGCCATAGAGATGGGTCGACGGGCCGGGGATGGGTTCGGCAAGGTCGAAGTTGTCTACGTGCTCTATCTGACAGAAATAGAGCGAGTTGTGCAGTTCTTGCAGAACGATGAGCTCTGCGCCACGGCGGGCCAGGTCGCGGATGCCGTCGCACAGGCGCTCGATGTTATTCACTGTGTCAGCCGTGTTGTGCTGTTGTAGGAAACCTATCTTCATTGTTTTACGGATTATGGACTAAGACTCCTGCGGGGAACTGCATGGTGCAGCAGTGCAGGGAGCCATGCTGGCGGATGATGCTGCGGCAGTCTATGCCCACCACCTCGCGGTCGGGAAAGACCCGCTGGATGGCGGCCAGTGCCTCGGCATCGAGGTCGGGCTGTGCGTAGGTGGGGCAGAGCACGGCTCCGTTGACGATGAGGAAGTTGGCGTAGGTGGCGGGCAGGCGCATGCCGTCCTCATCGAAGATGGGCCGGGGCGTGGGCAGTTTCATCAATCGGTAGGGAAGGCCCTCCCTGGTTCGGAACGTTTGTAGCTGTTCTTCCATCAGGCGCAACGCTTCGTATTGCTCGTCCTGCGGGTCGTCACACCCTATATATAATAAGGTGTCGTCGGGACAGATGCGCACCAGCGTGTCGATATGCCCGTCGGTGTCGTCGCCCGTCAGTTGTCCGTGGTCTATCCATAGCACCCGTTCGGCACAGAGATATTCTTTCAGCCGTTCCTCTATCTGTTGTTGGGTGAGCGGCTGGTTGCGGTGGGGGGCCATCAGGCAGGCGGTAGTGGTGAAGATGGTGCCGTGCCCGTCGCTCTCGATGGAGCCGCCTTCGAGTACGAAGTCTAAGTGGTCGACATACTGCCCCGATACTTTCCCCTCGTCGTAGAGGCGGCGGTTGATGGCATTGTCGAGACTGGCAGGGAACTTCTCGCCCCAGCCGTTGAAACAGAAGTCGAGGAGGAGTGGGGGGGCGGCAGGGGCTTCGGATAAGAGGCAGATGAACCCATGATCCCTGGCCCAAGTGTCGTTGGTGGGAGGCCCTACCACTAACAGTGGCTCGCGCTTGCGAATCTCACGGGCCATCTCGTCGTAGGTGGAAAGGATTTCGTCGAGCATGGGTGCCCAGTCTGTCTGGGCATGGGGCCAGGTGAGCTGAATGCCGCTCTGCGGCTCCCATTCGGCGGGTAAACGGTAATGATAATGCTGATTCATAGGTGCAAAGGTACGAAAAAAATCATCATTTTATGCCAAATATGGTATTTTCTTTGGTCGGATGGGGCATCAAATCAATATTTTTGTGTAAATTTGCACCAAACAATCAACATAGATATGACGCTCGAACTGAATAACGTGCTGATAGAAGGCGAGACGAGGCCGCTCTCGCTGATGGCCCATACAGGAAAAATGACCTGTATGACAGGCGGGTCGTGTGAGCGTCGCACCCGCTGGCTGCTGGCCATGATGGGCTTCCTGCCGGTGCAGGAGGGATTCATCTGCATCGACGGCGAACCGCTGAACGTGCGCACGACGCCCGACTTCCGTAGTTTGATGGCCTACGCTCCTGCCCAGCTCGGCGTGGCCAGTGAGGTGTATCGGTATGAACCGCCATCGGTGCAGGACGTGTTCCAACTGAAGGCGAACCGAAGGCTGCCCATCTCTAACGGTTTGCTGGGTGAGGAGATGCGACGCATCGACGCGCAGGGCGACCGCGACCGCGTGCAGCTGATTGCGGTGGCCACGCTGCTCGAAAAGCCCATCATGCTGATTGACAGCCCCATCCCTACGGCGGCATCCTACCTGCAGCAGCAGGCAAGGAAGGGGAAGGTGGTGCTGGTGGCCAGCGGCGATAGGGAGATTTTAGCGGCCAGTGATGACATTGTGGAACTTATATAGGACTGAATAGACATGCAAACAAGCGACATATCATTATGGGGGACAGCGGTGCTGATGCTGTTGACAGGCGTGGCCGCTGGCCTGTTCCTGCTCGTTGACCGGCGACTGGGCATGCGTCTTGGGCGATTGCTACTGGTGTCCACGTTCCAGTTGGCCGTGATGGGCACACTGGCGTGGGGAGTCTTGTACCTGAATGTGTGGTGGGCCGACGTGGCGTTCCTGCTGTTGGTGGTGTTGGCCGAAAGCCTGTTGCTCACGTACCAAATACGTATGGGCTGGCGTTTCCTGCCTGTACTCTTCGGCGCGATGCTGGTGGCCGTGCTGGCCGTCGGTGCTTGTCTGCTCTGGTCGTTGACTGCCGTCATGCCCTACCTGTCGCACCATCTGCTGATGGCGGTGGTGGGGCTGTTGCTGGTGCTGCTTCACTTCTCCGTGCGCCGGGGGGTGCTGATTTATTTGGGCAGTTTGCGCAGCACCACGATTCATCGGCAGTACATGCTGTCGTGTGGAGCCACCCATGTGGAGTCGGTCATACCCAGTGTGCGGCGTTCGTTCCGTGCCGCGCTGATCCCGTTGATGCGCACGATGGCTTCGCCCGCCATTGCCTCGTTAGCGTTGTTGTTCTGCGGCATGCTGATGTGTGGTGCCTCGCCCGTGGCGGCGGCACTCATCGTCTGGCTATTCGTAGCGGCCACCTTCACCTCGACCATCATCACCCTTTTGCTTACTTTCTATCTCTCAGACCGCTGGCTCTTCGACCAGCAGGGCAACCTGAAAGTGGGTAATCCGTGAACTAAGAAACATCCCGGAATTATTCGTGCTGTACGCGATTGAAAGACGCTGAAAGCGTCACCTCTTAATAGCCGTAGGTCGGAACGACCTGCGGATAGAATGTGGATAGTGACGTTGACGCTGAAAGCGTCACCTCTCAATAGCCGTAGGTCGGAACGACCTGCGGATAGAACGTGAGAAGGTACATCGACCCCAAAGGGGTCGCCCTATACGCGGTATTGTGGCTATCAGTGCTCACGGTTGCCCTCCCCTTCGGGTGCTTTCCCCTCCCTTGTCTACTATCCGCAGGTCCTACGGACGCTACGGTATTGAGAGGCGACTCTTTCAGAGTCGATGTCACCAACCACATTCTGTCCGTAGGTCGTATCGACCTACGGCTATTGAGAGGCGACGCTTTCAGCGTCGATGTCACCATTTACATCCTGTCCGTAGGTCGTACCGACCTACGGCTATTGAGAGGCGACGCTTTCAGCGTCTTTCAAAAGCAACAGGTCGTATTTATTTCAGTTCCTTCCAGACGTCCTCGTAGAGGTGGAGCAGTTCTTCGGCTGTGCGCTGCCAGGAGAAGAGTGTGGCCCGTTTCAGTCCCATCTTGTGCTGCTCTTCCCAGAACAGTTCGTCGGTCTCCAACTGCAACAGCTTCTGTGCTATCTCGTCGGCATTCTCTGGGTCGACAAGAATGGCGTCCTTGCCGCCAATCTCTGGCATTGACGAGGTGTTGCTGGTGACGACAGGCGTGCCGCAGGCCATGGCTTCGAGCAGGGGTATGCCGAAGCTCTCGCGCAACGACGTGTAGAGGAACGCAAAGGCCTTATTATATATATAGGTAAGGTCGGCGTTGGGGATGTAGCCGGGCATGAACAGATGCTCGCGAATATGGCCGATGTGGTTGCGCTCGATGATGCCGTCTAAGTAGTCGTGGTCCAGGTCGGCCATGAGCAGCGGACGTTTCACGGTCGACTGCTTCAGGTAGCGGGCGTAGGCTACCAAGGTGCGCTCCGTGTTCTTCTTTGGGTCGGTATTGCCCAAGAAGAAGATGTAGCCCGGCTTGGAGATATAGTTCTTATAGACCTCGTTGATGTCCTCCAGTTCCTTGAACCATGCATTATAGCCGTTGTAGATCATGGCCATGCGTTTCTCGGGGATGTGCAGTTTGCTGATGATGTTCTGCTTCTCGAACTCGCTCACGGTGATGATGCGTCGGCACTTGTAGAGGATGCGCGGCACCACGAGGCGGCGGTACAGCCACCCCATGTTCTGGTAGAGCGAGCGGTTCTTCTTGTCGCGTGGCTCTAAGAAGATAATGTCGTGGAGGGTAAGAATCAGGGGCAGACGACAGAAGATGGGGGCGGTATTGCTGGTACAGTGCAGCATGTCGACGGCATAGCGGCGGGCAGCCCGTGGCAGGGCCACCTGCTCCCAGAGGGGATAGGACGGCATGGACAGCTCGATGACGTGTACGTTGTCGGAGTCCTCAACGCAGCGGTCGGGACCCGGCTTGACGAAGACGAAGTACTCGTTCTCGTGATCCATCTGTTGCAGGTGGAGAATCTCCTGCAACACGACATAGTCCATCCCATGCTTGTTGGCGCGGAAGATGCGCTGGGCTTCAATACCTATTCTCATAGAAGTCTTTTCTTGATGGTTGCGGGTACGCCCGCCACTACACAGCCGTCGGGCACGTCGCGGGTGACGACAGCCCCTGCCGCCACCACCACATGCCGGCCGATATGTACGCCGGGCAGCACGACGGCGTTGGCCCCAATCCATACATCGTCGCCGATGACGACGGGAGTGGTCGAGACGCCTTGCTCGTCGATGCGCAGTGTGGAGTCTGAAAAATTATGATTCAGGGCCGTCACGGTGATGCCCTGTGCCAGATTGACATGACTGCCAATCGTCACCGGGCCAATGATGGTGTTGTGCAGCCCTACACGAGTATGGTCGCCTATGATGACGTCGCCCACGGCATTGTTGATGCAAGAGAACGACTCGATGACACTCTTCCTCCCAAGGGAGAAACGGCGATAGGGTGGGGTGTCCATGCGTACCGAACGGTGGATGACGGATCCCCGCCCACGATGCTGATAGAAAGGAGCCATCAGGCGGATGAACCATCGCGGACGGGTCTCCGTGGGGTTCATGATAAGCCAGTCGACCCACTTCTTCAGGAGTGGGGCCTGCTTAAACCGCTCTCGTATTGATGTCCTTTCCATCCAAATTGACTGATTTAGTTATTGTTAAAAACTAATTTCTTGCCATGCAAGCGACCAGAGGTCGAGCGGGGATAATTCGGAGGTGCGGGGGTACGGGGGTGCGAGAATAGTTCGCACGTCCAATTATCCGCGAAGAGTCTATCCTCGTACCTCCGTACCCTCGTACCTTCGTACCTCCGAAATCGTACCGTTTTATTTTTTGCATGTTACTTACTATTAATTCTGGGCAAATATAAGCAAAAAATCTTGATAAGCCAAATATTTTGACAAAAATCTATTTCAGGTAGATGATAATGAAGAAAGAAAGGATCCATCCTATGACACATAGTAGCAGGAAACGGTCTTTCACCATGGCCTTGGTGGGACTTCCGCTGCGCCCGTAGACTATCATGTTCTGCATGTAGCGCAGCAGACCGGCCAGCACCCAGAAGATGGTGAGGTAGACGTAGCGGGTGCCCATGCGCTGGATGACGTCGGGCGACATGGTGTACATGATGTAGCATACCAGGGTGACGGCGGCCAGGATGCTCACGGCCTGGTTGATGAAATCGCGGTTGTAGCCGGTGATGCTCTTTCGCGGCTCGTGCCCCGTCTGCACGAAGAGGCGGAAGTCGTCGTTGCGCTTGGCCAGTGCCAGGAGCAGCGTGAGCAGGAAGGTCATCAGTACCAGCCATTCGGAAATCCAGATGCCCGCCACCAGACCGCCCGCCAGCACGCGCAGCACGAAGCCCATGGCGATGAGCACCACGTCGACGATGGCTTTCTGCTTCAGCTTCAGACAGTAGCCGACGTTGATAGCAAGGTATAGCAAGAGGCAGACGAGGGACTGGAACCCCGCAGAGAAGGAGAGCAGAAGGGCCAGGAGCATACAGAGTGCCATCGTGGCATAGCCTGCGCCCACCGACACGGCACCGCTGGCGATGGGGCGTAGCCGCTTCTTGGGGTGCTGGCGGTCGGACTCCACGTCGCTCACGTCGTTGAGACAATAGATGGAACTGGCGGCCAGGCAGAAGGCGGCGAAGACTACCAGCGTGGGCGCAAGCAGCGACCAGTCGAGCAGGCGTCCTGTGAAGAACAGCGGGGCAAGGACGAACACATTTTTCATCCACTGCAGCGGGCGCAATAACCGAAGGATGTGCAGCATGATTATCTTATTAGCTTTTCTTTGGGCAAATGTACGAAATAATTGTGAATTGACGATGTTGTTTGTGAATAAATTTGTACTTTTGCACAAAATTCCTATTCATAATGAATGTATTGTTCCTTGTTTATCATGGATTTTCCGAAGTGAGCGGCATTTCGAAGAAGATACATGCCCAGGTGAAGGGGCTGAGGGAGAACGGCTATGAGGTTCACCTGTGCTATTACGACTTCACTGCCGACGGGCATCGCTGCCGCTTCATTGACGGCGACGTGCTCTGCGACTATGGCAAAGGTGCCCTGGCGGGATGGCGACAGCGCACGGAGTACGACAGCGTGTTCGGCTATTGTCAGCTGAACGGCATACAGCTGGTCTACGCCCGTAGTTTCCAGAATGCCAACCCGTGGCTCGTAAGTTTCTTCCGGCGGCTGCGCGAGGCGGGTATCAAGGCCGTGATGGAGATTCCTACCTATCCCTACGACCAGGAATTTGAGAGCTTCCCGTTCTTGACCCGCATGCAGCTGAAGGTGGACAGGATGTTCCGGCGGCAGCTCGCGCGACAGTTGGAGGCCATCGTGACCTTCTCGGAGGCTAAGGAAATTTTCGGGCAGCGCACCATACGCATCAGCAACGGCGTGGATTTCGATGCCATTCCCTTGCACCAGTATCATGCCGACCCAACGGGAACCGTACATCTGATAGGGGTGGCCGAGGTACACTACTGGCATGCCTACGACCGGGTGGTGGCCGGATTGGGCGAGTATTACCGCAACGGAGGACGGCGTAACGTGGTCTTCCATATCGTGGGAGGCATAGGCAACTCGGAGATGTACGGTACGACCTATGCGCCGGGCATAGCCCACATCATCGTGAAGTATCAGTTGCAGGCCCATGTGGTGATGCACGGTCAGCTCTTTGGCCAGGAACTCGACAAGGTGTTCAACCAGTGCGTCTTCGCCATCGGTTCCTTGGGACGACATCGCAACGGCATTACCATCATCAAGACGCTGAAGAACCGCGAGTATGCTACGAGGGGACTGCCTTTCGCCTACAGCGAACAGGACAGCGACTTCGACCAGCAGCCTTACGTGCTGCGGGTGCCTGCCAACGAGTCGCCTCTGAATATCGAACAGGTATTGTCGTTCATCGACCACCATCAGTTCGACCCCACCGAGATACGCAATAGCGTGAGGCATCTGGCATGGCGCGAGCAGATGAGGCAGGTAGTTGAGGAAGTAAACCGCAATGACGTCTTGCCATCAGGCGCGGTGTAACCATTTGGGCGATGACAACCTCTGTGACAAGCATTAAAAAAGCCCCGCTTCCCAGCGAGGCTTTTTTGTTAGTTTTAAAAAAACTAAATTAATCAACCATAAACCTTAACCATTAAAAATCTCTTTGTAGTGTTCGGTCTCAATACCTAATGATTGAGAAATGGCGCGCGATCTCACATCGCTTACTACTGTGGAATCAATGTAAAAAATACAGCTTTTTTTGATTCCGACGCAAAGGTAATATTTTATATCCTTGCCTATGTCTACAATAAAATAATTATGGTTTAAAAAATAACAATTCTCAAAATTTCTACCTAAAATCACGGATTTTCTACCTATTTTTACCCCTTTTCTCATTTTTCTTGCGCTATTATGCCGATTTTATGAATAAAAGTTGTAATTTCGCAAGCGAATTTTAAACTAAAAATACTACGACATGAACACCTTCTTCATAATATGCTGTATGTCGATGACGGTTGTCAGCGTACTTTTGGGGCGTTGGCTCTATCTGCGCGGCATGCGCATTCGTAACCGATTGCTCATGGAAAGGGTGTTCACCAACATCAGTCACGAACTGCTCACCCCGCTCACGGTGATTTCGGCATCGGTGGAGCGTCTGCGACTGCAAGAGCCGAAATATGGCAAGGACTATGCCTTGATGGAGCTGAACATAGACCGCATGGTGCGCCTGTTGCAGCAGATCTTGGAGACCAGCAAGCAGCAGACGGGCGAACTGCGCCTGTTTGTGTCGCAGGGCGATGTCATGGAGTATATCAGCAAGTCGGCCTTGTGTATAGAGCCGCTCATTGCCCAGCGCGGGCTGGAGCTGAACATCCAGTGTTCGCCAAAGTCGATGATGGGCTGGATTGACGCTGATAAACTCGATAAGATTATCTATAACCTGATATCCAACTCGGCCAAGTACACCAACAGTCCCGGACGCATTGACCTCATCGTGACCACGAACAAGAACTACGACCATATTACTATTAAGGTGAGCGACACGGGTATTGGCATTCCGCGCAGCAAGATGAAACACCTCTTCCACCGGTTCCAGGACGGCGAGTATCGTTCCAGAAAGACGTTGGGGACGGGACTCGGCCTTTCACTGACACATGATTTAGTCTATCTGCATGGCGGCACCATCACCTGCGAGAGCAAGGAGGGCGAGGGAACCACCTTCACCGTGTTCTTGCCCATCAACAAGGAGGCGTTCCTTCCCTCACAGATTGACGAGCATACCCCCTTCGAAATCAAGCATCCGCGTATCGACATCCTGGATCTGGAGCACCTGATGCCCGTCGCGGAAGAGCATCCTGTGGCCCATGCGGTGGCTGTCAACTCGACCGATGCAGACTGTTATCACATCCTTGTGGTGGAAGACAACCTGGAACTGCTCATGGTGATGCGCACCCTGCTCAGCAGAAAATACCACGTGCTGACGGCGCAAAGCGGGCGTGAGGCACTCGCAATCATTGGGAAGGAACCCATCGACCTGGTCATCTCCGACGTGATGATGCCGGGGATGGACGGCAACGAACTGACCAAGTTCATCAAGACCGACCCCGACAAGAGTCATCTGCCCGTCATCTTGCTTACCGCCAAGACGCAGGAGGAGGAGCGCAGGCAGTCCATGCTAATCGGTGCCGATGACTACATTACCAAGCCTTTCCGCTTGGGCGACCTGGAATTACGCATCAATAACATCGTGGAGAACCGCAAGCGCATACTCCGGCAGGGGGGAGAAGAACAGCAGACTGTAGTCCCAGAGAAGCCTACACCCGAGGACGAGTTTCTGCGACGGGCCACGGAATGTGTCATTAAGCACCTTAATGACAGCGAGTTTGACCGTGATGCCTTTGCGCAGGCGATGGGCGCGTCGCCCTCTACCTTATATAATAAGTTGCGCGCGGTGACTGGTCTTAACATCACATCGTTCATCCGTATTACTCGTATGAGGGAGGCTCGGCGTCTGGCTCAGACCCAGCCCGACCTGCGTGTCAGCGACCTGGCTTATAAGGTGGGCTTCAAGGACCCCAAGTATTTTGCCACTTGCTTCAAGAAGGAATTTGGCGTTCAGCCCAGTGAGTACATCGAACAACTGAACAACCGCGAGCATAGGGCGGTTGTCTGACGGAAAATGCGCTTCGCGTCGAATGAATTCACATTATTTTTAATTCAAGTTCGCAAGTTCTTTTAAACAACGGATTTCACGGATTATACGGATTTGGAGCTACGCGATGTTATATCTGACTCAACTTTCCCACCCTTTTAAAACCACGAATTCCACGAATTAAACTATTTTTTTTTCGTGCTGCGATTGAAAGATGAAAGACGCTGAAAGCGTCACCTCTCAGTAGCCGTAGTGTCCGAAGGACCTACGGATAGAACGTGAGAAGGTACATCGACCCCAAAGGGGTCGCCCAATACGCGGTGTTGGGGCACTCTTTCAGAAAATTCGTGAAATTCGTGGTTAAAAAGAAAGGGTGGGAAACTTCAGTATCTGATTAGAAAATCCGTATAATCCGTGAAATCCGTTGTTGTTATTTATACATACGAAAGATGTGTTAATTATTCAACTTCTGTAAGATCCTGTTTCCTCGTGAGTGAGGTCAGTTGCAGGCCGAGGAAGGTCAGAAGACCGTTGAGCAGCAGCAGTTCGTAACCGAAATGATAGCCGAACTGTTGCTGGCAGAACCAGTCGGTGGCATAGCAGATGAGGGGCGAGGCCACGCAGATATACGGTACACAGCCGTCGGCCACGCGACGCTTGGTGAACAGGCCGAAGGCAAAGAGACCCAATAGCGGACCGTATGTATAGGAGACGATGGTATAGATAGTGTCGATGAGGCTAGAACTGTTGACGGCATGGATGAACAGGATTACTACGGCAAAGACGAGACACATCATGATATGTGTGCGTTTGCGCAGGCGTTCATCCTCTTCCCGGTGGCAGATGTCTATGCAATAGCTGGTAGTGAGCGATGTCAGGGCCGAGTCGGCACTGGAGAACGAAGCGGCCACGATGCCAATGACGAAGAGTACCGCTGCCATTCCGCCTTGCTTAGCCACAAATCCCGATAGCAGTTCGTCGCCCCGCATGGTGATTCCGCCTTCGCTTGCAGCCCACTGTGCCAGCAGTACGCCCAAGGAGAGGAACAGCAAGTTGGCCGGAAGGAAGGCCACGCCGTAGGTACACATGTTCTTCTGTGCCTCGCGCAGGGTGCGGCAGGTCAGGTTCTTCTGCATCATGTCCTGGTCCAGGCCCGTCATTACCACGACGATGAATGCTCCGCTCAGCAGCTGTTTCCAGAAGTTGCGGGGCGACACCCAGTCGTCCAGCACGAAGACGCGGCTGCGCTCATCGGCCATCAGCCGGTCGATGGTGTCGGTAAGCGACAGGTCCATCGTTCCCATCACCTTATATATAATAAGGAGGAGGGCCGAGAAGAGGCACAGCGTCTGAAACGTGTCGGTGAAGACCAGCGTACCTATGCCGCCGCGACGGGTGTAGAGCCAGATGAGGAGTACCATGAGGACGACCGTCACCCCGAAGGGAACGCCCAAGGCCGACATGACGAACTGCTGCAGGATGAGGCACACCACGTAGAACTTCACCGCCGAGCCTATCATCTTCGACAGCAGGAAGAACGCCGCCCCCGTGGTGTACGAGTGTGCGCCAAGTCGCTGGCCTAAGTATGTATAGATGGTGGTCAGGTTCAGACGGTAATAGACGGGTAGCAGGACGAAGGCCACAATCAGATAGCCCACGATGAAGCCCAGGCACACCTGGAGGTAGGTCATCTGCGAGGTGAGCACCATGCCCGGCACGCTGACGAACGTGACACCCGAGATGCTGGCCCCCACCATGCCAAAGGCCACCATGGGCCACGGTGCCCGTCGGTTGGCACGGAAAAAGGTCTCGTTCGCGCCCTGCGGCTGTCCCGAGGCAGGAGTGCGGCTACGACCCACCGTCCATCGGCTGATGGCGAAGAGGAACAGCGAGTAGACCGCTACGGCAATGATGATGAATATCGTGTTCATTTGACTGGCAAAATTAAGCATTTTCTTTCAGATTTGCAGGTAAATATTGTAATATTTATGCAGAGAGCTGCAAATTTAACAATAATGATGCAAAATAACGCATAAAGTTTATGGTTTATTCATAAAAAGTAGTACCTTTGCAACCACTTAAAGTCAAAATAAACAACCTATCTGGAATAATTATGAGCAAACAGAAAAAATTCATTCTGCAAGAAAACGAGATTCCTACACAGTGGTATAACATTCAGGCCGATATGGTGAACAAGCCCATGCCGCCTATTCATCCGGCAACGAAGCAGCCGTTGGGTGTGGAAGACCTGGCCCACATCTTCCCTCATGAGTGCTGTGTGCAGGAGTTGGACACCGAGCATGCGTGGATTGACATCCCCGAGGCTGTACTCGAGAAGTATAAGTTCTATCGCTCCACGCCCTTGGTGCGTGCCTACGCACTGGAGGAAGCTATCGGAACACCCGCACATATCTACTTCAAGAACGAGAGTGTCAACCCGCTTGGTTCGCACAAGATCAACTCTGCCCTGCCTCAGTGCTACTACGCCAAGCAGGAAGGCACCACCAACGTGACTACCGAGACGGGTGCCGGACAATGGGGTGCTGCCCTGAGCTATGCCGCCAAGATTTTCGGCTTGGAGTGTGCCGTCTATCAGGTGAAGATTACCATGCAGCAGAAGCCTTATCGTTCGAGCATCATGCGCACCTTCGGCGCAGCCGTCACAGGTTCGCCCTCGATGTCTACCCGTGCCGGTAAGGACATCATCACCAACGACCCCACTCACCCCGGTTCGTTAGGTACGGCCATCAGCGAGGCTGTTGAGCTGGCCACGACAACCCCTAACTGTAAGTACACGTTAGGCTCCGTGCTCAATCACGTAGCTCTGCACCAGTCGATTATCGGTCTGGAAGCCGAGAAGCAAATGGCAATGGCAGGCGAATATCCTGACATGGTCATTGCTTGCTTCGGCGGTGGAAGCAACTTCGGCGGCATCGCTTTCCCCTTCATGCGCCACAACCTGAAGGATGGCAAGACCACGGAGTTCATTGCTGCCGAGCCGGAGAGCTGCCCGAAGCTGACGCGCGGCCAGTTCCGCTATGACTTTGGCGACGAGGCCGGCTATACGCCCCTGCTGCCCATGTTCACGCTTGGCCATAACTTCAAGCCCTCCAATATCCATGCCGGCGGCTTGCGCTATCATGGAGCCGGCATGATTGTGAGCCAGCTCATCAAGGACGGAATGATGCGTGGTGTCGACATCCCGCAGTTGGAGACGTTCGAGGCCGGCATGCTCTTCGCACGTACCGAGGGCATCATCCCTGCTCCGGAGAGCTGTCACGCCATTGCTGCCACCATCCGCGAGGCCAACAAGTGCAAGGAGACGGGCGAGGAAAAGGTCATCCTCTTCAACCTCTCTGGCCACGGTCTCATTGACATGCCCAGCTATGAGCAGTACATCAACGGCGACTTGCAGAACTACACCGTCACCGACGAGATGATTGCCGAGAACCTGAGCAAGCTTTAGAGTGAAGAGTGAAGAGTGAAGAGTGAAGAGTGAAGAGTGAAGAATTTGCTACCGCATCAGGTAATAGATAACTGGCGCGGTAGCAAATTCTTCACTCTTCACTCTTCACTCTTCACTCTTCATTCTTCACTCTTCACTCTTCATTCTTCACTCTTCACTCTTCACTTCTTGAGTGTAGCAGCGACGTAGAGAATGATTACTGCGCCGATGATGGCCGTTCCGAGCTGACCGAGCAGACCGCCCCATGTGATGCCGAGTGCTTCAAATATCCATCCGCCAAGAGCGCCTCCGAAGAGACCCAACAGCAGATTCATCAGGAAGCCGAAGCCACCGCCTTTCATTAACTTGCCGGCACAGAAGCCAGCCAGACATCCAATGATGATAGAACCAATTAGTCCGTGCATAGTCTTATATTATTTAAATGAATGTTACTTTTGGCGGTGCAAAGTTACGGAAAAAACGTGTAAAAAGAAAGCGATTTCAGAAGATTAACGCTATTATCGTAATAATTTCGAAAAAGGTATGGGCAAAGTTGCGACTATTTGAAAAATAGTTAGTACCTTATGAATTGTTGAAATAAGGTATTCTTCTTAGGCAAATTCTTTATCCAATTGGCTGATAATTCGGAAATTTTGCCTAATTTTGTGGCCAGTTTATAAACAATGACAAAGAGGAATCATGGAAAAAAGCAGAGTGAACGAGGTGTTGCTGCGCAATGTGCAGCTATTGTCGAAGCAGTCGGAACGTGAAATGGAGATGATGCCGGCAGGGTCGGCTCCATTGCCTTCGGTGGAGGAAGTGAAAAGGCTGGTGGGTGTCATCAAGAGTATCATCTTTACCGACTACCTGTATAAGCGGCAGCCGGAAGAGCAGATGCGGTCGCACTACATCGGCGTGGGCATGGAGGAACTCTACGACCTGCTGTGGCGGCAGATTGCCCGAGGACTGCAGTTCTGTGAGGAGTGCCGTGAGGAGGATGTCATGGAGTCGGCCGAGCAGATGGCACTCGACTTCATCGACCAGTTGCCCGAGATTAAACGGCTGATATACACCGACGTGGAGGCGATGTTCCAGAACGACCCGGCGGCCACGAACTATGGCGAGGTGATTTACTGCTATCCGGTGGTGAACACGATGACGCACTATCGCATTGCCCATGTGCTGCACGGGATGAACGTGCCCGTGATTCCGCGCATCATCACGGAGCAGGCCCACTCGAAGACGGGCATCGACATTCATCCTGGGGCACAGATAGGCGAGTACTTCGCCATTGACCACGGTACGGGTGTGGTTATCGGCGAGACGGCTATCATCGGTAGCCACGTGACGCTCTATCAGGGCGTGACCTTAGGTGCCAAGAACTTTAAGTACGACGCTGAGGGCAACATGCTCAACGTGCCGCGTCACCCGATATTGGAAGACAACGTGACGGTTTACTCCAATGCCTCTATCCTGGGGCGCATCCGCATAGGCCACGACTCAGTCATCGGCGGTAACATCTGGCTTACGCACGACGTACCGCCTTACTCACGCATTCTGCAGAGCAAGGCGGTAGATGCTTCGTTCCAGGGAGGACTAGGGATATAAAAGTGAAGAGTGAAGAATGAAGAGTGAAGAATTTGCTACCGCGCCAGTTGTCCATTACCTGGCGCGGTAGCAAATTCTTCACTCTTCACTCTTCACTCTTCACTCTTCACTCTTCATTCTTCACTCTTCAAGGAGTCTGCGGGTGCAGCTTCTCGCGAGTAGTAAGTGTTGTAGTAGTTGTCAGGGTCGTCGACCTTGATGAGCGAGAAGGAAGCCATCTGCTCGCCCGTGTCGTAGTTGTCGAAGTAGCCGCGGAAACGCATGCGGCCTCCCATGGTGTAGGTCTCGAAGTCGCGGATGATGACGCGGTAGCCGTCGTCGTAGTCGAGGTAGATCTTGCCGTTGCGTACTGTCCAGTCGAAGTAGGTCTTGGTATAGGTGCGACTGCCCACGCGGCGGTCAATCTCATAGCCTGTGCCGCCCGTCTCCCAGCTCACTTGCTTGAACATGATTTCGGTGTCGTAGTCGTTGGTACTGACGTGGTAGCGGTCGTAGTAATAGTTGCCCGTGACGGTGCCCTGCCATACGCCTTCCAGGTTGTAGGCAAGAATAGTGTCTTTGTCGCAACTGCTCGTCAGGATGATGGTCATGAAGGCCAGGAGTACGAGCTGGGTGTAGGAGTAGATGACTTTCTTCATAATTATTTTTGTGTTAAGTTGTTAGATGCAAAGATAGTTGAAAATTCCGAAACGCGAAAGAAAGATTGCCTATTTGTGGTAGGGTTTTCCCTATTCCTGCTTTTTCTTTCCAAATTCCGGGTCGATATGCACGAAAGCCGCCACGACGAAGGTGATGACGCAGAGGGCCATGACCACGACGAAGAAGGTGCGATAGCCCATAGCATCCTTCATGTAGCCCGAGAGCATGCCGGGCAGCATGAGGCCGAGGTAGGAAATACCGGTGCAGATGGCGTAGTGCGAAGTCTTGAACTCGCCCATGGAGAAGAAGAGCATGTAGAGCGTGAGGGCGGTGAATCCGAGGCCGTAGCCGAACTGCTCGACGAAGAGGCAGGTGCTGATGACCCACAGGTTGGAGGGCATGGCATAGCTCAGGTAGACATAGACGATGTCGGGCAGGGTGATGGCGCACACCATGGGCCAGAGCCAGCGTTTCAGTCCGTCGCGACTGGCAAGCATGCCTCCTATGATGCCTCCTATCGTCAGGCCGATAAGTCCCACGGTGCCGCTGGCCAGTCCGAATTCCTGCGGCGAGAGTCCCAGTCCGCCTTCTGAGCCTGGGCGCATGAGGAAGGTGGCACTCATCTTGGTGAGCAAGGCTTCGGGGAAACGATAGAACAGCAGGAAGAGCATGGCGAAGACTACCTCGCGCACGGGGAACTTCTGGAAGTAGGTCTTAAACATCACCACGATGTTGCGTGCCACTTCGCTGGCACTGGTGTCGCGTCGCTGGTCGGCGGCGGGGTGGGGCATGATGTAGGCATGGTAGAGCCACAGGGCGAGGAAGAGTCCGGCCATGCCGTAGAAGACAAGGCTCCACGTGAAGGCTTTCTGGTCGCGGAACCACAGTTGCAGCGTGCCTGCCAGCGGCACCAGTCCGCCATTGCCGAGGATGACGGCCAGCCGGTAGAATGTGTTACGGATGCCCACGAACCAAGCCTGATGGTGCTCGTCGAGTTCGAGCATGTAGTAGCCGTCGGCGGCTATGTCGTGCGTGGCACTCGAAAACGCCATGAGGAAGAAGCAGAACATGGTGCCCTGAAACCAGAACGACGCATTGAGCGTGAACGCTACGCCTGCCAGCGACGAGCCGAGCAGGACCTGCATGGCCAGCACCCACCAGCGCTTGGTCTTGTAGAGGTCGACAAACGGGCTCCAGAAGGGCTTGATGACCCACGGCAGGCCGAGCCAGCTGGTGTAGAGCGCAATATCTGTGTCGCTCATGCCCAACTGCATGTACATCACTACGGCCACGCTCATCACAATCACGTTGGGAAGGCCTTCGGCCACGTAGAGAGTTGGAATCCAACTCCAGGGATTTCTATGTTTCATCATAATAACCATTAATCGTTTTTATATGGTATAATTCGGAGGTACGGGGGTACGGAGGTTCGGGGGTACGAGAATAGTTTTCACGCCCAATCTTCTGCGGTGAGTCTATCCTCGTACCTCCGTACCCCCGTACCTTCGTACCTCCGAAATCGTACCTATTTTTTTCATTTAGTAAACGGTGGTGAGTTGTGAACCTTGATAGTAGTAGAGCAGGATGTCGCTGTAGGGGTAGCCTTGCTCACCCATGACGGCAGCTCCTATCTGGCAGAGGCCGACGCCGTGGCCCCATCCCTTACCTCTTATTATATATAGGCCGTCCTTGTGCTCCACGTCGAAGGCCGAGCTGTACAGATGGCTCTCGCTCAGGGCGCGCCTTATCTCCAGCTCCTTGCCGATGGTGAAGGTGCGCTCAGACCCGACGAGCCTGAGTTTCCAGATGCGTCCGCTCTTGCCCCGCTCCACGGGGATGAGGTCGCGGATGTCGCCCAGTCCGAGGTGGGTCTTGCGCTCCACCAGTTGCGAGAGTTCACTTTCCGTATAGCTTACTTCCCAGCGATAGAAGTCAGGTGTCTCCTGGTCGTAGTCGTTGAGCACCTGTTTCAGGATGTGCGTGTCGTGCGTCTCCTTGGCCTGCAGGGCTTCCTCGTAGGCCGTGCGGCAGAACGGACAGCTCACCGACGTGAGATAGGGCTTCGGCGTGTCCTCCCAGCAGTACTGGAACTCCTCGGTCTGTCCGCCGCAGCACTTGGAGAAGCGGGTGTCGCACAGCTCGCCGTCGTAGGTAAGCACCTGTCCGCGCGTCTCGCGGACGGCTCTTGCCACCATGGGGCTTGTGGCGCGTGTAATGCCCTGATAGCGCTGGCAATGGTCGTCGGCACAGACGTCGAAGAGCGTGTGGTCCTCGCGTCCGTGCCAGCGCAGCAGTTCGTCGTCCTTTTTGACGAATGAGAAGAAGTTGTTGCCGTTCTTCTCTTTGCGGCGTTGCAGCTGGGTGAGCAGCCAGGAACGCGAAATGACGGCATGCGCCTTGAGCAGTTCCAAAGACGACGTGGCACTCATCTCGCTGGAGATGACACTCTCTAAGTAGGACTCCACGTCGAGTTCGTTGATGGCCCAGATGCGGTCGGCCTCGACCACCAGTCGCAGAGAGCCCCGGAACGTCTGCGTTTCCCGGCGTTCCCAGTGGAAGTCCACGCCGATGGTGACGTCCTTCAGCGAGAAGGATGCCTCCGCATGCTGCGGCGTGAAGAGCAGTTCGCGATATTGCTGGCCGTGCCAGAGGATGCCCCCTTCGGCCAGTTCCACTTCCTGGTCGCCCTGCCAGGTCTCGCCCTTGGCCAGGAAGGGGGCGTTCAGCGTGAAGCAGATCTTCTGCCCGCTCACGATGCCTACGCTTACCTGTGGTTCGGCGGTATCGTTGGCAGAAGACTGTTGCTGCTGCTTGGTGGTCTCCTTGATACGGTCGACAACACCTTGGAACACCTCGGTCGGAAGTGCGCACTCCCTCAGCAGGGCCAGGGCCTCGTCGGGCGTGATGCGCTCATAGTCCTCGCGCCGGGGCATGATGAGCAGTCCCGCCATGTCGAGTGTACCGGGGCTCACGAGCAGTTGCTCCTTCCCTTCTTTGTAGTAGCAGTCTGGGCGGTGCTTCGCCCTTGGTATGATTACCAAGATAAGCTCATCGCCCTGTCGCCAGCCCACGATGTTCATCATGGGTTCCGGCTCGCTGGCGGGCAGGGGGAGAGCCGTATAGAGCGAATGGAAGAGCCGTTCGCTATCGTTCTGACTCTTAGTGCGTATGACGAGGGCGGGGTAAGGGAATCCGTCGATGCTCGACAGGCTGGCCTCCTCGTTCAGTTCGATGATGGGAGTCACGTTGCGCGACAGGCGTTGCCATTCTGCCTGTAGGGGCAGGAGCCCGTTAGTGCCTGCCTGCAGATGGGCATGGTCGGGAGCCGAAGCCCCGCAGCGCGGGCCGTTGTAGAACACCATCAGCTCCGGATAATGGTGCAGCAGGCGCAGCATCTCGCCGTACATGCCGCGAATGAGCTGGGGCTGATGTCGGCGCGTGGGCAGGGTGAAGTGCATGGGCAGGATGGGGAAGGGGTTGACGAGCAGTTCGTACACGCCGTCCTGCTGTTTCTGCATCTGTTCTTTCGGGCGGTTCTGCTCGCAGAGGAAACAGGGCCGCTTGTCGATGGCCTGTTTGGTGATGGCGGCACCGGTAGAGCGGATGCGTGCGGGGTTGAACTGTGCGCGAAGGGTCAGCATCTCGGTGGGCAGCTCGCGTGTCTCTATCTGATACAGTTCGCGGTAGCGCTTCTGCACTTCGGGCCACACGTATAGCTGGCGGCCGAAGAACCGGTAGAGGGGTGATGGGTGCTGGCTGCTGGTTGCAGGGTGCTGGGCGTTGAGCTGTTGGCGGGCCTTGATTTCCATCGTGCGCAGCCGGTCTTTGTAGAGATTGTTGGCGTTGACCTTGTCGATGGAGAGTGCGGCATCGCTGTTGCCGCCCCAGCGGCGGCAGAGATAAAGCTCGTCGTAGATGCGTCCGATGCGGTAGTGGCGTGAGAACCACAGCCCCATCGCATAGTCCTCGCCGTAGCTGGTGTTGGGAAGCCTCACCTCGCGCAGTATCGGCGTGAAGAAGGCACGCGGAGCCCCTAATCCGTTGATGCGCAGCGCGTTGTTGGGGCCGTTCTCGTCGGTCCATTCGCGGTGGGCAATGAGTCCTGGCGGCAGCGTGTTCAGGTCGAAGTCGCACATGCGGTAGCTGCCTATGACCATCGCGGCCCCCTGTTCGTGGAAGGCATCGACGATGCGCTGTAGGGTGTGGGGCGAGCTGTAGAGGTCGTCGCTGTCGAGCTGTACGGCGAAGCGTCCGCAGCGTGTGTCGTCTACGGCCATGTTCCAGCAGCCGCCAATGCCCAGGTCGGTCCGGGTGGGAGTGAGGTGTATGAGGTTGTCGTGGTCGGCTGACAGGCGCGAGAGAATGTCGCTGGTGCCGTCGGTCGAGTGGTTGTCCACCACGATGACGTTGTACTTGAACCGCGTCTTCTGCCCCAGCGCGCTCCTGACGGCATCCTCAATGGTCTTGGCGCGGTTGAAGACGGGGATGATGACCGAGGCCTCCGTGTCGAAGTCCTGCTCGTTGAAGTCGATAGCGGTGTGGTTACTCGTGTCAATCCAGGCTCCGATGGCTTTCAGGTGGGCGGTGACGGCCTGTTCCATCTCTATTTGCACGTCGCGGTTGGCCGGGTTTACGTAGTCAAACTGCTTCACGCCGCTGGCCCGCGTGTCCTGTTCCACCTCGGTGTAGAGGTACTCGTTCAGGTGCAGCAGCTCGCCCTGGCGGCTCAGGTAGAGCCGGAGGTCGTAGAGTCCGGCATATTGATAGGGACTGAGTTCCAGCTGGCTGGCCCAGTTGCGAAGCAGTTCGCTGCGTATCAGCAGCAGCGAGCCTAAGTCGAAGTCGTCGCGCACCGAGCCCGTCTGGTAGTCAATGGCGGGATGTCGCTCCACGCTCCACGTCCCGTTCTCGGCTTTCTTCTCGTAGTGGTCGGCGTAGATGAGGGCGGCATGACTGTCGGCGGCGGCGTGCAGCAGGCGTTCAATGGCTCCTTCTCCCAGGGTGATGGGGGTGGCCTTGGTGATAATCAGGGCGTAGTCGGCACGCAACTGACCGGCAATCTGCATCAAGGTCTTGGTTGAGTGCAAGCTATCAACGGCTATCTGCGGTAGCCGCTGTGTGGCCGTTTGTTCTTGGTCAATCGTTTCTTCCTGGCCTACGAGTAGCGATATTGACCTTACTTGCGGGCAGTTCTCTGCTTGTATGATGGTAGGTTCTGTCGCCGCCCAGTTGTCGCACGGCAGAAAGATGTCCATGTTTTCTCTCATTGGGTAAAATTAGAATTTCTGTGCAAAGTTACAAAAACATTTGCATACAGACGAAGAATGATGGCACAAAAGTTCAACCTTTTGCGTTTGAAATAATAAAGTCAAGGGGTTAAAAAAGCATAATGTCGTGCAGAAAAGTGCATTCTCATAAGCAAAAGGCATAGGTACAGAACTGATGCAGATTCTGAAGTTCTGGTTTGTGGAGCCAGACAACAAAGCCGCAGTTCGTTACTTGGCAGTGGATGCACTCAATTATTCCCGTACGCTAAACTACTACGAAAAGAACGGATTCGCCTATCTTTTCAAGGACGAGGAACAGAGAAGGGCGTCGGATGCTTTGTCACAGTTGGAGTAGAGTTTAATCACGCCTTGATGAATCACTCATCACACCCTGATGAAACATTCGTTACACCGTGATGAGTGATTC
>ONMA01000047.1 GCA_900318815.1 uncultured Prevotellaceae bacterium
CACCTGTTATCCTACAGTTGAAAACTTTCTTTTACCAATAACTAAAAACCTAAAACTATAAATATTACTACTAACCTAAAACAATCTATTAACCTTTTGTCTTTCGACGGTGCAAAGGTACGTCGATTTTCTGAATCCCGCAACACTTTTAGCACGGAAAATGCATAAAAAACCATTGTTCTTGACGTAAATCAACCTTTTGTGTGCGTCCACAGCGAATATTTGGTGTAAAACGATATACTATTCCAATTATTTTGCGTACCTTTGCCAGCAGTTTATATAATAAGGTTTATCTGTCACATGAAGAAACTGTTATCACTCATTGTCCTGCTGCTCGTTGCCATCCTGATGGTGCTTACGCGACCCACTATGGCAGAGCATAAGGCGGCCATGCTGGATGTCATCGGCGATTTCGTAGAAGAGGAAACCCGCCATTCGTTGGGCATTAACCTTTTTGGCCGGGTGGGGCGCGACGTCATGTCTAAGACGATTGGCCTCCTGCTGGAAACCCAACTGAAGGAACATAACTATTATTTGTTCAATACGACGAGCATCGAGTATAAGGGTAAGGACCAACTGCTGTCTGTCGGCGTCTTTGGCCACGTGTTCACCTTCGACAAGGAGATGCTTCGCGAAAAACTTCCCCCCGAACTGAAGGGGTCGTCGGATGAATAAAACGGACGGAGAAAAGTTATGAGGGTACTAATCGTCAATACAAGCGAACGGACGGGTGGGGCTGCCGTGGCTGCCCACCGCCTGATGGACGCACTGAACAACCACGGTGTGAAGGCGAAGATGCTGGTGCGTGACAAGGAGACAGACAGCCTGACCGTCGTCGGACTGCGGGGTAAGTGGCGCCAGCAGTGGAGCTTCCTGTGGGAGCGGTTTGTCATTTTCCTGCATCTGCACTTCAAGCGTCGGCGGCTGTTCGAAATCGACATTGCCAATGCCGGTACTGACATCACGCAGCTCCGCGAGTTCCGCGAGGCCGACGTCATCCATCTGCACTGGGTCAACCAGGGCATGCTGTCGTTAGGCGGCATCGGCAAGATACTCCGTTCAGGGAAGCCCGTCGTGTGGACGATGCACGACCTCTGGCCAGCCACGGCCATCTGCCACTATGCCCGCGGCTGTAAGAATTACAAGACGGCGTGCGGCAACTGTCCGTTGCTGCCGGGCGGCGGGGCTAACGACCTGGCCAGCCGCGTGTGGCGCCGCAAGCAGCGTATGCTCGACGGCCACAGCGTCAGTTTCGTGGCCTGTAGCCAGTGGCTCTGCGGCGAGGCGCGTGCCAGTGCCCTGTTGCGCGGCCAGAACGTGAAAAGCATCCCCAATGCCATCGACACCCACGTCTACCGTCCCGCCGACAAGCGGCAGGCGCGTCAGGCCGTAGGACTGCCGGTCGACAAGCGTGTCATCCTCTTCGTGTCGCAACGGGTGACCGACGAGCGCAAGGGTATGGACTTCTTGGTGGAGGCCGTCAGCCGACTGGCCGCCCAGTATGCCGACATGCAGCAATCGTCGGTCATCGCCATCCTTGGCGGCCATTCCGAGGAGCTTACCGAACGCCTATCGTTGCCGGTACACGCCTTAGGCTACGTCAGCGACGAGCAACAGATAGTGAACGTCTACCGCGCGGCTGACGTCTTCGTGACACCGTCGTTGGAGGACAATCTGCCCAACACCATTATGGAGGCCATGGCCTGTGGCGTGCCCTGTGTGGGATTCCGGGTGGGCGGCATCCCCGAGGAGATTGACCACCAGAAGAATGGCTACGTGGCCCAGTATCGCGACGCTGCCGACCTGGCAAGGGGCATCCGGTGGGTGCTCTGCGAAGCCGACTACGACACACTGAGCCGCAATGCCGTTACGAAGGTGGCTCACAGCTACTCGCAGCAGAGCGTCGCCCTGCGCTATACAGAGCTGTATAACGAGGCCATCGCCCAGAAGCACTATAAGCTATGATTAAGTTTACGATTGTCACCATCACCTATAACGCGGCGGCCGTCCTTCAGCGGACACTCGACAGCGTGCTGCAGCAGACCTACGAGGGTGTGGAGCACCTCATTATCGATGGCGCGTCGACGGACGCGACGCTCTCTATGGCCGAGGCTTACAAGCAACGCTCCGACCAGTCGGACGGTGGTCACCAGGTCATCATCCAGTCGGAGCCCGACCACGGCATCTACGACGCTATGAACAAGGGACTGACGCAGGCCTCGGGCGACTACATCGTCTTCATGAACGCCGGCGACAGCTTTCCTCAGGCCGACACCCTCGAACAGATTGTCCACCGCTGCGGACTTGAGTCGCTGCCCACGGACGACCTGCCCGGCGTGCTCTACGGGCTGACCGACATCGTCGACAGCGAGGGCCGCTTCCTGCGCCACCGTCGGCTGCAGCCCCCCGAACAACTCACCTGGCGCTCGTTCCGTCAGGGTATGCTGGTCTGTCACCAGGCTTTTTACGCCCGCACCGACATTGCCAAGAACCTGCAGTACGACACCCGCTACCGCTTCTCGGCCGATGTCGACTGGTGCATCCGTGTCATGCACGAGTCGGAGCGCACAGGACTGCCCCTGCAACCCATCGGCTGCGTCGTCGCCCACTATTTAGACGAGGGCGCCACCACCAAAAACCACAAGGCATCGCTCCGTGAGCGATACCTCGTGATGCAGCGCCATTACGGTGTCGTCCAGACCTTCCTACTCCACTGCTGGTTCGTCGTCCGTGCCGTCTTTCGCAGATAGCGTGCCAATCATCGGCCGTCCGGACTTCTACTTCTGTCTTCCTCTGTCTTACGGATTGACGACGGCCTTGAGACCGTCTTTCGTGTAGTAGCCGCCGTCCTGGAAGGGCAGGTCGCTGGTCTGCGGCGTGCCGTTGTTGCTGAAGATAATCTTGCCGGGCTTGGTCGTCAGACTGCCGCTGTACGTCCACTTATACACCTTATTGCCGCTGTTTGCCGTGCCGAGCAGTGTGCAGGGGGCACCGGGCCATGTGCCGCCGGTGAAGTTGTCGCCGTTGTCTATCCATGCCCAGCACATGATGTCGGCAGTCCACGTTGTGGGAGCCTCGAAGAAGGCGCAGGTCTCGCCCGCCGTGACGGTGCAGAATGACGGCACCTCCACCGTCTGCTGCTCTTCCTGAGGCAGCACAGGCAGCGTGATGGCACTGGGTTCGATGCCCTGTACGTAGTAGATGTAGTGGTAGCCGCTGAGAACCTTCTTCCACGCACCATCGGGCGTGTAGTCGGCGGCCTTCGTGCCGACGACACAGAGCAGCTGCCTGCCGCCAGTGCCGGCTACCTGTACGGCATAGTAGTTCATGTTCGTGGCCACCTGCGTCGGCACACTTTCGCTGTTGACACCCACAGCCTTGCGGACAGCCACCATATTGGCAATCTCCTGCTTGTAGGCGAGCCAGTGCTTCAGGAACACACAGGGCGTACCGGGCATCGCCATCATGTAGGCATTGGCAGCTAACGTATCTTTCACGAGCGGGTCCTGGGCTGCGTTCGACCGGCGCTCGGTGTCGTGGTTCTCGACGAACGTGACAGCATAGCGGCGGTACTTGCCGCCATCCAGATTGCTGCTCACCAACGGCCAGCTGCCGTCGTTCTGTTGGGCCAGACGCGAATAGTTGCCGTTGTTCATGGCATTGCGCACCGTGTAGCGGAACTGGAAGTCGAAGGCGGCACTCTGTATCTGCCCCTCCTTCTTCGTACCCTCTATCCAGCTTTTGATCTTGGCAGTGCCGTCCCAACACTCACCCACGGAGAACTCGGGCATGGCTGCCGCATTATAGATAGCCGTATATGAGGCGCTGTAGCCCTTCACCATGTCATAGCGGAAACCGGCATAGCCGAGGTCGTTTTTCAGGAAGTCGAGATAGGCCTTGACGATGGTCTGCACGTTCTCGCTCTTATGGTCGAGGTCGCGCATACCATCCCACCCCTCGCCGGTGTCGTTGTTCGTGCTCAGCGTATAGCCGTTCTGGGTGGCCCAGGTCTTCGTGGCACCATTGTCGTCGTTGGCGCAGATGTCGGTCGACTTCATCTCATACGTCACGCCCTTATAGGTCTCCTTGGGGAAGTCGACCCAGTTCGACACGTTGCGACGGTGGTTGATGACCACGTCGGCAATGGTCTTGATGCCCTTCGACTTGAAGGTCGAGATGAGCTGGCGCAGCTGCTGCTCGTTGCCGAAGGAGCTGTTGTAGTTGTTGAACCAGTACAGGTCGTCATAGCCCATCGACTGGCCTCCGCAGTTACCGCTCTGGGGAATCCACACGAGGTCGAAGGTGCCGGCGAACTGGTCGGCCTGTGCCTGAAGTTCAGTCCACTGGGAGTCGTCGAACGAGTCCCAATAGAAGGCTTGTAACATGACGCCGCCGTACTGCGCCGGCCAGCCTTCGCAGACTGTCGTCGGAGGTTCGGGAGTGGGCTCCGGGTCAGGTGTAGGTGCAGGCGTCGGTGTTGGCGTGGGTTCATCGGCATCGTCACCGCCGCAGGCAGCGAGTCCGAATGTCAGCGTACCAGTCAGCAACAGTGTCAGTAGTTTCAAATTAAAGAATCTCATATTGCGTATTTGTTATTGGTTACGTCGGCAAAGATACAAAAAAGGTGCAAGTTGTAGATAACTTGCACCTTATTAATGATAGGGCGTATCGTGCAATCGTTTGCAAAGATACTATCTTATGAACAGCAGCTCACGGTACTTAGGCAGCGGCCAGAGGGCGTCGTCAACGATCAGTTCGAGCTTGTCAATCTGATAGCGGATGCTGTCGAGATAGGGCTCCACCTTGTCGTGGTAGGCAATGGCCTTGTCGTGCTCATCCTGGATCTTGTTGGCGAGCTTGCGGGCGTTGACCAATTCCTCGACACCTTTCTCGATGGCGCTGGTGCGTTCGGCAATCTCCTCGATAATCTTGAGGTTGCGGGCGTTGAGTTTCTCAGCCTTGTCGACGGGGAAGGCGGTAGACACGCTGTCGACGTTCTTCAGCAGCTGGCTCTGGTAGCGGGTGGCGACGGGAATGATGTGGTTCATCGACAGGTCACCTAAGACGCGGGCCTCAATCTGAATCTTCTTCGTAAAGGTCTCCCACTTCACCTCGTTACGGGCCTCCAACTCCTTCTTCGTCATCACGCCGAGGCTCTCGAACATCTGGATGCTCTCCTCGTCGAGATAGCGCTCAAAGATCTTCGGGCACGACTTCTCGACATCGAGACCACGCTTCTCGGCCTCAACGACCCACTCGTCTGAGTAGCCATTGCCGTCGAAACGGATAGGCTTACAGGTCTTGATATCCTCGCGGAGCACATCGATGATGGCGTGGAAGGTGGGATTATGCCCGGCCGCTACCAACTTGTCAACTTGTGAACTTGTCAACTCGTCAACTTTTTCATCCACGCGCTTCTTGAAGCTGACCAATGCCTCAGCAACGGCACTGTTCAGGGCAATCATGGCGCTGGCGCAGTTAGCCTCAGAACCCACGGCACGGAACTCGAAACGGTTGCCGGTGAAGGCGAAGGGCGACGTGCGGTTACGGTCAGTATTGTCGATGAGCAGTTCGGGAATCTCGGGGATGTCCATCTTCAGGCCCTGCTTGCCGGCCATCGCTAAGAGATCGTCCTTGTCGGCCTTCTCGATATGGTCGAGCAACTCGCTGACCTGCTTGCCGAGGAACGACGACACGATAGCTGGCGGTGCCTCGTTGGCACCTAAGCGGTGGGCATTGGTGGCCGACATAATCGAGGCCTTCAGCAGTCCGTTGTGCTTGTAGACACCCATCAGCGTCTCAACGATGAAGGTGGCGAAACGCAGGTTCTGTTCGGCTGTCTTACCGGGGGCGTGGAGCAGAATACCGTTGTCGGTGCTCAGCGACCAGTTGTTGTGCTTACCAGAGCCGTTGATACCTGCAAACGGCTTTTCGTGGAGCAGCACGCGGAAGCCGTGCTTGCGGGCTACGCGCTTCATGACCGACATCAGCAGCATGTTGTGGTCGACGGCGAGGTTGGTCTCCTCGAAGATAGGCGCCAACTCAAACTGGTTGGGAGCCACCTCGTTATGGCGCGTCTTGCAGGGGATGCCCAACTCCAAGGCTTCTATCTCCAACTCGCGCATAAAGGCAGCAACGCGCTCGGGGATGGCACCGAAGTAGTGGTCGTCCATCTGCTGGTTCTTAGCCGAGTCGTGGCCCATCAGCGTGCGACCGGTCAGCAGCAGGTCGGGACGGGCAGCATACAGTCCCTCGTCAACCAAGAAATACTCCTGCTCCCAGCCGAGGTTCGACGTCACCTTCTTCACGGCAGGGTCAAAGTAGTGACAGACATCGACGGCAGCGACGTTCACGGCATGCAGGGCACGCAGCAGCGGTGCCTTGTAGTCGAGCGCCTCACCACTATAAGAAATAAATACGGTGGGAATACACAGTGTGTCGTCGATGATAAAGACGGGCGACGTGGGATCCCAAGCTGAATAGCCACGAGCCTCGAAGGTAGAACGGATGCCGCCGGAGGGGAACGACGAGGCGTCAGGCTCCTGCTGGACGAGCAGCTTACCAGTGAACTCTTCGACCATACCGCCCTTGCCGTCGTGCTCGATGAACGAGTCATGCTTCTCGGCGGTGCCTTCGGTCAGCGGCTGGAACCAGTGTGTGTAGTGCGTCACACCGTTCTCCGTAGCCCACTGCTTCATGCCGGCAGCCACTGCGTCAGCAATCTGACGGTCGAGGCGTGCACCATTGTCCATCACGTCAATCATCTTCTCGTACACGTCCTTCGGCAGGTACTTGTACATCTTCTCACGGTTGAAGACCTTCTTACCAAAGTATTGTGCTGGTCTCTCACTCGGTGTTTTTACGTCGAGAGGCTTCTTCTTGAAAGCCTCTCCAACAACCTGAAATCTTAATGCTTCCATCTTTTTACTTTTTATTTGGTTACACTTTATTGTTTCTTGGCTGCAAAGGTATGACGTTTTGCCGTAAAAGCCAAACAAATCCTTCCTATTTGTTTTTAAATTATTTGTTTTTATAACAATTTGTAAAGCATAACACTGTAAATATTATCATTTTGCTTAATTTTTGCACGAAAAAGTGGCAGGGTGATTAGCAAACTGTCAATTCTGCATCAGACAAGCTGTTCGCCCTTGCTCCAACGGGTGATACGGTCGAGCGCCTCAGCCGTACGCTCATGCGAGCCAAAGGCGGTGAAGCGGACGTAGCCTTCGCCGGAGGGGCCGAAGCCGACACCGGGGGTACAGACGACGTTGGCGCCGTAGAGCAGAGCCTCGAAGAAAGACCACGAGTCCATACCGTCGGGCGTGCGCATCCAGATATAGGGGGCATTCTCGCCGCCGTAGCATTCGTAGCCGATGGCGCGAAGACGCGTCAGCATCCGATGGGCATTCTCCATATAATAGTCGATGGTGGCCTTGATCTGCTGTTTGCCTTCGGGCGAATAAATAGCCTCGGCAGCGCGCTGCGAGATGTAGCTCGTGCCATTAAACTTCGTACACTGGCGGCGCAACCACAACTGGTTCAGGGGGATACGCTCACCCTCGAAGGTAGAAACGCTGACCTCCTTCGGCACGATGGTGTAGCCGCAACGTACGCCAGTAAAGCCTGCCGTCTTCGAGAACGAATGGAACTCGACGGCACACTTACGGGCACCACGAATCTCATAAATAGAATGTGGAATCTCCGGATCGCGGATATAGGCCTGGTAAGCGGCGTCGTAGAGGATGAGGGCGTCGTTCTTCAGCGCATAGTTCACCCACTTACGCAGTTCGGGCTTGGTGATGACCGTTCCCGTCGGATTGTTGGGATAGCAGAGGTAGATGACGTCAACGGGACGACCCTTGGGAAGCTCAGGTATAAAACCATTCTCGGCGGTCGTCGGCAGATAGCGCACGTTCGTCCAGCGGCCGTCGCGGAAGTTGCCACAACGACCAATCATCACGTTAGAGTCGATATAGACGGGATAGATAGGGTCTGTCACGCCGATGAAGTTATCCCAGTGCAGCAGCTCCTGGAAATTACCCGTGTCCGACTTGGCACCATCGTTGATGAATACCTCGCTGACATCGAGGTGAATGCCACGCGGCAGGAAGTCGTTCTTCAGAATGGCTTCACGCAGGAAGTCGTAGCCCTGTTCGGGACCATAACCGCGGAATCCCTTGAGGGTTCCCATCTCATGAGCCGCCTTATGCATCGCCTCAACGACGGCAGGTGCCAACGGCTGCGTCACGTCGCCGATACCGAGTGAGATGACGTCAGCCTTGGGGTGCATCACCTTGAAGGCGTTTACCTTCTTGGCGATGTCGGCAAACAGGTAGTTGTTCTGCAGGTTCAGGAAGTGAATGTTTACTAATGCCATATTTATTTTTAATTGAGAATTGACAATTGATAATTGATAATTAAATTTCGATTTCTCCTTCAAACACGAATTCGGCGGAACCGGTCATATAGACGTGATCGTCTGACTCGCGCCATTCGATGTTCAGCGTACCGCCGTCCATCACGATTTGCGACGTACGACCAGCTCTACCCGTCAATGCAGCGGCAACGGCCGTCGCGCAAGCACCAGTACCGCAAGCCTGCGTGATACCGCTGCCCCGCTCCCAGACACGGACGCGGAAAGCCCCCCCTACGGCCCCCGAGGGGGCTTCATTAGCATTGAGTGCAGGAACTATCGTGTCCCCCTCGGGGGACGACAGGGGGGCTGCAAATTCAATATTACAACGCTGCGGGAAAGCCGGATGGCGTTCCATGGCGCGCCCCTTCTCCGTCACCTGATCCACATCGTTCGTAAAAATGACGTAGTGAGGATTACCCATCGAGACAAAAACACCTTTGTCCAAACCAAGATTCGTTCGGAACAGACTCTCATCCTCAAAGACAGGCTTACCCATATCCACCGTCACACTCTTCACGATGCCGTCAACGATACGCAAGAAAAGGGTCTTAACGCCAGAAAGCGTCAGCAGTCGGATGACGGTCTCCTGGCAACCATCCCCCTCCGTCACAGGGAGGGGCCAGGGATGGGTCTTTTCATAGAGATACTTTCCGATACACCTTGAAGCATTGCCACACATCATGGCCTCCGAGCCGTCGGCATTGTAGATATGCATGGTGTAATCTGCCTCTGGAACTGGCGAAGCGCCTATCAGCACTAACCCATCAGAGCCGATGCCTTTGTGGCGGTCGCTCCATTTGATGGCCGCCTCTGAGGGATTGTGCACAGCATACTCCATCGTATTGACATAGATGTAGTCGTTGCCGCAACCGTGCATCTTCACAAATCTGATTTTCTGTGCCATATCGCTATCTTTCTTCTATATTTGCTATCCTTTTACCAAATTCGGGTGCAAAGGTAATGCAAAAAGTCAGAAAACAAAAGAAATTCCTTACTTTTTGCGTATACAGACGGCGAATAAGTATCATTTTGTATTGCATTCGGCTAAAAACAGCATTCTTTTGCTTACATACTGTCGTTTTCGCTCCCCTTTTTCTTGCAAAACGTCAGATGGGGTCATATGGGGATGGCCAAACCCAAATCGGTCGTTAGATTTTATGTCAGAGTAGTATTTGTTTTGAGCAGATTGGTGGTATAGGCTTTGAAGGCGTAGCGGGCTACGTCAAAAAGACTATGCCAGCAAGATGACTAATTCGTTCTAATGACCGATTTGGGTTAAACAATAAAGATTGTTAAATATATTGAGAGGAACCGATTTTTGGCGCAACCATCGCTTATCTTTGCATGATGATTATGAAGAAAGCAATGATATACATGCTGCTCCTGATGCCGATGATAGGCTGGGCAGCGAAGAACGAGTTGAAGCCGCGATTAGTGGTATGTACGGACATCGCACCAGCCGACGTGGAGCCAGACGACATGGAATCGATGGTGAGGCTGATGGCCTATGCCGATTGTTTTGAGATAGAAGCGCTCATCACGAGTGTTGGCTGGAACTGTGATCCGTACCCGTTGGAGTGGCAGCAGTATCTGTTTCGCGTGATTACTGCCTATGCCAAAGACGTGCCTAACCTCATGCGACGCTCCGGACAGAAGAAGCACCTCTCGCTCAAGAAGGAAAACGGCCAGCAGAAACTTGGCTATTGGCCGAGTGCAGAGTACATCACGAGTCGTGCCGTCATGGGCAGCATGTATGGCGGCATCAAGGCCATCGGCGAGCGCAACGATTCGCCAGGCAGCGAACTGCTGATTCGTCTGGCCGACGAGGACGACCCGCGTCCCATCTACGTAGCTGCTTGGGGCGGTGCCAACACGCTGGCTCAGGCCATCTGGCGCGTAAAACAGACGCGGAGTGATGACGAAGTGAGAAACTTCGTCCGCAAGTTCCGCCTTTTTACTATTACCGACCAGGATATGCAGTACAGCATGCGCATGAACCGTGCCTACAGTTCGCACATGTGGTTGAGAAAGGAGTTTGCCAACGACCTGCAGTTCATCTGGGACGAGGGTGCTTGGCAAGAGCAATGCGAGTTAGGCAAGCAACACTGGGCTCAGCATCAGCAGCACATCCAGGGCCATGGTGCGTTAGGGCGTGAATATCCCAACTACAAATGGGGCGTGGAGGGCGACACGCCGAGTTTCCTCTACGTGATGCCCAACGGACTGAACAACCCCGAAGACCCGCATCAGGCTGGTTGGGCCGGCTATCACGAACGCGGGCTCTGTGCCGACTCGCTCACCACGGCCTGGACTTCCTGGCAGGAGCCCTTGCGCAGCATCAGCGTCGCCTATAAACGTCGCTTCTATCCCGACGAGCTCAACGATTTCTGTGCCCGTATGCAATGGGCCGCCGAGGGCCGCGGCAACCATAATCCGCGCGTTGCGCTCCGTGTGCTTGACGGTTCTCCCGTCAAGAACACCTCGTCCGTCGCCCCTCTCCGCATCACGGCAAAGGCTGGCGATACCATCCACCTCGATGCCTCGGCGTCAACCGACCCCGACGGCGACACCCTCACCTTCCTTTGGTGGCAACAGCCGGAGATAGGCACAACGAAAGTGACGATAGACCAGTCCGATCAGCCCGTCGCCACCGTCCACATTCCCGCCAATGTCGCCACCAACACCATCCACCTCATCTGCGAAGTCCACGACAACGGTCCCTTCCGCCTCGTCGCCTACCGCCGCATCATGATTGCTGTCAAGCGGTAACGGGGGCTAACGCTGACGTCTGGTGCTCACCGACGTCGTTTCGGCTTCGGTTCGGGCAGGGCCTTGCACGTCTCGCGGACGAGGAGCGAGACGTAGTCGCGGTCGTCGACGTCGGCAATGTAAAAGTAGTCTTTGGCGCCGTCGTAGGGAGGACGCATATCGACGACGCGAAGTAATGGGCGGACGGCATCCGTGGGCTTCAGATAGAAACAGTCGTCGCAGATGAGGCCGAAGATTTTCCCGTCGCAGTAGATGCCGTAGTCGCCGAACATCTTCTTCGCCATTATCTCGCCCGCACCGCTACACTGGTCGGCGATGTACTCTACAAAATCGGTATTGCTTGCCATATTTTAGAGTATTAGCTTAAACATTTGACGATAGGCCTCCACCTTTTTGTCGAAGGCCAAGGGGTAGGCGCGGGAGGAAGAAGGGAGGCGATAGAGGAGAAGAGCCTCACCCCCAACCCCTCTCCGAAGGGCGAGGGGAGTAGATACAAAAGTGTTAACCTTGGGAATCGTTGGGATGCCGAGCGAGGCACAGATGGTTTCGGTGGCCTTCTCGCCGGTGGTGACGATGGCACGAAGATGGGGCAATTGTTGGAGCAAGGCAGGGATGTCGGTCGGCTCTACCACCTCAAGGAACTTGTCGGAGGCGTTGTCCTGCAGGCGACGGACGGCCGTAGAGGTGTCGAAGAAGGCGAGACCCTTTTCCTGGCAAAAGGCAATGATCTCGTCAATCTTGAAACGCTTGGCTTCGAGGTCCACAAAATGGTTCTTGTCGCCAAAGAATATCTGACCCTCGATGCGCCAGTGGTCGTTGATGAAATTCGGATAATAAAAATCCATACACCACCGCTTGCGTTGCGGCGGAAAGCTGCCTAAGAACAACACCTTCGCATTCTCGGGCAGGAAGGGACGCAGGGGATGGTACTCCACGCCATCCCTATTGCGGGCGATATTCTCTGTATTCAGATAGGAAGTCATTGTTTCAACCAATATTGACGTTCTGATTCCGGCATCTTTTCGATGGCGTAGCGGAGCATGGTGCGAGGCATCTCATGGGCATGCTGACGGAGGAAGTCTCTTAACAAGTCCATGGAGACGCGCTTGCCCATCTCGCGGAGCATCCATCCTACGGCCTTGTGCATGAGATCGTGCGGGTGATGCAGATGGATCTCGGCATAACGCAGGCACCACGACGGGTCGCCCATCTGCGAAGTCTTCCACGAACAGACGATGCTCATGCGCTGCTTCCAAAGACAGGAGCTCTGAGCCAAAGAGTCGAGGAGCTCAATCTTGTAGTCTTTGTCGCCAAGGTTGGAGGGCAACAGCAGCCAGTGGCCGAGGATCTTATGAACGGAGAGGTCGACGAGATCCCAGTTGTTCGCCTGCTCGGCGTATTGCAGATAGAGCGTCAGGATTTCGTCACGGGCACGGATGGCTTTCTCGTCGTTTTCGAGGCGCTTCGTAGCTAATCGTTCGAACTTCGCCACAAGAATCAGCAGACCGCAGAGGCGCACCTCGTGCCAGCGGTTCATCAGCAGTTCAGGCACCTCGCTCAGGGGGAAGTCCTTCGGAACAGCACGTACAACTTCGCGTGTCTGCGGCACTTTTAGGCCGAGGAACTCATCGCCCTCGCCGTATTCGCCGGGGCCCGTCTTGAAGAACCGCATGAGAATCTCTCGCTGCGCCTCGTTTTGCAGCGACTCCATGTATCGTATAATCTCTTTTGCTGTCATGGGGGCAAAGGTACAAAAAAAATCCCTGAATTCCGCATGGACTTCAGGGATTTTTTATAGAGTTATGGATGATTATTTGTCCTTGAGATAAGCGGCGACCTTTGCGGCCGTCTGCTTGCCGCTGGCCATAGCGCGAACGACGAGGGAGGCACCGTTGGCGGAGTCACCGCATACGAAGACGTTGGCGGGGTACTCGGGGTGCTCGGGCTTTAGGAATCCCATAGCCAGCAATACCAATTCGGCCTTGATGATTTCGGGCTTACCCTTCTCAACCATGATGGGACGACCGCCGGCGGGGTTGGGTTTCCAGTCGATGGGCTGGATGCGGACGGCGGCGACGTGGTCGGGGGAGGCGTCTTTCCCGACGGGGAAACCGTCGGGCACAGTGGCGGCGGAGAGAAATTCGAGGGTGTTGATGTTCCAGCGGCGGGTGCAACCTTCTTCGTGGGAAGAGGTGGTCTTGAGGGTGCGTGGCCACTCGGGCCAGGGGTTCTGCGGGTCTTCGGGGCCCTCTACGGGCTTAGGCATGATCTCAATCTGGGTGACGGACTTGCAGCCCTGACGGTGGGCGGTGCCGATGCAGTCGGAGCCGGTGTCACCGCCGCCGATGACGAGGACGTCCTTGCCCTTGGCGGTGATGCGCTCATCTTTCGAGAACTCCATGCCGGCGAGCACGCGGTTCTGCTGCGAGAGCAGTTCGAGGGCGAAGTGGACGCCTTTCAGGTCGCGGCCGGGGGCCTTGAGGTCGCGGGCAGTGGGGGTGCCGGTGGCGATGACGACGGCGTCGAACTCGGTGGCAAGTTGCTGTGACACAGCAACAGACTCAACGGTCTGGCCGTAGCGGAACTCGATGCCCTCCTGCTCGAGCAAGGCGATGCGACGATCGATGATAGCCTTGTTCAGTTTGAAGTTAGGGATACCGTAGCGCAGCAATCCGCCTGCAGCTTCGTTTTTCTCAAACACGGTAACGGTATATCCCATGTGGTTCAGGTCGTTGGCGGCAGCAAGGCCGGCAGGGCCGGCACCAATCACAGCCACCTTCTTACCGTTGCGCTTAATATCGGTGCGAGGCTGGATAAAACCCTCCTGGAAGGCCATCTCGGTGATGGCGCACTCATCCTCGCGGTTGGTGGTGGGCTCGTGGTTAAAGCGGTTCAGCACGCAGGCCTTCTCGCAGAGCGCAGGACAGATGCGGCCGGTGAATTCGGGGAAGGGGTTGGTGGAGTTCAGCAGGCGGTAGGCCAGTTCCCAGTCGCCTTTGTAGAGGGCGTCGTTCCATTCGGGCGCCTTGTTGCCCAGCGGACAGGCCCAGTGGCAGAAGGGCACGCCGCAGTCCATGCAGCGCGAGGCCTGCAACTTGCGTTCGCGCGTGGAGAGCGTCTGCTCGACCTCGCCGAAGTCGTGGATGCGGTCGTGGACGGGGCGGTAGCCGGCCTCCTGACGGCCAATTTCTAAAAATGCTTTAGGATTTCCCATATTTCTTTTCTTTTTTAATGTCTGAAGTTATGTTTTATTTAATTTTTCGACTTTGAGGGTGCTTTGTAGTCATTACAATCGGCATTTTGACCCTCGGAGGACGCTTTGTAGTCATTACAATCGGCATTTTGACCCTCGGAGGACGCTTTGTAGTCATTACAATCGCATTTTGACCCTCGGAGGATGCTTTGTAGTCATTACAATCGCATTTTGACCCTCGGAGGATGCTTTGTAGTCATTACAATCGGCGTTTTGACCCTCAGAGGACCGATTGTTGTCGTTACAAAGGCTCCTTTAATAGTCGCGCTGGATGTCGGCAATCTTCTCGTGGAGCTTTTTCATCTTCTCCTCCTCGAGCACGCGCTTGTACTCGATTGGCACCACCTGGATGAAGTCCTCGATGTAGCGGTGCCAGTCGTCGAGCATACGACCTGCAAGGGCCGAACCCGTATGCAGGTAGTGCTGACGGATGAGCTCGAGCAACTCCTTGCGGCTGACGCTGTCCTCAACCAGCGAGAGCTCCACCATGTCCATGTTGCAGAAGTAGTCGAAGGTGTGGTCGGGGTCGTAAACGTAGGCCACACCACCTGACATACCGGCGGCGAAGTTGCGGCCCGTCTTGCCGAGAACGACCACGCGACCGCCGGTCATATACTCACAGCAGTGGTCGCCAGCGCCCTCGATCACGGCGATGGCTCCGCTGTTACGCACGCCGAAGCGCTCGCCCACTTTTCCGTTGATATAGAGCTCGCCGGAGGTCGCGCCGTAGAGACCGGTGTTGCCGGCGATGATGTTTTCCTCGGCCTTGAAGTCGTCGCTGCGACGGGCTGGAGGCAGGATAGAGATGCGACCACCAGAAAGACCCTTGCCGAAGTAGTCGTTGGTCTCACCCTCGAGGCGCAAGTCCAGTCCCTTCACGGCAAAGGCGCCGAACGACTGGCCAGCCGAACCTTTGAACTTTATCTTGATAGTTCCGTCGGGCAGTCCTTCCTCACCGTACTTCTTGGCAATCGCACCACTGAGCATGGTACCCACGGCGCGGTCGGTATTCTTGATGGCGTACGAAGCCTCACCCCCGTCCCCTCTCCCAGAGGCGAGGGGAGTAGATAGTAATTCCTCAAAATCTGCAAGTATCTGCTTGTTGAGATGGTTGCCAGTAACCTCTGTGTATGCGCCGCGGTCCCAGTAGAGGGGTTTATCGGTCTCTGGCTTGTGGAGAAGTCGACTGAAGTCGATGGTACGCCATTTCTCGGTGACATCACTCCCCTCGCCCTTTGGAGAGGGGACGGGGGTGAGGCTCTCTATGAGCTCGGTATGACCGATGATTTCCTTGAGACTCTTCACGCCAATTTCACTCAGGTATTCGCGTACCTGCTCGGCCAGGAAAGTGAAGAAGTTCACTACGTATTCTGCGCGTCCCTCGAAGTGCTTGCGCAGCTCTGGGTTCTGGGTAGCCACACCCATGGGGCAGGTATTGGTATTACACTTACGCATCATCACACAGCCCAGCACAATGAGCGGCAGCGTGCCAAACGAGAACTCGTCGGCACCGAGCATCGCCATGATAATCACGTCCTTGGCAGTCTTCAGCTGTCCGTCGGTCTGCAGACGTACCTGGTTACGCAGGCCGTTCATCACCAGTGTCTGCTGGGTCTCGGCGAGACCGATCTCGGGCGAGATACCTGCAAATCGCATAGAGCTTGCAGGGCTGGCGCCTGTACCACCCTCGGCACCCGAAATCACAATCAGGTCGGCCTTGGCCTTGGCCACGCCCGCGGCAATGGTTCCCACGCCACTCTCGGCCACGAGCTTCACGCTCACGGCAGCTGTGGGGTTAATGTTCTTCAGGTCAAAGATGAGCTGTGCCAAGTCCTCGATACTGTAGATATCGTGATGAGGCGGAGGCGAGATGAGCGAGATACCAGGGATGGCGTTACGCGTCTTGGCGATGATCTCGTTAACCTTAAAGCCAGGCAGCTGTCCGCCCTCACCAGGCTTAGCACCCTGTGCCACCTTAATCTGTATCTCCTCGGCATTCACCAGGTACTCGGCGGTTACACCGAAACGTCCCGATGCAATCTGCTTCGTCTTTGAACTCAGGCTTACGCCGTCAACCTCCGAGTGGTAGCGGGCGTTGTCCTCACCACCCTCACCGGTGTTCGAGCGTGCACCCAGCTTGTTCATGGCCAGTGCCAGTGCCTCGTGGGCCTCGATGCTCAGGGCGCCGAACGACATAGCACCCGTCACGAAGTGCTTAACGATGCTCTCAACGCTTTCCACCTCGTCGAGGGAGACGGAAGACCCTCCCCCCTGCCCCTCCCTGTCATGGAGGGGAGTAGTAACTTTCTTGAATCGAAGGAAGTCACGCAAGAAGATGGGAGATTCTTTCTCGTCAACCAATTTTGACCACTCTTTAAACTTCTCGTACGAGCCTTGTCGACAGGCCAACTGCAACTTCGCAATCGTCTCTGGGTTCCAGGCGTGCTTGATACCGTCCTTGCGCCAAGCAAACTGACCCTGGTTCTGCAGTAGTGTCTGCTCCTTGGCAGCCTCATGTAGGGCAATGGCATCGCGAGCAATCTCCTTCAGGCCCACACCACCAATGGTGCTCACTTCGGTACCGAAGTAGCGGCGCAGCAGATCCTCGCTCAGTCCGATGCTCTCGAAGATCTTGGCACCACGATAAGAGCGGATAGTCGAGATACCCATCTTCGACATGATCTTCTTCAAGCCCTTGTCTACGGCCTTGATGTAGTGGGTTTCAGCGGTGGCGTACTCCTCCTGAATCTTTCCTTTCTTCACCAGGTCATCCAGTACGGCGAATGTCATATACGGACACAGTGCGCTGGCGCCGTAGCCCAACAGCAGGGCTGCATGCATTACCTCGCGAATCTCACCGCTCTCAACAATCAGGGCCGTCTGCACACGTTTACCTACGCTAATCAGGTAGTGGTGAACGGCACTAACGGCCAACAGCGATGGGATGAAAGCCCACCCCATCCCCTCCCCAAGGGAGGGGTCTTCAGATACCTTATCCGTCAGAATGATGTAGTTATAGCCATCATCGACAGCGTTCTCAGCATCTTTACATAACTTATCAAGAGCTGTGCGCAAATCCTCTCCAGCCTGAGTGTAATCAGGCTCCCCTCCCTTGGGGAGGGGTTGGGGGTGGGCTTTGAAGGTCATGGGTAGTTTTATTGTTTTGAAGCCTTTGTAGCGGATGTTACAAAGTATATCAAGTTGTGTGTTGGTCAAAACCGGCTGTGGCAGACGCACCATCTTACAATTCGATGCATCGGGCGTCAGGATGTTGGTACCTACGGCACCAATGTATTCGGTAAGACTCATCACGAGTTCCTCGCGGATGGGGTCGATGGCAGGGTTCGTCACTTGCGCAAACTGCTGACGGAAGTAATTGAACAGCACCTGTGGACGGTCGCTGATAACGGCCAACGGGGTGTCGTTACCCATCGCAGCCACAGGCTCCTGTCCGGCTGTGGCCATTGGCACGATGGTCTTGTCGATATCCTCCTGACCGAAGCCGAAGGTAACCAGCTTAGCGTTGAGATCGCTCACGCCGTTGTCCACCTTACGGCCGCTCTTTAGCTTCTCCAACTGCACGCGGTTCTCGTTCAGCCACTCGCGATAAGGATGTGCCTTCGCCAGCTTCTCCTTAATCTCGCCATCGTAGTAAATCTTGCCTTCCTGGGTATCAATCAGCAGAATCTTTCCTGGCTGCAGACGTCCCTTCGATACCACGTCGCCGGGCTCAAAGTCCATGACGCCAACCTCAGAGGCTACTACCATCATACCTTGCTTGGTGATGGTGTAGCGGCTGGGGCGCAGACCGTTGCGGTCCAACATTCCGCCTGCGTAGCGACCATCGCTAAACAGCAGTGCGGCAGGACCGTCCCACGGCTCCATCAGGATAGAGTGATATTCGTAAAAGGCTTTCAAATCTTCTGATATAGGATTCTTATCGTTAAAGCTCTCGGGCACCAGAATGGCCATGGCCTGTGGCAACGAGAGTCCGCTCATCATCAGGAACTCAAACACGTTGTCCAGGCTTGCACTATCACTCATCCCCTCCTGCACAATCGGCCGCAGGTCCGTGATGTCACCTAGCGCCTCACTGTTCAGCACGCTCTCGCGGGCCTTCATCCATCCACGGTTACCACGGATGGTGTTGATCTCACCGTTGTGGGCCAATAGGCGGAAAGGCTGGGCCAACTTCCACTTTGGGAATGTGTTAGTGCTAAAGCGAGAGTGTACCAGTGCCAGGCCGCTCGTAAAGTAATCGTTCGAAAGATCAGGGAAGTAGCGACGCAGCTGTCCGCTGGTCAGCATTCCCTTGTAGATAATATTCTTTGAAGAGAGGGAGCAAATGTAGAAATCGGACTCTCCCCCCTGCCCCTCCCTGTGAGGGAGGGGAGTAGATGCCTCCATTTTGGCTACCCTATTCTCGATTCTCTTCCTTATTATATATAATGTGCGCTCGAATGCCTTCTCCTCTTCGTCTGGAGTGTAATCACTCCCCTCCATTACAGGGAGGGGATGGGGGGTGGGTCCCCTCTTTACGAAAATCTGCTTAATGTCCGGTTCTACCTCGCGGGCAGCCACACCCAGCACCTCCGGGTTGGTGGGTACTGTGCGCAGATGCATCAGTTGCAGACCTTCGCGCTCAATCTCCTCGATCATCACGCTCAGAATCTGCTGTTGGGCCTCGGAATCCTTCGGAAGGAACACCAGGCCCGTGCCGTACTTTCCTTTCTCTGGCACAGGAATGCCCTGCAACAAAATAAACTCGTGGGGTATCTGTACCATGATACCCGCACCATCACCGGTCTTGTCGCGTGTCTCGGCGCCACGGTGTTCCATGTTCTCAAGCACCTTCAGTGCATTGTCAACCAGCATATTGTGACTGATAAAGTCCGTTTGTCTTACTATTTGCCATATTATCCTTACTTTTTCTTACGTTTTGTCTAATTTTCGGTGCAAAGGTAATACTATATGTCTGATATGCCAAAGCTCTTATTTCCTTTTTCACCTTCATTCGGCACCCAACTTACATTTTGTAAAGTCCAAGCCCGCGACACGCCCATTTTGCGGTGTCATACGGTGTCTGCGACACGTCGTAGCTTACACTTTGTCATTTTCAGGCGAATAGTAACGCGACGGAACGGCAATTGTTTTTCCAAACTCCATTTTCTTTTATCATAAGCGGAACATTATTTGGCGTTTCCTGATTTTTTTTGTTACTTTGCACGCCATAAAGGTGACAACACAAAAAAATGAATACGACCATATTAACCATTACGGGAAGCGACGGTACAGGCGACTCCGGTGTACAGGCAGACATACGACTTATCTGCGAGTTGGGCGGCAAGGCGGCATCTGCCATCACCTCCATCACGGTGCAGAACACGCTGGGCATCCAGGAATTCCACGACCTGCCGGCAGCCGTCGTCTATCAGCAAGTGGAAGCCATCATCAACGACCTGCAACCGCAGGTTATCAAGATAGGACTGCTGAGACACACGGAAGTGGTAGGGATGCTGGCCGACGTATTGCGCAAATATAAGCCGCGACACATCATCTATGTCCCCGTCCTGAAGTCCACAAAGGGCGAACGGCTGGTGTCGCCAAGCGTCTACGAGGCCATCGAACGCCTTCTCCTGCCGCTGTGTACCATCGTCCTGGCGCCCTCCGACCTGCCCATAGGCCCGCGCCGCCACGGTCAGGCCAACAAGCTGGCTTCCGCCTTAGCCTATTACCTGAGTCTTGGCGAGACAGAGGCCGACGCCATGCTTCACGCCCAGACCTACCTAAAGACCCTGCCTGCCGACTATGCCGACGGGAACAGCAGGAGCGAGGAACTCTACAACCAGTTCCTGACCGCCGTAGAACGCAACTATAGCCACTATGCCGATGTGGCATTTTACGCCGAACAGCTTAACGTCAGTGCCAAGTACTTAGGACAAGTGACGCGACGCATAGCCAACCGTTCGCCGAAAGCCATTATCGACGACCGTATCATCACAGAAATCGTGGCATTGCTCACCTCCACCAACCGTCCGCTGAAGGACATCGCCCAGCGTCTCGGTTTCTCCTCGCAGGCTCATCTCTCGCGCTTCTTCAAGAAGCACAAGGGATTATCACCAACGGAATTCCAACACAACAACAAACAATCATAAACACATGAACGAAAGAACATTGCTGAACCGCCAGTTGGCTCAGATGCTGAAGGGCGGTGTTATCATGGACGTGACGACTCCCGAACAGGCCCGGATTGCCGAGGCTGCCGGTGCCTGTGCCGTCATGGCCCTCGAACGCATCCCTGCCGACATCCGTGCTGCAGGTGGTGTGAGTCGTATGAGTGACCCGAAGATGATTCGCGGCATTCAGGAGGCTGTCTCCATCCCCGTCATGGCCAAGTGCCGTATCGGTCACATTGCCGAGGCGCAAATCCTGCAGGCCATTGAGATTGACTACATCGACGAGAGTGAGGTACTCTCGCCCGCCGACAATATCTATCATATCGACAAGACGAAGTTCGACGTGCCCTTTGTCTGTGGCGCCAAGAACCTGGGTGAGGCCTTACGCCGTATTGCCGAAGGTGCCACGATGATTCGCACCAAGGGTGAGCCCGGTACGGGCGATGTTGTTCAGGCCGTGAGTCACATGCGACTGATGCAGAGCGAGATTCGCCGACTGACGAGCATGAGCGACGACGAGCTCTTCGAGGCCGCCAAACAACTGCAGGCGCCCTACGAACTGGTGAAGTTCGTACATGACGAAGGCAAACTCCCCGTGGTCAACTTTGCTGCCGGCGGTGTGGCTACGCCTGCCGATGCCGCGCTGATGATGCAGCTCGGTGCCGAAGGCGTGTTTGTGGGCAGTGGCATCTTCAAGAGCGGCAACCCCGCCAAGCGTGCTGCCGCCATCGTTCAGGCTGTGACCAATTACCAGGATGCCAAACTCCTGGCCGAACTCTCGGAAGACCTTGGCGAGGCGATGGTAGGTATCAATGAGCACGAGATAGAGCTGTTAATGGCTGAACGAGGGAAATGAGGATAGCAGTATTGGCCCTGCAAGGGGCATTTGTTGAGCACGAGCAGATGTTGCAGAAGCTCGGCGTGGAGACGGTGGAGATACGACAGCTGCGCGACTGGCAGCAGCCAAAGGACGGGTTGGTATTGCCCGGCGGTGAGAGTACCGTGCAGATGCGCCTGCTGAAGGAGCTGGGACTCTTCGACCCTATCCGCGAGGCTATCCTCAGCGGGATGCCCGTCCTCGGCACTTGTGCCGGCATGATTCTCCTTTCCGAACGTCGCCTCGGCACGATGGCCATCGAGGTGCGCCGCAATGCCTACGGCCGTCAGCTGGGCAGCTTTCATACCGTTGGCAGCGTCGAGGGTATCGGCAATGATATGCCCATGACCTTCATCCGTGCTCCCTATATCGAACGTGTGCTGAGCGAGAAGGTCGAAGTACTTTCCACCGTCGATGGCCATATCGTCGCTGCCCGACAGGACCATCAGCTCGCCACCGCCTTCCATCCGGAGCTGGACGAAGACCGGCGCGTACACCAGATGTTTGTCGAAATGGCCCGTTAGTGACTATTTGTTACATTCTGACCGCTTTTTTAGCCAAAAAGTAAGCAAAGTGTAAAGAAACGAATTTGTTTTCTTTACACTTTGTTATTTATTTTAATATTTTGAAATCATAACGACACTGATTGCTTGCAGTTTCTGATAAAATGTCGTAATTTTGCACCCGAAAGCTTTCAAGATGACATTATATTAATTAAAAGAGGTAAAAAGTATGAAAAGGATTGAAGCAATTATCCGCAAGACCAAGTTCGAGGAGGTCAAGGAGGCACTGCTCGCATCGGACATCGACTGGTTTGAGTACCATAACGTTCACGGCATCGGCCAGAGCCGACAGGAACGTATCTACCGTGGCGTGCAGTACTCTACGGATGTGATAGAGCGTGTGGCGCTGACCATCGTCTGCCGCGACGCCTTGGTGGAACCGACGGTAAAGGTGATACTCGACATGGCACACACAGGCGAGATTGGCGACGGTCGCATCTTCGTGAGCGACATGATAGACACGTGGAGCATTCGCACTGGTGAGAACGGCGACACCGTATTAAGAGATAAGAAGTAATAAGGTAAAACAGTAAAAGGTAAAAAGATTATGAACGAGATTGGATTATCACTCGATACTGTATGGATGCTATTAGCAGCCATGTTGGTTTTCTGGATGCAGCCAGGTTTTGCGCTGTGTGAAGCAGGTTTTACGCGTAGCAAAAACACGGTGAACATCCTGATGAAGAACTTTGTCGACTTTATGTTCGGCTCGCTTTTGTTCTTCCTCCTCGGTTTCGGTTTTATGTTCGGCAGCGAAGGAGCTGGTTTCATCGGTATGCCGAACTGGGGCGACCTGAGTTTCTATAAGGGCGATCTGCCCGTTGAGGGCTTCCTCATTTTCGAGACTGTTTTCTGCGCAACCTCTGCCACGATTGTCTCTGGTGCAATGGCTGAGCGTACGAAGTTCTCGATGTACCTTATTTATAGTGCAGTCATCTCGCTGTTCATCTATCCCATCGAAGGCCACTGGACCTGGGGTGGTGGTTGGCTCTGCAACGATGCTGCAGACAGCTTTATGATGTCGACTTTCGGCGACGTGTTCCACGACTTCGCAGGTTCGGCTATTGTACATAGTGTAGGAGGCGTATTGGCACTCATCGGTGCCATAGCACTCGGTCCACGTCTCGGCAAATACGGTAAGGACGGTAAGAGCCGTGCCATTCCCGGCCACAGCCTGACAATGGCTGCCCTCGGCGTATTCATCCTCTGGTTAGGATGGTTCGGTTTCAACCCCGGTTCTCAGCTGGCGGCCAGTGGTGAGGTCAACCGCATTGCCATCTCTCACGTGTTCCTGACCACGAATCTCGCCGCTGCTGCCGGTGGTGTAGCCACTATGTTCCTCACCTATCTGAAATATGGCAAGCCCTCGCTCTCTCTGACACTCAACGGTGTGCTGGCCGGTCTTGTGGGCATTACCGCCGGCTGTGATCTCGTATCTCCCATCGGAGCTGTCATTATCGGTCTTGTCTGTGGTATCGTCCTGGTCTATGCCATCGAGTTCATCGACCACAAGCTGCACATCGACGACCCCGTAGGTGCTTCGTCCGTACACGGCGTCTGCGGTATCCTCGGCACAGTCATGACGGGCTTGCTCTCGACGAGCAATGGTGCCTTCTACGGAGGCGGCTGGGGATTCTTCGGCGCAGAGTGCTTCGGTGTCCTTGTCATCGACATTTGGGCTGCTGCCTGCGGCGTGATTTTGTTCTACAGCATAAAATATATTCACGGTTTACGCGTTGATAAACGTATAGAGGAAGAAGGCCTCGATATCTATGAGCACGGTGAAGCGTGCTATAACTAATTTTACGATTTGACGATTTACAATTTACAATTGATTTTTCAATTTAAATATTGTATTATTTGTTGTATCTTGTAAATCGTCCAATCATTAAATTCATAAATAAATTGTAATTTGTAAATTTGTAAATTGTAAATTAGCATTATGAAAAAGATTGTTTTATTCGCATTGGGTATGGTTATGAGTACGACCACCTTTGCACAGGATGAAGTTGAGACAACGATTAGTGCTGACGTTGTAAGTAGTTACATCTGGCGTGGCCAGGATTTGGGAAGTGCCGCCATACAGCCCACATTGGGTGTTGGCTATAAAGGACTTTCGCTCTCTGCCTGGGGCAGCTACGGCATCGCTGATCCTGCCGACACGAAGGAGTTCGACCTGACACTGGGCTACAGCATTGGCGGCTTCAACATTGGTGTGACTGACTATTGGTTTGATGCAGGCCTCGACCCCGACGGGAGATACTTCAAGTATGACGCCCACGGCACGAACCACGTCTTCGAAGCCAACATCGGCTACGACTTCGGCTTTGCCAGCGTGCAGTGGTTCACCAACTTTGCCGGCAATGACGGCGCCAACAAGGACGGCAAGCGGGCCTACAGCAGTTATGCAGAGATAGTTGTCCCATTTACACTTGCTACAGTCGACTGGACTGCTACGGCCGGTGCCGTCCCCTTTGCCACCGACTTCTACGGCACAACGGGCTTTGCCGTCACAAACCTATCGTTGCGCGCCGACAAGGATATTAAGGTGACCGACTCGTTCTCGATACCCGTCTTTGGGCAGGTCATAGCCAATCCCTGCACTCAGAACGCCTACCTGGTTCTCGGCCTTACGCTGCGGCCCTAATCTTATCCAGGTTTCCCTCTCTTCTGCCTCTACTGACGGAAGAGAGGGCTTTATCGTACTACCTCGGTAAACTCCGGCTTGGCGTCAGCCGTCTTTCCTACCGTTACAAAAATAACAGAGGTAGACTCTTCGCCGTTCATTCCCCGGCCTTTTACCGTAAACTTGTAGTCCGTACTTTCTGGCGTCTCACGCTTCCCCACTGTCTGCGGGGTTCCCAAAGGGAACTGATAGCTTGAGCAGGCTGCATCAAAGATTGCCCGTTCGGCATCGGTCACCGGTTGCTGGGACGAATAGTCGGGCAATGGGGAAACTGTTCCCGCTTTGTAGCCGTTCTCTTTCAGGAATCGGTCGAGTTCACGTTCCGCAGCCGCCACACGTGCCGTACGGACGCCATAGCCCTTCTGCACTTTAGCCTCGGGCAAGGCTTTCTTCAGCATGTCAGACGAAGTGTTCAGGCCACCGCTGCCGAACGTACAGAACGGCACCACCTTCTTGCCGGCAAAGTCTTGCTCCTTGACCAGCGTGAAGACTGGCATCGCATAAGTTCCGAACCAGATGGGATAACCCAAGAAGATGACGTCGTAGTCAGCAATCTTCGACTTCAGCGGCTTGATGGCAGGCGTTTCACCGCTCTGCATCTCCCGCTGTCCGCGAGTGATTGTCTCCTGGAAATTTCCAGAATAAGGCTCAACGGCCTCAATAGCCTCAATGTCGGCTCCCAATTGCTTCTGCAATTCCTGGGCTACCGTCTTCGTTGTTCCCGTCTCTGAATAGTAAAGTACGAGCATTTTCTGGGAATACCCCGTTGTCATAGCTGTCATAAGCGCCAATAAGGATAAAAACTTCTTCATTTTGTCATTCTTTATTGATTGATGGTGCAAAGATACAAAATAATTCTCATAACAGACGTCACCAGCTCCCGATTATTTTGCTTACGGCAAACCTCGGGTTTGCTTACGGTAAAGTCGGGGTTTGCTTACGGCAAAGTTCGTCCCTTACAAAATGCAAGAAAAACGTCGGTTTTTGAGGCAAAACGAAAGGATACGGACGGAACTTCGGCCGCAGAACCTTACACTTTGACAGTTAAGGGTATTTTTAACAATCAAAATAGGATGCGATGATTGGCTGTCAGCGAGAATAGTCGTAATTTTGCAGTCCATAAAATAGATTTCGTTTTATGGAAACAAAGTACATCTTCGTCACAGGCGGCGTCGTATCCTCGTTGGGAAAGGGCATCATCTCCGCCAGCATCGGCAAGTTGCTGCAGGCACGCGGCTTCAAAGTCACTATCCAGAAGTTCGACCCGTATATCAATATCGACCCTGGCACGCTAAACCCTTACGAGCACGGCGAATGTTACGTGACAGAAGACGGTTTTGAAACCGATCTCGACTTAGGACACTACGAGCGCTTTACAGGTATTCACACAACACGGAACAACTCTATAACAACTGGTCGCATCTACAAGACTGTCATCGACCGTGAGCGCCACGGCGACTATTTAGGCAAGACGATTCAGGTGGTGCCGCACATCACGGACGAGATCAAGCGAAGGATGCTGCGCTTAGAAGTTGACGAGTTTACAAGTAAACAAGTTGACAAGTTGAATGCTGACGGGAACAACTCGTTAACTTGTCAACTCGTCAACTCGTCAACTGAATATGACTTTGTCATCACCGAAGTCGGCGGCACCATCGGCGACATCGAGAGCGCGCCGTTCATGGAGGCTATCCGCCAATTGCGCTGGCAGTTGGGCCGCGATGCGGTTTGCGTCCACCTGACGTATGTGCCCTACCTGAAGGCTGCCGACGAGTTGAAGACAAAGCCTACACAACACTCGGTGAAGGAATTGCAGGGGATGGGTATCCAGCCCGACATTCTCGTGCTACGCACGGAACGTCACCTTGATGATAGTATGCGCATGAAGGTTGCTTCGTTCTGCAACGTCGATCTGGAGTGCGTCGTGCAGAGCGAGGATATGCCGAGCATCTACGAAGTGCCCGTGAGCATGCAGAAACAAGGGCTTGACGCCGCCATCATGCGGAAAATAGGCATCCCCGTCGGTGAAACGCCGGCAATGAAACCTTGGCACGACTTCCTCGACAAACAGCGCAATGCCAAGCGCGAGGTACACATCGGACTCGTCGGCAAGTATGATCTGCAGGATGCTTACAAGAGCATCCGCGAGAGCCTCAACCTCGCCGGCATCTATAATGACGTGAAAGTCCGTCTGCACTTTGTGAACAGTCAGGAGCTGACGACGGAAAACGTCGCCACGCAACTGGAGGGTATGGCGGGCATCGTCATCTGTCCAGGCTTCGGTCAGCGTGGCATCGAGGGCAAAATCATTGCTGCCGAATACACCCGCACCCACAACATTCCCACCTTCGGTATCTGCTTAGGTATGCAGATGATGGTCATAGAGTTTGCCCGCAACGTGTTGGGCTATAAGGATGCCAATAGTGCCGAGATGGACGATAAGACACCACATAATGTCATTGACATGATGGAGGAACAGAAGACCATCACACAAATGGGTGGCACCATGCGACTGGGTGCATACGATTGTGAACTGCGAGAAGGCAGTCGTACAGTGGAGGCCTACGGAAAAGCTACGAGCATCCGCGAGAGACACCGCCATCGTTACGAGTTCAACAACGCCTATAAAGAGGAATATGAGCTGGCTGGCATGAAATGCGTAGGCATCAACCCTGCCGCCGACCTCGTCGAGATTGTCGAGATACCAGAAAAGCGCTGGTACATCGGTACGCAGTTCCACCCCGAATACTCATCGACCGTGCTCCACCCGCATCCTCTGTTTATGAGTTTCATTGAAACAATTAAACATTAAACATTAAAGATTAAACATTAATGGAGCAATTAAAGCATGAATGTGGTGTGGCGATGATTCGCCTGTTGAAACCGCTGTCGTATTACGAAAAGAAATACGGCACTTGGGCCTACGGCTTCAACAAACTCTATCTGATGATGGAGAAGCAGCACAACCGCGGTCAGGAGGGAGCAGGTATTGCCTCGGTGAGTCTCGGCAACAGACCCGGAACAGAGTATATGTTCCGTGAGAAGGCCGAGGGCAAGGATGCCATCACGGAGATTTTCAGTCGTGTGACGGAGGAGATGAAGGGTGAGCTGTTGATGGGTCACCTGCGCTATTCGACGACTGGCAAAAGCGGACTGACGTTCGTTCATCCATTCTTGCGCCGTAACAACTGGCGCGCCAAAAACCTCTGTTTGTGCGGCAACTTTAACATGACCAACATCGACGAGATCTTTGATTTTCTGACAGCGCAGGGCCAGTCGCCGCGCATCTACGGCGACTCCTACATCACACTCGAACTGATGGGCCACCGTCTGGACCGCGAGGTGGAGCGACTGTTCGTGGAGGCGAAAAACAAAGGACTCGAGGGCACAGACATCACCAACTACATTGACGACCACGTGGAAATGGCCAACGTGCTGCGCACAACCATGCAGCACTACGACGGCGGCTACGTGATGTGCGGACTGACCGGTAGCGGCGAGATGTTCTCCGTGCGCGACCCCTGGGGCATCCGTCCGGCATTCTGGTATCAAGATGACGAAATTATTGCCGTGGCCAGCGAGCGCCCCGTGTTACAGACGACCTTCGACCTTCAGGCCGAGGACATCCGTGAGTTGAAGCCCGGTCAGGCCATCATAGTACATAAGAATGGCGAAAGCAAACTTGAGCAGATCATGCCTGCCCAACAACTGTCAGCCTGCTCCTTCGAACGCATCTATTTCAGCCGTGGTTCCGATTGCGATATTTATCAGGAGCGCAAACGACTCGGCGAACAGCTGACGCCAGCCATCCTGAATGCTATTGACAACGACATCGACAACACCGTTTTTTCATATATCCCCAACACCGCCGAAGTTGCTTACTACGGCATGACTGACGGTTTCCGGCAGCAAGGCTATAACGTCCGCACGGAGAAGGTAGTATGGAAAGACATCAAGATGCGCACCTTCATTGCCGACAACTCTGAACGCAACGATCTGGCCGCTCACGTCTACGATATCAGCTACGGCTCGTTAAAGCCCTACAAGGATAACCTCGTCATCATCGACGACTCCATCGTACGCGGTACGACCCTGAAGGAGAGCATCTTCAAGATTCTAGACCGTCTGCACCCCAAGAAGATAGTCATGGTCAGCTCGTCACCGCAGATACGCTATCCCGACTACTACGGCATCGATATGGCTCGTCTGGAGGAGTTCTGTGCCTTTCGCGCCACGATGGCACTCATCGAGGAGCGGGGCCTGTGGCAGCTGGTGAATGAGACGTACAGGAAATGCAAGGCCTCCCCAAGCCCCTCCGAAGGAGGGGATGTTCAGATACCTACGAAGGCTGATCCAAGTAACCAAACACCCCCTCCTTCGGAGGGGCTTGGGGAGGCTTTAAACTATGTTCGTGCGATCTACGCCCCGTTCACGGTCGACGAGATCAACGCGAAAATTGTCGAGATGTTGCGTCCTAAGGGCATGCAGGCACCCATCGAATTGGTGTTCCAGAGCATCGAAGGCCTGCACGAAGCCTGCCCCAACCATCCGGGTGACTGGTATTTTACGGGACACTACCCCACCCCCGGCGGCACACGGCTGTGTAACCAGGCTTTCGTCAATTATGTTGATCAGAAGGTATTCAATAATAGTGACGGATTATAAGATTTAAAAGCATAAAGGTATGAAGATTAAAAAGAGATGGATAATCCTGATGACGGCGATGACGCTCATTGCCTTTGCAGGACTGGCGGTAGGAGAGCCGTCGTTTGAGTGTGACTGGTCGGTCATCTCGGCCGCCGACGTGGCATGGCTCATCACGGCCACGATTTTCGTGTTGATGATGACGCCCGGACTGTCGTTCTTCTATGGTGGCATGGTGGGGGCGAAGAACGTTATCAGCACCATGCTACAGTCGTTCATCGCCATGGGACTGATTTCCGTCCTCTGGGTAGTCGTCGGTTTCTCGCTATGCTTCGGCGACGACATCGCCATCGTGTTTGTCTACACCTTTGCTGCGAGTTGGTTGGGCTACAAACTCATCGACAGCCTCATTCCCATGCGCGTATCAGCCTACAGCGAGAAGGTCGGCCTCGACTTCTCGCAGCATGACGAGCATTACGGATTGGCGCAGATTGGCGAGCGGGAACTGGCAGAATATGAAGAACACATCAGAGAGAAAAATAAATAGTAAATTGTAAATCGTCAAATTGTAAATTAAGATTATGTGTGGAATTGTAGCAATATTAAATGTAAAAGAGCAGACGCATGCGCTACGTGAAAAGGCGCTGAAGATGAGTCAGAAAATCCGTCATCGCGGACCTGACTGGAGTGGTATTTACTGTGGCGGAAGCGCTATCCTCGCTCACGAGCGACTGAGCATCGTCGACCCTGAGAGTGGCGGACAGCCGCTTTATAGCCCCCGCCCTTTGGAGGGGGATGGGGGAGGCTTGCAGGTGCTGGCCGTCAACGGCGAAATCTATAACCATCAGGAGATTCGCCGCCGCTATGCCGGACAGTACGAGTTCCAGACGGGCTCTGACTGCGAGGTGATACTGGCGCTGTACAGAAGCCTCACCCCCAGCCCCTCTCCGAAAGGCGAGGGGAGTGATTACACTCATGAGCAGATTTGTCAGATGTTGGAACAACTCAGCGGAATCTTCGCCTTTGTGCTTTACGACGAAGAACGTAACGAGTTCCTGATTGCCCGCGATCCCATCGGTGTCATCCCCCTCTACATCGGCTACGACAGCGACGGAACGGTCTATGTGGCCTCCGAGTTGAAGGCCCTCGAAGGACAGTGCGAAAGGTATGAACCCTTCCTCCCCGGACATTATTATTACAGTGGAGAACCCGGTATGAAGCGTTACTACCAGCGCGACTGGATGAAGTACGACGCTGTAAAGAATAACTCAGCCAGTGTCGAAGCCATCCATGATGCCCTTGAGGATGCCGTCAAGCGTCAGCTGATGTCGGACGTGCCTTACGGTGTACTGCTCAGCGGTGGCCTCGACTCATCGGTCATCTCCGCCATTGCCGAGAAATACTCTGAGATGCGTATCGAGGACGACTCGAAGACCAAGGCCTACTGGCCCCGCCTGCACTCATTCGCCGTCGGACTGAAAGGCGCGCCCGACCTGGCCAAGGCGAAGCTCGTGGCCGACCATATCGGCACCGTTCACCACGAGATCAACTATACCATCCAGGAAGGTCTCGATGCCATCCGCGACGTCATCTACTTCATCGAGACCTACGATGTCACCACCGTCCGTGCCTCCACGCCTATGTACCTGTTGGCACGTGTCATCAAGTCGATGGGTATCAAGATGGTGCTCTCGGGCGAAGGTGCCGACGAGATCTTCGGTGGCTATCTCTATTTCCACAAGGCACCGACAGCCAAGGACTTCCACGAAGAGACCGTCCGCAAGCTCTCGAAGCTCTACATGTATGACTGCCTGCGCGCCAACAAGAGTCTGAGCGCTTGGGGCGTCGAAGGACGCGTACCCTTCCTCGACAAGGAGTTCCTCGATGTTGCCATGCGCACCAACCCCGAGGCCAAGATGTGTCCCGGAACAACGATGGAGAAGAAGATTGTTCGCGAGGCTTTCGCCGACATGCTGCCTGCCGAGGTGGCCTGGCGACAGAAGGAGCAGTTCAGCGACGGTGTGGGCTATTCATGGATTGACACGCTCAAGCAGATAACTTCCGAAGCCGTCACCGACGAGCAGATGGCGCACGCCGCAGAGCGTTTCCCCATCAATCCGCCGAAGAACAAGGAGGAATACTACTACCGTAGCATCTTCGCCGAGCATTTCCCCTCTGATAGTGCCGCACAGAGCGTGCCCAGCGAGGCATCTGTTGCCTGTTCAACAGCCATCGCCCTCGAATGGGACGCTGCCTTCAAGGGTATGAACGACCCCAGTGGGCGTGCCGTCAAGGGCGTGCACGAACAAGCGTATTAACGGACAGTACCCATCAGCGTATAACGCACACCATCCTTTTCGATGACGAGCTGGCGGCCGTCAAGGTGCTTTGTAACCTTGGCGGCTGTCTTCTTTGTTCCGATAGTAGAAATGCCAGTTGCCGAAGTGTCGGGCACGCGGATATAGACGTCATAGATGCGGGCACCACCGCTCGACGAGTTGTTCAGCAGTTCGAGAGTGCGAACCTTATTGCCGTCGGCAATGCCGGCCACGTCTAAGAGGTTCCAGGCTAAGAGCGTCTGCTTCTTCATCTTGTCTGTCGTCTTCGTCCCCTGTGTACCGTCGGCCAGCGTCCAATTCAGCTTGTAGGAACGGTCGCCGGTGAAGTGCAGGTTCACCAGTAGCTGTAACACGCCGTCGGTGAAGTGCCAGCGCAGTCCGCCGCCACTCTTCGACATATCGATGCCGCCCTTGGTGCAGCCGCCGGGTATGTTGCCGCCGCTCTCAGTCTTGGCAGGGTCATAGCTCGTGGCGATGGCGCCGTCAACCAGTTCGATGACGCCTTGCAGGTCGGCGGGCAGCGCGTCCCAGGCATCCTGAAAGTGATACCAGTCGCCGGTAAGCACCTTGAAGGGTTTGACCACGCTGACAGACCCCGTCGTGCTGACATCCTTCACCCCCGCCTCGCGGTCGCCGCTGACGGTCAGCGTGTAGGTGCAGCCGGCTACGGGTGTGCCGCTGATAGTAATCGTCTGTCCGTCAACGCTGTATGTCAGTCCTTCGCTCAATTGACTGACAACGGCTGTCGTCCCTGCCGTGCTCATCTCGTAGACGATGGGCTCTATGGCTTGCCCCTCGACGACTTCCTGTGCCGAGTTGGCCGTCTTGCAGGTCAGCGTAATCTTCTCGGGAATGATAAACTCCATCGGTATGCCGTCCAGTTCGAAGGCTCCAAAGTCGGGTGCCGCATCGTTGTAGCCGATATAGATGTCGTCGGCCGTCACCAACTCCAGTCCGGCCGCCACCGCCTCTTCGGCTGTCATCTTGCGGGTGGGGGTGAAGCCGATGATGGGTGTGCCCTTGTCCTTCATTACGCTGCCGGGTTTCAGCCGCGCAAAGCCGTTGTCGGGCAGCGAACCGTCGGCCTGGCGGTCGGCCATGAAGTCGTCGACGCTCAACGACAGGAACTCGCCCGAATAGTCCTTGGTCACAATCTGCGTCTTCCCCTCTTTGTAGCCCTCCTTGATAGGGCTGCAGCCGTCGAGTGTCGTCCAGGAGTTGAAGTCGGTATCGGGTTCCTGATAGCCCTCCTTGTCGGGCGACAGAAATTCGTGGTTGCCGATGCTGACGCCGCTTTTCTGGGCTGTGGCGCCCCAGCCGATGCAGTTGCGGATGGTCATACCGCCGTATTTGAACATCGTGGGGAAGCGGTAGTTGAACTCGTTGCCCCAGGCCGTACAGTTGATGATGTACATCCCCTCGTAGGCGTTGTTCTGGTCGAAGCCCTTATGCAGGTTGCCGAAAGCCACGCAGTTGGTCACGACATGGGCACCCACCGACTGGTCGAAAGCCGCACCGCCGGCACTGCCGCCACCGCCGAGTTTGAAGCCGTTGCCATTCTTGCCCTCGCTGCCGTCCTTCAGATAGCCCGCGTGCCAGGCCCAACAATGGTCGATGACCACGGGGTGGTACACCATATAAAGGTCCCAGTTGTCGTCGCTGTTCGTCCATGCGCGACAGCCGTGGAACTCGGTGCCAGGCCCGGGGAAGAGCTTGCAGGCGAAGCCGTCGGCATCGCCTCCGTCGTCCGTACCATTATAGGTGCGCAGGTCGGCGTTTTCGTAGGCATCGCAGTTGATGACCTTGTTGCCGCGACAGTAGGTGTAGTTAGGATTATACTGCGGCTGTCCACTGATGGGCAGCGACTTGGTCTCCTCAATCGAGAAGTCCTTGTACATACCTATCTGTAGGCCGGTGTCGTTGTTCCAGCGAAACACGCAGCGCTCGATGACGTTGTACGATCCCTCCACCTTCATGCCGTTGTCCTCGGCATTCTGCAGCACCAGTCCGTAGAACGTCCAGTAGTTGGCTAAGTGGTTCACGTAGATGCAGCGTCCCATCTTGAAGGCCGACTCCGTCTTGTGGTTCATGGCCGAGCCGTCGATGACAACCTTGCCGGCAGCCTCGTCAGGCCAGGCGCGCATCTCGCAGCGTCGGTCGGGGTTCGTTGGCAGTTCGGGAATCTTCAGGCGTTCGCTGATGGTGTAGGTGCCCTCGTGGATGAGGATGCGGTCGCCGGCCTGCACCTGCTCTAATGCTTTGTGAATGGTCAGCAACGGTGCCTCCTCCGTGCCGGGGTTCGTGTCGTTGCCGTTGGTGGCCACGTGGATGTCTGTGGCCATGGCTGTCAAGGCTGTTGCAGCCATCATCCAGATAGTAAGTAGTTTCTTGGTCATAGTTCGTAGTCTCTTAATCGTGCTGCAAAGTTACGCTTTTCTTCCGTTGGCCGCCCTATGCAGGATACAGTAATCCACGCAAACGTTTACAGCCCCGTATCTTCACGGAATGAGAGAAAGATTGGCAATTCTTGCATTTGTTACGAAAAAACAGTGTAACTCGGAAGCGATTTTGGAAGATTAACGCAATTCGACCTATAATAAAGGCAAAATGGGGATTTAGAGCCCCTTGATAAGGGGCGGCTATAATGCAGGGATATGCAAATTAGGGAGGAATGGTGAAGGAGTTAGGTTGCCAAATCGGACTCGGCCATGCCGCTTGCCAGAGCAAGAACCTCATTTAGCCATCTCCTTCATCTTTGTGATGACGCTTTTGAAGCTCGTCAGCAGTTCTTCGACGAGCGAAGCGGCAAGCCGATTACCTCGTAGGCACTGCGCTCAATTCAAGGAAACGAAGACCAAATGTCTGTCGAGCTTGCTCATCAGAAAGCAGACAAGCATTTTTGTGTGGCATTTCACAGAAAACTGCGTATTAGGCTACACCCTTCTATAGAACATAATTGTGGAATTGCAAGCAGAAATTATTGCGAAATGATACCATATCAAGAGAATAGACTACTCTTTTTCTTAATTTATGTTCACGAATTATCACATCCTCGTTTTTTTTAATTATATTTGCGCACAGAACGCCCAATGCTGGGCAAGAATAACTAAAGCGACATGGTGATAAACAATAGAATAGTATGACAGCGAAAGAATTGAATATAATAGACAATAATGAATACCAGCAGTGGTTACAGCAATTGTTTACAGAAATAGACAAGCAGCGGCTGAAGGCAGCTATGCAACTCAATGCCGCTACGCTTCAGCACTACTGGTGGCTAGGCAATGATATCATCCGTCAACAGAAAGAGCAAGGATGGGGTGCAAAAGTCATTGATCAACTATCAGTAGATTTACAGAAACGATACGGAAATGACAGTGGATATTCCATACGTAACTTGAAGTACATGAAGCAGTTTGCTGAAGAATATCCAGACTTCCCATTTGTGCAAGTGCCACTTGCACAAATACAAGAGATGCCAATTTTGCAAGCGCGACTTGCAAAATTCACCATTTCAGCAGATGGAGAGTTTGTGCAAGTGCCGCTTGCACAAATCACATGGTATCACCATATATCTATGCTCCCCAAGGTGAAAGATATGGCCTTGAGAGCTTTTTACATGACGGAAACAGCTATTCATGGCTGGAGCCGCGACATCATGCTGATGCAGATTAGCGACAACTACCATCAGAAAGCTCAGGCGCTGCCCAATAATTTCAGCACGACTCTTCCACCTGTGAACAGCGACTTGGCAAAAGCCGTATTCAAAGACCCATATAACTTTGGATTTGTTGACATGGCACAGGTAAAACAAGAGAAGGATTTGGAAGACCAACTTGCAAGTAAGATAACTGATTTCCTCTTGGAATTGGGTAAGGGCTTCTCCTATGTAGGAAGGCAATATCCACTTAACATTGAAGGCGAGGACAATAAGGTTGACCTGATGATGTATCACACCCGCCTGCATTGCTATGTAGCCATCGAACTGAAAGCCAAAGAATTTAAGCCAGAATACCTCAGCAAACTCAACTACTACATATCCGCTATCGATGACTTGGTCAAGATGCCTGAAGATAACCCAACAATCGGCCTGCTGCTGTGCCGTACAAAGAGCAATACAAAGGTCGAGTATGCTCTTCGCGGCATGACCCAGCCATTGGGTGTTGCAGAATACCAGACCACCAAGATGATAGAAGAACTGAAATCAGAACTCCCTTCTATTGATGACCTGGAGAAAACACTTGAGAAATAGATTAAGAATTGAAATACCCAAAAGTGTGACAGGGAACAGTGTGACAGGGACAGTCCCTTGTCACATAAGTAGTCACTCTTCACAACCCCTGTTCTCATCAAAAATGAGTAAAAAATGGGGAATTTCTTGTAGATGTCGAGAAATTTATATATCTTTGCCACATATTACTATAAAGTCCACGCTTATGACGCACGCAGGACATAGGGCTTATAAAAAAGTTGATCAAAGGAACCGCATTCTATGCTGAATTCCAAACATTGATTGATATTTAACTATATATTTAACATTTCGCAGATCAAACAATTTCCTTATTAGTCCGATAGACGGATAGACGTAATCAGGGTTATATTTTACTCTGTCTCTGACCATCGCTACAAGGATGTGCAGCATTTTGTTCTTGATATTGTTATGCACTAGCAGAGGATGTTTGCCACGCTCTATAAGACGTTGATAGTAAATATGAACGTTCATGTCAAACTTGATTGCGGCCAGTGCTGCTTGCGAGAGCAAGGACTTAATCATCCTGTTGGCAAAAGGACTGACCTGAGGCCTGCTGTTGACGCTAGTGCCCGATTGTCGTCCGAATGGAGCAATACCATAATAGCAGGCTATCTTCCTTGAGTCTAGGTCAAATTTCTGGAAGTTGTCCGTATAGACCATCAGGCACGTCGCATTCTGCACTCCAATGCCTGGCATGGAGGTGATGATGTCAAAGATCTCCCTGAGTTCGTCATCAGAGGCAATGATTTCCTTAATCTTCTGGTCACATTTCGCGATGGCCTTGTTTACCTCTGTAATAAGGTGTTTGCTGGTAAAAGACATAAAAGCTCTGGCATCCGACTTCTCCTGTGTGAGACGTTTCTCGTCTCTTCTGACCGTCAGTGCTACCTTCTGCCTGACAAGGCTGTGACGATAAAGGAATATCTCTCTCAAACAAGTTAGCGAGGCACTCTGAGGCTTGTGCAGTATCATCTTGTCGTAGTTACGCATGGCATACTCTGCGATGGCCCGTGAGTCAGCCTTGTCGTTCTTTACACGTTGGATACCTGCAGAGTGCTTGATCTTGTAGGCACACTCCAGCCACATGTCATAGCCCGAGGCATAAAGATAGTTGCTAAGCCCGATACTATACCCACCGGTATTCTCCCCACAGAAGAGCCAGGCATCTGCCGCAAAGCCCTCTGCATGAGCCTTCACCCACTTCACCAGACGACGATAGCCTGATGTTTTGTTGTCAAACACTTCGTGCACGCTAGGGGCACATTCCTTCAGTCCCTCTGCCTGAATGAGGGTCGCATCAAACTTTTCTTTCGAGAAATCGATGCCAATAAAGAT
>ONMA01000018.1:0-57856 GCA_900318815.1 uncultured Prevotellaceae bacterium
CGGGTAGGCGAGCGTAGCTCGGGCGCTCCAGCTCTGCTGGCTTGCTACCATCGGGACGCAAGAATAAGCGTGCCCCAATAGTGCAATGGGTGACTCTTTCAGAGTCGATGTTATCCATACGCCTGCCATCCGGGGGTACACGCTACGCTCGTACCCCCGGCTACTGAGCGGAGACGCTTTCAGCGTCATACTCCTGAGTTCAATCGCAACAGGTCGAAAATTTCCCACCCCCCTCTTTCTCGCGCAGAGTCGCAGAGGCGCAGAGTTTGCGCAGAGGCTTTCATCTTTTCGTTGAATGGAGTTCTCAGAGCTGGGCGACCTCTGGCCGACTCTGTTGTCATGCTGTGACTAAACGCCGGCCTACCTGTAACGAAGCATCCGACGCTCTTTCGAATACTTTACGGCGCAAATGCAAAAAAACGATTCGATAATTTGCTAATCATATTTCTTTTGTTTAACTTTGCAGCAATCTTTTCGTAAAGCGAAAGCTGACATGGATGCAGCGTTCTTCCATTCAAAGAAAAAGTTCAGAAAATTTTGTTTCGTTTATGGCATTGAAAGTATTGTGCGACCGCATCCTGAAGGATGGGCGTTGTTTGGAGGGCGGCATCCTGAAGGTTGACCGCTTCGTGAATCACCAGATGGATCCGTATCTGATGAAACAGGTGGCTATTGAGTTCATTCGCCGTTTTGCCGATCTGAACGTCAATAAGATTATCACCATTGAGGCTTCGGGCATTGCCCCTGCCGTGATGCTGGGCTACCTGATGGAGCTGCCCGTGGTCTATGTCAAGAAGAAGGTGCCCAGCACCATGGAGCATTTCTATCAGACCGAAGTACGTTCGTTCACCAAGCAGCGTTCCTATAACGTGATTATCAACAAGGAGTATCTGACGTCCGGCGACCGCGTGCTCTTTATCGACGACTTCCTGGCCTTCGGCAATGCGGGCAAGGGCATCATAGACCTCTGCCAGCAGGCAGGAGCCAGTATCGAGGGCATGGGATTTATCATTGAGAAGGAGTTTCAGCACGGTCGCGAGTTCCTGCTGCAACAGGGCATTCGCCGCATCGAGTCGCTGGCCATCATCGAGTCGCTCGACAATTGTCAGATTCGCATCAAGGGAATCGGTCACGAAGGCTCTTTACAATGAGGCTAAACGTCGTGGTTCACATAGTTTTCTCACTCAACAATACGAAAAACAGGAAAAAGTTTTGAATTACAGGAAATAATTCTTACCTTTGCACCATGAGAGTTTTAGCGTATTCTACTATAAGGGACTATATCAAAGACCATGCAGATGCTGAAAAACCTTTGCGTGATTGGTACACAAAGGTAACGAAAGCTAATTGGAAAAGTCTTGCAGATATTAGGAATGACTTTAATCACGTGGACTTTGTTGGCAATGACCGATACGTGTTCGACATTGGCGGCAATAATTTCAGGGTGATTGTAGTGGTGATTTTCCTTTCTCACATGGTTTACATACGTTTTATCGGGACACATGCCGAATACGATAAGATAACGGACATAAAGAATATTTGATTATGACACAGATAAAGAACGAAACTCAGTACAAGGCAGCACAGCAGCGCATAGAGGAACTGCTAAAAGTTGTGACAAATGAGACTCCTGCCACCGACAAGAACTTCATAGAGCTGGAACTGATTTCTAATCTGGCTGTGGACTATGAAGAGGCTCACTATCCCATCAAGCCGTTATCATTAGTGGAGATGATTGAATTGCGTATGTATGAAATGGGACTGACACGTCAGAACCTTTCCGACATGCTGAATCTGAGCAAGTCGTCTGTCAGCGATTTGCTTTCTGGCAAACGTGAGCCGACGTTGAGAACAGCACGTACAATTGCCCAGAAGCTCAATATTGATGCTTCCGTAGTGCTTGGCTTGTGATTTATTGAGCAGATTTCTATAGAAATGGACGGGGACAAGACCCTCGCCAGAATCCGTCGCTATTTCTCTTCCGCCCCAGAATCAAGCGCCTGGCCCCACGACCCTTGTTCCCGGTACTCCGTGGGCGAGAGGCCAAGGTGCTTGCGCACGTAGGAGCCGAAGTGCGAGGCGTTGGCGAAGCCCAGCTTGACGGCTATTTCCTTGATGCTATAGTCGAGGTCGGCCAGATAGTAACGAATGTCGTCAAGCGTGTAGCGCACAATCCACTCCGAGGCCGACTTGTCGCTGTATTGCTGGCAGAGCATGGTGAGGTACTTGGGCGAGATGTTGAGCTGCTCGGCATAGTAAAAGGCGGGGCGGCGCTTCACCTCGCTGTTCGACAGCAGGTTCAGGAAGCGGTTGAACAGTTGGCGGCTCTGCAGGATGCGCGGCTCCTCGTTCTGTCCCTCGTCGCTCTTCAGCACGTCGCACAGCTCAATGAGCAGCGCACGCACGATGGTCTGCACCAGTTCGCGCGAGGAACCGCGTTCCGGGCGTGCTATCTTGGAGCGGACGAGCGCGTAGTAGAGTCCGAAGTCCTCCTTGCAGTGTTGCGACATGTGGATGATGTTGGTCTGGTTGACGTAGACGGCCTTGTTCCAGATGTTGATCTTGTCGCGCAGCAATCCCTGGATGATATGGTCTGAGAGACAGAGAATCTTACATTCGAAGTCGTTGCTGACCACGCAGTTGTCTATCCGCACATTGGGAGGACAGAACAGGATGTCGGACTCGGCGATGTGCGAGTCCCTGCCGTTCACCGTCAGCACCAGTGTGCCCTTGGAGCATACTGCCAGCAGGTTGGTCATCGGCTTCAGTGGATAGAGTTTCGACAGGTCGCGCACATTGTCGAAGATGGCCACGTCTCCGTCGATATAGTCCACCGTCAGTCCGTTGAACTCGACATACCCGCTATGATGTGTCTTCTTTCCGTTTGCCATATCGTTCAGTGATTTTTGTCGGCTGCAAATTTAGTGTAAAAACCTTGAAAAAAGATACCAAATCGCGACGAAAATGGCTGATGTTTCCCCGATTGGGTGCATATACTTACCGATTGAACACCGTCATTCCGCAGATTCTGTCTGTCATGGCTTCGATGTCCAGCGGATGACGGGCGTACCGTCGGTGCTGAAGTCGATGGGGAGCCAGAAGTGCAGGCTGCGGGCCAGATGGCGGGGATTCCAGGCGTCGGCCATGAAAATGATTTTACCGTCGTGGTTGAAGACGTAGGTGCCCTGTGCGCCGAACGTCTTTGAGGCGGGCATGTCGCGATAGTCCGTGGCCGTGCCCGTGAAGGGCGAGGGCAGCTGTTCCCACGGTCCCCAGATGCTCTTGGCACGGAACATGCGGGCCTCGTTGGGTGCCCAACCCGTGCAGCCGGAGCAGATGAGCCAGTAGGTGCCGTCATGCTTGAAGAGGCAGGGAGCTTCGTTCTGTCCGCCCGGAGCCACCATGTTGAATTTGCCCGTGAAGTCCAGGTAGTCGTCGGTAAGCTCGCTCACCAGCAGCGTCAGGTTCTCCTGCGACGAGGTGATGTGATAGGCTCGCCCGTCATCGTCGACATACAGCGTCATGTCGCGGCTCATCTGCCCGCCCTCCAGGTCGCGCCAGAGGTACATGCCCTTTTCCACCTCGCGGCGCCATGCCGGCGTCCACCATTCCTTCCAGTCGTCGGCTCTTGTCTGCTTGGCGGCAGCAATGTCCTGTTCGCTCATGTTGAAAGGCCATTTTCCGGCATGCAGGCGCATGCTGCGTACAAAGCGGAACGGCCCCGTGGCTTTCTCGCTCTCGGCAAAGGCCACGCGGGCAGCCTCGTAGCCGCGCCCCTTCAACTCTAAGTGGAAGAGCATGACGAAGCGCCGTGTCTTCTCGTTCCACAGCACCTTTGGGCGCTCCATGATGCAGCCCCGCTCAATGTCGCTGCCCTCCTCCGTGCTCACCGTGAGGGCCAGCCCCTCGGGCTTCCAGTTCGTCAGGTCGGTCGAGGAGTAGACGCTGATGCCCGCATCCATTGTGTAGCCGTGGTCGGGCCGCTGTTCGCCGTACCAGTAGTAGGTATCGCCATGCTTCAGGATGCAGCCGCCGTGGGCGTTGATGTGGTTGCCCTCTACGTCGGGCCACAACTGCCCGTTGACCAACTGTGCCCTGATGGGCATCCATGCCATGCAGAAAAGGGCCGCGAGAGTCACCATTGTCTGCCAATTCTTCATTTTCTGTATCATGATTTGAGTTGTTTTGATTTGTTTCGCTTTCTATAATAGACTGTCTGACATGCCTTTCGTTTAAGAAAACCTGACATTTCCGACAATCTTTCGTAAAATATTTGTATTTTTGCACTGCTTAAACAATAGTACATACGGAGATATGAAGCAGAAACACGCCATCATCATGGGAGCCACCTCGGGCATAGGTCTTGAGGTGGCCAGGCAACTGGCCGAACGAGGCTGGACGGTGGGCATTGCGGGTCGCAGGCAGGAACTGCTGCAACAGCTGCAGCGCAAGCACTTGGGCATCGTGGCCACGGAGTGCATCGACGTGACGCGGGCCGATGCACCGGAACGGCTGCTGACGCTCATCGGGAAGACGGGAGGCATGGATCTCTACTTCCACAGTTCGGGAATAGGCTATCAGAACACGGAGCTTGACATGGAGCGTGAGTTGGCCACGGTGGAGACCAATGCCTTGGGCATGACGCGCATGGTGGGGGCGGCTTTCCACTATTTCGAGGCTCATCCCGATGTGGAAGCTCAGATAGCCGTCATCAGCAGCATCGCGAGGACGAAAGGGTTGGGGGCTGCTCCGGCCTATTCGGCCACGAAAAGATTCACCAGCAACTACTTGGAGGCACTCACCCAGCTGTGCCACATCCGCCGGCTCCGCCACATCCACATCACCGACATCCGTCCGGGTTTCGTGCGCACGCCCCTCATCAGCGGCAGCAGTTTCCCCATGCAGCTCAATGCGGGCAAGGTGGCCGGGCAGATAGTCAGCGCATTGGAGCGGGGTCGCAGCGTTGTCACCATCGACTGGCGCTACCGGCTCCTGGTCTTCTTCTGGCGGCTCATTCCCCGCTGGCTGTGGGTCAGGATGCGGGTTACTGGTTGAGTGCAGGGTGGGGGCGAGGTCCGTGGCTGTCTGCATAAAAATGCCGCATAATCATCCGCTGAAAAAGCGCGAGAATCGAACGTAAATCAGCAAGACGGGATTCGGCTGGAAAAACGCGAGTTTTGCGGCTTTTTCGTAAGCGTCTAATAGTCAGCATCTTATCTTTCTGTGCCTTCAAAAACCACTTGTTTGCACTGTTATTGCACACCCCCTTAACCTCGTCGAAACATTCGTCACACCCTGTCGAAACATTCGTCACACCCTGACTAAGCATCCGTCACACCCTGACTAAGCATGAATCACGGTGTGATTTCCCGTTAATCAAAGTGTAAAGTCTGATACACGAAGGTGTGATAGTTGCTTCGCCAGGGTGTAACGAGTTCCCCGCCAGGATGTAAGGAAGCATCCGTCGCTTCAACCCCCGATTCTTTTACAGCCTGATGCGGAAGCCGCTCGGCCTTTTGATGCTTGCACTCCAAGAAATTCTTCACTCCCTCCGCTCTATTTCGCAAAAAAAATTTGTCATAAAAAGCGAAAAAGCCAACTGCATAATCATGCAGTGGCAGGGTTTTATTAGTATTTGATGTTAAACTTATATTCAGGTATAACCTGCACGTCCTTGATGTCAACGACGGGGACATTCTTGAAGTCGGGGACTGCCTGTTTTGGCAGGTCGCGTAGGGACGGGGCATTCCATTGCAACGGACGGAAGTAGAAGGTCTGCGGGTCGGTCTTTAGGTCATCATAATAGCGCTTCAAGCCGATGGTCCAAGGCTCACCGTGATAAAACTCATCTTGAGCCAGTTGCCCCTTTATAAAGGCCATGGCAACATAGCCGACGTAATTGATACGAAGATAATTTGCTCTGATTTTCGGGTCGTTTGTATCGGGCTTTGGCTGACTTTGTTCCGACGGAAAGACCGTTTTTCTTCCATATTATTTGGACGTTTGAAATATATTTGTTACTTTTGCAGCGTCCAAGTAGAGGCTATGCCTGCTATTGTAAATCGGACAAATAACTTTTAGTTATATAGAAGCGTTCTTCGGAACAAAACATATTGAAACAACGAAGCGTTATGCTCGACTTGCTAATGGAAATGTGAGAAACTTCTATAAGATGCAAGGACAGTATGAACGGTTCGCGCGTATAGCGTGGACTGGTTTACTGCATCTACATCTTAGGGCAATTCTCACAGCCTCCATTAGAAGACGTGGTACATCAGCTCCACGCTTCATAACAATTAAAGGCTCTCGTGGTGGCTGGAGGGCATCTATTTTTTTTTGAATAACATGATTAACATTAAAGAATGGGTCGACAAAGATGGTACATTAAGAATCCCTGTATTCCTTAATGTCGGTGCTATGGAAAATAGCCAAGGATTGATATATCAATTGCAAATAGTAGGACATAATACATTCGATGGTCTTCAGGAATTGAAGAAATTGATAATCCCCGCCACTATAACCAATATAGAATGGTGCTTTTATCATTGCTATAATCTTGCTGAATTTGAAGTTGAAGATGACAATCCCATATATTGTTCGATTGATGGTGTCTTGTTTACAAAAGACAGGAAGAAATTAGTGGCCTATCCTAATGCGCATGGGAGTGAATATACGGTACCAGAAGGAGTGGAAGAGGTAATGCATTTTGCTTTTAAAAGCTGTAGAAGTATAAGAACAGTTAGACTTCCTGCTTCCGTTCGCAAAATATCAATAAATGCTTTTTATGAATGTGCTGCCCTGAAATATGTATATTTACCTGATAACTTTGAGGTGATGGAGAAGTGTACAGACAATGCCAATATTCGGTGTGAGTTTATTCATAAAGGGCGACAATACTCGTATGAAGAAGCCATTGTGAAATTTAAAGAATGAAGAAAAGCGGATATGGAAATAAAGCACAAAAATATAGTTTCTCAAATCTTAATTATTTGTCTTTTGATTGCTTTCACGTCATGCGGCAAAACAGACAAAAAGGATGGAGTGGAATCACCCCAAATAGGGAAGGAGTCTGCACCAACTGTTAAACCTGACACCATTGAAAGAAGAATTGCGATTAAAATGGACTCTATTGCTGGTATCTATCAAGTGCCATGCTATGTAAATGGAGTGAAAATGAATTTCATATTTGATACGGGTGCCAGCAATGTATGCATATCACTCACTGAGGCGTTATTTCTGTCAAAGAATGGCTATTTAGATAAGGAGGACATCATAGGCAAAAGCCAGATGATAATAGCTGACGGGAGTCTGGTTGATAATACCGAAATCAATTTGCATAGTATTGATGTGGCAGGTATTCTGCTCACCGATGTAAAAGCCACTGTTGTCAGCAGTCTGAATGCGCCTTTACTTCTTGGGCAGACAGCATTGAAACGACTTGGCAAAATAGAAATAGAAGGAGACTCGCTGTTTATCACTCCTAAAGACGGAATGATTCTCCAAAACATTACAGAAACAAAAGAATCGGCTTACAATCCACCTGAGTTTAAGCAGGTAGAAGGAAATTGGTATGATAAACCGCTGGCATTCTTTGGCTATGAAGGGAAAATAAATGATTACTTGGAAGCTGCTTGGACAGTTAATCAGAATAATATGCCAGAACAAGCCATTGCTTATTGTAACGAAGCCCTAAAACTGAAAAAGACATTCCAAGCGTATGCAATAAAAGGACTTGTGTACAACCAACAATTCCAAGAAATTGATGATGGTAGTAGTAAGGGATATGACTATCGAGACAAAGCTTTTAAGTGCCTTAAAAGGTATCTTGAAATGAATGAAGATAAGGAAGACTTTGCGTTGAAAGAAGACTCTTTTTACTATAACGCAATCGCTGTAAGTCTTACTATGCTATATATAGATAAAGATAGTATTGACCGTGGATTGGAGTTAGGGCAACAGATATATCAAAGAAATCCCAAATCCATTAGAGCCATGGATGTTATCTCATGTGCTTATACCAAGCAAGGTAATTATTCCATGGCAGAGAAATGGGCGCGGACTTTATTGGATTCTAAACTTGATAATAAAAGTGCATACTTTCGATTGGCTTATCTTGCAGATGAACAAAAACGATTCAAAGAGGCCGTTCGGTATTATGAAAAATGTCTTGAGTTATATCCAAAAGAAGAAGCTGTGCTTGGCAACCTCGGTATTATTTATTACTACCATTTAGACAATAAAGATTATGGCATCTATCTATGGAAGAAAGCTGCAAAATTAGGGAATAAGCGTGCTCAGCACCAGTTGGGAAAAAATGGAATAGAGTGGTAACAAAAAACGATAAAAAACAAAAACATGAAAACAAACAAGTTGTTGATATTGACAGTCATGACAATCATATTTGTTGGCTGCAGCAATAAAGGTAATGGCGATAAATTTTATGTGGAATATAATAAAGATAACTATCCAACTATTCATTCCACATTGGATTGTAACGCTATAAGGGGAGGTGTTAGAAACTGTTTGCCAGGAGAAGTAAGTAATAATGATGTATTGATGTGTGCAAAATGCATGGATGATGACCTGTATAAGATAGCGACGGAAGGCAAAAAAACAGATGACGACGATGATGGCTTCTAATAGACTGCTAAACTCATATACATTATGTAAGTAGCTGTATTTTTTTGTACTATAATGGGTGTCCGGCATTGAATATATCTGCAAGAACATAGGAACAGTTTTTGATTCTCTCTGACGAATAAAACTTCGGAAGTCGAAATTCTTTATTGCCCTCTCACTCTCTATGTCATTGAAAAAGCGGATAGTCCCGCCAGTCGGTCGGTCTATCCGCTTATGTCGCTGTTCGTTTTCGTTATATCTTACAGTCCCTCGATTTCCTCGGTGGTGAGGCCGGTAATCTCTGCAATGTCCGTGACGGCAAAACCTTTGGCTTTCATGCGGCGAGCGGACTCGACAGCCTGCTTGTAGGCGGCGTTATCAATTTCGGTGTAAGGGTCTTCGCCCTGCGCCCACTTTTCCCAGTCGATGTCGGCAAGGTAACACTGCACTTGCTCACGGAGAGGCAGGATGTCGCTGGTGGCCGTCTGCCAGAGGTCAACATCGGAGACCTGTGCGTAGCCGTGAACCAGCACATTGCGCATACTAACGATGAGGCGCCACGGCAGTTCCGCATGAGTCTCGCGGAAATGACGGGTCAACATGTTGGCAGCCTCACCGATGACTTCAACGTTCTTCATCACGGAGTAGTAGATGCGGATGTCGGCAACGAACTGCTCATAGGTGATGCCTCTGACTATCTGCTCCACGTTTTGGGCGTATTTCAGAATGTCCTCCAGCCGCCCACGGTCTCTGCTATGCTCTCTCATAAATCAATTTTTTGTCACGGTTAACGCTTTCCACAGCCCACGGACGGAGCGTGCCTTCCTCCACGAGGTCAACCTCGCAGTTCAACAAATCCTCGAGATCCACCTTCATGCCGGCAATTTTCATCAGGCCGAGGGGACGACTGCGGTCGTACTGCACAAGGATGTCGATGTCACTCCACAGCCTCTGTTCATTGCGCGAGTAGGAGCCGAAAATCCAAGCCCGCACAACGGGCTGGTTCTTGAAATAGTCGGCAATTTGCTGATTCATCTGGGTGCTCATAAGCGTTTCAATTAGAATAACGCCGCAAATATAAGCATTTTCTTTCAATTATTGTTCGCATTCTTAGAAAATTTTCGGGATTATAAGCCAGTCGAGATAAAAATGTGAACAAATTGCCCCGAAAAGTTAGAAATCAAGGCTCACATACGCTCTTTTCCTATCTGGCATGCGAGAGTGCCATCCGCTTTGACAGGTGCTCCTACAAGTTTATCGAGCATGCCATCCAGAGCAAGTGTCTGGGCATCCTCCAGGCAAGCCGTGACGAGGACATCATCTCACCGCCCGAGCACGAGAACATCAGGGGACTATTCGAATAAGAGAACAAGTCACTTACGTTTAATATAAATCAGTTACATTATGGACGAAATCACGACATTTACCAAGGAACTGCGACTGCCCGGCATGGAAAACTGCGCGTGGACGGCATGTCCCTGCGCGACGGGCTGCAGCTCCTGCTGTCTGCCGAGAGTGAGCAGAGGAAGGAGAACCGCAACGCGAGGCTCCTCAAGACTGCCAACTTCCGCTATCAGGCAACCATCATGGAGACCCAGTTCGACGCCAGTCGCGGACTGGACAAGAACCGCGTCATGGAACTGGCCACCTGTGCCTACATCAAGGGAGGAATCCCCGTCATCATCACCGGCCCTGCCGGAACCGGCAAGAGCTGGCTCGCCACCGTACTGGGGCATCAGGCATGCATGATGGGATTCAAGGTGCGCTACTACAACATCTTCAAGCTCTTCGAGCAGATTGCGATGGCACGCATGGAGGGTACGCTGACCAAGTTCTTCAACAAGATTGCAGACACCGACCTGCTCATCATCGACGACTTCGGAGTGCGCTCCCTGGACAAGCAGCAGATGCTCGACTTCCTGGAGCTGATGGAAGAACGCCATGCAATGAAGTCAACCATCATCGTCAGCCAGTTGCCTGTGGCTAACTGGTACGACATGATGAAGTCGAATTCAATGGCTGCGGACGCCATTTTGGACAGAATCGTGCATACGGCACAAAGATTTGAGCTAAAAGGTGACAGTTTAAGGAAAAAATGAGTAACTTTGCCGCGAAATTAGTTTAGCAGACTCGTGAGTGACTGATTTTGTCCGATGCTGCTGACTGAATTTCGCCCGACGTAGGCACATGGAAAGAAACCAATTGGGGTGAACCGCAGCTATTGAACAAACTGGATGTTGACGAAGTGGAACTGGTGCTGCCAGTGCCTTCTACTAAAGCTACTTCTGACACTGCCCCTGCAAATGCCCCTGCAAATGCCCCTGTAAAACTAAACAAAACGCAGAGTGCCATTGTTAAAGCAATGAGAAATGATAATCATATTACATATGAAGATTTAGGAACTATTGTCGAAGTTGATAGATCGACTATTAGGCGCAATATTGCAGTATTAAAGGAAAAAGGTGTCATTAGACGTGTTGGTGAAGATAAAAATGGCTATTGGGAAGTGCTATTAGACATTAAAATTGTTGATCGCAAGAAACTGATATTCAGAATCTTGCGGATTTTATAAAGTGATCCCGTTGGAACCAGAGTATGATGAGATAAATTCATTTGTTCCTCATTCAGGTCGTCCAGATTGTCAATCCTTCTAATCACGGTGTGATTACCTATACATCAAAGTGTAAAGCCTGATCCAGAGAATCTGCGATGTGGAAGGCGGTGACGATAGTGACGATAAGTTTTGCAACTTTCCCTTATAGGAATTATTTAGTCCCACCCTAAATAATTTCCTTTATACGAAAGTTACTATATCTATCGTCACTATCGTCACCAACCATCATGGATAGCTCCCAAAAGTATGGTGTTTAGACCTCGAAAGTATGGCATTAAGCACCTGTAAACATGATACTTAGTCACTTGTTTTATTATGTTTTCCGTGGTTTTCTCTGTTTTTCCTTTTTCCTTTAGAAAAATAGTTGTATCTTTGTAGCCTACTAACAAACAAATAACATATATGAGCCAAAAGGAAGCAATAAAGATATTTGAAGAAAGAAAAGTCCGTACGGTGTGGGACGATGAACAGGAGAAATGGTATTTCTCTATAGTAGATGTATGTGCTGTTCTAACAGACAGCAAGGATGCAACCGCATACTGGCGAAAGCTAAAACAACGACTGAAAGCTGAAGGAAATGAAACCGTGACAAATTGTCACGCTTTGAAACTTCGGGCAGCAGATGGTAAGATGCGCCTTACCGATGTGGCTGATACAGAACAGCTTTTCCGCATCATTCAGTCCATACCGTCGCCTAAAGCAGAACCGTTTAAGCAATGGATGGCGCAGGTAGCAGCAGAGCGTCTCGACCAGATGCAAGACCCTGAACTCTCTATCGAACAGGCTGTGGCTGACTATCGTCGTTTGGGCTATTCCGAAAATTGGATCAACCAACGCTTGAAAAGTATTGAGGTACGCAAATTGCTTACCGACGAGTGGAAGCGGGGCGGTGTGCAAGGCCAACAGTATGCTTCTCTTACAGACATCATTACAGCAGCGTGGAGTGGTCGCACCACCAAGCAATACAAACATCTGAAAGGGCTGCACAAGGAGAACTTGCGTGATAATATGACGAACGTAGAACTCCTTTTAAACTCCTTAGCCGAGGCCTCTGCTACGGAGATTTCAAAGCAAGAGAATCCTAAAGGATATGGCCAGAATGCAGATGTGGCACGACGTGGCGGGCATGTGGCAAAGGCTGCCCGTAATCAGTTGGAATCCCAGCTTGGCCATTCCGTCGTTACGTCGCTTAATGCAAAAGACTACTTCAATAGTCTGGAACAAAACAGTCAACGTCAAATAGAGGATAACAATGGTGAGAACGTTGATGAGTGATTCTATCGTCACTATCGTCACCAACCATCATGGATAGCTCCCAAAAGTATGGTGTTTAGACCCCGTAAGTATGGTATTAAGCACCTGTAAACATGGTACTTAGCCACTTGTCTTATTGTGTTTCCCGTGGTTTTTCTCTGTTTTTATCCAGCCCGCGAAGCGGAACATTACAGAAAAATGCGGTCATTAAGGCAATTCGTAAGTTTTCAAAAGACATCGTTCGCCTCCAAGTTTTCGACCTTTTTTTTGTCCTAATTCCTTTTTCCTTCAGAAAAATAGTTGTATCTTTGTAGCCCCTAAACACAATAAATATGTCTGTCAATATGCGAGGTCGCATCCTCCTTTATGGCGAGAACCTTGAGGTGGTCAGTCCTCAGACGTTGAGAGAGCAGATTAAAGAAACATTAAAGAAACAAATAGCATACTATGACCCCAAATAAAATTTGTAGTGCTGACACATGGGGGCGAGGGGCCTCAGATAGAGTACAAGACCTGCACGGAGGAGATTTCCGAGAATGAAAATGTCCAAGTCAACGAGAAAATGACACCATCATTGAGTGAAAATGTCACTGAGACTGAGAAAAAGTCCAAGATAATTGATGAAAATGTCCATGATAACGAAAAGATGTCCAAGATCACCAAAGAAAATGTCCAAGATGAGACAGAACTGACAGCGGACGAATTGGATATTTCTTTAACGCCGAAAGAGGGGAAACGTGCTATAGAGAAAAAGAACAGGCGTAGGCAAGCCATTATAGGGTTAATAGCAAAGGATTCCCAGATTAGTTTAGAGTTTATGGCTTACAAATTGGATGTAAACTTAAAAACCATTTGGCGCGATATCAACGAACTCCGGACAATGGGCATCATAGAGCGCATTGGTGAGGATCATGGTGGCGAGTGGAAGATTTGTAAGAAATGAATAATGATAACTGACAAAACGGTTCCACGCAGAAAAGAACTGTTCCTGGTGGTGATTTCCTTGCAGCAATCAAAAATCGGTTGTGGTAAAAGCAAGATACTAAGGGGTGGATGACTAAAAACTATTAAAAAGGAAGGGATTCTTTGTGGTTTCTAATAAAAAAATGCTAACTTTGCACCGTCCATGCCCACGCCTTCGTGCGGATGGGTGAGGACGGTGACATATTGGAAAGCGTCATTGATGCTTTGTTTTTGACCATTTGAAACTACCACAAATCAAATAGGTTGTCAGGACAAAGGCTGAGATGAATGCTACGGGTGTAGTATATACTCCCGGAGTGTGCTGAGGGCGAACCGCCCTCACGCACACTTTTCTGGGTGCATTATATACAGACCGGCGTGGGTATTCAGACTCTGTTCGTTCTCAACCTATGGGCTGTGGTAGGCCTCAAATGGGGAATGGGCAGACGAGGATACCCCGCTTTTTGTATGTTGTCTCCAATAATGTGAAACCACTCTGACGCTTGGGTATCAGTCAGACTATTATGGGCTGGCACTGAGCCTGCCCCTACACCGATGCCCGACAATTCGGTTGATATATTGGAAAACGACTTCCAGCCCGACGTGTTGGAACAGTTGCTGCGCGACCATACGACCCAGCGGAACATCTTCTGGGCCACCCACGACTATGAGCACCTTGGAGAGGGTTATCAATATTTTGACGAAATCCGTCCAGAGTGCATCACTGGTGAGAATGGCCAGATAGTCAAACCGCGTGTGCTAAAGTCGAAGGAACAGCAGACCGACCGTTCTAAGGATATGGCAGAGGTCTTTACTCCCTCTTGGATATGCAATGCCCAGAACAATCTCGTGGATGAGGCATGGTTCGGGCGCAAGGGAGTCTTCAACATTGAGGACTCGGCAAGCCATACATGGAAGCCTAATCATGACAGAATCGACTTCGGGAGCGCGGGCGACCCCGCCCGCAATAATGTGGACGAGGATGTCCGTGCTCCAATAAAGACTTGGCGCGACTATGTCAGGGCTACCCGTATGGAAATGACCTGTGGCGAGGCTCCCTATCTCGTCAGCCGCTATGACACTACTACGGGCGCTCCTATCCCTTTGCAGAATCGCATCGGACTACTCGACCGCAAGCTGCGTGTAGTCAGCGAGAACACCAACGAAAGTGGTGAATGGCTGGAATGGGCACAAATCGCCTACAAGAATACCTACGGCTTTGAGTGGCAGGGCGATTCTTTATTGCTGGCCCGTGAAGCCCTCCTCCTTACCTTCATTGAATACTATCTGTCAAAGTTTGGTAAATCTCCATTAGAAAAAAGCATCAAGTATATCGCCTATATCATCAGTTGGAATCTCTGGCAGATGGATGGTCTGAAAGGAGTGGTGCCTGACTCATGCAGGAATGGTGTTGTAGAAATCGTCCCTTCCCTCTTTGGCGACATGGAGAAACGTGTGGATTGCACTGGCTGTCAGCAAGATGACATCCGTAAGCACAATGGCACCTACTGCCTTATTCGTGAATGGGGAGCAAAAGACCCGCGAACAGGTGAAAACAACCGCAAAATAAGATTTATTGACCTAATGAAATAACTCAGACATAATGGCTACATTTGAATCCTCATTGAAATCACGCCTTATCTACATATTTGCCATTGGCGACGACTGGCATAAGGACTGTTTGAAGATAGGTGAGACCACCTTGGATGATGACAATGGTAACTTGCTGGCTCCCAACGACCCGTTGTTACAGGAGGCTGCCCGCAAGCGAATAGACCAATACACAAAGACGGCAGGCATTCCCTACCAACTGCTACATTCGGAGCTTACCATCTATATAAAAGGTGGTACTGTCTGCTCGTTCAACGACAAACAGGTTCATGCCGTTTTGGAACGCAGCGGTATCAAGAAAAAAGTGTTCGACACGGTGAAGGGGGCCAATGAGTGGTTCTGCTGTGACTTGGAAACAGCAAAGAAAGCCATCTGTGCGGTGAAGAACGGACAAATGAGTCTGAACCCAGGCGACATCACCACCAAACAGACACCCATCGTGTTCCGACCAGAACAGGCAACGGCCATTGAGAGAACCATCAAACAGTTCCGGCGCAGTAGTCAGATGCTATGGAATGCCAAGATGCGTTTCGGAAAGACGTTGTCTGCACTTGAGGTGGTGAAGCGCCAGGAATTCAAGCGCACCCTGATTCTGACGCATCGCCCAGTAGTGGATGAAGGCTGGTTTGAGGATTTTCAGAAAATATTCTTCGACTGCAAGAACTATCACTATGGTTCACGTAACAAGGGGGAGACATTTGACAGGCTTGAAGCATTGGCTGCCAAAGGTAGCCGATATGTCTATTTCGCCTCGATGCAAGACCTGCGAGGTTCTGACCTCGTGGGCGGCAAGTTCGATAAGAACAGCGAGATATTCGATGCGCCTTGGGACTTCCTTATCGTTGACGAAGCCCATGAGGGGACACAGACCGAATTAGGCAAAAACGTGGTGAACGAACTGATGAAGCCACATACCAAGGTACTGCGTCTTTCAGGCACTCCCTTCAACTTGCTCGATGACTATTCAGAGGACGAAATCTTCACTTGGGACTACGTAATGGAGCAGCGTGCAAAAGTGGAATGGGACTTGACACATTTTGGTGATCCCAACCCATACGAGTCGTTGCCTGCCATCAACATCTACACCTACGACCTTGGCAACCTGATGTCTGAGTATGTGGAGGATGAGAAAGCTTTCAACTTTAGAGAGTTCTTCCGCACAAAGGAGGATGGCAGCTTTATCCATGACAGGGACGTTGACAATTTCCTTGGTCTTTTATGTAAGGATGACAAAGACTCGCTCTACCCTTATAGCCGTGACGAGTTCCGTATGATATTCCGTCACACACTTTGGGTGGTGCCTGGTGTGGCCAGTGCCCGGGCACTAAGTACAAAACTGAAAGCACATCTTGTGTTCGGATTGTTCCAGATAGTCAACGTGGCTGGCAATGGTGACGAGGACGAGGAAAACGCTGAGGCATTGAAGATGGTGAACGATGCCATTGGCCCTGACTCAGACAAGACTTATACTATTACTCTCTCTTGTGGACGATTGACTACGGGAGTCAGCATCAAGCCTTGGACGGCAGTTTTTATGATGGCTGGCTCGTTCAGTACATCGGCAGCACAATATATGCAGACCATCTTCCGTGTACAGACACCATTCACCTGTCACGGAAAAATGAAGGAACAATGCTATGCATTTGACTTTGCGCCAGACCGCACGCTGCGGGTATTGGCTGAAACAGCAAAGGTAAGTGCAAAAACTGGCAAGCAGACCGACGAAGACCGCAAGATACTGGGTGACTTTCTGAATTTCTGCCCCATCATCAGCATCGATGGCTCGCAGATGAAGCCCTACGACGTGAACAAGATGATGAGCCAGTTGGAGAAGGCACAGATTGAAAAGGTGGTGCAATGTGGTTTCGAGGATGGCGCTTTATACAATGACGAACTGCTGAAACTAACTGATGTGGACTTGAAAGACTTCAACGACTTGAAGGGCATCATAGGCAAAACCAAGGCGATGGCTAAGACGGGCAACATCGATGTGAACCAGCAGGGATTTTCCAACGAGGAGTATGCCGAGAAAGAGAAACTGGAAAAGAAAAAGAAGAAAGACCTCACGCCGGAGGAGAAGGCCCGATTGGAGGAACTGAAGAAAAAGCAAAACCAGCGCAAGGATGCCATCTCAATTCTTCGCGGAATCAGCATACGTATGCCGTTGCTGATATACGGAGCAGAGCTGAAGAATGAGGACGAGGAGATTACTATCGACAACTTTGCCAGTCTGATAGACCTTCAGTCGTGGGAGGAGTTCATGCCCAAGGACGTGACAAAGCAGGTCTTTTCGCGATTCAAGAAATACTACGACCCAGACATCTTCCGCGAAGCTGGCAAGCGCATCCGTGAGATGGCTCGCGTGGCTGACAACTTTACCATTGAGGAGCGCATAGAACGAATCTCTGCCATCTTCAATACCTTCCGCAATCCCGATAAGGAAACGGTACTCACACCGTGGCGCGTAGTCAATATGCACTTGAGCGATTGTCTCGGTGGCTGGTGCTTCTATGATGACGAGTTCAAGCAGCCTTTGTCTGTGCCTCGTTGGGTAAATCAAGGACAAGTCACAACAGACGTATTCCGTCCTAATGCCCATATCCTTGAAATCAACTCCAAGAGTGGCCTCTATCCGCTCTATGTGGCCTATAGTATTTATCGCAGTCGCGTGGAACAGGCAAAGCAAAAGTATGGTGAAGTGGGGCAAGGCTTTGCCAAGAGTCTTTGGGATGCAACCATTGAGGAGAACATTCTTGTGGTTTGCAAGACCCCAATGGCCCGCAGCATCACCAAGCGCACCCTCGCTGGCTTCCGCGATGTCCGCGTAAACGCCCAGTACTACAAAGACCTAATCCAAAACATTTCAGAACACCCAGAGGCTGTCGTCAATACATTCCGTGATGGCAAGCACTTCTGGAAGATTAACGATAACACGAATATGAAGTTAGACGCAATAGTCGGTAATCCACCGTATCAGGTGATGGGAGGTTCGGGTGGAACAAATGATGCTCCTATTTTCCAAGTATTTGGTTCCTTAGCGACACAATTGAAAAGTAGTTACGTATCGTTAATAATTCCTGCAAGGTGGTTTGCAGGAGGAAGAGAAAACTTGGTAGGTTCATTTAGAACATATATGCTAAAGAGCGGCCATGTGAGATTTCTCAAAGCGTTTAGTAACAGTCGAGATGTATTCCCGACGGTAAACATAGAAGGTGGCATTTGCTATTACCTCGAAGAGGGTAAGTATGGTGGAAGCTGCCATTATGAATTATTGCAAAATAAACAGCTGTTTGTTGATAAACAACGCAAACTCGATGACTTTGAAATACTTATTAGACACCCGAAGCTATCAAAGATTGTTCACAAAGTAAGTATTATTGCACAGAAAGAACACTCTAGTATGGTTGAGTCTATTATGTCAGCAGATACGCCTTTCGGAATTCCAACTAATCCAAGAGATAGTAAGAAGACCCCATTTGTTGTTAATGCCGAATGCAAGGGAGAGTTTGATACGCCATTGTTATATTTAACTGGAAACAAACGCGTGATAGAATATATTCGTAAAAAGGATATTAAAAAGAATGCACAAGATATAAGCTATTGCAAGATGTTCATTCCTAAGGCTCGAGGAAATTCTAATGATTCCACAGATTTAGTATTAGGCTATCCAGAATTCTCACCAAAGGGAATGGTATGTTCTCAAACATTCATATATGCAAAATTCAATACGGAAGAAGAATGTAAGAACTTTATAGGATATCTTAAATGCAAGTTCTTCCGTGCCTTAGTATTAGCCTCAAAGATAAGTCAAGATGCGTTAGCGTCTGTATATAGATTCGTCCCCCTCCAAGATTTCACCCGTCCTTGGACTGATGCCGAACTTTACGCAAAGTATGGCCTTACAGAAGATGAAATCGCTTTCATCGAGTCGATGATAAAGCCGATGGAGTGAATTCTCTGAATGGAATTATTGCAAATCGATAAGGTAGTGCAGAATGGTAATATCGGATTGATTTACACGTTTGTTTCTAGACACCAATTTTGCAACCTTACAAATACTCCCGACAGGGTGGAGCAACTCTTCATCGCCTCGCCAATCAATCCCCTCTATTGGTGATTGGTTGGCGAGGCTGGCAATCCATGAGTTGATTTGTCCTGACCAATAATTCGAGTCGTTGCAAAAAACATATCCAAACATACCGCAATGGGACAAGTGAGGCGAATGTTGATTCCTCTTAAACCGCTCCATACCACCTCTTTTACCATATACATACTCATGATTGTTTGAAGTCGGAGACAACTTCTTCGCCTCAAATTCAAGAATAGGGAGTGCAGGCTTCATGTCTCTGTCTTTTGCAAACACCCCCAAGTCACTTTCCCTGTGCCCTTTCTCCTGTGTAGGGTTCTTATCAAAGAAGAAAGGCAAATAGCCTTGATGGCATGTGTTAAAATGGAAGGAAAGCAAGTCGGTTATCCTATTCTCGCCTGTCGGGCTTTCTTGTAATTTGTAAAATGCAGTAAACTCAGGGAGGTAACAGTCGACAAATGACACCACATTTTGTTCCACTTCTTCCCAGGAAGCGAAAAGACTAGTACCAGTAGTTGTGCATGACGTGAACTGTTCTCTAAGCATGACCTAACATTTGAATGTTATCGGCAAAGATGTCATCTGAGTCTCTTAGTGCGATGGATTGGAGCCAGTATCTTCTCTGCTTGGGCTTTACCAATACAATAATGCCCTTACCACATATCTTCATGATTTTTTGAATATATGTAGCATGGAGATTTTTGTCCCGGGAAGGAAATATCGATTTCAAATAGCCTGCGATATCTTCATTCTTTTCTTCCGAATACTGTTTTTCGCCCATCTCGCGAAGTTTGAACTGAACAGCAAAGTAATCACCCGCATCAACAATCTTTGCTAATGAGTATTCCTTGCTTTCAGAACTGGCATAACTGTTGATTCCTTTGCAAAACACGTTCGCAAAAAGAAGTAGTTCTTTAGGAGGTATGGCCTCATGGTAAAGTTTCTTGTGGACAGACTGCTTCCTTGGATTTGAGAAATAATCTAAGGCATCATTTATAATAATAGAGTCTGCCTCTGTGAGTTTCAAAGAGAGTGTGTCTTCCGGGTAAGGCAGATTCTCAATGTCCTCATTATAAAAAGAATTTGCCTTTATGACTCCTATTCGGCTGCTCATTGTTTGTATGAGGAATCGTAGCAACAAACTGTTATTGTCTAAATAATCAGACAGGGCTTTAAGTTCATTAAACTCATTTTGTGGAGCATGAATTGAAAAGATGCCACTTCTGAAAGTTAGATACTTATCGTAAAGACAAGAAATCAGTCCTCCTTTGCTTAATATTTTCCTAACAAGCAAATGCGGAGCATCATACAAGGCTTTGGGCCTCGGATAGATAAAGTACTGTACATCACATGTCGTCAGGATATTATCCTCCTGTTTGCCGACGAAGGAGTAGGTGTCTAAATACGGCTTTCCTGTAATATAATCAGCAGTGTGACGTTCCCTCAACCCAGTCCATCTCATAAACCCTTCACCATATTCCCATTCAGATTCTTTTTTGCTTTCCAAAAATTCTGCTAAGGTGCGCTGCCCCGATATTCGGTTTAGTATTCTTGCAATACGATATCCTCCAAGGAGGTTTGATTTCCATACATAATTGCAGTGTATCGCATCGTGTTTACTCACAAAGTGGAAATCATAATAATCAAATTCTAAGAAAAGTTTGTGGGTATTTGAAAAGGCACGGTTTGCAATAAGATGGAGGACATTCGTCTTGTCTGGCGCGGCTTTTTCCATAAATACGGCTGCAGTAGCTATCCTCTTCCGCCCCCAAAGCTTGTCATCCAAGTTGGTGAAGTCAATCACTTGCAGGAGGTTGTATTTGCCAAACAGTGATTCCTTGAACTTCTCGTCCTTCTGATATAGTAATGGGCTGGACGGCTGAATCATACACAGAATGGCACCGTCTTCCAGCAATGACATCGAACTGCAAAGGAAGTGAAGTGCAGGGTTCTCGTCAGGGACATCTATTTGGCTTTGATACCCATACAATTCCTTCACCTTCTTGAAATAATTTTTTCTGCTGGGTTCCTTCCCGTTTTCATCCTTCAAGTTGAATGGTGGATTGCCTATCACCAAATTGAACATACCGTGATGATGGCTATCAGTAATGTACTCAAAGAAGTTCTGGCACGAAATATTGCTTTCCAAATTCGGAAATTTGAGTTCGTTCCATACAGGAGGATTGAGATCCACTTCATCAAGAATTGCCAATGCCAGACTAAATACTGAGAGATTGATGGCATCTTGCTCTATATCTACGCCATATATCCCATTCGTCAGTATGCTTTTCAATGTTTCAAGCGACGGTTTCTTCAACTCTCCTGTTTGCTTCCACTGTTCATATCTCCACCATTGGACAAGACGCTTATAGGCCTTAACGAGAAATATGCCGGAGCCACAACTAACATCTATTAATTTGAAATCCTTCTGTGGTTTGTCAATAGGCATACACTCGTCAACAAGGGTAGCGACAATCATCTCTGGTGTATATACGATGTCCTTGCTGTCTGTCAGTAGTTCCTCGTAAACAGAACTTATAACCTCTACAGGCAGACAGGAAAAAGAATACTTTCGCCAAAGCAGATACTGATTGTTTTCGATGTTGGCATCAAGGTAATTAGCCAATTCTCTCACTTGCGTTTGCCGAATAGCCACTCTGTTTTCAGACTGGGTCTCAACGTCCCACTCAAAGATTTTCCCGTTGAAATCTTTTGCAAGCAAATCAAGAAGATCCAGCAATTTGCCCTCTCTGATTGTAGAGCAAAAATCATCGCACCCGAAATTGTCTTTAAAATAGTGAGAGGAAAAATATCCTGTTTTGTTGTTTTCGTCACGTTCTTCAAGATACTTGATCAGCAGACACTGCATAAGCAAGCGTAGTGCAATATGCCTGTCAAGGCCTGATTGACTTCTAAAACTGGCAAAGACTTCTTTCAGTCCGCGAATTAAGTCTTTTGTGGCCGACTGGTCGAAATCGTGTTTTTTTTCATTATCCAACTTATCCCAAAACACGCCATTTGCAAGTTCTTGTGACGGGAATTGTGCAAAAGCATCAGCAGTATATTTTATAATGTCGGAGAGACTTTCATCGGAATCAGTCGGTGCTAGTCGTGCATTACAAACAGTTATTTGGGCCTTTTCTACAATCATGTATGCAGGCACATGACTGCCAGTCCACATTTTTTTGTGAATGTCTCTTCTGGTATCTTCGTGAATAGCCCTATTAGTGAAATCGAAAATATACATCTGAGGGATGTATGTCTTTCGGTCTGCATAATATCGGAAATAGACAGCGTCTACACCGAATCGACCTCGGGCTGTTTCAATAGCAAATAGGATTGATGGATTGGAAACATTGTTGTCGTAGGTATAAACCACGCCACTCATTCCCAATTCGGAAAGAACTGGAACTTGAATTCCTTCTATGTTTTTTTCAAATGTATTTGAAGGCATTTGGGCAATATCCTATTTTGTTTGCAAAAATAATATTTTTTTTGGTAAGGGAACGCTCTCTTGTGTTTTATTGTGTTTTTTTAATAGTTGCAAGATGTTAGTTGCTAGCTCACCACGACTATAACGAGCCAGATGCGATGAATGTGCCGATGGGCGATGCGTTCGACATGTCAACGCCTGATACCAAGGTGCTCTACATGATTGCCATGCTCAACGAACTGTATATCGGCGACCCGGGACTGAACTTGATGAAGGAACTGATCAAGGCAAGGCCGAAGTACGACAAGGGCATCCTGTCGCTCCGCTACCTGATGAAGCGGAAGGGGCTGGCATTGGTGAAGACGACGAATGAACCGCGAGAGCTGGTGGATGACTTTAACGCAGACATCACTGATAGGGAGTTTGCCCGAAAGTTAGTGGCGGCACGAGAAAAGGCACCAAAGGCAGTAGAATACCTGCTTCGACTGATTAAGAAGCAGGTGTTCGAATGAATCAGTAGCTCGATAAGATGCAGGGAAGCACAAACTACTTTGTATGTTGTAAAAATGGTGGAAATAAAGATTATTCTTCTTCCAAAGATTTGGATGCTTGGAATAAATATATTACTTTTGCGGCATGAATGAAGTTATTAGAGATAGAAACCGCCCATCAAAGCTACTCTCGACGTTCATGCTCATTGCCAATGCCCTTGGATTAAGGTTTTCACTAGTAGTTGGATAGATATATGGGTTCCCCATCAATATGAGCAAAAAGGAGATTACTAAACAAAAATGAAGAAAGGAGAAATGGAAGAGATAATATCTGAACCGCGTATCGTGAAGTCGCACGATATAACATTAGACGCAGAGTATGCAGAGTGGATATCCGAGGTGAAACACCGCTACCGTTCTGCACAAGTGAAGGCTGCCGTTAAGGTGAATGCCGAAAAACTGCTTTGGAACTGGCAGATGGGACGTGACCTTGTGCAGAAGAAAGCCGAAGAACGATGGGGCGCTGGAGTTGTAGAGCAGGTAAGTCTGGATTTGAAGCGTGAGTTTCCCAATGAGGATGGCTTCTCTACATCCAATCTATGGTACATGAAAAAGTGGTATCTGTTCTATTCTAACGATGCTGATACCGAAAAACTCCAACGACTCGTTGGAGAATTGCAAGTGTCTATTAATCAGGAGCGCATAAAACTCCAACGACCCGTTGGAGAAATGGTAAAACAGCCTGTTTCGGAAATTTGGAATACCACGTCTACTGATTTCCCGCTGCCTTTCGCACTTGTTCCATGGGGGCAGCATATTGAGATTGTTAGCAGAAGTAAAAGTGTAGAAGAAGCTGTATTTTACATAAACCAAGTGATAGCCACCAGAGTTTGTAGGAAAGTTGAACTTCTACGTCAGTGCTGTTGACGAACTTGTGAAAGCCCCTGATGACAATCCGACTATTGGACTCCTGATATGCTCGGATATGGATAAGACGGAGGTACAATGGTCGTTCCGTGGTCTAAGTACTACCACAAAGGGGTTGCTCCAATCTTACAGGTCGGAGGATTTCATGCGGATAGTGCTGCGTGTCAGTAGTTGTCGCGGTAGATGACCTTGCCTGCCCCGCTGGTAATCTTCATGGCCTCGGGGTGTTCCTTGATGAAGGAGTCAATGTGGCGCACGCGCTTCTCCTCGAAAATCTCGTCCATGGCGATGAGGATGCCCGTCTCCTCGACGTCGCCGAAGCCGTAGTTGATGGCGGTGCCGAAGAGCTTCATCGTGGGCGACAGGCTCATGTAGGCATTGACCAGCGGCGGGATGTTGTAGCCCAGACGTCGAATTTCCTGGTTCAGGATCTTGTAGTCGTCCTTGAAGTTGTTCTTGCAGAAGAGGGCTGCAAGCCGCTCCTCGCTCGACTCAATTTCCAGCGGTTTCATCGGGATAACCAGCTGTTCTTTGTCGTCAAAGTATTTTTTCAGGAAGTAGAGGATCATGTCGCGGCCTTCGCGGATGTAGGAAGGATACATAGTCATCTTTCCGAAGAAATAGCGCACGTCGGGCATGATGACGGTGAGGGCCCCCAGCCCGTCCCAGAGGTTGTCGAGTGCGAAGAGGCTCTTGGCTCCCATGCGCGACGACTGGTAGGGCAGCGACACGAACGAGCGTCCCAGCTCGATGGTGTAGGGCATGTAGTCGCGGATGAACTTCTCGGAGAAATGGAACATGTGGCTGGTGGCCAAGTGTGGCTGTCCCTTGTCGTCCAGTTCCCACTTCGTGCCTTCGAGGTAGCGGTAGCCACCGATGATTTCCTCGGCTTCCGGGTTCCACACGATGAGCTGCTTGTAGCAGTTCTCGCAGGTGTCGAACTCGTCGATGTCCATTTCCTTGCCCGTGCCTCCACCGGCTTCGCGGAAGGCAATCTCGCGCAAGCGTCCTATCTCGCGCATCACGTTGGGCGCGTTGTGGGCGGTGATGACGTAGACCTCGTTGTGGCTCTTGTTGGTGATGCGGAGCTGCCGCTCAGGGGTGAGTTCGCTCTTGATGATTTCAGCGGGGATGGGTTGGATAATGGGTTGTTCCATGTTCTATTAAGGATTTCTAAGGATTCTTGATGTTGTTACTGGGCTTTAGGAGCGAGGTCGTAGACGCGCTGCTCTACCACTTGTGCCCACTCGGCCGGTGTCTTTGTCTTGTCGAAGGTCTGCCAGGGAATCGGCTTGCCGATGGTGACCTGGAACTCTTTGCCCACGTTCTTGTACATTTCGTCGACGAGGAAGACCATGGCCAGGTTGAAGGGAAGGAATCGGTCGGAGAACCGGGCCAGTCGGTAGAATTTCTTGCTGTTATGTCCACTGAAGTGTATGGGCACGATGTCGCGGTGGGAGCCTACGCTCTTCGAGATGAACGTCTTGGTCCAGGGGATGTCGTGGATGGAGCCGTCGTCCTGCTGGCGCGAGCAGATGCCGGCAGGGAACATCAGCACGTGGTTGCTGCTGTCGAAGGTGGCCTTGACCTGCCGCGGGAAGTCGCGTCCCTGCTTGCCCGTCTTGTTGATGGGTACGCAGAGCGGTGCCAGTCCGGGAAGGTTCATCAGCAGGTCGTTGACCAAGTAGCGGAAGCGGTCGTCGTAATGCTTTCCGATGATGGAACCCAGTGCCACGCCGTCGATACCGCCCAGCGGATGGTTCGACACGAAAGTATAGAAGCGTCCGTCGTCCTTGTCGGGCAGGTTCTCCGCTCCCTTGATATGTAATGTCATTTGAAGGTACTTCACCGTTGATTCGAGCCACGCTGTGCCCGTGAGTCCTCGTGATTCCCAAAGGTAGGCATTCACCTGGTCCTGATGGATGGTGCGCTTGAGCCAGTTGATGAGAAACCGTGGCACCAGACGAGCCTTGCTGCCCATCTTGCCACGCAGGATAGACTCTATGTCAATGGTCTTTTCTGTAACAGTAGTCATTGTTTGCTTTTTATTGGAATTATTTGCAAAATTACGACAAATCTTTCAAACACAGCACTTTTTTATGAAAAAATGCGCCGTAGGTGGCCATTTTTCATATCTTTTTGCTATTGACGGTCCTTTTCTTACATTTGTTTTTTGTATTTTTTTCCATTTTGGCAGTACACTGGCCCAAGTCGGAGTTGAGCGTAAATGCACCTTGTTGGCCTGCACACTCATGCTGATATGAGCAACATTTGTCAATAAAAACAACTTTTTTGACAGTTAAAGTGAAGTTTTTTGGGGGAAAGTGGAGGAATGTGGGGGGAAATGATTACCTTTGTGGCCAAATAGCGTTTTGAAAAAAGTGACCGTATGCGTTTTTTAGGCACAACAGTATCTAAGACCGACCAGAAGGGGCGCGTGTTCCTGCCATCGGTTTTCCGCAAGGAGCTGCAGGCTTCGGGCGAGGAGGTGCTTGTGATGCGTAAGGACGTACACCGCCAGTGCCTGGTGCTGTATCCGGAGAGCGTGTGGAACGCGCAGATGGACGAGATGTTCCAGAAGACCAACCTCTGGGATGCCACGGAGAAGGAGGTGCTGAGCATGTTCATGTCGGACGTGGAGCTGATGGCGCTCGACGGCAGTGGGCGCATCCTGATTCCGCGCCGATACATTGATATGGCAAAGATCAACCAGGAGGTGCGCTTCATCGGCATGAACAAGACGATAGAGATCTGGTCGGTAGAGGTGTGGGCAGCGGAACACGAGCAGAAAGCCGCCCTGTCGCAGGAGGAATTTGCAGCCAAGCTGAAATTAATCATGGGAAGAACCCTTTAGTGAAGAAGATGATAACCAGAGCGGAGTCATATCACAAGCCTGCCCTACTGCAGGAAAGTATCGACGGGCTGGACATCCAGCCCGACGGTGTCTACATAGACTTGACATACGGCGGTGGCGGTCATTCGCGCGAAATCCTGCGTCGGCTGGGACCTAAAGGCCGTCTTTACGGTTTCGACCAGGACGAGGATGCAGAAAAAAATATCGTCGACGATGATAGGTTTACCTTTGTAAGAAGCAACTTTAGGTATGTAAAGCAATGGATGCGATACTTCCGCGAGGAGCGTATCAGAGGAATACTGGCCGACCTGGGCGTGAGCTCGCACCATCTGGACGACGAAACGCGCGGTTTCTCTTTCCGCTTTGAGGAGGCTCCCCTTGATATGCGGATGAACAAACGGGCGGCGAGGACAGCCGCCGACGTGGTGAACGGCTATAGTGAGGAGCAGCTGGCCAGCCTGTTCTACCTCTATGGGGAGCTGAAGTCTGGCAGGAAGATAGCCGCCGCCATTGTCAAGGCCCGCTCGCAGAAACCACTGGCTACCACACGCGACCTGCTGGAAGTGGCAGAACCGCTGATGGGCCGTGACAGGGAGAAGAAAGACCTGGCCCGACTGTTTCAGGCACTTCGCATAGAAGTGAACCACGAGATGGATGCCCTGCGCGACATGCTCGTCGGAGCCACCCAGATTCTGGACGAAGGCGGGCGGCTGAGTATCATTACCTATCACTCGTTAGAGGACAGGTTGGTGAAGAACGTGATGCGGGCCGGTAATGTGGAAGGACGGGTGGAGCAGGACTTCTACGGACGAGTGAAGTCGCCCTTCCACCTTATTAATAATAAGGTCATTACACCGACGGACGAGGAGATTGAGAATAATCCGCGCAGCAGAAGCGCAAAACTGAGAATAGCAGAAAAAGTATAAGAAATTATGGCACAGGAAGATATTGAGAAGAAGATGGCAGGCATGGAGGCCGCAGAACAGCAGGAAGAACAGCCGAAGGCTCAGCAGCCGTCGGCCTTTGAGCAGATCAGGAACAATGTGAGCGAGGATGACGATGCCCCCGTCTCGTCCATGTCGCTGCGCAAGATCCTGGGTGGCGACATCCTCTCGGCACAGATGGTGCGCAAGCAGGTGTCGCTCCTGTTGCTCATCGTCCTCTTCATCACCGTCAGTGTGGCTTTCAGGTATCAGTGCCAGCAGGATGAGCTGAAGATTTCGAAGCTGGAACAGGAGCTGGTCGACATCAAGTACAAGGCTCTGTCGAGCTCGAGCAACCTGACAGAGCGTTGCCGCGAGAGCCGGTTGCTCGAAGCATTGCGCCAGGGCAAGGACAGCGTGCTCCAGATAACCAACCAGCCGCCCTATATTATTAATGTGGGAGAGTAAGTGACAGAGTGAAGAAGTAAAGGATGTGTGTAATCAGACAAAAATGAAGAAGCTATGAGTAAGTTTGACAGAAAGAAGGTGATGCCCCGTTATCTTGCCATTGCCGTTATCCTGACGATGGTGGGGTTTGCCGTCGTGGTGAAGGCTGGTGTCATTATGACCGCCAAGAAAGACTATTGGGAGAAAGTGGCCAAGCGCCAGAAGCGCGACAGCATACCCTTGCCCGCTGCCCGTGGCAACATCCTGAGCTGCGACGGACAGCTCATGGCATCGACCCTGCCAGAATACAAGATATACTTTGACTTCCAGTCGGTCGATCCGCTCGACACGGCCCTGACTCGCAAGATGAACAAGGTGTGGCGCGAGCAGATGGACAGCCTTTGCATAGGGCTGAATAAGATTTTCCCCGAGAAGTCGGCAGAGGAGTTCAAGAAGCACCTGCAGAAGGGACGCTCCTTCGTGGTCTACGACAAGAAGAGGAAGGTCAACACCATTGGCCATCGCAACTGGCCCATCATCTGCAATATGACGACGGGCAAGGACTCCCTCGGCAGGCAGAAGACGTTCATGGTTCCCAAACGCATAGACTATAACACGTTCTGCAAGGTGAAGGAGTTGCCCATCATCAACATGGGCAGGTTCAAGAGCGGTTTCCACTATGAGAAGCAGAACTCGCGGAGCCATCCTTTCGGCTCGCTGGCCGAGCGCACCGTGGGCGACCTGTATCACGGTAAGGATTCTGCTAAGAACGGTCTGGAGCTGTCGTTCGACTCCATCCTGCGCGGCGAGACGGGCATCAAGCGCTATCAGAAGGTGCTTAATAATAATGTGTCGCGCATCATTGCCCCTGCTGTCGACGGAGCCGACATCGTGACCACCATCGACGTGAACATGCAGGACGTAGTGGAGCGTGCCTTAGTAGACGAGTTGAAGGAAATCAACGGTGAGATGGGCGTGGCCATCCTGATGGAAGTGAAGACGGGCGACGTGAAAGCCATTGCCAACATGGAGCGCACGTCGAACGGCGGCTACAAGGAGCGCGTGAACCGTGCCGTGAGCTTTCGCTGCGAGCCGGGATCGGTGTTCAAGGTGGCATCGATGCTCGTGGCACTCGATGACGGGGTGGTGGACACCAGCTATGTGATACACACAGGCTGCGGTATCGCGGAGATGCACGGACGACAGATGAAGGACCACAACTGGCGGCGCGGCGGTTATCAGGACATCAATGTGGCCCGCACGCTCGAGGTCAGCTCGAACATCGGCGTGAGCCATGTCATAGACAAGTTCTATGGCTCGAACCCGACGAAATATGTGGAGGGACTTTATCGCATAGGTATCAACGAAGACCTGAAACTGCCGCTCGTGGGCTATCAGCCGCCTTACATCCGCATGCCCGACAGGAAGACCACCGACCGCACCAAGTACTGGAGCAAGACCACGCTGGCCTGGATGTCGATAGGCTATGAGACGCAGATTGCGCCTATCAACACGCTGACGCTCTACAATGCCATTGCCAACGACGGCAAGATGATGCGCCCAAGGTTTGTGAAAGCGCAGGTAAGGAACGGTGAAGTGAAGGAATATGCGCCGGAGGTCATCAAGGAGCAGATTGCCAAGCCTCAGACCATCAAGACGATGCAGACCATTCTGGAGCACGTGGTGAGCCAGGGACTGGGCAAGAAGGCCGGACAAGGACTGAGCTTCAAGGTGGCTGGAAAGACGGGTACGGCCCAGGTGGCCGATGAGCATGGTGGCTACCATTCGGGTACTACGCGCTACTGGCTCTCGTTTGCCGGGTATTTCCCCGCCGACAAACCGCGCTACTCATGCATCGTGTGCCTGAAGAAGACCGGACTTCCAGCATCGGGCGGCGGCATGTCGGGTGTCGTATTCAACCATATTGCCCAGAGCGTGATGGCCAAGAACCTGAAAATGCAAGTGGACGATGCACGCGACTCTACGTCGGTCATGATTCCCGACGTGAAGAACGGCGACTTGATGGCTGCCGACTATGTGCTCAGCCAGTTAGGCATCAAGGCTAACGACAACTGGACGGGTGCCGATGTGCAGCGGGCACAGCAGGGCGATGGCTATCTCTGGGGCAAGGCTACGAGGGAACCTGCTGAGGTGCAGTTGTCCAGGCAGAAGACAGAAGAGAACATCATGCCCGACGTAACTGGCATGGGTGCTCGCGACGCAGTGTTCATGCTGGAGAACCTGGGCATTAAGGTGCAAATCAGCGGCACAGGACGAGTGAAGAGCCAGAGCATACCCTACGGGCGCAAACTGAGCCAGGGCATGACCTGCGAGCTGCAACTGCTCTGAGTTGCCCCGCGAACGGATATCACAAGAACCAATAATAAAACAGTCCGAACAATGAAACTTGCAGAACTTATCAAGCATATAGAGGTCAGGACGGTCGTAGGACCGATCGACGTGGAGATAGCCGATGTCAACATCGACTCGCGACAGATAGCCGACGGACATCTCTTTGTGGCCATCAAGGGCACGCAGACCGACGGACACCGGTTCATAGCCAAGGCCATTGAGCAGGGGGCCGTGGCCATCCTGTGTGAAGACCTGCCCGAGGTGCCAGCCCAAGGAGTGAGCTACGTGCAGGTGGCTTCGACCGAGGCCGTCGTAGGTGTCGTGGCCACTACCTTCTTCGGCAATCCAACGGCCATCCTGCAATTAGTGGGTGTCACGGGCACGAACGGCAAGACCACCATTGCCACCTTATTATATAATATGTTCCGTCGGCTGGGCTATAAGTGCGGACTGCTCTCTACCGTGTGCAACTATATAGAGGATGAGGCCGTGCCTGCCAGCCACACCACGCCAGACCCCATAGAGCTGAACCGTCTGCTGAAGCGCATGGTGGATGCAGGCTGCGAGTACTGCTTCATGGAATGCTCGAGCCACGCCATTGCCCAGCACCGCATAGGAGGCTTGCAGTTCAGGGGAGGTATCTTCACCAACCTGACCCGCGACCATCTGGACTATCACAAGACGTTCGAGAACTACCGCGATGCCAAGAAGATGTTCTTCGACCAGCTGCCCAAGGGGGCCTTTGCCATCACCAATGCCGACGACAAGAACGGCCTCTTCATGGTGCAGAACACGAAGGCCACGGTGAAGACATACTCCACCAGGACAATGGCCGACTTCAAGGCCCGTCTCATTGAGTGCCATTTCGAGGGCATGTACCTGGACATCAACGGACGTGAGGTAGGCGTGCAGTTCATCGGCAAGTTCAATGTGAGCAACCTGCTGGCTGTCTATGGTGCCGCCGTGATGCTGGGGCAGCAGCCCGAAGACGTGCTGGTGGTGATGAGCACGCTGAAGAGCGTGGCCGGAAGGTTGGAACCTATCCGCTCGAAGGAGGGCGTGACTGCCATCGTGGACTATGCCCACACCCCCGATGCCCTGGAGAACGTGCTGAATGCCATCCACGAGGTACTCGACACCAAACGACCCAACGACCAATCTGCCCAACGACCCATCGTCATCACCGTGTGTGGTGCCGGCGGCAACCGCGACAAAGGCAAGCGCCCGCTCATGGCTCAGGAAGCCGTCAAGCAGAGCGACCGCGTAATCATCACGAGCGACAACCCGCGCTTCGAGGAGCCGCAGGACATCATCAACGACATGCTGGCCGGGCTCGACCAGAAGCAGATGAAGAAGGTGGTGAGCATTGTCGACCGCCGCGAAGCCATCAAGACCGCCATCATGCTGGCCGGGCAGGGCGACGTCATCCTCATTGCCGGAAAGGGACATGAGGACTATCAGGAAATCAAAGGCGTAAAGCACCACTTCGACGACCGTGAAGTCGTGCGCGAGCTATTTGCACAGTAATTATTCACTATCAAGATACAGATAATTCCATGCTATACTATCTTTTCCGATTCCTCGAACAGTTCCACATCCCAGGTGCTCACCTGTGGAGCTACATATCGTTCCGCTCGCTGCTGGCGCTCATCCTGTCGCTGGTTATTTCGGCGTGGTTTGGTGAGTACTTCATCAAGTGGATGAAGCGGCGCAAGATCTTCGAGACGGTACGTCCCAAAGACGTCGATCCGTTCGGCATAGAGAAGAAGGGCGTACCTACGATGGGCGGCATCATCATCATCGTGAGCATCCTGGTGCCCGCCTTGCTATTGGGTCGCATCCGCAACATCTATCTCATCCTCATGGTGATTACCACCGTGTGGCTGGGCTTCTTAGGTTTCCTCGACGACTACATCAAGATATTCCGTCGCAACAAGGATGGGCTGAAGGGCAAGTACAAGATTGTAGGCCAGGTGTCCATCGGCTTCATCGTGGGCCTGACGCTCTGGCTCAGTCCTGATGCCGTGGTGCGCGAAAACGTGAGTGTGATTCAGCAGAACCCCACAGAGAAAGTGGTGAAGCACGAGAAGACGGCCCACAAGTCGCTACAGACCACCATCCCGTTCCTGAAGAACCACAACCTGGACTATTCGAACGTGATGTCGTTCTGCGGTAAGCACAAGATGGCGGCAGGCTGGATCCTGTTCGTGGCCATGACTATCCTGGTGGTGACCGCCGTCTCGAACGGTGCCAACCTGAACGACGGCATGGACGGCATGTGTGCCGGCAACTCGGCCATCATCGGCGTGGCATTAGGCATCTTTGCCTACGTGTCGTCGCACATTGGCTATGCCTCGTATTTCGACATCATGTACATCCCGCGCTCCGAGGAGTTGGTGGTGTTCCTATGTGCCTTCATCGGTGCTATGGTTGGCTTCCTGTGGTACAACGCCTATCCCGCTCAGATTTTTATGGGCGACACGGGGTCGCTCACCATTGGCGGCATCATCGGCGTGGGAGCCGTCATCATCCATAAGGAACTGCTGCTGCCCATCCTGTGCGGCATATTCTTCGTGGAGAGTCTCAGCGTCATCATTCAGACGCAGTGGTTCAAGTATCAGAAGCGCAAGGGCAGGCGCGTCCGCGTGTTCCGTGCCACGCCTATCCACGACAACTTCCGCAAGCTGGACTCGCAGTTAGACCAGACCTCGACCTACATCCTGAAGTCGTGGCCCCGTCATCCGTTCCACGAGTCGAAGATAACGATACGCTTCTGGATTACGACCATCATCCTTGCGGCAATAACGATTATTACATTGAAAGTAAGATAGCAAGCCCATCCTGGTCTTCCCCAAGGGAGGAATGTTGACAAGATAATGGGCAAAAAGAAATATGTAGAGATATGAATAAGAGAATAGTAGTACTTGGAGCCGGAGAAAGCGGTGCCGGAGCAGCCGTACTGGCAAAGAAAGAAGGTTTCGACGTGTTTGTGAGCGACATGTCGATGATAGGCCCGCGTTATAAGAAAATGCTCGACGACCGTCAGATTGCCTGGGAAGAAGGCCAGCACACGGCGGAACAGATACTCAATGCCGACGAAATCATCAAAAGTCCCGGCATACCCGAGACGGCTCCCATGGTGAAGAGAGCCGTTGAGGCCGGCATACCCATCATCAGTGAGATTGAGTTTGCAGGCCGCTATACGCACTCGAAGATGATTTGCATCACAGGTTCGAACGGTAAGACCACTACCACGTCGCTCATCTACCACATCTTCCGTGAGGCTGGCTATGATGTGGGTCTGGCTGGGAATATTGGCCACTCGCTGGCCCTGCAGGTGGCAGAGGAACCGCATGCCTATTACGTCATCGAGCTGTCGTCGTTCCAGCTGGACAACATGTACGACTTCCGTGCCAACATCGCCGTGCTGCTGAACATCACGCCCGACCACCTGGACCGCTACGACTATAACATGCAGAACTATGTGGATGCGAAGATGCGCATCTTGCAGAACCAGACCGTCGACGATGCCTTCATCTACTGGAATGATGACCCCATCATCGCTCGCGAGTTGCAAAAATATGACATCAAGGCCGTGTGCTATCCTTTCTCTGAGCTGAAGGGGAAGGGTTCCATCGGCTACATTGAAGAGGGGCAGTATGTCATTGAGAAGCCCGAACCTTTCAACATGGAGCAGGAGCAGCTGAGCCTTTCCGGGCGTCACAATATCTACAACTCGCTGGCCGCTGGTATAGCGGGCAATGTGGTCGGTATCAAGAAAGAGGTCATCCGCAAGTCGCTGAGCGATTTCCCCGGCGTGGAGCATCGTCTGGAGAAAGCCGGACAGGTGCGCGGGGTGCAGTATGTGAACGACTCGAAGGCTACCAACGTGGATGCCTGCTGGTATGCACTCGACTCGATGAAGACCAAGGTGGTGCTCATCCTGGGCGGTAAGGACAAGGGCAACGACTACACGCCCATCAAGCCGCTGGTCAAGGAGAAGTGCTCGGCCCTGGTCTACCTCGGTGCCGACAACCAGAAGTTGCACGACAACTTCGACGGCATGGGCATCCCCGTGCGCGACACCCACTCCATGAAGGAGTGCATAGAGGCTTGCTACGAACTGGCCAAGCCCGGCGAGACCGTGCTGCTCTCGCCCTGCTGTGCCAGCTTCGACCTGTTCAAGAACATGGAGGACCGTGGCGAGCAATTCAAGGAACTGGTCAAGAACCTTTAATTCCATTGTAACCCATGAACGTAAAAATAGGTAATCTTTTCAAGGGAGACAAGACCATCTGGATGGTGTTCTTCTTCCTCTGTGTCATCAGCGTGGTAGAGGTCTTCTCGGCTTCGAGTACGCTGACCTTCAAGACGCAGAACTACATGGGCCCCATACTCTATCATTTAGAGATGATTATCTTTGGACTCTTGGTCGCTATCGTCACGCTGAACATCCCCTGCCGTTACTTCAAGATAGTCACCCTGCCGCTTTTGTTTTTCAGCTTCGTTTTGCTGATATGGGTGCTGGTGGGGGGCGAGAACATCAATGGTGCCAACCGAGTCATCAAGATTCTGCCCGGCATCACTTTCCAGCCGTCGGAAATAGCCAAGGGTGCCCTTGTGCTGGCTACTGCCCAGATACTGAGTGCCATGCAGGTAAAGGACGGACGGGGAGCCGACCCGCAAGCCATGAAGTATATCCTGTTTATCACCTTGCCTATAGTTGGTCTCATCGGCGTGGAGAACTTGTCAACAGCCGCTCTGCTGTTTGGCGTCATCATCCTGATGATGTTCATAGGCCGTGTGCCTATGGTGCAGATGGGGAAGCTCATCGGGGCGTTGTCGGTCTTAGTCGGCATCTTCCTTGCGCTCGTCTTTACCGTGGGTAGCTTAGACAAGACCGATGAGGAGGGTGAGGCTGGCGAATCGGCTACGGAACTTGTTGTCAGGGACGAGTCGCAGCCCGTTGAGAAGGGAGAGAAAGGCATTTTCGAGGCGGTAACCCACCGCTTTGGCACCTGGCGCAACCGTATCCTGAATCATGGGTCAGAGGATGTGCCCCCCGAGGAGTTCGATATGGAAAAGAACTTCCAGGTGGGCCATGCCAACATTGCCATTGCATCGTCGAACGTCATCGGCAAGGGCCCCGGCAACTCCACCGAGCGCGACATCCTGCCGCAGGCATTCTCCGACTTCATCTATGCCATCATCATTGAGGAGATGGGCATCATGGGTGCCATCGTTGTCGTCTTCCTCTACATTATATTATTATATAGGGCGGCACGCATAGCCGGACGCTGCGAAAACAACTTCCCGGCATTCCTCGTCATGGGGCTGTCCATTCTCCTGGTGGTGCAGGCCTGCATCAACATGATGGTGGCCGTTGGGCTGATGCCCGTAACGGGCCAGCCGCTTCCGCTTATCTCCAAGGGTGGAACCAGCACCATCATCAATTGTGCCTATATCGGTGCCATACTCAGTGTGAGCCGTTCGGCCAAGAAAGTAGAAAACGTACAAGTCAACCGCAACTAACATCCATCGCAATGGAAGAAAATAATGAGTTGAGAGCCATCATCAGCGGCGGCGGCACCGGGGGACACATCTTCCCTGCCGTGTCGATAGCCAATGCCATCTGCCAGTTGCAGCCCAAGGCAAACATCCTGTTTGTCGGGGCCCAGGGGCGCATGGAGATGCAGCGCGTGCCTGCCGCCGGCTATAAGATCAAGGGACTGCCCATCAGTGGATTCGACCGCACGAACCTGCTGAAGAACATCGGCCTGCCTTTCAAGCTGCTGCGCAGCTGGGCCATGGCCTACCGCATTATCCGGCAGTTCAAGCCGCAGGTGGTAGTGGGCGTGGGCGGCTATGCCAGCTATCCCACACTGAAGGTGGCCTCGTGGATGAACATCCCCACGGTGATACAGGAACAGAACTCGTTTGCGGGCAAGGCAAACATCCGCCTGGCCAAAAAGGCTGCACTGTGCTGTGTGGCGTTCGAAGGCATGGAACGCTTCTTCCCCGCCGATCGCATCATGCTTACAGGAAACCCCGTTCGCAAGGAGATGCTTGAGACGACGCTGACACGTGAGCAGGCCATTGCCAGTCAGGGACTCGACCCGACGAAGAAGACGGTGCTCATCGTGGGAGGCAGCCTCGGTGCCCGCACGCTGAACGAATCGGTGCTGAAGCATTTAGACCTTATCGGGCAGTCGGGTGTGCAGTTCGTCTGGCAGACGGGTAAGTACTACTACGCATCCATCCAGGAACGGCTCAAGACCATGGGCCAGCCCGTGAACCTGAAGGTGATGGACTTCATTTCCGACATGGGTGCCGCTTACCGTGCCGCCGACCTTGTCATCAGCCGTGCCGGAGCCAGTAGCGTCTCGGAGTTCTGCCTCATCGGCAAGCCCGTCATCATGGTGCCCAGCCCCAACGTGACCGAGGATCACCAGACCAAGAACGCCATGGCACTGGTCAACAAAGAGGCGGCCCTCATCGTCAAGGACAGCGAGGCCGAACAACAGCTTATCGACCTGGCCATCAAGACTGTGAACGACGACCAGAAGCTGCGCTTGCTCAGTGAGAACGTGCTGAAGCTGGCACTGCCCGATTCGGCCGACATCATCGCCCGTGAGGTCATACGCCTGGCCAAGTCAAAATAATATCCACTTAATTAAACATTCTCCCCATGACTCCAAATCAGATAAGAGCAGTTTATTTCATAGGTGCCGGCGGCATTGGCATGAGTGCCATCGCACGTTACTTTATAAGTCGCGGCCTCGTCGTGGCCGGCTACGACAAGACCCCCACCGAGCTGACTCGCCGGTTGGAGAAAGAAGGCATGCTGCTTCACTACGAAGAAGATGTCAATGAGATACCTCATGCCTGCAAGCGGCGCGAGTCGAGCCTGATTGTGTACACCCCTGCCATTCCTGCCACCCACAAGGAACTGAGATATTTCCAGGAGAACGGCTTCGAGATACAGAAGCGCGCACAGGTACTCGGCACGCTGACCCGGCAGATGAAGGGACTTTGCGTGGCCGGAACGCATGGCAAAACCTCGACCTCGACGATGTGCGCCCACATCATGCACCAAAGCTCGCTCGACTGCAATGCCTTCCTCGGTGGCATATCGAAAAACTACGGTACGAACTACATCGTGTCGAAGTCGGAGTATGTGGTGATTGAGGCCGACGAGTTCGACCGCTCCTTCCACTGGCTCTCGCCCTGGATGACGGTGATTACCTCGACCGACCCCGACCATTTGGACATCTACGGCACGAAAGAGGCCTACCTGGAGAGCTTCCGCCACTACACGGAACTCATCCAGCCGGGCGGAGTACTCATCATACACCGTGGCCTGGAGATGCAGGAAGCTCAGCGCGAGGGTGTCAGGCGCTATGACTACAGCCGCGACGAGGGCGACTTCCACGCCGAGAACATACGCATCGGGAACGGCACCATCAAGTTCGACTTCATTTCGCCCATTGAGTGTGTGAAGGATGTGGAGCTGGGACAGCCCATCCCCATCAACATTGAGAACGGTGTGGCAGCCATGGCCATGGCACAGTTGGCAGGCTGCACAGCCAAGGAACTGCGCTACGGCCTGAAGACCTACAAGGGAGTAGACCGCCGTTTCGACTTCAAGATCAAGACCGACCGGCTGGTGTTTCTCAGCGACTACGCTCATCATCCCAAGGAGATTCTGCAGAGTGCCCTGTCACTGCGTGAGCTGTACAAGGATCGTCGCATTACGGCCATCTTCCAGCCGCACCTCTACACTCGCACCCGCGATTTCTACCAGGATTTTGCCGATGCGCTGAGCGTACTCGACGAGGTGATACTCACAGAGATATATCCCGCCCGCGAGGAACCCATCGAGGGTGTCACGTCGAAGCTCATCTACGACCACCTGCGCGAGGGCATCAAAAAGCAGCTTGTGAGCAAGGACGACGTGCAGAAGCTGGTGAGCGAGCGCGACTTCGACGTGCTGGTGGTGCTCGGTGCAGGCGACCTTGACGCGCAGGTGCCGCAGCTCACGAAGATACTGAAACAGAAGACAGACAATACATAAAAACAACATTGACTCTATGAACTGGAAGAAAGGTACACTTATACTCCTCAATGTCATCATCGGCATCTACTTAGTGCTGGCCATCACGGCATTCAACAAGCCCGACGAGCACGCAGTGGTATGCACCGAGGTACACATTAACATTGGGGACTCCGAGGGCAGAGGCTTCCTTACTGTGGAGGATGTGAAGCAGATGCTTCACGAGAACCACCTCATGCCCATCGGACAGGAAATGAATGCAATTCATGTAAGGCCTATCAAGGAAAAGCTGGAATCCAACGATATGATCGAGGAAGCCGAGTGCTACAAGGCTCAGGCTGGCCGTGTGTGCATCAACATCAGACAGCGCATTCCCGTCGTTCGCGTCTTGACGCAGAGCGGCGGCTATTACGTCGACAACAAGGGCGGCAGCCTGCAGGCAAAGGGCTACGCCAGTAATGTTGTCGTGGCCACGGGCTGCATCACCAAGGACTATGCCAGCAAGCAACTGGTCTCCCTGGCCAATGCCCTGCATGCCGACAAGTTCTGGAACAGCCAGATTGTGCAGATCAACGTACTGGACGACGGCTCGGTAGAGCTGGTGCCGCGAGTGGGCGACCATATCATCTACATCGGACAGCCCACTGGCATTGAGCGCAAACTGGACCGCGTGGCCAAGTTCTATCGCTACGGACTTTCTAAGGCAGGATGGAACAAATACTCGCGCATCAATGTCGAGTTCGACAATCAGATTATCTGCAAGCGCAGACAGAGCAGCTAAGAAAAAAACAAAAAAACGAAGATACAATGGCAGAATTAAAAGAATTTATCGTAGCAATTGAGCTCGGTTCTTCGAAGATGACGGCTATTGCCGGACAGAAGAAGCCCGACGGTAGCATCAGCGTATTGGCTATGGTGCGCGAGGAGTCCTCGTCCTTCATCCACAAGGGCGTAGTCTATAACATTGACAAGACGGCCCAGTGTCTTTCTAACATCGTCAAGAAGCTCGAAATGCAGCTGAACACCCGCGTCCGCCAGGTTTTCGTCGGAGTGGGCGGACAGAGCGTACACAGCGTGCGCAATACCATTGTCCACAACCTGGACGTGGAGACCATTGTCACCCGGGAGATGGTTACCGAGCTGATGGACGAGAACCGTGCTACTGACTATCCCGACCAGGCCGTCCTGGAGATTGTGGAGCAGGAGTACCGCGTCGACTCTAACCTCCAGACCGATCCCGTGGGCATCCGCGCCTCGCGTCTGGAAGGCAACTTCCTGAACATTCTTATCCGCAGGTCGTTCTTGCAGAACCTCATCAAGAGCTTCGAGGCCGCCGATGTCAAGGTGGCTGGCATGTTCGTGGCTCCGATAGAGTTGGGCAATGTGTTGGTGAGCGAGAACGTGAGGCGTTCCGGCTGTGCCATCGTCGACCTGGGTGCCGACACAACCACCGTTGCCGTCTACTCCAGGAACTTGCTGCGCCACTTGGTGGTCATTCCCTTGGGAGCCAACAACATCACCAAGGACATTGCCACCCTCCAGATGGAGGAGAGCGAGGCCGAGAAGATGAAGCTGAAGTATGCGTCGGCCTATACCGACCTCAGTGAAATCGACGACACCCTGAGGTATTCCATCGACGTGGAGCGACAGGTGGAAAGCCGTAAGTTCACGGAGATTGTCGAGGCACGTGTCGAGGAAATCATCCTTAACGTGCGTGAGCATATCCCCGCCGAGTACGGCGACAAGTTGCTGGGCGGCATCATCCTGACCGGTGGCGGTTCCAATCTGAAGAATATCGACATCGCCTTCAGGACGCACACCATCGACAAGGTGTCGATTGCCAGCTTTGTCAGCATTGCCATCAATAGCGGCGACCCCGTCATCAAGCGGCGCGACGGCATGTGCAATACCGTTCTCGGACTGCTGGCCAAGGGCTATGAGAACTGTGCCGGGGCCGATTTGTCCAAGCGCGACCTCTTCACCCCCGAAGATACTCCTGACGAAGAGGACGATGGCAGCGGCAAGGCCAATAATTTCGGCGGAGCGCTTGCAGGCGAAAAGGCACGCCAGGAAAAGGAGCGTAAGGAGAAGGCCGAGCAGGAGCGGCTGGAAAGGGAGCGTTTAGAGGCTCAGAGAAAGAGGGAACTTGAAGAGCGTATCAGACAAGAGAACGAGAAAAAGCCTTGGAACAGGTTTAAGAAGTTCATCAGTAAGGTGACCGAGGACATGGTCAGAGGCGAAGAGTAGCACCCATTTATTCATCAACAAAAGAGCAACAACAATGCAAGACAATTATAACCCCACTGAAGTCCTCGATTTCGCAGTACCCGAGGAGAAGAAGCACAGCATTATCAAGGTCATCGGCGTTGGCGGCGGCGGTGGCAATGCCGTCAACCACATGTACAAGGAAGGTATTCACGACGTGAGCTTCCTGGTGTGCAACACCGACAACCAGGCTCTCAACGACTCGCCCGTGCCCGTCAAGTTGCAGCTTGGCAGCGAGGGACTGGGAGCCGGCAATGTGCCCAAGCGGGCCCAGGATGCAGCCGAGGAGAGTGCCGAGGATATCAAGCGCATGCTTAGCGACGGCACCCGCATGGCTTTCATCACGGCTGGCATGGGCGGCGGCACCGGCACCGGAGCCGGCCCCGTGGTGGCTCGCATATCCAAGGAGATGGATATCCTCACCGTGGGTATCGTCACCATTCCTTTCCGTTTCGAGGGTAACAAGAAAATCGACCAGGCTCTCGACGGCGTGGAAGAGATGGCCAAGCACGTCGACGCGCTGCTCGTCATCAACAACGAGCGCTTGCGCAGCATCTATCCCGACCTCTCCATCGACGATGCCTTTGACAAGGCCGACGACACGCTCTCGGTTGCTGCCAAGAGCATTGCCGAGATTATCACCATTCACGGACGCATCAATCTTGACTTCAACGACGTGAAGACCGTGCTCAAGGACGGTGGCGTAGCCATCATGTCGACGGGCTACGGCGAGGGCGAAGGTCGCGTCAAGAAGGCCATCGAGGATGCGCTCAACTCGCCCCTGCTCAACGACAACGACGTGTTCAACTCGAAGAAGATCCTGCTCAACATCACCTCGGCAGGCAATAAGGACGGCAAGTCGGCACTGATGATGGAGGAGATGAACGACGTGAATGACTTCATGGCCAAGTTCGGCACCGACTTCGAGTCGAAGTGGGGCCTGAACTACGACCCCGAGCTGGGTGCCAAGGTGAAGGTGACCATCCTGGCCACGGGCTTCGGCATCAGCAATGTCACTGGCATGCAGGAGCATCTCACCAAGCAGACGCGCGAGGAAGCCACCCGTATTGCTGCCATCCAGGAAAAGGAGGCCCGCAACATCGACCGTCGTGACCAGTATTACGGAACCGACAACAACAAGCACCGCGTCAAGCGTCGCCCCAACGTCTATCTCTTCCATGCCGAAGACCTGGACAACGACGACATCATCTCGGCCGTGGAGCAGTCGCCCACCTACAAGCGCACCTGTGAAATGCGCGATAAAATCAGCACTATGAGCGCATCGAACAAGACCGTTGTCGAAGCTCCGAAAGCCAAGAGCGAACATCAGGGCGTCATCAGTTTTGTATAGAAACAAGACAGGTTTCACCTTCCGAAAGCTCAGGTTTGAAAACTACAAGAATTTTCAAATCTGAGCTTTTGCTGTTTTCTTAGCACGCTTTTGGTTACTTGCGCTATGCAAATAGTAACGAAAAATGGGTCTACAAACGACACAATGAAAGTCGATAAATATGTAATCGAACACATTTCAAAGGTTTTGTATTGTTCAAAATGACGTAATATATAACGGATTAAGGAAATCGTGGCAAATCAGAACAGATTTTATCTCCTTTTGTACACCATAATATGAAAAAAAATAGTGATATTTGCAAGCAAAATATCATATTATGGCCCACGACACGCAAAGAGACAAAAGAAGATTTATTGAATTCAACAACCTGTTTGTTGACTACACAGAGGGGGATGTTGTAATTCTTGACAACGTAATGGACCTGGTGCATTTGCATCCACCAAAGCAAAATTCAAGCATGATTGTGTTTTGCCGTGAGGGGAATGCAAAAATACAGGCGAGTAATAGCAACGTTGAAATGGGGAAAGGCGATGTCTTATTCTGTCCTATGCAAACCGACATTACCGGTTGCCAGTCAAATGCTGATTTCACATGCAATGTGCTTTGCTTAGCAGACCACATCATTCAGGGATTATTACACGACAAGGCCGATATTTGGCACAGGGCAGTCTACACCAACAAGCTTAATCTGATTCATTTGACCGATGCTGGTCAGGAGGAGTTTGGTTATTATTATGCTCTTATCCAGTCGAAGACCAGATTACGCGAACAACAGGCACCTTACGAAATCTTACAGGCTCTCATCCGGGCGTTGCTGCTGGATTTATGCTATCAGCTCGACGGAGCCAACGTCATGGTGAGCGAGCAGAAGCTTTCGCAGGGCAAGATGCTTTTCAACAAGTTCCTGAAGCTGGTCTCTGGCAACGATGTGAAGCGGCAACCCATCACGCAGTATGCCAGCCAGCTGGCCATCACGCCGAAGTACCTCACCATGCTCTGCCTGAAGTACAGCGACAAGACGGCCTCGGACTGGGTGATACAGTACACCACCGAGGACATCCGCTTCTACCTGCGCAACTCCAACCTGTCCATCAAGGAGATTTCTGCCAAGCTCGGTTTCGCCAACATGTCGCATTTCGGCAGCTATGTGCGTAAGCATCTGGGAGTATCGCCCAGTGAGTTCCGCGACAAATTGTAGGTTTTCCCCCAATTTCGTAGAAACGAATGGTTTTTCTTTTTTAGAAACGAATTTCCTTAATTGACCGTAATTTGATCCACGAATTTTATTAATTTATCGCGCAGAGACGCAGAGTTTTGCAGAGATTATTTTCCAACTGCACTGGACAAAAAATTAATAAAATTCGCAAATTACGGTCAATTAAGGTAATTTTTTACCTGCGATGGTGAATTATTAGTGGATTATTTTGTACCTTTGCTGCCCAAAAAGTGTGCGAACGGGCTATGCCATGGCAATTGGAGCAAGTTCCATTGCACTCGGCTTGCATTGTCCGTGCAGCTGATTTTCGAAATTCAAGGTATGAGGAAGATAGGGATGATAACATTAATTAACGCGAATTGTTTGGAGATTCCAAATAATTCGTTATCACTCACTCACTCACTCACTCACTCACTCACTCACTCACTCACTCACTCACTCACTCACTCACTCACTCACTCACTCACTCACTCACTCACTCACTCAAAGGTACGCGCGATTGAAGAGGCGCGCGGGTCGCCCGCGTCAAGATACGGCTTTTCTTGCATTTACGCAAGGGAGGCCTGATTGTTTTTTTGTATATATCATTTTCAAGCTTTTATTTATTAACATTTCAAAAACCAAAGTAAATTATGAACAAAAAAGATTATCAGAAACCGACGATGAAGGTCGTTAAGTTGCAACACCAAGGCCACATCATGGCAGGAAGCCCTTATGAGACCTCAACCTCAGGACAAGGAAATACCAGCATCATGGAAATGGATGATGTGGAAGACCTGTAGTATGAACCCACTAAATCAGAAGATGACAATGAAGACAAGGAAATTGCTCTGGGCTGCGCTGTCGATGACCGCCGCCCTCATGATGACCGCCTGCAGCAGCGACGACAACGACACGACGGAGGCCCCCGTGGCCCCCTCGACAGAGACGGCAACGAAGACCATTCCCTACACCGTGACCGTGGGCGGCGACGAAGCCACCACCCGCGCTACCGTGGATGGCAACAACAAGACGCTCTACTTCGCCGAGGGCGACAAGCTCTACATCACCGGCACCGGCATTAAGGGCGTGCTCGACCTGCAGGCCGGCGACGAGGGCAAGGCCACCGGCGCCACCTTCTCGGGCGAGCTGACCTACTCGGGCAGCGGCTCTCCCGCCGACGACCTCTCGCTGACCGCCACCCTCGTCAGCGCACAGCAGACGGTGGACGCCCAGGTCTCCGTCGATGCCGCAGGAGCCGTAACGGTGAACTATCCCACGTCGTCCTATTGCGCCACCATCGGCGATGCCGTGCAGCAATATAGCCGCCTGACGGGCACATCGAACTACAGCGATAGGGCCTTCACGCTGACCCAGCAGACCGCCTTCCTCAACTTCGAGATTACCTTTGACGACGGCACCGCTGCCGGCAAGACGCTCTCAGCCGTAGTCAGCAACGACGGCTCTACCGTCTGCACCGCCAACGTCACCACTACGACCGTGAGCGAAAAGGTCGTTGCTAAGTTCGTGCTCCCTGTAGCCGTAGGCACCGAGCTCAGCAACGCCACGGTGACGATGGGCGGCAAGGAGACCATCAGCTTCGGCACCAGCCAGCAGCTCGCAGGCAAGATTTATAACATCACCAGGAGTGTCGCCGATCTCTCGATGGTGGACTGCGCAGGCAACTGGCGCACCGACGGCCAGTGGACGGCCAACTGCTACATGGTACATACGGCGGGCAACTACAAGCTGCCCTTAGTCTATGGCAACGCCATCAAGGCCGGCGCAGCCAACACGGCGGCCTATACGGGCGTGAGCGGAAGCAACACCACCGCCACCTTCCCCCGCCACGACGGAAAGGCCATCAACGCCCCGTGGATTAAGGACAACGGCATCACCGTCACTACGGCCGAGCTGCTCTGGCAGGACGCCGAGGAGCTGATTACCGCCGTGCGCATCGACGGCGACTACCTGACGCTGACCGTGGGCAAGCATGCCACGACGCAGGAGGGCAACGCCCTCGTGGCCGCCAAGGATGCTGAAGGCAACATCGTCTGGTCGTGGCACATCTGGGTGACGAAGCAGACCTTCGCCGCAGAAGACCTGGTCGCCGTCAATACCGACAGCCACACCTACAGCGTGACTCCCGTGAACCTGGGTTGGGTGAGTGCCAATAGCACCAACACCTTCTACCAGTGGGGCCGCAAGGACCCGTTTATGGGTAAGGGAGATGTTACCTACGAATCAAGCAGTCCTACTGTCACCATCGCCGACAACATCCAGAACCCGACGACGTTCTATAGGGTCGGCGACACGAACAGAGACAAGCCCAGCACTGCCGAGTTCTTTAATCTGTGGGACGCGCAGCAGACGAGCAACGGCAATAATATTGCAACGGCCACGGTGAAGACCGTCTATGACCCCAGCCCGGCAGGCTTCTGCGTGCCCACGGGCAACTTGTATAAATATATGTATAACACTAAAGTTGTCTTCACTTGGGATGATGCGAACAAGGGCCGCAACCTGCCTTCCAGCACTTCTAATGTGTTCTTCCCCGCGTCCGGCTATCGTGCCCGCGGCAGTGGCTCGATCACCAATGACAATACCGAGGGTTTCTATTGGTCCGCGTCGGCCTGCTATGGCCACAGCGGTCGCTATTTCAGCTTCACTTCGAGCACGAGGACCTGGAACGACAGCTATCGGGCGAACGGCTTCTCCGTCCGGGCGGTGGCCGAAGAATAATGTTTCGAGTTACCCGTTAAAACGGCGGCCGGCCTTTGAAGGGCCGGCCGCCGCTCGGGCGGATTTCCGTTCAGTCGGATTTCTTGGACAAGCCAGGCGAACAAGTTCGTAACCGAATTCGACTGCTGCGAATATAAGCATTTCTCATGCTGAGAACCGATGAGGGCGGCATCCAACGCCACGGCGGACGGCTCCGCCCTCCTTTCCTCTCTACCGACAGAAGAATTGTTCTTTGGGCTTCGCCTGAAAAACGGCTGCGCCTCAGCAAAGTCTGAAAGCGAGCTTTCGCTTTGCATTCGGCTTGCGCGTTCTTTGACTTACTGAGACCGACGGATAAATTTTCCGGCGATTTGCGCGTTATGTCGCGGAAAAGTGTTACCTTTGCAGCGTGAAACTAAAACAGAACGAGATATGCCGCAACTATTCACACTTTTCGGACTCCGTTTCATGTTCTACTCCAACGACCATGAGCCTATCCACGTGCATGTTGTGAAAGGCGGTGCCGAGGCACGCTTTCAGGTGCAGCCGGAGGTGACGCTGATGGACAACTGCGGACTGAAGCCCGCCGAGCTGAAGCTGGCCGAGTCTATCGTGGAGGAGAACAAGGAGATTATCGCTGCACGCTGGAACGAATTTTTCAAGAACAAGAAGTAAACGATGATGGAGATTACGAAGATTTGGCTAACGCCGACGGAGATTTGGGTGCAGACGGCTGACGGCCGGCAGGCCAGCGAGCGCTTTGCCGACTATGCCGCCCTGCGCGACGCCTCGCCCACGGAGCGCGAGCAGTACACGCTCTCGCCCTTCGGCATCCACTGGGAGCACCTGGACGAGGATTTGTGCTACGAGGGCTTCTTCCGCCACACTGCTGCGGGGTAGCCTCCATTTCGCGAGAAAATTTATCCGCCGGGACATCGATTAAGGATGTGCCCGGCGGATTCGTTTGTCCGTTTGGTCTCTCCGTTTAAATATAACCGTGCAGAACCGTGTAAAACCGTGGCCATACAAATATAACCGTGCAGAACCGTGCAGAACCGTGGCCATACAAATATAACCGTGCAGAACCGTGTAAAACCGTGGCTATCGTTGCGTTAGAGGTAACTGAGGAGGACGTCCCAGACGGCAACGATGTGGCAGATGCTTCCGGCAAGGACAAAGAAGTGGAACACGCTGTGCATATACCGCCTCTTGTTCAGCGAGTAGAACAGGGCACCCGTGATGTAGCACACACCTTCGGCTACAATCCACACGACGGCGGCTGTCGACACGGTGTTGAGCAAAGGCTTGAAGGCCACAAGCACCGAAAGTCCCATCAGCACGAAACAAATTGTTTCCACGTGGCTGTGCTCCTTCAACCGGTGCAGGCTGACGATGGTGCCTCCGATGGCTGCCGCCCACACGAAGATGAAGAGCGACCACCCCCACAGCCCTTCCTCACGCAGGGCGATGAGCGTCAGGGGCGAGTAGCTGCCTGCTATATGCCAGTAGATGGCCGCGTGATCCCATTTGCGCAGTCGTTCCTTCCACTCCGAATGGGCAGGCAGGGCATGATAGGCCGTCGAGGAGATATAGCTGCCCAGCATGCCGAAGAGGTAGAGAATGACGCCGATGCGGGCCCAGTTGCTGTCGCCCTTGATGGTCATGGTCAGAAAGACGATGCCAACGGCCACCCCAAGCAGGATGCCGCCGGCATGCGACCACGTGTTCCAGCGTTCTTCGCCGGGTGTATATCTTATTGCCATTCTTAGTGTTATTCGTAGACCAGTCCTTCCGTGGGATACTTATACCAGTCAGTGGCTTTCGTGTGGTCTTCGGCCCACTCGGCAAATGAGTGGCCGAACTCCTGGTAGGCTCCCGTAATGACGCCGCCGTTCCTGATGCCTATGCACTGCCACTCATTGGGGTACTTGAAGTCGTTGCCCGGCACGCAGATGGCCCAGGGAATATTGTCGTCATACTTGTCCTTGATGTTCTTGTAGTAGGCCGCAAGCACCTCGTCGGTCTTGAAGGGCACGGTGTGAACTTCCCAGTAGCCGCCGTTATAGCTTTCTACGATAAACACGTCGAGGTTGTCCTGCGTAAAGAGCGAAAGTTTCGAGGCATCGTTCAGCTGGAGCGTGAAGGTCACTACGGCAGGCTCCACGTCGTTGCGCTTCGCCTCGTAGGCGTTGTCGCGCGCCACGGTGTTCAGGAACACATTCTCAACGCTACCCACCGAGCTGATGGTGCGGCCCAGCGACCAGTGGGCGTTGTTGAAGAGCAGCAGCACCACGTCGTCGGAGGTCTTTATCTGCCGGGGCAGCATCACCTCTTCCGTGTCGATGATGCGCATGGATGCGTTGGTGGGGAAGTCGGCATCCATGTTGCCGTCGCGTGTGCATGCTGTCACGTTCCTCTCGCTGAGGCCCTTGATGCGCAGGGCGGCGGCAATCTGCTTGGTGGCTCCTACGGCGTCGAGGCTGACGCGCAGCCTCACGGTGGTGGTGCCGTCGATGTCGGGTGTCACGGTAATCACCGCGTCGTTCAGGTCGTAGTCGCCCATCTCGGGGAAGTTGTCCTCAAAGCAGTAGCGCAGGGAGAACGACTCGGCCTCAGGCACCTTGGCCGGTGTTCCGTCGTAGTCGGCACCGCACTGGTTGTCGGTCACGTGTACGTCGGCCCCGTCGTAGGTGGTCATCTGTGCGCCCGATGCGGCGTCGAGGCGGTAGTAGGGCTGCGCCCCCACCTCGCCGGCGGCCTGCTGCTCGGCGCTCTTGTCGCTGTAGCCAAAGTCGAAGTGGCTGTCGCAGGCCACGTAGAGGTGGTTGAAATAGTTGGCCGAGAAGCCTTGGTTGACCTCCCAGGCGTTGAGCCGTTCGATGGTCTTGGCTTGGAACACGGCGTAGTCGCCCGTAGCCGGGCCGTAGATGCCGTAGGTGTCCTTGTTGATGGATAACTGTGCCTTGTCCGTGACGCGGAACAGCGAACCGCTGCCCATGTGGATAAAGCCGGGGCCGGCGAACTGGAAGGTCTTCGTCAGCACCGATGCGCCGCCGTCGAGCTGGAAGCTGTTGCGGTCGGTATCGCCTAACCCGATGTAGAAAAGATTGTGTACCACGAGGTGGCAGTTGTTGACGACGTCGGTACTTCCTGCCGTGTACTTATAGTCCTGCGTCTCGTAGTAGCCGTTGTTCACCCACGAGCAGTTGTTGCTGTTCACCGTGGTCTCGCCGCTCACCGTCATCGAGTCGAGGTTCAGGAAATGGGAGGAGCCTTCCACGCTCATGGAGGCCGCCGTGAGATGTCCGGCATTGACCACCTGTGAGGCGGCATTGGCAATCTGGAGGTGTCCTGAGATGTCGAGCGTTCCCTGGTTCATGATGCCTCCCGTGGCATACTGCGTCATTCGCGTGGTGGTCACGGTTCCCTGGTTGTAGAGCCAGAAGTTGTAGCTGATGCCTTGCGGCCCCGACAGCGTGGCCCCGTTGCAGACGTAGAGCTTGAATCCGATGTTGTTCTGGTTGAGCTCGTTCTCGAAGGTGACGTGTGCGCCTGGCAGCAGGTACATCCGCACGTCGCCCAGCACGTAGAGCGAGAACTTGTGGTTGCCGGGCTTCACGTAGACGTCGGCCAGGCCGTGGTCTAACTGCAGGTGGCGGTTGCCGTCCTGCGGGTCTACGTAGAACGACTGGAAGCGTGCGGGCGTTTCCGAGTATTCGGGCCACCATATCTGCTGCTTGCCGAACTCGGCGTAGCGGCTGATGTCTACCGCATCCTCCGGCAGGGTGGTGTGGTAGGCGGTGTCGGCCGGCACTTCCTGGAATTCAAACTGGTGGCTGATGGCCCGTGTGGCGCGCGCCGTTGCGGCCACCCCGTCGCCGCCCACCTGCAGGGAGGCCTTGCCGTCTTCGATGGCGAGCGGATAGACCGTCATGTAGCTCTCCTCGTCGAAGAGGGCCAGATAGAGGGCATTCAGGTAGAGCGGGTAGTTAATGGTGGTCTTCAGCGACCCGCCGCTGTACACCTGTCCTTCGCCTAATTGGGTCAGGTTGGTGGCTCCGATGGGGTTCTGGTCGTAGATCTTGGCCACGTAGTTCTTGCCCCGCTTCGTGTTGACTTGCAGGAAAAGCTCCACCGAGCCAATGGTCGACCACGTGTGCTGAGGGTCTACGCTGGCTACAGGAAATGCCTTGCGCATCATCTGCTCATACCTCTCTTCGTCGTAATAGTCTTCCTTGCACGATGTCGTCGCAATCATCGTTAAGGTCATCGCAATGGTCAGGAATATAGCGTTCTTGTTCATGTTATGTAACTGTTTGGTTGTATGAATGACGGTACAAAATTAAGAAAAAAAACGTTAGGCTGGTCTATAATGGAGCGTTTTTTCGCAGGAAATGACCTTTTTTGTTTTACTCTTTCTGGCAATTATATGTTTTTAACAGTCTGCCGATAACAACGTATGGTTTTTTTAAGTAATTTTGCATCGGATTCTATAAGGGAATCAAAGTCCCTAAACTTAATTATTTACTGTAAACAAGAGAACTGGTACTCATCAACGAACAAAATCTCTAAAATCAACTAAACTGTATAATATATGAAAATGGAAATTTTATCAAGAGGTGCCTTGGCTTTGGCAGTTTGTCTTGCTGCCGCAGGATGCACCGAGAAGGAAACCAATGTCTACGACCTGGGTCGTATTCAGCGCGAGGCCACCGAGAGTGCCCAGGCCGAATACACCAGCAAGTTTAATGAGAACGTGGGCCAGGTGAATGCAAACCAGACATGGAATTTGCTGGCCAACCGTAATGTGGTGGTTGCTGTGGGCGGTGATGCCGCCAAGGACTACAATGTCTATATATGCTCGGGTAATCCTGCTCTCTCCTCTGATGTCGCGCTGATGGGCTCGGCTAAGGTGAAGGGTGGCTCAGAGGTGAAAATCAATGTTACCGCGTCGGCCTCCAAGGATGTACTCTACGTGATGCGCAGCGACGACGAGTACCAGCTCATCAAGGCCGCCCACCTCAATGGCGACAGCTACGAGGTGTCGTTCAGCCTGAAGGACAAGATTGCCGCCTCGCGCCGCAGGGCAAGTGCCGTGATTCCCGGCGACCCCTTCACTTTCGAGGACACCGATCCTTACTACAAGAGCGAAGTGCCCGCCACGGCCAAGACCATCGACGACTTCCGTCGTGCCGACTGGGGAGGACAGATTGACGAGAACGCCTTGCAGGGATGTACTGAGTTTGCCCTGGCCGACGGCACCTACGCCATGCACTGCTGGATGGGACAGCGCGACATCTACGTGAGCGGCAACGTGACCTTCAATGTCGACGGTGCCAACAGCCTGAACCAGGCCCGCATCTACCTGCTGCCAGGTGCCACGCTCAACTTCAACATGGACAACTACATCAACGACCTGGAAATCTACGTCAGCAGTACCGCCACGCTGAACTACAACTCTGAGTTCCTGTACAACCAGACGGGTGGCGGCAAGATCTACAACCGTGGTACGGTGAACTTCGTGAAGGACAACTTCGAGGCCAACCAGAACTCGGTGGTCTACAACGAGGGAACCATCAGCGCTACCAACATCACCAGCAAGCCCGGCGACGGCAACAAGTCGCTCTTCTACAACTTCGGCGATATGGTAGTGACGGGCAAGTTTGAGCTGAACAGCTGCGCTAACTTCTATAATGAGGGAACGGTGAATGTGACGGGAGAGACCTCGGTCACCCAGCAGAAGATTTACTGGATTAACAAGGGCCACTACTTCACCGGCACCATGATCTTCAGCGCCAAGAACTGCACGTTCTACAACTTCTGCCAGCTCGTGGTCTATGGCAATGCCCACATGTACGACGGCGAGTTCAACCTCATGGACAACAGCTACATCGTGGCCGAGACAGGCGAGTTCGACAACTTCATCGTGAACATGGGCAACAACTCGGGCTTCAACATCAATGGCAACACCAACTGGGTGGCTCAGGGCGACGGCACCTATCAGGGCTTCCGCGCTTCAGGCACCGCATACGTGCGCCTCGGCGGCACCACTACCGTGGCCGGTCACCTGCACACGCTCGAAATGACGGGCGACATTACCTACGCCATCAACAAGATTGTCGACCTGGGTGAAGGTAACTCTGGCGTACAGCCCACCTACGTACTCGACAATGAGGGTGTCACGGGTGCTCCTTTCGCCTCGTCCAACTTCTCTACCACTCCGGGTGAGTGTGCTGCCGTCTGGGCATCGGGTGCCGGACTCCGGGCTCCTGCACAGGCCGTCATGTACAGCATCGCCTTCGAGGACCTTGGCTCCATCGGCGACTTCGACTTCAACGACATCGTGCTCTATGTGGCCCACTATGTGGCCGAGAACAGGGCTACCGTGTCGCTCATGGCTGCCGGCGGTGAGCTGAGTGTCGACGTGAAGTATAATGGCAACACCATCTTCAGCAAGAACGACGGCAAGATGACCAACACCACCGGTAGCCGTGGCAATGTCATTGCCAGTGCCGACGTGAGCATGACTTCAGTGGCCGACCTCCAGAAGTTCTCCATCTTCGTGAAGAAGACCAACGAGGTGTCGTTCACTATTGGCTCGGCCAACGAGAAGGGCAAGGCTCCGCAGGCACTCATCATCCCCGGTGAGTGGCAGTGGCCTACCGAGCGCACCAACGTCAAGACCGCTTATCCCGACTTCGTGAAGTGGGTGGAGAGCGTCACCAACACCGACTGGTACGAATATCCCGTGGCTGGAAAGGTGCTCTAACCTGTATCCTAAGCGTTCAACCGCTTCGCGGACCGACAAAACCAAAATAACTATTTGTTTGGAAAAAGCTTCTTGCCCTGCAAGCGAACAAGGTTGCTTGCAGGGCAAGAACATTTATTGGTTGGTTGCACACAAATTTCCGACCTTTCAGGTTGAACATTCCTCACACCCAGTCGAAACGTTTCATCACACCCTGACGGAGCATTCCTCACACCCTGATGAAGCATTCATCACACCGTGACGGAGCATCCATCACACCGTGATGCCCTATTAATCATGGTGTGATTCCCTATACATCGAAGTGTAAAGTCCGATGCATTAAGGTGTGATCTCGCATCGGCCTATTCTGCAAGAACTGGCTAAACAGCTTCCAATTCTTCTTGAAGAATGCTGATATGCAGGCAGTCCTCTATCTTCGACATTGTTTCAAGTGAAAGGTTTTCCTGCCCCTTTAATATTTTCGACACGTATTGCTGACTACATCCCATCAGGCAGGCCAGATCTTTCTGTGTCATGCCCATCTCGTCCATCTTTTCCAGCATGAGCATGGCGATATGCTGGGAATGACGCAACCAAGGCTTATTGGCAAGCCTCCACTCAGCCTTTTCACGCCATTTGGACGGTGTGGGCGATTGATATTGTTTCAAACCCTCAATGATGTTGCTCATAATTGATTCTACTTATATTATTATTGTATTAAGACAGTTCGCTTAGATAGTCTGTGAAAGCATCTTTGTCAATCACATTGTTGTCAAGCAAGAATCTACGTACTCGCTCCATCTTCTGAAGTTCTAGAAGAGTATGTTCACGCTCCTGCATAGTGCGTGTCAGTTTGATGGCCCCGCCAGTTATCACATAAATGCCAGGGGCAAGTTTGATAGCATATATCCTCAGCCAAGAGGCGTGCTTATTTAAATCTTTCAGACGGGCCTTCTCCTTTCCAAGCAACATTTCCTTAACACGACTGTTTTCCAACGGACGGAACAATTTGTCAAGGTCAGCATCAGGCGATATATCCATAATCAGACATTGTAGTTTTTCACTATCCTCAATTGTGTCGTAAATGGCTTCGTTCACATCCGTTATTCTAAAGTAGGAAGTCAGGTCATCAATGTTGGCCTTAAAGAACTCGCGCAACCAAGACACATCGTTCCATTGCTCAAAAAGCATGTAGAGTACATTGTCAGGACAACCCTCATACTTAACTGCCCATAAGCGTTCATCCTCTGTTATGATGTCAAATTTCATAATTAATCATATTATATGTTGCAAAGATAAACATAATAATTCAATCTTACAACTTTTAGGTTGTTTTTCTTCAAAATAATAATCGGCGCGTAATTACGATTTTTCCTCCATACTTCCTAATACCATTCAATAATTGTTTTTTTTCGTGCCTTTGCCATTGTAATTGGGAAAAAATTGCTATCTTGGGACTTTTTTATGAACACAGAGACACAAAGACACAGAGTTTTTTTTCTTTGGAGCCATCAATCTCTGTGCCTCTGTGTCTCTGTGTTCTATTTTGTACCAAGTTATATCCGCTCACGAGGAACATCGACCCAGACGGGGTCGCCTCTCTGTTCTGATAGGAGATCCGCCCATGAGTATGGCCCCCCCCATTCTTGCGTCCCCATTCCCGCTGACGCGCCTACCCGTAGCTTTTCGGTAGCAAGTGGCCGCTTGGCGACGATAGGAGACGCTTGCCAGAGCAAGAAAGCCGAGCGGCCTCGCATGGAATTAATAAGGATTTCTATTTATCCGCCAGAAGATGCGCTGCTCTCCTGTGGCCGAGGGCGTGAGGATGGTCTCGGCCTGCGGGGTCAGAGTGACGGTGCCGCGAGCTTACTTGTGCGCTCGATATAATCCTTGATGATTTCGGCGGCATCGTCCTCGGTCAGGTCGTCCATCGTAATGACAAGATGGTAGTTGCGGGTGTCGTAGCGCGAGGTATCCTCGTATTTCTTGATGTAGGTTTCGCGCGTGGCATCTATTTTCGCAATGATGTCGCGGGCCTCCTGCTCGCTGACATCCTGACGACGCATGACACGCTTAATGCGGTGTTGCATCGAAGCTTGGATAAAGACGCTCAGGTGGTTAGGCCATTCGCGGAACACCATAAAACCTGTACGGCCTGCTACGACACATGATGACTGAGCGGCCAGTTCCTGCAGGATTCGCTTCTCGGTCTCAAACATGGTGGCGTTGTCAAGCTTCACCTCGGCCTCCATAGGCAGACTGGCGCTGCCGACCAGCGTCTGGTAGTAGGTATTGATGTCGTTCCACCAGGATTTCTTCTGCGCCTTGATTTCCTCGATGCGCTCTGGTGTGAGGCCGAACTTCTTTGTTAATCCGTCGATGACAGCCTTGTCGCAGTACTTCACACATAACTTCTCTGCCAGCTTACGGCCTACGGTACGTCCACCAGTTCCGACTTCGCGGTTGATGGTGATGACAAATTTCTCGTTCTTGTTCATTGCTTTTGTATTGTTTGTTAGTTAATATACTCATGCCTTATTCAAATGATAGTTTCTGGGCCTGTTCGAACAGTTTCTTGGCAATTGCCATGTTGTCAGGTTGGTTTCCGTTCAGCAAATCGAATATCCGGCAGAGTCCTGCCGGGCCGCCCCCCTGCTTCAACACATAGACATAACAGAGGTTCTGGATGCCGATGTTCTCCGAGAGGATGTCGAGGTCGGTGGCTCCAAGCTGTGAGACTGCCAGTCGGTAGGCATCGTCGCTGCACTCCTCAACAAGACGGTTTACTTCGCCGAGCGTTTCCATGCCCAGATCTTGGAGCACCCGTAGGTAGGGCATTATGGGCATAGGATACAACTCGGCCTGGTTGATGGCAGCTATGCGCTGGTTGAGTCGGTGGAAGGGATGTGTCTCTAAATAGCGTCGGAAGGTCTCATCGTTGAGGTCCACGCTATCGAGCTGTCCGGTGGCTTCCAGTGCCAGCATCTGACGGCGATAGTCAACCAAGACATTGCGCAGTCGGCTGAACTCCTCGTCCATCAGTTCCAGCATACCGGCCATGCGGTTGAACTGTCGTAGATACTCATGGGGAATCTTGACGTCACCCTTGTAGCCAGTGTCATGGTCGAGTGTACTCCATACATGCTGCAGGGCTGTGCGCATCTGTATCTCAAAGAGCAGCTCGTTAAGCAGCGGCATATTCGGATCGTCAACGATGGTTTTCGGCAATCGGCAGATGTAATGCAGCGAATTATAGCCAAAACTGTCTAAGCGGTGCTGTTTGCGCTTATCGACAGAGTTCCGCCTGTCCACGACGAACGTCTCGTTCACGATGGCGGCCACCTTGTCCACATCGGCACTATAGAACGTCACCACACGCAATCCCACAATGTCGGTTACATCGTCGATTGTTTGGTATTTGCCACCTTTCAGTTCCAGTTTTCCCGCCAGCGACGCTTCTGTCTTTATGCGGTGTTCCATGGCTGTCACCTTCACATACTGGGCATCGAGGGCTTTGCGTAGTGCCTCGTCGGCTAAGTGTGACAGGCGCTCATAGACGGGTATCCGTTCATGATACTGCTCCATGAGCATTTCTCCGTGCATGTCAAGTTGATAGTTCATATTCTTGGTCGTTTGGGCGTTTGGAGGAAAACACTTGGTTGATGAGATTTTCAAACTCCCTGTAGGCGAAGGTGTCGCGGAGTTCACTGAGCGCATATGATGCGCGAGGGCTCGTCGGCACAGATACGTGCCAGCGACTTTTTCCCCTGTATGCGCTCAAAAGTCATGCCGAAGCAGTCGCCCACGCGCACTATAAAGCATTAATTTACTCCAACGGAATCTCTGGATGCTGCACGGCCAGCGGCAGATTCTTCTGCGAAAGGTAGAACATGTAGAGGATGACGGGCTTCGTGCCTCGGTTCTCGCCGTGGTGGATTGTGTTCACCATCTCCACGACGGCCTCGCCCTCATGTACGGTCTTCTCCTTGCCGTCCTGGCCGATGATGGTCAGCTCGCCCTGCATCAGCACGCCATAGTTCATTACAGGGTGGTGGTGCCAGCCCAGCTTCTGCCCGGCGGGGAACACGTACTTCACCGCCACCAGCTCCGGGCGGCCCTGCAAATAGTCGGGCAGATCCACGCCGTCCCAGCTCTGCGAGGTGCGAATCAGTTCCTCACTCGTCACCTGCTGCACAGGATAATCCTCCTGTGTGTTTGCCTTCTTACAAGAGGTCAGCCCGTAACTTATTTCTGTCAGGCTGCAAATAAGGATGGCGGCCGTCACCCACAGTTTCTTCTGTTTCATTGTTCAGTTTTTATTGTTAAATGTTATTTTGCTGGGCAGGTTGAAGTGAATGGTGGTGTCGAGACACTCGGGGCGTACGTAGAACAGCTGACCCACCTTCTCGCGAAGCGTCATCTTTTGCAGTTGCGCCTCCACCTCATCAGCCGGCACTAAAGGGTTGTCGTCGTTGTCCGACGTACACGAGGTTAGGGTCAGCAGCATCGGAAGGGCCGCCAGCATCCATAGTTTCTTTGTCTTTTTCACAATCTTTTCACCTTATATTTACTACATATCCTAATACACAATGCCTACGGACACGAGAATCGGTCTTCTGGCCTCCGGCAAACGGGTAGTTATGCTCTGCCCTGCCCTCTTGAACTCTACGTGGTCTTCACGCTCACGGAGTTTCTGCAATTCTTCTATTGTAGTCATTGTAATCTCTAATTTTCGATGCAAAGATACAACCATTTTTTGAATTGGGCGAGATTCTTAAAAACATTTCTTCAAAAAACGTATATTTTTAATCGTAAAATTCCCTCAGACCGGTAAAGATTCCTCAAAACAAGGGGAAATAATCCTTTGCCTCTCTCATGGCATTCCCCTTACTTCAGCTTAGGTCTTCCTGTCGCGTTCTTGCTACCTTTAGGTCTACCGGGTTTCCTT
>ONMA01000018.1:57882-116351 GCA_900318815.1 uncultured Prevotellaceae bacterium
GTGTCGAGGTGGAGGCTTTTGCAGGCATTCTGTATCCTGCTGCGGAGGATGGAGGAGATGAAGCACAGGAAGAACTTGTTACCGATGCCGTTTTCCGTGGTTTTCTCTGTTTTTCCTTTTTCTTTCAGAAAAATAGTTGTATCTTTGTAGCGTCCTAAATGTTATAATATGTCTGCTAAGAATATCTTTGCTGGAAAAGGAATAAAGACAACCTTCGTTAAAATCTTATACGGAGAGTTGATGAGACGGGAGTATATTACCCTTGCAGATATTATGTGTTTGAAACGCAGATACCCAAAAGGGTACTATAATAATAATCCCAAAGCAACATTATCCAGAGAAATGTTTTATGGTGATTTGAAGAAAGCATCATCAGAACTCATCAAAGCATTGGAGCAGGTATGCCCTGGATGTATAGAGGATAATGGAAAGACAGGTAAAGGCAAGGCATTCCGTTATGTTGGCGAAAAAGATGACCCTTTATCTGCCGAGCGTCAGGCTGTAGAACAAAAGAGGATTGAAGACTATGTCGAGTTTTGCAAGGCCTCTGCGGGTATTTTGCCTATGAGTTGGTTTTCCGCATATTTTGAGAATACGCAGTTGTTGCTTGACACTAACAGAGATGTGGAAATCGGGGCAAACCAGATATGCTCCAGTCTTGAGCAGAATCTTACCAATATTGATTTGCTTCCCGTCTTTTATAAAGCCATTACCGACAAGCAAGTACTCCACTTTGCCTACCAGCGATTCGGGCAGGAACCCTTCACGCTGACCTTCCATCCGCAGTTTTTAAAGGAGTATAATGGTCGTTGGTTTGTATTTGGCGACGCAAACAGAGAGCCCTTCAAAGCCTATAATGTACCTTTGGACAGAATCGTTGGTGATATCTGCGAGGTGGATGATGTTGCATACATCCCAGCCCCCAAGGGCTTCTATCTTCCCAACGAGAGACACTGCCCTTTGGCGAACACGGCGGCCAGTGGTATGGTGAAGTTCGCCTGACAATAGAACCCAATCGCGAACTGCGAGGTCGCATTCTACTTTATGGCGAGAACCTTGAGGTGGTCAGTCCTCAGTCGTTGAGAGAGCAGATCAAAGACACGCTAACGAAGCAAATGGCACAATATAGAGAATAGCAAAAACGTTTATCAGATATGAATAAAGATTTAGACCTACAGCCTAACGAGCAACAGGAAGAGAACTTGCTCTACAATGATGTATGTGAGATTATTGATAGGGCCAGAGTACGGGTGGCAACATACGTAAATACAGAGGTGTGTCTCACTAATTGGTATGTTGGTAAGCGCATCAAAGAGGATGTGTTGTTCAACAGACGGGCAGAATATGGAAAGAAAGTATTGCGAAGATTATCTGTCAGACTAATTGGAAAGTATGGCAATGGATGGGGATACGAGAAACTGAAACATTGTGTACGCAGTGCGTACCTTTTTTCAGAAAAGGACATCGTCTCCGCAACGCAGAGACAATTGACATGGCCCCATCAAAGTAGCCCAGTACTATACAAAGCTCCATGACAAGAAACTCTTATCCGAGAAACTACAGCGTGCCATCGCTATCGTAAGAGAACACTATGTGGAGCAACTGGCGAATGCAAAAAGACAAAACCCTCACATCTGCTATCAATAAACTCGAATCTATCGAATGTAATAGCGGTGAGGCATAACAATGATGAAATAGTGGAAATTTCCAGAAACGGAGGATGTTAATATATACAAAAAAGTGAGAGAAAATATATGTCTGTTGATATTTAATTTGTATTTTTGAACTTGTAAATATGATTACCAATGGCTAAATACGTACGAATACTAACAATAGAAACTGATGCGGACATCCATGCGAAAGAAGTACCACTCTTTCGTGGCGCAGTTCTTAATTGTCTTAGAGACAGAGCCAATTTGCTCTTCCATAATCATATAGCTGATGACAAATTCAGATATTCCTATCCTCTTATTCAGTACAAAAGAATAGGCGGCAGGGCTGCTATTGTCTGCATAGAAGAGGGAGTTGACATCATTGGTCAGTTCTTGACAGAGACCGATGGAATGATAAAGATTGGAGAGCGAGAGGTGACTTGCAATACGAGACAAATACAACCGGCGCGACTGCTCATCCAGACTTGGGAAGACTCATTCAAATACCATATCAGTCGATGGCTTCCACTAAACTCGAAAAACTATCAACTCTACCAAACTACTGAGGGGTTGGTGGAAAAGATCTCGCTATTGGAGAACATTCTGAAAGGAAATCTCCTGTCTATGCTGAAAGGGCTGAACATTCATCTGGAACATGAACTGATAGTTAAGATTACTAACATTAGTGACTCCTACATCTTATATAATAAAGGTGTGGGCATGACTGCCTTTAATGCTGATTTCAAGTGTAACCTGACCATTCCCAACAATGTGGGGGTTGGTAAGAACGCAAGTATTGGCTATGGCATCGTTCATTTGGAAAAGAAAGACAACAACTAAATTACCATTCATGGAACAAGATTATCAACAACTATTTGTAGGCGGCGACCTCTCTGGCATCCAAAAGTTCCTCTACAACATCTCTTCCAAGAAGGCTGCTGTCAGTCTGAAGGGTCGTTCCTATTATCTTCAGCAATACATGGAAAATGTATGCTCGAAGATTGTGGAGGCGGTAAAAGAGGCGGGGTCAAAAGACACAGAGGTCATCTATAACTCTGGTGGCAAGTTTTATCTGCTGACAGATAATAATGAGGCGATACGAAAAGCCATAGACCAGCGTGCAAAACTTGTACAGGAGGACTTATGGCAGGAACATAAGGGACAACTGGGTATCGGTATCAGTTATGTGCCTTTCACGGAGAATGCAGATGGAAGTGTAAACACTGGTGAGAGAAAGGATCTCAAGTGTGGTTATCTGTGGAAAGTAGTAAATGCAGACTTCCACAAACAGAAGAGACAAAAGTTCAAGGACGTTCTGCTTAGCAGTTACGACAGATTCTTTGAGCCACTACATGTTGGAGGTCAGCCAAAGGTCTGTGCTGTGACGGGAATCGAATCGCCCGACTGTGTACAATGGGAAGACATGTTCGTTCTCCCATCAGTCAAACAGCAGATACAGAAGGGCGAGGAGTTGCGCAATCAGCAGCACTTCAAAACGTTCGAAGATTATGCGCAAGGCACAAAGCTTGGCATCCTGAGAATGGACGTTGACGGACTCGGAAAACGTTTTATTGATGGTTTTAACTCTATCAAAGAATATAAGGCCTTCTCGAAACGATTGAAAGATTTCTTTGAGGAAGAAACCACAAGAATTCAGAAGGACCCTGCGTTCCGGGAATATCTGAACATCGTCTATGCTGGCGGTGACGATTTGTTCGTCGTGGGCCGATGGGACAAGGTCATTGATTTTGCTGAGCGCATCCATAAAGAGGTCGAGGCAACATTCGGGAAAGACGGCATCACCATCTCTGCTGGTATCGCCATCGTCAACCCCAAGTTCCCAATAGCCAAGGCTGCGGAAATGTCTGGCGAAGCAGAAGACGCTGCCAAGCTTTTCCGCGATGGTGAAAAGAATGCCCTCAACTTCTTGGGGAAAACCATTTCGTGGAAAGAAGAGTTCGACTATGTGAAGAGCTACCAGCAACAGTTTGTTAGCCTGATTGAAAGCTATGGACTCAGCAAAGGTATCCTCCACAAACTGATGCTCTATGCTTCTATTGCTGAGCAGAACAAAGTCCGCAAGCGGGATGGAAAGCTGGAGGACTTCAGCTACATTTGGCACATCAGCTATTATTTGACTCGCTACATCAACAGATATAAGTCGAATGATGTAGTTTGTGCCTTCTGTCGACAGCTAAGAGACAAAGAATTGGACTATAAGAATGGGCGCACTTTGGAACTGATTGCACTTGGCGCAAGGTGGGCAGAATTGATATTAAAAGATTACAATAAATAAAATACTAATAGATATGAACTGGGATAAAAATGACCTGATTCCCAAGGTGGAAATTCAGGAGCAAGTAACTGCGGTTACCGTCCAATTTGCAGAGCGGTTTGGTAATTATCTTGCAGGAAAAGAAGATCTATCAGAACCGCTGACAACGAGCCAACTCCGAAAGTTCTTTGGAGAAGTAAAACGTCAACAAATGATGGGCTATGATGCCACAGAGTTTGTTATGCTGAAACCGAAATTGGCGTATGCCGTTGGACGTGCAAAGCAAAATGGAAGGAAAGGCAGACATTTGAAGATTGAAGATTTCTACGTGGTTTTGGCTGATGCCATCGACAAAGTTGAGAACAGCAGTGACAAGCACAAAGCATTTAGAAACTTCATTACCGCTTTTGAGGCTATTGTGGCCTATCACAAAGCCGCAGAAAGAAAGTAAATAAAAATCTTTAACAATTTGAGCAATGGAAAAATTAGTTAAGAAAATCAAGATACAAACCTCCATCACCCTTCTGACAGGACTTCATATCGGAGGTAGCAGTGACAATGTTGAAATCGGTGGTATCGACAACCCTGTCATCAAGTTGGCCACAAGAGGTAATGAGCCTTATATCCCTGGCAGTTCACTGAAAGGTAAAATGCGTTGTCTGTTGGAACAAACGGCAGGAGCATCACAAGTGGGCATGAACAAAGAAGTGAACAACCTTTTTGGAATCACGGAAAACAAGATTCTTAAAACTGGTAATCAGCCCTCCAAGCTTATTGTCAGAGATGCTGTGCTCAGTAAAGAATCAAAAGAAGCCTTGCTGGCTTGCGATAATCTGGACATGCCCTACACGGAAAATAAATGGGAGAATGTCATCGACCGTATTAAAGGTGTGGCAGAACACCCTCGGCAGTCAGAGCGTGTTCCCGCCGGAGCTGTCTTCAACGCAGAGTTCATTCTGAACATCTGGGACGATGACAATGAAGAAGAGCTGATGGCACTCTTTATGAAAGGAATTCGATTGTTGGAGAACGACTATCTTGGTGGCAGCGGCTCGCGTGGCTATGGACAAATCAAGTTTGGCGAGTTCGATAATATGACGGAACTGTCTGATGCTAACAATTGGAAAGCATAAAGCACGTGACTATGGCAACATACAAGATATATAAGTTGCACTTCACTTCTCCACTGCATATTGCTGACAGGCATGAGGACAATAGCACCAGCCTGAAAAATATTCAGTCTGATACACTCTATGCTGCCCTTATGGCGTGTCTGGCAAAGACAGGTGCCACCATACCTGATGATGGCGACCTTGGCTTCACCGTGAGCAGCCTGTTTCCTTATTTCCAAAGAGGCGAGGACGGCAAGCCTGTCTATTTTCTGCCCATGCCCATGCAGGCACGTATGCCGGAACTGACAAATGTGTCGATGGCCAAGAAGGTGAAGAGAATACAATGGATGGATGCAAACCTTTATGCAAAGGTGTTACGGGGCGAATCATTCTTTGACGGAACTGACGAGTATTTCCCCTACATTCAGGAATCGTATCTGACAAAAGTCTCCCTACCCGAAGATGCCAATGACTCAAAGGAGTTTGTGAAATCAGAAGTGTCACAGCGAGTAACCCTACAGAGCAGGACAGGCGAGGAGGATGCCAAGCCCTATTATGTGGACAAAATCATCTTTAAATACGATTCGGGCCTCTATTTCCTTGCCGAAGGTGACACTACGCTTTTAGAGAAAGCCCTGCGTGTCCTTGCCATTGAAGGCATAGGAACAGACAGAAATGTGGGGTTCGGATTCTTTGACTTTTCTGTTGACAGCCTAACGTTAGAATTGCCAAACGATGCCAACCATCAAGTAACACTGTCGTTGTTCATCCCGGAGTCGAAAGAACAATTACAAGAGTTGCTGGATTCGGACAAGGTTGCCTACGACTTCGTAAGGCGAGGCGGATGGATAACCACCTATCCATATACCACGCTTCGAAAGAATGTCATCTATGGCTTCGTGCCAGGCTCTGTATTCGCTATTCCCCAGCAACAGACTGGCACAATGATTGGGAAAATGGTCAACCTGAAGCCTGAGATTGGCGACCTTACCCCCAATCATGCTATCTGGAGAAATGGAAAGTCTATCATGCTACCACTCAAATTGAAATGATTATGGAAGACAAAAAATATGCCATAGAACTGGAAGTTGTCACCCCACTTTCTGTAGGTGCAGGTAATGACAATGACTGGATGCGCGGCATCGACTTTGTGCAGAAAAACGGAAAGGTCTATGTGCTTGACATGCGGAAAGTGGCTGAAGAGGGTGTTGACGTTGACAGACTGACCACACTGTTTGAAAATTCAGACGAGAAAGGCATCAGTCTGCTGATTGGCAACAAACTGGATAACGTATCGAAACACGTTTTTATCGCTCCAGTCTCTACGACCAATGCTATTAAGACATTCCTCCGCACCCAACTCTATGGCAAGCCGATTGTTGCGGGCAGTTCCATCAAAGGCTCTGTGCGCTCGGCTCTCTTTCACTACTTGCGCGAGAAAGGAGAGAGTACTAATGATGAGGTGTTTGGCAATATGAAGGATGGTACTGACCTAATGCGCTTCATCCGCATTGCCGATATTGAGATGCCTGCTACTGCACTCGTTAATACCATAATCTTCAATCTTCGGAAAGAAGGAAAAGAATGGTTTGGAGGCTGGAAGCATGGTTTGAGTGAAACGACTGGGCAATATCGACCCAATGAATTTAATACCCTTTATGAATGCGTCGTTCCTGGCAAGAAGGGCGTTGGTTCTATAGCACTGGCAGGAAAAGCATTTGAACTATTGGCTGCCAACACAGAGAAATACATCTCGTATCCTGCAAAGAAGCGGCAACTGCTCTCTGGCGATATTCACGGACTGTTCCATATTATCAACCAAGTCACCAAAACCTATCTCCAAAGGGAAAAGGCTTTCTTCGAGAAATACACCGCAGAGCGTTCTGAGGAACTTACGGATCATGTAAATGCCCTGCTTGCCATGATTCCTGATGACGATTCATATTGCTTGATGAAAATGTCGGCGGGTGTTGGTTTCCATTCCATTACCGGCGACTGGCTATTTGACGACTATAGTCAGACGGGCTTCTGGAATGATGGTCGCCATGCAGGTAAGAAGAAATACAAATCGAGAAAGACTGCAGAGTACAATGGGCATCTGCAACTAATGGGCTTTGTAAAGCTCAGGGCGTTAGATGCAAATGAAGTTTGCCAGTATGCTCGATCCTTAGACGACGACCATGCAGAAATTATAGAGAGGATTGTGACTCCTGCCAGACAGCGCGAAGCTGAAAGATTAAAGCAGATAGAGGCAGAACGCTTGCGACAGTTGGCTATGGAGGAAGAACGCAAGAAGGAAAAATCCTATCAGGAACTCTTGGAACTGGCAGAGCAATGCTATAACGACAATCTTTGGGATGAAGCCATCGCCAAAGCAGAGGCCGCTGCCGAAATCTTCCCTGACAGGAGCGAAACTGGCTTGATGATAGAGAAATGCAAGCAGACAAAAGAACTGGAGGAATTTCGCAAGAGCGAACAGACGGCTGCAATCCAGAAGTTATCACAGCCTTTGGCCGAATTCATCAAAGGCAAGACTTCTGCCGGCAATCTGGTGGGAACCACCGTCAAATGGCTGAAAGCAGAGGGCCATGTAATGGGGCAGACAGAATGTGATGCCTTCAAAGCAGAAGCTAACAAATTGGATTCGAAAGAAATGAAAAACTTGAAGAGTAAAATAGCAGCTCTGGCAAAGGTGGCTGGCAAGGACATAACTGAGAAATTATTGAAAGAATTAGGATTATCATAGCTATGGCAAGAAAAGTTTTCATTTCAATATTAGGTACTGGCTTTTATGATGCCTGCAAATATGCAAAGGACAGCTTTATCTCTTCTGAGACCCGGTTCATCCAGCAGGCCACGCTGGAGTATCTGAAAGTGAATCGTAATTGGACAACCCGTAATTCCGATGGCGATATCATTGACCGCATCGTCATTCTCTTGACAGAGGGTGCCCGTGAAACCAACTGGGATAAAGGGATAATTAAACGGCTGAATCGGAAAACGGGACAAGAAGAAAGCTACAAGGGGTTAGAGCAAGTGCTGAGCGATATGAAGCTGCCCTGTCCTGTTGAGACGCTGTCAATTCCTGACGGTAAGAGCGAGGAAGAGATGTGGGAGATCTTTAATCTGGTTTACGAGAAATTGAAGCCAAACGATGAACTTTATTTCGACCTGACCCATAGTTTCCGTTATCTACCCATGCTCGTTCTTGTTTTGGGCAACTATGCCAAATTCCTGAAGAACGTCTCAGTGAAGCACATATCATACGGAAATTATGAGGCTCGCGATACCGATACTAACGAGGCTCCACTGATGGACATCCTCCCACTGACCATCCTTCAGGACTGGACATTTGCCGCTGCCGACTTAATACAGAACGGGAACATTGCAAAGTTGCAGGAGCTTAAGGAGGCTAATGCGCTGACACCTATTTTGAGAGAGAAAGGTAAGAAAAACCTGAATCGCCGTATGGTGGAAGATCCGCTCGACAGTTACGTCAACTCACTTCAAGCATTCCTGCATGACATGAAACTATGTCTGGCTCCCAATATCCTTTGCGGCAACAATATGAATAAGATTAGGGATTGCCATGAACAAGTGAAGGATGTCTATGATGAGGTGATAGCACCTATTCCTCCGATTATCGAAAAGATTGAGCAGTCAATCCAGCGTTTTGAGACTACAGACACCATGCATCCTGAGAGCATTCGAAATGGCTATGAAGCTGCCAAGTGGTGCTATGACCATCAACTCTATCAGCAGGCTATCACCATTCTCGATGAGAACATCACTACAGACTTCTGCCAGCGTCTCGGTACAGATGAGTGGGTATATGAACAGCGCAATGCGACTAATGCCCTTCTGCGTTATGGGGAATATCGTGATGTTGACTGGAAAAAGAAAAGTAAAGATGAGAGCGAAGATGCAGATTGGGAGGGAGTCAAGCAAATTGCTCAAAACGGTGTTGCACTGCCACAAGCCCAGGATTTTATATCACTGATGCGCTGGGATGCCGTGTGGATTCATAATACTCGAAATACGTATAACCATGCTTCAATGACACAGGACAAAGAGAAAATACTTTCTGTTGAAGATATCATCAAATTAGGCAAAATAATCAAACGAGTCCTCGCACGTATCAGATAGTTTATACAGCCATGTTGATCAATTTCAGCAATCATCCATCACGGTATTGGGACGATGGGCAGAGGGAAGCCTCCCGCTGCTATGGCAGTATTGTTGACTTGCCCTTCCCTGTTATAGCACCCTCTGCAAACAGTCAGGAACTAAAAGCACTGGCTCAGTCCTGTGTGCAAAAGATTCTGTCAATGGGTGAGGCTGAGAACGTCACTGTTCACGTTATGGGAGAGATGACTTTCACCTTCATGATTGTTAAAAAGCTCAAGGAGCTTGGCATCAAGTGTATCGCTTCTACAACAGAGCGGAAAACCTCATATAACAGCGATGGAACCAAGCTATCAGAGTTCTCGTTTGTGAAGTTTCGTGAGTATTAGGCTAAAACTTCAGTATATGGAGATAGTCCTAAATAGGTCTTTGACATATTGAAATAATTATATAACTTTGCACGCTCTAAAAAGAGACGTGGTTTTGGGCATAACAAATTAATTATCCTATGATGTTAATTGTTAAGAGCCAATCAATAAGACACTTACAATTTTATACCCTCTAAGAGTATATTCCACCACAACAAGGATTAAGACACACAATAATAACACTCATCCCTAAACCACTCTTCTCTAAGAGTATATTCCATCACAACAAGGATTAAGACACAGTACCATCGTCGTTGATTGTGTATATAGAATAAGATCTCTAAGAATATATTCCATCACAACAAGGATTAAGACATGTCATGCCAGACACTATTGCGGTCACAGTCTACTTTAAGAGTATATTCCCTCACAACAAGGATTAAGACCTATGAAAAACAATTTTTTTAAGAAATTCTTTTGGTCTCTAAGAGTATATTCCATCACAACAAGGATTAAGACTCAGATTTACGAGACGATTTGAAGAAGTATATCATAGTACTCTAAGAGTATATTCCATCACAACAAGGATTAAGACACAGCACTCATATTTTCACAACAAATATCATAACACCAATATCTCTAAGAGTATATTCCATCACAACAAGTATTAAGACCTTGTTTATGACACATGTTGATAAGATTTATAAACTCTAAGAGTATATTCCATCACAACAAGGATTAAGACTTGTGTGGCTTTTCAAACCGGTTCATCGGGTTAAACTCTAAGAGTTTATTCCATTACAATAAGGATTAAGACGTCGTGGTTTCTGTCACCTCTGCTCTCTTCTGTGCCTTACTCTAAGAGTATATTTCATCACAACAAGGATTAAGACGCATGGAATGTGGGAGAAGCAATGTCATCAGCAGTCCTCTAAGAGTATATTCCATCACAATAAGGATTAAGACCGTTCACCGAATCGTCCTCGATAAAAGTAGGAATAAGTTTCTAAGAGTATATTCCATCACAACAAGGATTAAGACGATACTACATTATAGCATCCTCCTCAACAAGAATCTCTCTAAGAGTATATTCCATCACAACAAGGATTAAGACGACATCTTCCATGTCCTTCTTGTACTGCTGCTCGATAGCTCTAAGAGTATATTCCATCACAACAAGGATTAAGACGGGGCTGTAAAGGTGAATATATCATTTTTCTTCATACTCTAAGAGTATATTACATCACAACAAGGATTAAGACACAGCGGTTGCGTCACCATAATTGCCAGCGGTTGCGCTCTAAGAGTATATTCCATCACAACAAGGATTAAGAGGTTTGTGGGTAGAGTCAATGGAGTGCGTCCAAAGAAAAACTTAAGCGGTCGGACACGAAACTGGAAGCTCAGAATTTTTGTCTTAAATATGCAGCCAGATTCTTAAAAAAACAGAATAATTGACAAGAAACAAGATGGGACTCGGAGAAAATAGTTATTTTTGCAATGAATATATCTTAAACAAGGAGATAGCGATATATGAGAATTGAAAATTTGGTGTTTTCGAATTTCAGGTGCTTTGAAAGCTACAGGTTGGACTTCAAGAAAGGCATCAACCTGTTGTTCGGAGCAAATGGAAGTGGTAAAACCACAATATTACGGGGAATGAAGATTGCCATGAGCTCTTTTTTCTCTGGTTTTTCAGATACCAACACACGATTCGTTGGTATTGCTGATGGCGACTTTATGAGTGAAGTTGCTGATGACAAAGAGTCCTTGGAACGGCCAGTAGTTATTGAATATGAGCTTCCGGATTTCGGCCATCTTGTGTTATCGCGTTCTGGGAAGAAGAACCGCACATCTATTGCAGGAATCAAGCCTTTGCGAGATGCCTCCAAAGAGTTGTATCAGCAATTGGCAGCAGAGGATGACGGTAGCATAGCTTTACCCCTGTTTGCTGCTTTTTCTACTGAAGACATTCACAGTTCGAGAAAACTGGACAGGTCCGTCTTTGCCAAATATTTTCAGCCACGTTCGTTTGGGTATTACGAGTGTTTGCAAGGCGACGGTTTCTTTGACTACTGGATGTACCGTCTCTTAGTGCTGGCTGAAGGCCAGAAGTCTATGATGGAGATAGACGTAGTGCAAAATGCCGTAGCGAAGGCCCTTGGGCCTGATGGGTGTAACATTATCAGCGGGATGTCCATACGCCCGATGAAGAAGAAAGTGTTCTTTCACTATGTTGACGGAAGGGAAGTGGAAGGCTCAAACCTGTCAGACGGTTACAAACGGTTGGTGAATATTGTCATAGACCTGTCGATTCGCTGCTGCCTGCTGAATGGAAAGAACTATGGATCGGATTGCTGCAACCAGACTTCCGGAACGGTGCTGATAGACGAAATAGACCAACATCTACATCCGGAACTGCAATCGGTGGTGCTTAAATCGCTTCACGCCACATTTCCCGAAGTACAATTCGTAGTGAGTTCGCATGCCCCCATGGTAATGTCGAGTGTAATGACAAATTCTGAAAATGAGGTGCTTCACCTCGAATATAAGAATAATGTCTACACTGCTTCAACTATCTCGACTTACGGATTGGATGCCACGACGATTCTGGAAATGTATATGGGGCGCAAAGCCCGAGTAGCAGAGGTTGAAGAAAAACTGAAACAACTGTTTGACTTGATAGATTCGGAACGGTACTCAGAGGCCAAAAACATGCTGAACGAACTGACGGGAGAGTTCGGCAGCACGTTGCCAGAGATTATTCAGGCCAGAACGATGTTGGACTTCAATATGGAGAGCGATGATTAAGATTACGAAAGGAAAGGAGCCTGCTGAGTGGACGGAAGAAAGGAATACACCCGGTATAACATACGAGACTGCTCATAAGGATGCTTTGCGACTGGCACTACTGGACGAACAGGGAGGACTTTGCGGTTACTGTATGCGCCGCGTTAGTTTTGCAGCAGGAACGCTGACGGATACGCGCATAGAACACCTGAAGCCGAGGACGCTGAGTTTGGCAGAAGGGAGACCTGAGGAGACGCTGGCATTCGGGAATATGATTTTGTGCTGCAATGGCGACATTGACGGGAGCAAGAATATGCATTGTGATGCGAGCAAAGGTGAGAAAGAGATTCATTTCACACCTTTTGACGCAGCGGCAATAGCTACTATAGCATATTCTTCGAAGGACGGCAGCATCAAGTCGTCGAATGAGGTTTATGACAGCGATCTTAACAACATACTGAATCTTAACCATCCAAGACTTGCCGCAAACAGACTAGCAGTTATTAAAGGACTGGTAAAGGAAATGGGACGAAAAACATGGAAGAAAAGTGACATTGCTCACAAAATATCTTATTACAGCGAAAGAACAGCCAAAGGACAGCTACATGAGTATTGTGGTGTCGTAATATGGTATCTGAACAAGAAACTGCGTCAGTTTGCATAGGAGGTATTATGAGCAATTACAAAAAGACGTTGATGCGCGAAGGACAAGACAAATTTGCCCGGCTGATGCGATTAGATCAACTACTCCGCACACCAGAAGGCCGTACTCTTAAAGAAATTCTTACTGACTCACAGATGGACAATATCAGTGAACGCTTGCTTCGTGACAACCTGAAGGAGTTGGAGGAAAAATACGGTGCTGTCTATGAAGCCACATTGCACAGGGGAAGAGAGCGCTTGTGGAGATATAAGGATACGAACTTTTCTGTTATGCAACAAACCTCGAAAGACATGGAGGTTATCCGCCATTCCTTAGAGAACTTGAGCCTGTTTCAGGGTGATCCTCGCTATGACATGCTCCGGTTCTATCTAATGGGGTTGGAAAAAGGTGTGTCTGAGTCAGGCATTAGTTTTATGTCATTTGACAACAATAATGACGTTGTCGGCCTTGAACATGTGGAGACCATCCTTGAAGCCATCACACATAAATACCCTTTGAAGATGTGGTATAAACCCTTCAATAAGGATGAGTTTAGCAGTAACGTCCATCCCTACCATCTTCGACAATATAATAAGCGATGGTTCCTCTTTGCTTATTCAGAGGACAGAAAAGTCATCCTGAATTATCCTTTGGACAGGATTGCAAGGTTAGAGCATTTAAGCAAGCCATACATTGATACTGATGTCGATTTCGAAGAGTACTTCGATGACATTGTTGGTGTTACCAACAACGTAGACTGTCCCTTAGAGAAGGTCGTGCTGAAGGTAAGCAATAAAAGCATTGACTATATCAGGACCAAACCGCTTCACTGGTCTCAGACAGAACTTAAAGAGTTAAGGACTGAGAACGACTCGTTCTTTCAATTGAAACTCAAAATCAACACTGAGTTAGAGATGCTTTTGTTCTCCTACAGCGATGCCATTGAGGTAATAGGCCCATCATGGCTAAGAGAGAAATTTGCAGAAAAAGCAAGAACAATGTGTGATATGTACAAAGTATGAAGTAATTCTGCATAGTTGTGCAATTTTTCCATAGTAATTTTGCAGCGTCAATCATCGATACCACCTCGAGATTGATGCTGCAAAGGCTTTTTGGTGGGGGCAAAAACTAACAGACTATGACAAACACTACTTTTCAGACCATCGTGGCAAAAAGCCTTCCCGCCCTCTCGGGCGAGTCAATCACCTATAATGCTGCCAAGAATGTGTTCTTGTCGCAAGGATATACCAGCGCAGCGGGGAATATGTACTACAAGGCCATCCGCTTCTCGAACAGACTGGTGGTGTACTATGACCTTGGACAAGGATACGCGTACACCTTCCTGAATGGCATCAAGCTGTACTGCTTCGATGGGCAGAAGGCTAACCTTATAGCACAGAAGTACTGGGGTGGCTGCAACTACCGCATCTTCAACGAGCGGTTTGCCAAGGAGCAGAGTATCCTCATGCTTAGGGGATTCATCCAGGGACAACTGAAGTTGCAGGGGGCATACGTCAGCGACCAGGAACTTACGAGTTTCGCAAGAGGCATGGTAGAAGAGACTCAGCGTAGGCAGTTGGCCTGAAGTGAGTGAAGAGTGAAGAGTGAAGAGTGAAGAGTGAAGAACGAAGAGTGAAGAATCAACCAAAATCGACAAGAGAATATGGCTACACTTGCAAAAGCAATCAACAAGAATCTGTTTGACAGCATCCTGCCCACGTTTGGCAATCCACGTGTTCACATCCCTGTCTGGGATGAGGGACAGAAGATGTTCGTCTGCAATGAGTATGAGAGTGCCAACGGACATCGTTACTATCTGGGCATCCGTTTCTGCGACCGCATCGTCATTGTGGAGAAGGTGGGCCTCTACCACAACTGGACTTATATCGACGCTATCGAACTCTATGCCTTCAACGGTCAGAGGATGGAACTCATACAGAAGCGTGACTACGACAAGGTGTTCCGCAATGAGACGTTCATCCGCCAGGAGTCGGAGCAGATGGTGAAGAACTATCTGGCCGGCGTGATGAAGACGCAGCGCATCTGCATCCCGGCAGAGCAGATTGCGGCACAGGCAACGGAACTGATCAACGGATGCTACAAGAGTTTCCTTGACCCTGACTTCAACACACGTTTAACCCAAATTCTTCCAAAACTCGAACAGCGATAATTATGGAGAACACATTCGACCAAGAGAACAAGCAGCAGATGCTCGCCTACGAGCTGATTGCCAATACGAACAGCAGTTTCTTCCTTACCGGACGTGCAGGAACGGGTAAGACAACCTTTCTTCGCAAAGTGCAGAAGATGGTAGACAAGCAGTTTATCACGCTGGCTCCGACTGGTGTGGCGGCTATCCTTGCGGGTGGTGACACTATCCACTCGTTCTTCGGTCTGCCGATGGACGTCTGCATGCCTGGCACGATGGGCAAGATGAACGAGGCGAGAATCCTTACGCTGATCCACACGGACACCATCATCATAGATGAGGTGTCGATGGTGCGCTGCGACATCATTGACGCCATCGACTACACGATGCGCAAGACGTTGCGCTCGTCGCTTCCCTTCGGTGGCAAGCAGGTCATCTTCGTGGGCGACATGTTCCAGTTGCCGCCAGTGGTGAAGCAGGGCGCAGAGCGTGACCTGATGCACGACCTCTACCGCACGGACGATTTCTTCTTCTACAAGGCCGACGTCATCAAGCGCATGCGACTGGTGAAGATTGAGTTCCAGAAGGTGTATCGTCAAGAGGATCAGGACTTCCTGCACATCTTAGAGAACGTGCGGCTGAACAAGGCAACGCCAGAGAACCTGATGCACCTGAACGAGCGTGTTGGTCAGCCGACGGAGAAGGACGGTACGGTGATTACGCTGGCTTCGCTCAACAGGACGGCCGACACCATCAATCAGCAACGGTTGGCAGAGATTGAGGCCGAGGAGTACACCTACGAGGGAACGGTGACGGGAAAGTTTGAGGAGAAACGCTTCCCTGTCGATTTGACGCTGAAACTGAAGGTGGGTGCCCAGGTGATGTTCACCCGCAACGACCAGCAGAAGCGTTGGGTGAACGGAACCATCGGAACGGTGACAAAGCTGGCAAAGGACGAGATACAGGTGACCACCGACAATGGCAACACCTATGTGGTGCCGAACTGCTCGTGGGAGTCGTACAGCTATGAGTATGACCGCGAGGCGCGGAAGATGAAGAAGGAGCAGACAGGGACGTTCACCCAGTACCCGCTGCGCTTGGCCTGGGCTATCACGGTGCATAAGAGTCAGGGAATGACCTTCGATAAGATGTACCTCGACCTGAGTCGTGGGATGTTTGCAGCTGGTCAGCTCTATGTGGCACTGAGCCGTGTGCGGTCGCTACAAGGGCTGTTCCTTTCCCGTCCCATCATCCCGCAGTATGCCCATACCAGTCGTGAGGTGCTGGCCTACGCTAATGGCTACAACGACGAGCAGGTCATCAGCAGTGAGATTGAGAGCGGCAAGGCCGTCTATCAGTTGCTGGCTCACCACGACTACGACGAGGCTGCCAAGCAATATCTGCTATTAGTGCAGAAGAAGGCTGCCGATGGTGACATTAAGGAGGCGATGCAGCAGGCAAAGCGGTTCCTTGATACCGTCATTTGCGACGAGGGTCTGTTCGGATGCGTGGGTGAGGTTCCTGAAGAGTTGAAAGCCGCGGATCACTGGGCACCCAAGTTTCTCGTGGCCCTGTTGAGCCTATATGCTGGTGAGTATGAACAGGCTTTGACGTATGTGGATAGTGTGCTGGCCCAGCATCAATGTCAGGAGGCACTCTATGTGAAGTCACGCTGTCTGGCCAAGCTCGAACGCTATCAAGAGGCCGATGCAGTGAACGTGCAGATGGGCGACTTGTTCGACATGTCAACGCCCGATGCCAAGGTGCTGTACATGATTGCCATGCTCAACGAACTGCATATCGGAGATCCGGGACTGAACCTGATGAAGGAACTGATCAAGGCAAGGCCGAAGTACGACAAGGGTATCCTGTCGCTTCGATTCCTGATGAAACGAAAGGGGCTGGTACTGGTGAAAACGACGAATGAACCGCGAGAGTTGGTGGATGACTTCAACGCAGACATCACAGAGGATGAGTTTGCCCAAAAGTTAGCGACAGCCCGAGAAAAGGCACCAAAGGCAGTTGAATATCTGCTCCGGCTGATTAAGAAGCAGGTGTTCGATGATGAGCCAGGTGCTTGCTAAAGCTTATAAAGAACAAGTAAAATTTCCGTATTTATTTGCACGGCACGAGTTTATTTCGTACCTTTGCATGCATTATGGTACTGAATTATATTTGGATAGCTTTTTTCATCATTGCGTTCATCATCTTCCCTGTAGCAGGCTCGATGCAGGTGGTCTGCTATCGCTGGCAAGACAATCGCGTCTACATTGGTCTCCCATGTCGCTTGACCGCAACTGCCACGCTGATGCTGCCCGATGGTTTCTTCCTCTTACGTATATACATGGGGGCAAAGGTACAAAAAATAGTCCAATTCACCCAAATTCACCCATCAAATTTCTGCAACTTTCTGATTTTCAGCCTGTGCTATTTGATGGCGTGGAAGGGTGAGAAAGTCAGGAAGAGTGAAGAATCTGTTTGCCTTTCCAATTATGCTGATGGGCGACGTGTTTGACATGTCAACGCCCGATGCCAAGGTGCTTAAATGCTATTTCTACATAAATACCACTTCACCGCCCATAAAACCGCGTAGCAGCTTGCGCAAGATTACCCCTTTTGCGCAGGAAGCACGATTTTCAAGACAAAACCCAACTATATCTCGTTGCTCTTGCGTTGCCATGAGAGCCAATAAGTGGGGTTTTGCAGAGTCCCTCAATCAGGTTGCGAACTTGCTTTTGAGTCAATACGCCTTCGAATGCTGCAACGAAGTCGCTCATGGAGGCATCGCCGTTACGTCGAATCACATGATAGACTGTCTGGATATGGTTGATGTCATATTGCCCGGCGACTGATTTTACATGCGGCTTATAAAGCAGATAGCGGGTGGAAAGGACATATCCGAAATACGCATCTTCTGCTATCAGACCCATTTCCAACAGTTTCGGGCAACTTTCCTTATAGACAGCCTCTGCATTGCCTTTCCAGATATAGTGAAGTGTCAGCCAGTCGAATGTGTTCATCTGACTTTCGTGTTCGGGGGTATGGCGAATATCCTGTGCAAAGAGGTAGAAAGCATCGTCGGGGATTTCACCGTAGAAGCGTAAGTCTACCTGATAATCGTCAGAAGAGGAGTAGTCAGGGAGTGGCTTACCTTCCTTGATGCAGTTGGTGAACATGATGTCAACGCCCTGTCCGCTTCGCTCTATCAAACCAGTCTTTTCTATTACTTCGGCCATCAATCGACTGCGTGGAGAACTATTGACGGTAAGGATATTGCCGATGTTCACACCGTATGGGAATCCGCCAGGGTTAGAAATCTCCACCATATCGGGATAGAGATGGATGAAGGTGTCAGACCCCATCTGTAGGCTACGGTGAATCATAGCATTGATAAGGGCTTCGCGAATAGTCTCTTTATTGAATGCCGGACAGTCGAGGATGCGCGGCAGGTCGTTGATGTGCAGTAGAGGATTGCAAGCTGGCTGGTCGATATACTCCCAGATTCTTTCGATTGCGAGAAACAGAGGAAGGCGATATTCTTGACGAGCACTGTAGCGTACTTGGCTTTGGCTGGTTCTGTATTCTATCACGATATTGGCTTGTGGAAGATAGCGATTGATGGCTTCCGACTTTCCCAACAACAAAAGGGTTGCATATTTCAGATTGCCATCATCATCAATCAGCAATAGATCCTTCAGCAATTGTGGCAGTGGGATGGTATTCGCATCAGCCCGTTTCTGCTTGTCGGCAATGAGTTTGCGCATTTTTTCTACGGCTTCTGCGTCAAGGTCTTCCATCGAAAGGCCTTTGCAGACACGGGAAGAGAAATCCGGGTCTTGCTCGGAAATGATGGAGAAGTATTCGGCATCGTCCATTTCACGCAAACTTTCACCCACTCGCATCAAGGGGACTCCCTCGAAACGAAGCGCCTTACCAACAGGACGAGACGGCACATTGATGACGAGGACACGACGTTGTTTCTTATCATATAGTTCTTCTGTACGGACACGAATATGGAGGCGCTTATAAATCTCGTCTTCAAGATTGCCAGTCTCATTCTCGGCAAAGTCACTGCCAGCAACCTCATGGGGATAGGCATCAGCCATACCAAGAACCAGACGGCCACCTTTCTCATTAGCCAAGGCAACTACATATCCTAATACACAATGCCTACGGTCACGAGGATCGGTCTTCTGGCCTCCGGCAAACGGGTAGTTATGCTCTGCCCTCTTGAACTCTACGTGGTCTTCACGCTCACGGAGTTTCTGCAATTCTTCTATTGTAGTCATCGTAATCTCTAATTTTTGATGCAAAGATACAACTATTTTTTGAATTGGGCGAGATTCTTAAAAACATTTCTTCAAAAAACGTATATTTTTAATTTAACACGTTGATTATTAGAGGGCTAATTTCATGTATTAATTCCAAAGAAATAAGATATTAACATTGCAAATTGCGACCTTATATCCGAATCATGCGTGCTTTCATGGCAATACCCGACATCGTGAATAACAATGTGCTAATTTTATTTGCACGGCACGAGTTTATTTCGTACCTTTGCAAGCATTTGCTCCAGCAGACAGAGTGACTGATGGGCGAAATAGATAATCTAATGAAAGAATAATAGCGATATATGGCAAAGAAAACAAAGAAGAAAGATGCAGAGTTGGCCGAAGAAAACGGCCAGTTAACTGTGTCTCAACTTGATGTCACAAATCGTGACGTCAAAAGTATTAATATCGAAAAGCTTATTCGCATTATCCGAGGACAAAAGGTGATGCTTGACTCAGATTTGGCAATGCTATATGGTGTAGAGAACAAGCGTCTTAACGAACAAGTAAAACGCAATATAAATCGTTTTCCAGAAGACTTTATGTTTCAGCTGGAAACAAAGGAGTGGAATCTTTTGAGGTCGCAAATTGCGACCACAAAACATGTTGATAATGAGCCAATTAATAACTTGAAGTCGCAAATTGCGACTTCAAGTTGGGGCGGTTCTCGCAAGAGGCCGTTCGTTTTCACTCGTAACGGCATAGGCATGCTCAGTAGCGTACTGAGGTCGGAAACTGCTGTCGAGGTGAATATTCGAATCATGCGTGCTTTTACAGCAATACCTGACATCGTGAATAACAATGTGCTAATTTTATTTGCACGGCACGCATTTATTTCGTACCTTTGCATGCATTATGGTACTGAATTATATTTGGATAGCTTTTTTCATCATTGCGTTCATCATCGCCCTGGTGCGGCTGGTGGTCATGGGCGACTTTGAAGTCTTCCCCGCAATGATGGACTCAACGTTCTCGTCGTCGAAGACCGCCTTCGAAATTTCGCTGGGCCTTACGGGCGTGCTCTCACTCTGGTTGGGCATCATGAAGATAGGCGAACGGGGTGGGGTGGTCAACCTGCTGGCACGCATGCTCAGCCCTGTCTTTGTGCGCCTGTTTCCCGACATTCCCAAGGGCCACCCTGTCACGGGCAGCATCTTTATGAACATTGCGGCCAACATGCTGGGCTTAGACAATGCTGCTACGCCGCTCGGACTGAAAGCTATGGAACAGATGCAGGAGCTGAACCCGAAGAAGGACACGGCCTCGAACCCCATGATTATGTTTCTTGTGCTGAACACCAGCGGACTGACGCTTATACCCATCAGCATCATGGTCTATCGGGCACAGATGGGTGCCCAGCAACCCACCGACATCTTCGTTCCCATCCTCCTTGCCACCTTCTTCTCCACCCTGGCCGGTATCATCATCACCTCGTTCTATCAGCGCATCAGCCTCCTCAACCGCACGTTGCTGCTCACGTTGGGCGGAGCCTGCTTAGCGGTGGCTGCTATCATCTGGGGCTTTGCCCAGCTCGACTCCGTGATGATGAACCTGGTGAGTACGTCGGTGGCCAACATCCTGCTGATGACGATTATCATCGGTTTCATCGTGACCGGCATGGCCAAGAAGGTCAATGTCTACGATGCCTTTGTCGAAGGAGCTAAGGAAGGCTTCACCACTGCCGTGCGCATCATCCCCTATTTAGTGGCCATCCTCGTGGCCATCGGCGTGTTCCGTGCATCGGGTGCTATGGACATGCTTATCAATGGCATACAATGGTCGGTGGAGGCCACGGGCTTCAACTCCGACTTCGTGGCCGCACTGCCCACGGCATTGATGAAGCCGCTCAGCGGTAGCGGTGCGCGGGGCATGATGGTCGATGCCATGACTACCTACGGGGCCGACTCCTTTGTGGGCCGCCTGTCGTGCGTTTTCCAAGGCTCGACCGACACCACGTTCTACATCCTGGCCGTCTATTTCGGTTCGGTAGGCATTCGCAAGACCCGCCATGCCGTGGCCTGCGGCCTGTTGGCCGACCTGGCAGGCATCATTTCGGCAATAGCTATTTGTTACATGTTTTTCGGATAAGTTATGGCAAACCTCAAGTCATTGGCCAAGGACACGGCCGTTTATGGCCTCTCAAGTATCGTGGGCAGGTTTCTCAACTACCTGCTCGTTCCCATTTACACCGCGAAGATGACGGCTGCCTCGGGCGGCTACGGCATCATCACCCATATCTATGCCATCACGGCCCTGCTGATGGTGCTGCTCACCTTCGGCATGGAGACCACCTTCTTCCGCTTCGCCAATAAGGATGACGAGGATCCGCACCGCGTCTTTTCCACGGCACTCATCGGCGTGGGGTCGCTGTCGCTGCTCTTCGTGGTGGTGGTGCTGGCCTGCTTGACACCGCTGAGCAACGTGCTCGGCTATGCCGACACGCCGCAGTATGTGTGGGTCATGGCACTCATCGTGGCTACTGATGCCTTCCGGGCCATTCCCTTTGCCTACTTGCGCCAGCAGAAGAAGGCACTCAAGTTTGCTTCGCTGCAACTGCTCAACATTGCCGTGAACATTGCGCTCAACTGCCTCTACTATCTTGTGCTTGGCGGCCACGACCCCGGCTATGCCTTCTACATCAACCTGGTCTGCTCGGTGTTCATCACCCTTTGCGTCTATCGCGAGATTGGCGAGATACGCCACGGCTTCGATGCCGGCTTGATGCGCCGTATGCTCCGCTATTCGTGGCCCATCGTGGTGCTGGGCGTGGCAGGCATCCTGAACCAGGTGGCCGACAAAATTCTCTTCCCTTATATATATAAAGGTGAAGATGCGCTGATGCAGCTCGGCATTTACGGTGCCTGCGCCAAGATAGCCATGATCATGGCCGTGATTACGCAGGCATTCCGCTATGCCTACGAGCCTTTCGTCTTCGGCAAGACCAAGGACAAGGATAACGACGAGACGCAGGCTTCGGCCACGAAGTATTTCCTCATCTTCACGCTGCTGGCCTTCCTCTGCGTAGTGGGCTGGATCGACGTGCTGAAGTTTATCGTTAGCAATCCCGACTATTGGGTGGGCCTGCGTGTGGTGCCCATTGTCATGGCCGCTGAAATCATGATGGGCATCTACTTCAACCTCTCGTTCTGGTACAAGTTGGAGGACAAGACCATCTGGGGAGCCGTATTCTCTGGCATTGGCTGCGCCGTCCTCATTGCCGGTAACGTCATGTTTGTGCCCCAGTATGGCTACATGGCCTGTGCATGGGCCGGCTTTGCAGGCTATGGAGTGGCCATGACGCTGAGCTATGTTGTCGGGCAGAAGTACCATCCCATCCGCTATCCTATAGGCGATATGCTTCTTTACGTCGTGAGTGCGCTCGTGGCCTTTGGCCTCATGCGCTGGAGTACTGCCCAGCTGCCCTTCTGGCCCTCAATCCTCCTTAACACGACGCTCATCCTGGCCTTCGTCGCCATCATTGTGAAGAAGGACTTCCCGCTCCGCAATCTTCCCGTTATCGGTAAACATTTTAAATAACAATATGCAATGAAAAAACTGATTTTATCACTGACATGCCTTGCTTCTCTTACTGCCCAGGCCGATGAAGGCATGTGGACGCTCTACAACCTGCCGAACGCGGTGTACGAGGTGATGAAGCAAGAGGGCTACCAGCTGCCCTACGAAAAGCTGTACCAGGCCGACGATGCCATTATGAAGAGCGTCGTCAACTTCTCGGGCTATTGCTCGGGCGTGGTCGTAAGCCCCGACGGACTGGTGTTCACCAACCACCACTGCGGCTTCGAGGCCATCCGCTCGCACAGCACCGTGGAGCATGACTACATGCTGAACGGCTTCTATGCCAAGACCTTTGAGGAGGAACTGCCCAACAAGGACATGTTTGTCTCGTTCATGGTGGAGCAGAAGGACGTGACCAGCCAGATCCTGACACCTGCCTTTGAGAAGATGTCCGAGGCCAGCCGCTCCATTTTCCTCGATTCCATCGAGAACGCTATGTCGCGTCAGGCCAAGGAACAGGACTCCACCCTGCGCGTGGAACTCCTGCCTTTCTATGAGGGCAACCGCTACTATGCCACCACCTATCGCGACTTCCGCGACCTGCGCTTGGTGTTCACCGTGCCCAAGTCGATAGGCAAGTTCGGCGGCGAGACCGACAACTGGATGTGGCCCCGCCAGACGTGCGACTTCTCCGTGTTCCGCATCTACGCCAATCCCGAGACCAACGGCCCTGCCGACTACTCCAAGGACAATGTGCCCTATCATCCGCAGCACTGGGCACGCATCTCGAAGGACGGCTACAAGGATGGGTCTTTCTCCATGACGATGGGCTATCCTGGCAGTACGTCGCGCTACCTCTCGGGTGCCGGTATCAGCGAGCGTTACATGCAGAATGACTTCCGCCAGCAGATTCGCGGCGTGAAGCAGCAGGTGATGAAACGCCACATGGATGCCTCCGAGGCCGTGCGCATCAAGTATGATTCTAAGTACGCTTCATCGTCCAACTACTGGAAAAACTCCATTGGAATGAACAAATGTATCGATTCCATCGGTCTCATTGCCCAGAAGCTGCGCTTCGAGGAGCAGCTGCGCCAGTGGCAGGATTCCACGGGATATTTCGTGGGTAAGCTCGACTTTGCCAAGCTCGACGAATACTACAAGACGGGACGCATGCCGCTGATGAACCGCATGATTAAGTTTACCGAGACCTTCCGTCGCACTGACGAACTGTCTGCCCGCGCCATGTATATTCATAACGGCGCGCAGCCCAAGGGCAGTGGCAAACGCATGCACTATGTGTTCAAGGACAACAGCGAGACCTGGGACTATGATACTGAGCGCGAGGTGCTGGGCACGCTGCTGCAGAACTACCGCGAGCATATTACCGACGGGCTCGACTTCGACGGCTCGCCTGACACGCTGCTCCCCGACTTCTACACCGAGATTGTCGACAAGGAGTTTGGCGGTGACTGCCAGGCTTTTGCCGATGCTATGTACAAGCATTCCGTCCTAATGAAGAAGGGCAAGCGCATCTACATGAACAAGAAGTCGTTCTATAAAGACTTGGGCGTGCGCTTTGGCCTGAGCCTGACCACCTATCAGGCCGATCTTCGCTCGCAGATAAGAAAAATGTCCGATTCCATCGAAATTCAGGAACGTTACCTCTGTGCTGCCAAACTGCGCATGGAGGAGGGAATGCCCCACTACAGCGATGCCAACTTCACGATGCGCCTGAGCTACGGACAGGTGAAGGAGTACAAGTTGGGCGGCAAGTCGTCGGGCTACTTCACCGCTGCTCCCAGCATGGTGGAGAAGATGCGTCAGGGCGACAAGATTGAAGATTATAAGGTGGAACCCGAGATGCTCACGCTGTTGGGTAGTGCCGGTAACATGCCTCTTTGCTTCCTTACCACCAACGACATCACTGGCGGCAACAGCGGTTCGCCCATGTTCGACGGCCAGAACCGCCTTATCGGACTCGCCTTCGACGGCAACTGGGATTCTCTTTCCAGCGACATCTTCTTCGACTCGCAGTTGGCTCGTTGCATTGGCGTTGACATCCGCTACATGCTCTTCATGATGGATCGCTGGGGACACGCCGACCGACTGCTTCATGAATTGAATGTTAAATGATGATGTAGTCCGCTACGCGGGCTATTGAAAAAACAAAATAAAACCGATAAAACAAAAGAAAACCCTTTTGGAAACCGTAAAAACGGAGTTTTTGTTTTTTGTTGTTTTAGCGGTTTTATTTTGTTTTTCATCAGACGCGAAGCGTAAATCTCAACGATAGATGGTTGTCGGTTTGACATTGGCATTGCTTCTCCTGAGTCTCGCTTGCGAGGCGCAGCATTCGCCCTATAGCTTGAAATTCACCGTTTCACCGAAGGAGTTTGTCGATACCATCCCTTTGGACTATGTGCGTGGCCAGGTTCTATTGCCCGTCCGTTTCGGCAACAAGTCCTGTCGTTTTCTCTTCGATACAGGAGCCAGCCAGACCACTTTCTTTGCCGATGCCATCCCCGAGGGCGCAACACCTGCAGGCTTCACCGTGTCGCACGATGCCATTGCTTCGCGCGACACGGTGAGCAAGTTTTATCTGCCGCCTATGACTATTGGCTCCACTACGTTCACGGGTTGTCAGGCCACGGTGCAGCAACGCATAGGCCGTAATCCGCAGAGCTTCGATGGAATCATTGGTTTTGATATTATCTGTAGAGGTCTCAGTGCCAAAATCGACGTTCGTAATGGGCTTCTTATCTTGACTGACCGCCCTGATTTTTTTCAAGACGAAACAGGCATCTGCCTGAAGTACAAGCTCAACCTCCATGTGCCATACGTGGAGGTATGCCCTTTCGGCAACTATCGTGAGCAGGCACTCTTCGATACGGGCAGTCGTCAGCTCTATATGATGCATAAACGGAGTTTTGACAAGGGTGTGCGACAGACGAAGACAAACCTTGGCTCGCAGATGGAGGGACGCTGCATGGGGCGGCATGCCATTGGACACGGAGGGGTAGAACCTCGTGGTGAAGTCGTTTTCTTGGCTCTTGACCGTCTGTTACTGGGACAGTTTGCTTTCTGCGATGTGCATACGCTGACCACGACCGGCGATTCCCACATTGGTTCGAAGCTATTGGAGTATGGCGCTGTGGTGTTCAATCCCAAGCGGCGTAGCCTGTGTTTCCAGCCTTACGGAAACGCCCGCAGTGCAGTGGTGGCCAATCAGCCATTAGACAAAGTGGTTGTTCCCGTTAGTAACCGCCCTGTCGTTGGCCTTGTGCGCGTAGGTTCTGAGCCTTATCACTTAGGTTTCCGTGAGGGCGACATCATTCTGATGATTGATCAGCGGCCAGTCAATACTTTTGCCGATTACCTTCGATTCCAACCTGTACTTGGTTGCACCTATACCTTCATTTTATGCGATTCCAACGGTAATTTGAAGCAAGTGGATTGCATTTGGTGATAATCAAAAAATAACTTCTTGCCTTGCAAGCGACCAGAGGTCGAGCGGGTACAAAATAGAACACAGAGACACAGCGTTGAACTATTATGATGGGGTGTCGGTCTCTAACTTGAAGAGTTTGTCGCTGGGACGTATCTTCCCCGTGACGGGAATGGCGATGCGCTGGCCTTGTGGGGCCACTTCAACTGGATTGCCGTCGTTGTCGTGAATCTCGGTGGCGGTGAGATACATGACACCTGTGGTAGGGCCCGTGACGAGGAGCTTGTCGCCTAAGCGGAACGTGGTGGCCTCTACGGTGAACTCGGCTACGCCCAGGCGCGAGAAGTACTTCACGCCCTTACCTATGTAGACCTTGCGCTCCGTAGCGCAGGAGCCGTAGTTCTTGTTCCATTCGCCAAGGAGCTGTCCTTGGTAGTAACCGTCCCAGAAACCCCGGTTGAAGACGCGGGCCAGCCGTTCATCCCATTCGTCCTTGCGTTCCTCGGTAAAGGTGCTGTCGAGTACGGCCTGAATAGCCTCCTTGTAGCACTTCACTACCGTGTAGACATATTCAGGCCCACGGGCACGACCTTCAATCTTGAACACGCGCACACCGCTATTCATCAACTTGTCGATGAAACGGACGGTTTTCAAGTCTTTCGGGCTCATGATGTACTTGTTGTCAATCTCTAACTGGTGCCCTGTCTCATTGTCGGTGGCGGTGTAGGAACGACGGCATATCTGTACGCACTCGCCTCGGTTGGCACTTCTGTTGGCCTCGTGGAGCGACATGTAGCACTTGCCGGAGATGGCCATGCAGAGTGCACCGTGGCAGAACATCTCGATGCGCACCTGTCGGCCGCTTGGACCGCAGATGTTCTCTTCCTCGATATGGCGGTAGATGTCGGTCACCTGTTCCATGCGCAGTTCGCGGGCCAGTACCACCACGTCGGCAAACTGAGCGTAGAAGCGGAGAGCCTCGACGTTCGATATATTGAGTTGTGTGGAAAGGTGAACCTCCACTCCTGCACATCTGCAATACTGCATCACCGCTACGTCGCTGGCAATGATGGCACTGATATGGGCGTCGTGAGCGGCATCAATAATCTGCCGCATCAGTTCCAGGTCTTCCTGATAGATGATGGTGTTCACCGTGAGGTAGCTCTTCATGCCGTGTTCCTGACAGGTCTGGGCAATGAAGTGTAGGTCGTCGATGGTGAACGTTGAGGCCGAGTGAGCGCGCATGTTCAACTTCTCTATGCCGAAGTAGATGCTGTCGGCTCCCGCCTGGATGGCAGCGGCCAGCGACTCCCGGCTGCCCACAGGGGCCATGATCTCAAATTCGTTGACGTTCATTCTCCTAAAGAAGTGATTAGTTCGTCTAATGTGTTGACCACCGTGATATACTCACGCCATTGCTTGCGGGTGACGCCTTTTTGATGCAGGTTGTCGAGGCAGGCAATGAGCGAGTCCCAGAATCCTTTCATGTTCCAGAGAATGACGGGCTTGTTGAAGTAGTCGAGTGTTTTCATCGACGTGACGGTGAACAGTTCGTCGAGTGTGCCTATGCCGCCGGGCAGGATGATGAAGGCATCGCTCTGGTCCATCATCAGTTGTTTGCGGTCGGTCAGGTCCTCGCAGGGGATGTGTACGTCGAGCCAGGGACTCAGGCGTCCCATATCCTCAATGCGTCGAGGCACCACTCCGATAACCATTCCGCCGGCCAGCTTCGCCGCCTTGCTCACTGAGTGCATGAGACCAGCGTCGTGACCGCCGAACACTATGCTGTGCCCGTTTTCGGCAGCCCATATTGCTAATTGTTTCGTATTTGTGATAAAATCGGGATCCAGCCCGTTGTTGGCCGAACAGAAGATACAGAGCTTCATATAACTATAACGCCTCAATGGTCTCAATGGTGAGACCTGTGTATTTTGAAATCAAGCAGGCCGGCATGCCGTCGGCTTTCATCTGGCGAGCACTGGCTTTGGCTTTGCTGAGTTCTCCCTCAGCACGTCCTTTCTCGATGCCCTCAGCACGTCCTTTCTCGATGCCCTCTTCCCAACCATCAGAGTAGCCGTCGGAGAACCCGTCGGAGAACCCGTCGGAGCGGGCGGTCTCGTAGGCATCTCTGGCGGCATGGACACTGACCATGTAGTCGTCGTAGGCACGGCGTTCTTTGTCCGTCATGCTCATGATAGCCAGTTTCTCGCGGGCGGCCTGTAGGCCAGGTACGTTGGTGTCTTCGCGGATGATGGCATCCTTCAGGTACTGCATCCATTCCTCGATGGGCGTGCGGGCCACCTCGTTGAACTTGTCTATGATGAGCAGAAAAAATTCGGGGAACACCTCTCCGGGCATCGTCACCCGCTTGGTACTCTTGCTGATGTACTGATGTTCGTTCTCCGTCTTGAATTGAAGCACAGAGTCCTTCTTCGTCATGCCGTGGAACGTCATGAGTCCGTGGTAGGCATAGTCGTCGCCACTGCCGAAGTCGAAGTAGAGGATATTGATAGAGTAGATTTTCTTGATGACGTTGTAGTCCCGGCCAATGCTGATTTGGTCGATGATGTTCTTGGCTGTGCCGAAGAGGATGCGCTGGAAGAAGTCGCTTTCCTTCGTCAGTTGCACCTCCACGATGATATATTCGCCCGCAGCCGTCTTGGCCTTCACGTCCACGCGGTTGGTCTTGTCTTCACGGCTGTCCTGATTGCCCTCGCTTTCCAGTATCTCGGTAATGGTCACAGCCTCACCCAAGAGCACGGTGATAAGCCCTTCCAGCACCTCTTTGTTTGCCTTGTCGCGAAGAATGCGTTTGATGGCCCAGTCGAAGCGTACATATTTGCTTTTCTCTGTCATAGTCTGCATTGTTTTATGTCTTGTAGGTAACTTGTGTTCTATTATCGTCTGCAAAAATAATGTTTTTTCCCGATAGGGGCAAGAAAACTCGTGAAAAAGTATATTCATTGAGAATTTATTTGTAAATTTGCAGCATCAGAGACAAAAAAAGAACAATCAGAATGAAGACGTTTGAAGAACTGGGCGTCAGTGCCGAAGTGCGTCGCGCCATCGAAGAGCTGGGTTTCGTTAGCCCCATGCCGGTTCAGGAAGCCGTGATTCCTTATTTGTTGGAGAGCCGCCGTGACGTGATTGCCCTGGCCCAGACGGGTACGGGAAAGACCGCTGCCTTTGGCATTCCCCTTTTGCAGCGTATCGACACCACGCGCCGCGAGACGCAGGCGCTGGTGCTGAGTCCCACCCGCGAGCTGTGCCTGCAGATTGCCGGCGACCTGCGCGACTTTGCCAAGTATATCGACGGCGTTCACGTGGAGGCCGTCTATGGCGGTGCCGCCATCGAACCGCAGATACGCACGCTGAAGAAAGGTGTGCAGATCATCGTGGCCACGCCGGGCCGACTCATCGACCTGAAGAACCGTGGCTTCGCCCAGTTGGAGAAAGTGGGCAATATCGTGCTCGACGAGGCCGACGAGATGCTGAACATGGGCTTCTCCGACAGTATCAACGAGATATTCGAGTCGCTGCCCGAGGAGCATGCCACGCTCATGTTCTCGGCCACCATGAGCCGTGAGGTGGAGAAGGTGGCCAAGAAATACCTGCACGACTATGAGGAGATTGTGGTGGGCTCGCGCAACGAGGGTGCCGAGAACGTGAACCACATCTATTACATGGTGCATGCCAAGGACAAGTACCTGGCACTGAAGCGCATCGTGGACTTCTATCCTAAGATTTTCGCCATTATCTTCTGCCGCACGAAAATCGAGACCCAGGAGATTGCCGACAAACTCATCAAGGATGGCTACAACGCCGAGTCGCTGCACGGCGACCTCTCGCAGCAGCAGCGCGACCTGACGATGCAGAAGTTCCGCCAGCATCTGACGCAGTTGCTCGTGGCAACCGATGTGGCTGCCCGTGGACTGGACGTCGACGACCTGACGCATGTCATCAACTACGGGCTTCCCGATGATATTGAGAACTACACCCACCGCTCTGGCCGCACGGGTCGCGCAGGAAAGAAGGGCACCAGTATCTCTATCATTCACTCGAAGGAGAAGCACAAGATTCGCAACATCGAGAAGGAGATTGGCAAGCAGTTCGTGGAGGCCGAGATACCGAGGGCCGAGGAGATTTGCAAGAAGCAGCTCTACAAGGTGATGGACCAGATAGTGAAGACCGACGTGGACGACGAGGAGATCGCGCCCTTCATGGACGACATCAGCCGCTACTTCGAGTATATCGACAAGGAAGAGCTTATCAAGAAGATTGTGTCGATGGAGTTTGGCAAGTTCATCTCCTACTATGCCGACGCACCGGAGATTGAGAAGGTGGAGGTGGGGAAGAAGAAGGAGAAGAGTGGCCAGCAGTCCGACCGGCAGAAGCGCATGAACAAGGCGCAGGCAGGCTATCGCAGGCTGTTCATCAACCTGGGCAAGCGCGACGGCTTCTACCCCGGCGAGTTGATGCAGACGCTGAACCGCTATGTGGGCGGCAGGCAGGAGGTGGGCCACATTGACCTGCTCGACACCATTAGCTATTTCGAGGTGCCCGAGAAGGATGCCCGCAAGGTGATGACTCAGCTGTCGGGCATTAGGTTCAAGGGGCGTCAGGTGCGTTGCAACGATGCCGAGGACGATGCCAAAGCAGCACCCGGGCCGCGTCAGGGCGCGACGGCTCCGAAATTAATAGGCGACAGGAGTCAGGGCAAACGAAACCGCGATGGTGCTAATCCAAGGGCCGACAAGCCTCGTCGGGGCAAGGACAGGGTACAGGACGAGTTTGTCAACCCCCATCGGAAATACAAGAAAGATGACTGGAAGGAACTGATGCGCCCCAAGCGTGGAGGTGAGCTTAGGGGCGAGGAACCCGACTTTAGCGAGGAAGGATGGGCTCGCCGTCGTCCGAAGAAGAAGTGACTCTACATAAAAATGATGCCGTCAACTCTCCGTTCCCCCGTTCGTTCGGATTTGGAAATCCGACTGAACGGGGGGATATTATATCACAATTGTTTCAACTCTTCCAGCGTCAGACTGGTGGCCTTGGCAATGTCCATGTCGGGAAGGCCCATGCTCTTCAGTTTCCGTGCTACAGCAATACGCTCTTCCTCGCGTCCTTTCTCACGTCCTTGCAGATAGCCTTCGGCATGTCCCTCCAGCTTCCCCTCGCCCCGGGCGGTGACAATCTGGTCGGCCAGGATGACGCGGTTGTCGATGTAGCGGCGGTAGGCCGCCTGCTCCTCACGGCTCATGCGGGCGAAGCGCAACTTCTCGCGGGCCTCCTGCAGGCCGGGTGCGTCGGCATCCTCGGGTATCTCCGTGTTCGCCAGGAAGTAGGCCCACTGGTCCAGCGGAACCCTCGACCAGCGGTTGAAGTCGTTCACCTTTAGGATGACGTACTCCGGGAACAGCTTGTAGACCTCGTCCACGCCGAACTTCTGCTGCTGGAAGGCCGACAACTGCAGCACGTCGCCGAAGTGCGCACCGCGGAACTCCGTCTTGCCACGGTAGATGAAGTCCTTCCCCTGACCGAGGTCGAAGTACACGATGTTGATGCTGTACACCTTCTTCACGTTTTCATAATTCTTCCCGCTGTCTATGTATTCCGTCACCAGCTTCGACGCGCCAAAGAGGATGCGCTGGAAGTAGGCGAACTCCGACTCGCCCTGCACCTCGACGAGCAGCAGCTCGCCGTCCTCGTCCTCGGCCAGCAGGTCCACGCGATTCATCTTCGCGTCGTCGCGGTCCTTGTTGCTCTCGCTCTCAAGCAGGCGGTGAATCCTCACGGGCTTTTCCAGCAGGGTCGACACGAAACCCTCCAGCACGCCGAAGTTGGCCTTGTCGCGCAGCTGCCGCTTCAGTGCCCAGTCAAAGCTGATAAATGTCTTGTCTCTCATTCCTTATTCTTTTTATTTTCTGCAAATATAGTGCTTTTCCGTGATACGGCCAAGAAAAGGAAATAAAATGTGGGCAAGCGGCGAATAATTCCGTCATTTTACTACGAATTGGAAGAATTGCTTTAATCTTGTTTGCTTAAAATTCCTTATTTTTGTAGCAGAATAGATGTTGTATAAGAAAAATGTTGTATCTTTGCAGCAAACGTGCGCATAAAGGCAATCTAATAAAGACTATAATAAACAGAAAAAATGAACGCAGTATCAATGAACAACCTCTGGACATACCTCAAAGGCCTGCGTATGAAACCAGAAAGAATGATTCTACTACTATTGTTTCCAGCATTGCTGATAGGCTGCGGAAGCGGAAATGACAACGAGCCGCAACTGGTGTCCCCACAGGAAGAGGAGGCTGTTCTTCCTGGAGAGAACAGTACACCCGAGGTCGTGCCCTTTAGCCTGACCGATACACAGAGGAATGCCGTTATGCGTAGCAACGACTTTGCGTTCAACCTCCATCGCATGATTAATGCAAATGAAGAATGGAACGACAAGAGCTACGTCGTGTCGCCCATGAGTCTGGCCTTTGTACTGAGCATGCTGAACGATGGGGCCGTGGGCAACACCAGCCAGCAACTGATGCAACTGCTGGGCATACCCACGAATGACAAGGCGGCATATCAGGAACTGTGCAAGCTGCTGATAGAACAACTACCCAAGACCGACGAACAGGTGCAGATGCGACTGGCCGACCTGGTGGCTGCCGACAAGTCGGTGACCATGCATGATGCCTATTGCAAAGGAGTGCGCGACAGCTATTATGCCGAGGTAGCCACGCTAAATTTCGGCACGGTCGAGGCTACGAGCTATGTCAACGACTGGTGTAAGGAGCAGACGGAGGGGATGATTCCGAAGATTGTGGACAACCTGAGGGGAGTGCTTGCCGTGCTGAACGCCGTCTACTTCAAGGCTGTCTGGTCGGGAAAGTTCGATGCCAAGGAAACCACCGACGAGAATTTCACGCTCGAAGACGGGACTCAGGTATCGCTGCCCATGATGCACCGAGAAGACTATGCCTACTACTATCACGGCGACATCTTTACCACATTAGGACTGCCATACGGTAGCGGACAGCATTGGATGATGTATGTCCTCCTGCCTAACGAGGGTAAGACCGTAGCAGACGTGGCTGGTGCCTTATCGGCTGAAAAATGGGAGACGATTGCAGAAAAAGTGAAATCTATGGGCATGGGTGTTGACGTTAAGCTGCCTCGCTTCCGTGTTGAGAGTGAGTTCGAACTGAACGACGTTCTGAAACAGATGGGTGCCACGGCGATGTTTGAACCGCATGGTGAGTTCCCGCTGATAACTCAGCAGGCTTTAGACCTGTACGTGACGATGGTCAAACAGAAAGCCGCCGTCGAGGTGACAGAGGAAGGGACGGAGGCCGCTGCCGTAACCATAGCCTTGATAACGACAGCTGCAGGTCCGGACGCTGAGCCCTTCGTTATGAAGTTCCACGCTAAGAAGCCGTTCCTGTTCCTTATCCAGGAGAGTACAAGCAGTGCCATTCCTTTTATGGGTATATTCAGGGGAATGTAAGTCAAGAAGATTAGCGAGATTTGCATCAAGATTGAAGGAACTATTTCGTAATACTCGAAGCAGTCGGATTTCTTGCGTCCCTTTCGGTAGCAAGCGACCAGAGGTCGAGCGAGAAATCCGACTGAACGGAAATCCGACTGAATAGGGTATGGGGCGGATTGTGCAAGTAAGCCAGACGTGGATAAATTCTCGAGAGAATTGAGCAGTAAGTATGCCATTTGGCAAAGGCAAAGCGGTACTTTACGCCTCAATTCTCTCGAGAATTTAAGTGTAGAGAGGCATGATTTTTACTGGAAGTACCGTGGATGTCGCAAGAGACGACAAAGGTACTGACGAAAGTTAGATTCCTGTCACCCTCCTGTCACCCTTGTCACCCTCGAAAAAGGGTGCAAACGCCCTGTATATCGGCATTCTGTCACCCTGTCACCCTTTTTTGAAAAAAATCCTAGTATATAATGATTAAAAAAATAACTTATCACTCGCTTGTATTCCCTATGTTATCTTTTTGTTTTAATTTTATAGGTGATTTCCCGTTTGTTATTTTGCCAAATAAAAAATAAAATGTATTTTTGCAGTCCAAACGAGACTATTACATCACTTAAAGAATGAGGATATGAAAAAGTTCCTATTGTCACTATGTGTTGCTGGCTGTGCACTCTGCGCAACGGCACAGCCAGAGGGCGGCTTCGGGGGAGTCCAGAAGCAGGCCGAGTTGAAAACATCACAGGTGTGGAAAGACGTCAACTACGTAGGCGACGGCCAGGCATTCCACACGTGCGACATCTATCTGCCCGAACAGCCGAAGGAAGCCTATCCTGTGGTCATCCATATCTACGGCAGCGCGTGGTTCAACAACAACGGAAAGGGTGCAGCCGACCTTGGCACCATCGTCAAGGCCCTGCTCGATGCTGGCTATGCCGTGGTGTGCCCGAACCACCGTTCGAGCATCGATGCCAAGTGGCCGGCACAGATACACGACATTCGTGCCGTGGTGCGTTTTGTGCGTGGCGAGGCACAGAAGTACAAGTTCGATACCTCGTTCATTGCCACCAGCGGGTTCTCCTCTGGCGGTCATCTGGCTTCGACGACTGCCACAACCAGCGGCACGGTGGAGGCAACGGTGGGCACGTGTAAGGTGGACTTAGAGGGGCAGTTGGGCAACTATACCAACGAGAGCAGCAGGGTGAATGCCGCCTGCGACTGGTCGGGACCGATAGACCTGACGATGATGGACTGCGGCGACCATATTACGATGGGCGAGAACAGCCCCGAGGACGTGCTGCTCGACTCGAAGCTCTCGCGCGACTTCGACAAGTATCTCAGCCTCAGTGCCGTGACGTATATAGACAAGAACGACCCGCCCGTCATCATCTTCCACGGAGAGAAGGACAATGTGGTGCCCTGCTGCCAGGGCAAGAAGTTCTACGAGGAACTGAAGGCTGCCGGGGTGAAGTGTGAGGCTACCTTCGTGCCCGAAGGCGGTCATGGCATCGGCATGTATTCCGAGGAGAACCTGCAGAAGATGGTCAACTTCCTCAACGGAGTGAGGGCTGCCAAGTAGAATCATTTAGTAATTGTTTTAGAAAAGTTCTTGCCATGCAGGCGGCCAGAGTGCGAGCGGATATAATTTATGCGCTTCGCGCCTTTAAGAAAAACATCATAAAACAAGAAAAACAAGAAAAAACAATGATGGTTTTATTTTGTATTTGGGGTTTTATTTTGTTTTTTATCAAGCCGCTTGCGGATTTCTAACCCGCTCGCACTCTGGTCGCTTGCATGGCAAGAGCTTTTCTACCGCAGCATAACATTTTTTGTCTATGGAAGTAATAAGAAATTTCGAAGAACTGGTTTCGCACCTGTCGCAGCGCACGGAGCGTCGGCGGGTTGCTGTGGTGTGCCCTAACGATCACAGTTCGCAGGAGGCCGTTGCCCGTGCCTTGGACGAGGGCATTGCCGACATCCTGATTGTGGGTGCCGACGAGGAGGCAAAGTCGTTCTTTGCCAAGTATGGCGAACGTATTGAGTCGGTGGATGCTCCCGACGTGGATGAGGCTGCCACCAAGGCCGTAGCGCTGGTGCGCGAGGGTCGTGCCGACGTGCTGATGAAGGGGTTGCTGAACACGGACAACCTGCTGCGGGCCGTACTCAACAAGGAGACGGGCATACTGCCCAAAGGGCGTGTGCTGACGCATATTGCCTGTGTCCAGATGCCACAGTACGACCGGCTGTTGTTCTGCACCGATGTGGCCGTCATCCCCCGTCCCACGAAGGAACAGCGCGAGGAGCAGCTGCGCTACGTGCTGGAGTTGTGCCGCACGATGGGCGTTGAGAAGCCGAGGGTGGCTCTGATTAACTGCTCGGAAAAGGTGAACGAGAAGCATTTCCCCCATACCGTGGAGTACCGCGAACTGGTGGCCAAGGCCGAGGCAGGCGAGTTCGGCCCCTGCATCGTCGACGGCCCGATGGACCTGAAGACGTCGCTCTCTGAGGCCGCCCTGAAGAAGAAGCACCTGGAGTCGCCCATCGAGGGAAAGGCCGATGCACTCATCTTCCCCGGCATACAGTCGGGCAATGTGTTCTATAAAGCCATCACCCTGTTCTGCCAGGCCGATACGGCTGCCATCCTCAAGGGGCCCCAGGTGCCCGTGGTGCTCACCTCGCGTGGCGACAGCCCTGCCTCGAAGTTCTATTCGCTGGCCTTAGCCTGCCTGTAATTAGTGAAGAATATGCTTATCCTTGCTATTAATCCTGGCTCCACCTCTACGAAGATGGCTGTCTATGAGGATGAGAGGCCCGTGGTGCTGCGCAGCATCAGCCACTCGCCCGAGGAACTGGCCCAGTTTGACGATGTCATTGAACAGATGGACTTCCGCAAACAGCTGGTACTCGACGAGCTGGAACATACGAACGTACCCTTGGAGTTTGATGCCGTCATTGGCCGAGGCGGACTGGTGAAGCCTATTGCGGGCGGTGTCTACGAAATCAACCAGCTCATGCTCGACGATACCCACTCGGGCATAGCCATGCACAACCACGCCTGCAACTTAGGCTGTCTCATTGCCTATGAGATAGCCAAGGACATACCCCATTGCCGTTCGTTTATTGCCGACCCCGGTGTCGTCGACGAGCTGAACGACTATGCCCGCATCAGCGGGTCGCCCCTGATGAATCGCATCTGCATCTGGCACGCCCTGAACCAGCGTGCCATTGCCCGCCGCTTTGCCAGTGAGATAGGTAAGAAGTATGAGGACCTGAACCTCATCATCTGTCACCTGGGTGGCGGTATCTCGGTGGCGGCCCATGAGCACGGGCGGGCTGTCGACGCCAACAACGCACTCGACGGCGAGGGTCCCTTCTCACCCGAACGTGCCGGTTCCCTACCTGCTGCCGACCTTATCCGTCTCTGTTTCAGCGGGAAGTATTCGGAGAAACAGCTCCTGAAGCGTATTGCCGGAAAGGCCGGGCTGAATGCGCACTTGGGCACCAACAACGCCATGGAGATAGAGCGGCGCATTGCCGATGGCGACAAGCATGCCGAGCTCATCCTGAACGCCATGATTTATCATGTGGCCAAGAACATCGCTGCCGAGGCGGCCGTGCTCTTTGGCAAGGTCGATGCCATCCTGCTCACGGGCGGCATGGCCCGTTCGGAGTATATCATCAGCCGTCTGCGCCAGCGCATCGACTTCATCGCCCCCACCTATTGCTTCCCCGGCGAGGACGAACTGGAGGCCCTCGCCCTGAACGCCCTCGACGTGCTGCGAGGAAGACAGCAGGTGTCGGTGTATGAGTAGTGGAAAAGAGCCTACCCAAGCCCTCCCAAAGGGAGGGGTGTTTGTATAGATAATGTTGGACAGGTGTGCTGTTCCATTGGGGCTGTATGTTCGTATGTAAGCAACATCAAGTTTTACGACCACTAATTTCACGAATCGCCAGCCACATGGCGATTCGTGAAATTAGTGGTCGTAAAACTTGATTCCAACCTTATTTGGTCGGAATTTTCATTAATTATCTCTATCTTAGCTGAAAGAAATTAAAGAAAAATTCCGAACAGTGCGGAAGACGCTGAAAGCGTCACCTCTCAGTAGCCGTAGTGTCCGAAGGACCTACGGATAACGGAAAGAGAGAGAAAAGCACGCTGAAAGGCAACGGGTAGGCGAGCGTAGCTCGGGCGCTCCAGTTCTGCTGGCTTGCTACCATCGGGACGCAAGAATAAGCGTGCCCCAATAGTGCAATGGGCGACTCTTTTAGAGTCGATGTTACCCATACGCCTGTCATCCGGGGGTACACGCTACGCTCGTACCCCCGGCTACTGAGCGGAGACGCTTTCAGCGTCATACTCCTGAGTTCAACCGCAACCACAGGTCGTAATTTCCGAAATACATGTCAATATTCTGGAAAACTCTAACAATGAATTAAAAAAAACTCTCATCGTGTTTTCAACAACGGGTTGCACGGATTTACGGATTAGTGATCCCAAATCCATAAAACAGGACGTTTGCACCCTTTTTTGAAGGGTGATAAGGGTGATAGAAAGGTGACAGAGTAAGATGAATAGGTAATGCCAGGTGAATGAATAGGTAATGCCGGGTGAATGAATAAGATATTGCAGTTGAAAGGAATATTTCTTTGCTTTGCCGACGTAGGTCAGCAAATAAGCCGACGAACGTCAGTTAATCTGCTGACGAACGTCGGCAAATCAGAATGATGCTGCAAAGAAACGAGTTTTGAAACGTATTTTAGAAACGAATTGCCTTAATTGGCCTTTCTTTTTTAGAAACGAATTTTCCTAATTTTATTTTAATTTTATCCACGAATTTTTCTTAATTTCTCTTTGTTGAAGATAGAGATAATAAAAAAATCGTGGATAAAATTAAGGTCAATTAAGGTAATTCGTTTCTAAAAAATATTCGTTTCTGAAAAAACTTCTGGTAGTAGCTACTTGACGGAATGAATCGTGGATGGCTATAGGAAAAGGGTGTGGAGTACAGCGGTGGAGCGCAGTTCGGGGAAGTCGGGCAGGTGCAGGCGGTAGTAGGTGAGGAGGATTTCGAGTACCCTGTTACGCTCGGTGCGGCTCATGCGAAACAGGTACATGGTGGCGAAGTCCATGCGCATGAGCAGTTGGATGTGGCTGGCCTCCTGGGGCATCAGGAAGTCGCTATGGAGTGGAGGAGAGGCGCAGAAGGTGGCCGACCGCAGGTCGAAATAGACACCCGGCGCATCGTCTTCCAGGTTGGGGTAGAAGCCGAGGAAGCGCGACAGGCGCATGAGGAAGACAAGATGGAAGTTGGCAAAGTGACCGCTGCTGCCGTCGAGCCACTGAATGCCCGACACGATGTACTGGAAGAGCGGCTCGTTCTGCTGTTCGCTCTTCAGGGCGTGGTAGAGAAACTCGGAGAGGAAGAGCGCGATGGCCAGTTTCGACGGCTCGTAGTGGAGCGACGGGAGGGGTGCCAGCAGCGAAACGTCGTGAAGCTTCTGTAGCGCAGCCTGCGGGCGCACGTCGCACTCAATGTTGAGCAAGGTCAGCGGCTGGAAGTATTGCTTCTTTATCTTGCCCTTGGCCGACTTGGGAAGAGGCACGATAAACGACACACGGCCATGGACGCGGGTGAACAGGTCGATGATGAGCCGCTGGTCGCCATATTTCAGCGAATGGAGTACGATGGCTTCTGTTTTAGTGAGCATAACGGGGCAAAATTACAAAAAAAACGCTAAATAGCGCATTTTTTAGTAAGAAAATTTGGTGGAACGAAACTTTTGCACTAATTTTGCACCCGCAAATCGCATCTGCGACTTTTTTGTAGACAAGGCGGTCCCTTCGTCTATCGGTTAGGACGAGAGATTTTCATTCTCTAAAGAGGAGTTCGACTCTCCTAGGGACTACAAATTTAAATCCGGCATCTGCGCAGTGATGCGCTACCGTCCATTGGACGGGACAAGGTGACGGAGGATTTTTGTGAAAGGGCCTGCCCTTCCCAACTATCCGCCCAAGGCAGCCTGCATGTCAGGTGTAAGACCTATAAGCTTTAAACATTAACAATTAATACTTATTCAAAACAATGGCAAACCACAAATCATCGGTGAAGAGAATTCGCCAGGAGAAGAAAAGAGCACTGCACAACCGCTATTACGCTAAGACCATGCGTAACGCCGTTCGCAAGCTGCGTGCAATGACTAACAAAGAAGAGGCTGTTGCCCTCTATCCGAAAGTGCAGAAGATGCTGGACAAGTTGGCTAAGACCAACATCATCCACAAGAACAAGGCCTCTAACCTGAAGTCGAAGCTGGCTCTTTACATCAACAAACTGGGATAATCTACGTTCCAATAAAAACAGACAAAGAGAGTGTGCCAAAACACTCGATTTGTTTAAAAACAACGGATTTCACGGATTACACGGATTTTTTTTAAGTTACTGATTATCAGTTGAGCTTAAATCCGTATAATTCGTGAAATCCGTTGTAGTTAATAATGACACGCCCTCTTTGCATTGTTTTTGTGGGCTATTGTGCTGGCCGGTCGGCCTCGATGAGCTGCAACAGGCGGTCGACGGCCTCTTCCTCTGGAATGTTCTTGGCAACGCATTCCTTCTGCCGGTAGAGCGAGATCTTGCCGCGTCCGGCTCCTACATAGCCGTAATCGGCATCGGCCATCTCGCCGGGACCGTTCACGATGCATCCCATGATACCAATCTTCAGACCCACCAAATGGCTCGTGGCAGCCTTGATGCGACGGATGGTGTCCTGCAGGTTGTAGAGCGTGCGGCCACATCCGGGGCAAGAGATATACTCCGTCTTGGTGAACTTGATACGGGCTGCCTGCAGGATAGCATCGGCAAGCCCACCCAAGCCCTCCCAAAGGGAGGGATGTTTAGATAGATTATCAGAGAGTGAAGGGGTGAACAATTGGCTACCGTTGGCTGGCTGGATGACGAGCTTTGTGGCCTTGCGGTCAATGAGCAGGGCACCCACGGCCATGGCTGCCTTCAGCTGGAGTGTCTCCCAGTCGGGTGCGTCGAGCTGCAAAGTAATGGTGTCGTCCTTGATGCCGGCCTCGGCCTCCTGGCGCAAACGGGAGCATTCCGGTATCAGCTCTACCAGCTTGCGGGCCACAGGAATCTCGCATTCCGGCTCCTCGGAGAGCGACACGCGGATGGTGTCGCCGATGCCTTCGGTGAGCAGGGCGCCAATGCCCACAGCGCTCTTGATGCGTCCGTCCTCGCCCTCGCCGGCCTCGGTCACGCCCAAGTGCAACGGGTAGTGCATGTCTTCACGATCCATGGCCTGAACCAGCAGGCGCACGCTCTGCACCATAACCACCGTGTTGGAGGCCTTGATGCTGATGACCACGTCGTCGAACCGTTCGCGGCGGAAGATGCGCAGGAACTCCATGCAGCTCTCCACGATGCCCGCCGGGGTGTCGCCATAACGCGACATGATGCGGTCGGAGAGCGAACCGTGGTTCACGCCGATGCGCACGGCCGTCTGGTGTTCGCGGCAGATATGAATAAAAGGTACGAGACGCTCGTCAATCTTCCTGAGTTCCTGCTGGTATTCCTCGTCGGTGTACTCCAGTTTCTTGAACGTGCGGGCAGGGTCTACGTAGTTGCCGGGGTTGATGCGCACCTTCTCGCAGTTGCGGGCAGCCACGTCGGCCACGTTGGCGTTGAAATGAACGTCGGCCACGAGCGGTTGCTGGTAGCCGTCCTGCTTCAGCCGTGCCGAGATGTGCTTCATGTTCTCGGCCTCTTTCACGCCCTGAGTGGTCAGTCGCACCAGTTCGCCCCCCGCATCGATGATTCGCTTGGCCTGCGCCACGCAAGCCTCGGTGTCGTTGGTGTCGGTGGTGGTCATCGACTGAATGCGGATGGGGTTGTCGCCGCCGATGGCCGTATTGCCCACGTGGCAGACACTGCTAATTCGTCTTGTAGTCATACTTCACCTCTGACAGTTCTTTATTGGCTTTCTCTATTTTCTCCTTCAGGCTGCTCTTGTACTGCTGAAGCCGCTGGGCCAGGGCCTCGTCGCTCAGGGCGAGCATCTCGACAGCCAGGATGGCGGCATTCTGTGCGCCGTTCACGCCGACGGTGGCCACGGGGATTCCCGGCGGCATCTGGATGATGCTGAGCATGGCATCAAGACCGTCGAGCATGCCTTTGATGGGCACGCCGATGACGGGCAGCGTGGTGCTGGCGGCGATGACGCCAGGCAGTGCGGCAGCCATGCCTGCTCCGGCAATAATCACCTGCAGGCCGCGTTCACGAGCCGTGCGGGCAAACTGCTCCACGGCATCGGGGGTGCGGTGGGCCGAGAGAGCATTCACTTCAAAGGGTACCTGCAACTCGTCCAGCAGCTTGCAGGCTTTCTCCATGACGGGCAGGTCGCTGGTGCTGCCCATGATAATACTTACTTTTGGTTGCATAGTTATTTATAGATAAATGATTCCGATAGCGGCGCAGGCAAAACCTACGGCGAAACCCGTAAGCACCTGCGAGAGCGAGTGCTGGCGCAGGATCATGCGGGCAGACCCCAGTATGCCTGCCACGACGAGCACTACGCAGAACCACCACACAGGGTTGAAGCCGAAAATCTGGCTGAAGCCGAAGAGCGCACCGCCCACGCCACCGATGGCCGCCGTGTGGGTCGATATTTTCCACCATGTGTTGATGACCACACACGTCATCTGAAGAATGAGTGCGGCTATCAGGATGCTGCATATAAAGTGGTAGATGTGCAGGTGTTCCAAGAGCCAGATGCACACGAAATAGCAGAAGATGGAGATGAAGTAGGGCACTATGCGGCGTTCGCGCTGTCCCAGCTCGATGGGCGTCCATCCCTGATAGCGACGGTAGAAGCGGATGAGAAACGTGGGTAGCAGGATGGTGAAGAAATAGACGATGATGAGTACCATGAGCCTGTAGTCCATGGGCAGCAGTTTCATGTAGCTGAGCGTGAATAGCAGTATCAGCCCCACCAAGGGCAGGTAGAACGGCGTGAAGATGGTACTCACGATGCGAGCCGTATAGATGATGTTCCTTTCGCGTGTCATATTTCTATTGTATGAACCTTTATTTGCGTAGTCGTGCCACGGGGAATCCCATTTGCTCCCTGTATTTGGCCACCGTGCGGCGAGCTATTGGGTAGCCCCGCTCCTTCAGCTTCTCGCTCAGCGTGTCGTCGGTCAGCGGTTTGCGCTTGTCCTCGCCCTCGATGAGTTCGCGCAGTACGGACTTGATTTCCCTGATGGAGAGCTGTTCGCCGTTCTCGGTCTTATAGCCGTCGCTGAAGAAGAACTTCAGGGGGAACATGCCCCATCGGGTCTGCACGTACTTCGAGTTCGACACACGCGAGATGGTCGACAGGTCGAGTCCCGTCTTCTCGGCCACGTCCTTCAGAATCATGGGTCTGAGCGAAGCCTCGTCGCCGTCCTCGAAGAAGCGGTGCTGCAGATGTGCAATGGCCCTCATGGTGAGCATGAGCGTGCGGCGACGGGTCTTCACGGCATCGATGAATCCCTGTGCGGCATCCACTTTCTGCTTGGTGTAGAGCAGCGCCTCCTTCATCTGTCGCGAGAGTCCTTCTTTGTTCTGCTGGTAGTCCTTGAGCAGGTCGCTGAACGACTGCGACACCTGTAGGGTGGGTATCTCGTTGTTGTTGAGGGTACAGGTGACGGAGCCGTCGTCCTGCGTATCGACGATGAAGTCGGGGGTTATCTGGTGCATCGAGCGGCCCATCACCTCGCCCATCGAGGCTCCGGGCTTCGGGTTCAGCCGTCGCAGTTCGCGCATCAGGGCCTCTGTCTGCAAGTCGTTCAGGCCGAGCGACTGCTGAATCTTGTCCCAGTGCTTCTTGGTGAACTCATCGAAATAGTTGGTGATAATCTGCTGCATGAGCACCTTCAAGCGTGAGTCGTCGCGCCGTGCTATCTGTAGCAGCAGGCATTCTCGCAGCGAGCGGGCACCTATGCCGGCAGGGTCCAGCTCCTGTAGCTTGCCGAGTGCCGTCTCTATCTCCTTCGTCGTGGCATCCAGGTTGTGGTAGATGGCCAGTTCGTCGCTGATGGTCGACAGCGAAGTACGTAGCAGGCCGTCGTCGTCGAGCGAGCGTATCAGGTATTCCATGATGTAACGCTCCCGCTGGGTCAGCTCCAGTTCGCCCACCTGCTGGAGCAGCTGGTCGTAGAACGACTCGGCGTTGCCATAGACCATCTCCTCCCGCTCCTCGGCCACGGAGTGCCCCCCCTGGTAAACGGGCAAGTCCTCATCGTCGCGGCCAATATTCTCGAGCGCGGCATCAAGTGCGTCGGCTCTCTCTTCGCGTTCGCGCACGCTGTCATAGTCGTCGTTGCTCTCCTGATAGTCGTTGCTGTCTGGCGCGTCGGCATAGTCAGGGCTTTCGTCCTCGGTAGCCGTCTCAAGTGCCGGATTGTCGTTCATCTCGGTATTGATGCGCTCGGCCAACTGCATGACGGGCATCTCAACAAGTTGCGACACGAGCAGTTGCTGTTGCGAGATGGTTTGTTGCAGACGCTGTTCTTGCTTCTGTTCTTGTATCTGGATCTGGGCCACTTTGTTTGCTGTGATATGATTCTGTTATTTATTGTCAGGAAAGAAAGTACTCCCTCATCTCCTCTGCCGTCTGGCGCAGCAGTTTGCCCTCGTCGCCGTCGAATCGTCGCCATATCTGCTGGCAAGGCAGCAGTAGGGGCGAGAAAGTCAGGTCGACGTTGGTCATGTAGGGGTCGCACACCAGAAAGATGTGCAGCACGTCTACGATGTCGCTGTTACTAAGGTTCAGGAGTTGTGCCAGTTCTGTGACCTCGGGTGTCTGGCTCACCATGGTGCTGGGCGTCAGCTTGAAATAAAGGTCGAGGATGAGGATGAGCATGATAGGCGTGAAACGATTGTCCTCGCTGAGTGGGTGGAAGTCCTTCTCAAACGTCTCCTGCACTTCCACTCCCTCGTAGAACTCGTCGGCAGCACCGAAGCCCTTCATGCTGCGCAACAGTCGCACGGCACGCGCCAGTCGTTTGGGGTTCTTGCTGTACTGATGCCAGATGCGCTCTATGCGGGGGGTACTCAGGGTTGCTATCTGTTCCATGCGTGACCGCAATGTCCGGGGTGCAATGTGCAGTTCCAGACTTAGATCCACCATACTGCGGCTGTACAGGGGCTTGAGGCCCACAGGCTTCTGTAGGTAGATGTGCATGAGCAGTAACCAGTAATCGTCTTGCCAGACAGCGTTCTTTGCCATACTCTCAATGATTTAGAGTGCAAATATACATTTTTTTTCCAAAACAGGTTATGGTTTTGCCGTTTTTTTTCATCTCCAATGGCCAAAAACTGCATTTTGTGCCGATATTCCCTGCCTTGCCCGTTTAGGAAAGGCGGCACCATAGCCACCACTGCACGATGCCTCTCAGTGACAGATAGGCAATGAGGGCGAGCCAGAGGGCATGATTGCCTAACGCCGGACTGCCTGCGAACCAGAGGGCGAAGAACAACGCCGTGGCCATGAGACAGCTGACGAGCATGCCCCTCGTATAGGTGATGCCGATGAAGATGCCGTCCCAGACAAAGGCCGCCATGCCGCTCAGTGGGATGAGCAGCGCCCAGGGCAGGTAGTCGGCAGCCGCGCTGACCACCTCGGTATCGCTGGTAAGCAGATGCAGGAATGGCGTGCCACCACCCCAGTAGACCAGCGTAAACACGGCCACCATGGCCCATCCCCAGCGGAACAGTCGTCCCACGACATCGCTCAGTGCCGTCTGGTTTCTCTCGCCATAGTACCGGCCGGCCAATGCTTCGCCTGCGTAGGCAAAGCCATCCATGAAGTAGCTGAAGAGCGTGAACAACTGCATGAGCAGTGTGTTGACGGCCAGTGTGAGTGCCCCTTGTGCCGCACCGGCTGAGGTGAAATAGAGGTTGACGGCCACGAGACACAGCGTGCGCAGGAAGATGTCGCGGTTGATGGCGAAGAAACGGTGCCAGGAGAAAGAGCCGTTGGACAGACGTGATGCTGTCGAAGGCTGAGGCTTATGAAATCGATAGGCTATCGTCCCGGCCAACAAGAATCCAGCCCACTGGGCCACCACCGTTCCTGTGGCTACGCCCGCGACGCCCATGCCGAACCAGAAGACCAGCGTAGCCGAGACGGCAATGTTGATGATGTTCTGTGCGATGGCCACCGCCATGGGAGTGCGCGTGTCCTGCATGCCGATGAACCAGCCTGTCAGCGCGTAGAGTCCCAGTACGGCTGGTGCCCCCCAGATGCAGATGTTGAAGTAGGGCAGGCAGAGAGCGGCCACATCGGCGGTAGGCTGCATGAGCCAGAACGTCAGGGCGCGTAGCGGCACCTGGAGCACCACCATGCTGAGACCGATGGCAAGTGCCAGGCGCAGAGAAGCACGGAGGATAATGACCTCTCCACTCTCCACTCTCCTCTTTCCACTCTCCACTCTCCTCTCTCCTCTCTTTTCGCCAAACGCCTGTGCCGTGAGTCCGCTGGTGCCCATGCGCAGGAATCCGCACAGCCAGTACATCACGTTGAAAATCATCGACCCCACGGCGATGGCCCCGATGTAGCGCGCATCGCCGATGTGGCCCATGATGGCCACGTCGGCCAGTCCCAAGAGCGGCACCGTTACGTTCTGCACAATGCTGGGCAGTGCCAGCCGCAGTATTTCCTTGTCTCGATAGTTAAAGAGTCTCATTTTGCCTGCAAAATTATAGAATAATGTTTAAACACAGTCATTTAATCGGGAATTTTTAGTAACTTTGCACACCATAATAATTATTATATCTCAGATATGGCAAACGTACCGCAGGAGTTTAATAACTTTTTCCTGAAAGATGTCTCATTCGTCAACCTGATGACGAAACGCATATTCAACGTTCTTATTGTGGCCAACCCCTACGATGCCTTCATGCTGGAGGACGATGGGCGCGTAGACGAAAAGGTATTCGACGAGTACACCTCGCTTGGCATGCGCTACCCGCCTACCTTCACGCAGGTATGCACCACGGAGGAAGCCGGCGAGGTGCTGAAGACGACGGACATCGACCTGGTGATTTGCATGCCCGGCAATGCCGACAACGATGCCTTCACCGTTGCCCGTGAGGTGAAGTCGGGCCACCCGCAGATACCCTGCGTGGTGCTGACACCCTTCAGCCACGGTATCACCCGCCGCATGCAGGACGAGGACATGTCGATTTTCGACTACGTGTTCTGCTGGCTGGGCAACACCAACCTCATCCTCTCCATCATCAAACTGATAGAGGACCGCATGAACATCGAGCACGACATACGCGAAGCCGACGTGCAGATGATCCTGCTCGTAGAGGACAACATCCGCTTCTACTCCTCCATCCTGCCCAACCTCTATAATTATATACTGGCGCAAAGCAAGAGTTTCTCGACGGAAGCCCTGAACCCGCATGCCGCCGCCCAGCGCAAGCGCGGACGACCGAAGGTAATGCTGGCCACGAGCTATGAGGAGGCGATGGAAATCTACGAGAAGTACCACGACAACGTGCAGGGCGTCATCAGCGATACGCGCTTCCCCATCAACAAGCCCGCAGGCCGACTGGCCCACATGGACGAGAGCGACCCGGAGGCTGGTCTGAAGCTGCTGCGCGAGATACGCCAGCGCGACGAGTTCGTTCCGCTGATACTGCAAAGCTCCGAGACGGTGAACAAGGCGAAGGCCGAGGCCGAGGGCTATGACTTCTTGGACAAGAACTCAAAGAAGTTCAACATAGACCTGCGCCACCTGCTCGAAGAGCACCTGGGCTTCGGCGACTTCATCTTCCGCGACCCCGTGACCAAGAAGGAGGTGATGCGCGTGGCTACGCTGAAGGAGCTGCAGGACAACATCTTCAAGATTCCGCACGACTCGCTGATGCACCACATACGGCGCAACCACATGAGCCGCTGGCTCTGCGCCCGTGCCATCTTCCCCGTGAGCCAGTTCCTGAAGCACGTCACCTGGCACAAGCTGCAGGATGTGGATGCCCACCGCCAGATTATCTTCGACGCCATCGTGCAGTACCGCAAGATGAAGAACATCGGCGTGGTGGCCGTGTTCGACCGCAAGAAGTTCGACCGTCTCTCCCACTTCGCCCGCATCGGCGAAGGCTCATTAGGCGGCAAGGGCCGCGGCCTGGCTTTCCTCGACAACATCATCAAGCGGCACCCCGAACTCAACCAGTTTCCCAATGCCTCTGTGCAGATACCGAAGACGGTGGTACTCTGCACCGACTTCTTCGACAACTTCATGGACGAGAACAACCTCTGGGGCATTGCGCTGAGCGACGCACCCGACGAGGAGATACTGCGCCACTTCCTCGAGGCACAGCTGCCCGACGACCTGATTGAGGACTTCTTCATCTTCTTCGAGGCCACGAAGAAGCCCATCGCCATCCGTTCCTCATCTCTCCTTGAAGACAGCCACTATCAGCCCTTTGCCGGCATCTATGCCACCTACATGATTCCCTGGCTCGACGACAAGTACACCTTGCTGCGCATGCTGGCCTGTGCCATCAAGAGCGTGTACGCCTCGGTGTACTACCGCGACTCGAAAGCCTACATGACCGCCACTCGCAACGTCATTGACCAGGAAAAGATGGCCGTGGTGCTGCAGGAGGTCGTAGGTCAGCAGTATGGCGACCTGTACTACCCCAACTTCTCGGGCGTGCTGCGCTCACTGAACTACTACCCCATTGGCGACGAGACTGCCGAGGAAGGCATTGCCTCCCTTGCGCTGGGACTGGGCAAATATATCGTGGACGGCGGACAGACGCTGCGTGTCTCGCCCTACCACCCGCACCAGATACTGCAGACCAGCGAGATGGACACGGCTCTGCGCGAGACGCAGACCCGCTTCTATGCGCTGGACATGAACCATGAAGAGATAAAAGTGAAGAGTGAAGAGTGGTCGGTCGACGACGGCTTCAACATCAAGAACCTGCGGGTGAAGCAGGCCGACAAGGACGGTTCGCTGCAGGGCATTGCCTCGACCTACGACCCCGTAGACCAGATTATCCGCGACGGACTCTACGAAGGCGGGCGCAAGGTCATCTCCTTCTGCGGCGTGCTGCAGCAAGGCATCTTCCCCCTGCCCGAACTGCTCCAGCTGTCGCAGAAGCTGGGTGCCGAGGAGATGCGCCGCCCCGTGGAGATTGAGTTTGCCTGCAATTTAGCCCCACTTTCTTCTCCCGAAGGGGAAGCGATGCTGGGCAAGACGGTAGACACCTCCTCGGGGGCTGAGGGGAGCTGTCCCTCGGGAGCATTAGGGGGTGCCTTCTACCTGCTCCAGATCCGCCCCATCGTCGACTCGAAGCAGGTGCTCGACGAGGACTTGCAGAAGATTCCCGATGCCGACTGCCTGTTGCGCTCCTACAACTCTCTGGGACACGGTATCTCTGAGGATGTGACCGACGTGGTCTACGTGAAGGCCGACGAGACGTTTACCGCCTCGAACAATCCGATGATAGCCTCCGAGATAGAGCAAATCAACCGCCAGTTCCTTAACGAGGGGAAGAACTATGTACTCATAGGGCCGGGCCGCTGGGGTTCCAGCGACTACTGGTTGGGCATTCCCGTCAAGTGGCCCCATATATCAGCTTCGCGCGTCATCGTGGAGGTTGGCCTGAAGAACTACCATGTAGACCCCTCGCAGGGCACCCACTTCTTCCAGAACCTGACATCGTTCGGCGTGGGCTACTTCACCATCAATACCTATACGGGCGACGGCGTGTTCCAGAAAGAACTGCTCGACCAGATGCCCGCCATCAGCGAGACGGAGCATGTGCGCCACGTGCGCTTCGACCGTCCGCTCAAGATTATGATGGACGGCAAGAAACAGACGGGCGTGGTGCTGCTGCCGAAGAGCGAATAGCCACTTTTTTAACAAATAGTAACCAGCCAAGGAAAAAATACCCGATTTTTCTTTGGCTGGTTACGTTTTTTTCCCTATATTTGCGGTGTTCTAATAACATACTGAAACTTTAAATTTATAACACTATGGAAGTTGAGAAGATTATGCAAGCCTTGGAGCGCAAGCATCCGGGTGAGTTAGAGTTCTTACAAGCAGTACGTGAAGTACTGGAATCTATTAAAGATGTGTACAACCAGCATCCTGAGTTCGAGAAGGCCAAGATTGTTGAGCGCATCGTAGAGCCAGAACGAATCGTCACTTTCCGTGTGCCCTGGGTCGACGACAAGGGCGAAGTGCAAGTCAACATTGGTTACCGCGTACAGTTTAATAGCGCCATCGGCCCGTACAAGGGCGGTTTGCGTTTCCATCCATCCGTCAACCTCTCCATCTTGAAGTTCCTGGGCTTCGAGCAGACGTTCAAGAACGCCCTGACCACCCTGCCCATGGGCGGCGGCAAGGGCGGCAGCGACTTTGCGCCGCGAGGCAAGAGCGATGCCGAGATTATGCGCTTCTGCCAGGCTTTCATGATGGAACTCTACAAGGTGATAGGCCCTGACATGGACGTGCCCGCCGGCGACATCGGCGTGGGTGGCCGCGAGATAGGCTACCTGTTCGGCATGTACAAGAAGCTCACCTCGCAGTTCCACGGCGCCACTCTTACAGGCAAGGGCTTGGAGTGGGGCGGCAGCATCCTGCGCCCGGAGGCAACGGGCTTTGGTGCCCTCTACTTCGTTCACCAGATGATGGAGACCCACGGACTCGACATCAAGGGCAAGACCGTGGCACTCTCGGGCTTCGGCAATGTGGCCTGGGGTGCTGCCAAGAAAGCCACGGAGCTGGGCGCAAAGGTCATTACCATCAGCGGCCCCGACGGCTACATCTACGACCCCGCCGGACTCGATGACGAAAAGATTGACTATCTGCTGGAGTTGCGTGCCAGTGGCAACGACATCTGCGCACCCTACGCCGAGGAGTTTGAGGGTTCACAGTTCTTCGAGGGCAAGAGGCCCTGGGAGCAGAAAGCCGACATCTACCTGCCCTGCGCCACCCAGAACGAGCTGAACGGCGAGGATGCCGACCGCATACTGGCCAACAAGCCGCTTTGCGTGGCCGAGGTGTCGAATATGGGCTGCACGGCAGAGGCCGTGAACAAGTTCATCGCCGCCGGACAGCTCTTCGCTCCTGGCAAGGCCGTCAATGCCGGCGGTGTGGCCACCAGCGGACTGGAAATGACGCAGAACTCCATGCGCATGTCGTGGACGGCCGAAGAGGTGGACCAGCGCCTGCACCAGATTATGTCGGGCATACACCAGCAGTGCGTCAAGTATGGCAAGGAACCTTCGGGCTATATCAACTATGTGAAAGGCGCCAACGTGGCCGGCTTCATGAAGGTGGCTCACGCCATGATGGCACAAGGGATTGTTTAGTAACATGCAAATAACAAACAGGTACGATTTCGGGGGTACGAAGGTACGGAGGTACGGAGGTACGAGGATAGACTTCTTGCGGAATATCAGTTGTGCAGACTATTCTCGTACCCCCGTACCCCCGTACCCTCGTACCCCAAAATTATCCTTCAGTTCCATCAGTAGAAATCTGCTGTGGCTAAGTTTGTCATTCATTTTTTACCATCTTTCACTGGGGTTTGCCACGGCGCAAACCCAGAAGGGAATTGCCTCCTATTATTCCAAGAACGCAACGGGGACTCGCACGGCCAGCGGCCAGACGCTTCACCATGACAGTATGACGTGTGCCCACCGCACATTCCCCTTCGGCACCTACCTGAGGGTAACTAATCCTGCTTCCGACCGCTCGGTTATCGTGCGCGTCAACGACCGAGGGCCATACCTGCATGGACGCATCATCGACCTCTCATGGGGAGCCGCCCGCAAACTGGGTATCCTCTCGCAAGGCATCGCCTCGGTCATCGTCGAGCGTATTGGCTCAGCGGTCATTCCCCTCAAAGACACGTCGCAGGTGATACTGCCAGAATTAGGTCTTGCCACCCTGGCCTCCTATCAGGATGCAGTACCAGAATGGCAAGACACTGTCAATATTAATCACCGGCGGCTCAACAGAAAGATGGAGCAGACTGTTCGCAACTCCTGGATTGACATTATCCTGAACCGTCTCAGGAAGAAATAGGCTCTTCTTTCCCCTATCTTCCTTTATTTGCCCACCTTTGTTGCCCGCACGAAGTAGATAATCAAGAGGATGTAGGCAACGAGGGCGCAGACTTCGGAAAGCGAATTGGCCAGCCAGGCATCGTCGACGAGGTTAATGCCGCCAAAGCGCAGCAGGGCACTGACCACCCCCATCAGGGCACCCCCCGCAATGAAGCCAGAGGCAATGAGTGTACCGTGCTCTCCACGGGCATCATTAACAGCCTTCTGTGGCGAGCGGGTGGTGACATACCAGCTGACGGCACCTCCCACCAACAGCGGCAGGTTGAGCTGCAAGGGTATGAACATGCCCAAGGCAAAGGGCAGGGCAGGCACCTTGCACAGTGTGAGCACGATGGCGATGACAGCACCGATGGCATAGAGCAGCCAGGGAGCGCCCACACCGTTCATCAGCGGGTCGATGACAGCCGCCATAGCATTGGCCTGCGGGGCTGCCAACTGGCCCGAGGCGAAGCCGTAAGTCTCGTTGAGCAGCATCATCACGCCGCCCACGGTAGCCGCCGAGACCAGTGTGCCTAAGAACTTCCACGACTCTTGCTTACGCGGTGTGGTTCCTAACCAGTAGCCAATCTTCAGGTCGGTAATAAAGGCACCGGCCATCGAGAGGGCCGTACACACCACGCCACCCATGACCAGCGCAGCCACCATGCCGCTCGTTCCGCGCAGACCCACGGCCACCATGACCACCGAGGCTAAGATGAGCGTCATAAGCGTCATGCCGCTCACGGGGTTCGAGCCAACAATAGCGATGGCATTGGCCGCCACGGTGGTGAAGAGGAAGGCGATGACCGCCGTGAGCACAATGGCCACCAAGGCAAAAAGCATATTGCCGTCCATCACTCCCAACCAGAAAAAGAGGAAGGTAACAAGTATCGTCACAATCGAAGCAACGGCAATGAACTTGAAGGGCAAGTCCTCTTCAGTACGCTTGCAGGCCTCGCCTACTCGTCTTTCGGAGGTTGAATGGGGAGCCACCAATCGCGATACGCTCGTCTTGATAATCCCCCACGACTTGACAATGCCGATGATGCCGGCCATGGCAATGGCACCAATGCCGATAGACTTGCCATAGTTGGTAAAAATCTGCTCGGGCGACATGTCGGCTACCGTCATCGTAATCGACGGGTTCCAAGTGTTGAGCACGTCGCCGCCCCAGACGATGGCCATTCCCGGCACCACTAACCACCAGATGGCCACAGAGCCGAGGCAGATAATGAGTGCGTACTTGAAACCGATGATATAGCCCAGTCCCAAGACGGCAGCACCTGTGTTAATCTTAAACACCAGTTTGGCCTGGTCGGCCAGTTGCTCGCCCCATCCCACGACACGCGAGGTGAAGTTCTCATTCCACCAGCCCAACGTGGCCACGATGAAGTCATAGAGACCGCCTACCAGTCCGGCTGTCAGCAGGATGCCAGCACCGCCGGCTCCCTCGGAGGCTGAATGGGAGGCATTCCTGATTCCACTCACCAGCACCTGCGTGGTGGCCGTGGCCTCGGGGAAGGGGTACTTGCCGTGCATATCGCTGACAAAATACTTGCGGAACGGGATAAGGAACAGGATGCCGATGATGCCACCCAAGAGCGAGGAGATGAAGATCTTGATAAACGAGGCCGACATCTCCGGGTACTTGGCCTGCAGGATATAGATGGCGGGCAGCGTGAAGATGGCACCGGCCACCACGGCACCGGAACAGGCACCGATGGACTGGATGATGACGTTCTCGCCCAGTGCCTTCGAGCGCTTCGTAGCCGTCGACACACCCACGGCAATGATGGCTATGGGAATGGCGGCCTCGAACACCTGGCCCACCTTCAGTCCTAAATAGGCGGCAGCAGCCGAAAACAGCATAGCCATGACCACACCCCACGTTACCGACCACGCATTCACCTCGGGGTACTGGCCATCAGGCACCATCAGTGGTTCGTATTTCTCTCCTTCTTTCAGTTCCCTGAACGCATTCTCGGGCAACTGGCTCTTCATTTCTTCCATGACTTGACTATTTAAATAATTGTATTATTCACAGGCAACAATGGTTTCCTTGATGCGTCGCAGTCCTTCCATCATCTGACTACGCGGGCAGGCAATGTTGATACGGATGAAACCTTCACCGCCATACATCGTGCTGCTGTTCACCTGCACCTTGCCAATCCTGAGCAGCCGGTCGGCAAGGGCATCGCTGCTGAGTCCCGTAGGACGCACATCGACCCAGACGAGATAGGTTCCTTCGAGCGGCATCACCGTCAACTGGGGCAGTTCCTTAGCAAAGTAGTCGCAGAGGGCTTCATAGTTCTGGTAGATATACTCGCAAAGAGCATCGAGCCACTCCTCACTCTCGTTGTAGGCTGCCTGCAAGGCCACGATACCGAAGGGATTGACATCGCACACCTCATTGATGTTGATGGCACGATTAATCTTCTCGCGCCACTCGGGGCGGGCGCAGATGATATTGGCAATCTGCAGTCCGGCTGTGTTGAACGACTTGGATGGCGAGGTACACACAATGGCGTTCTCCATGTCGACGGTGCCGAAGGGAACGTAACGACGACCGCGATAGCAAAGCTCGTTGTGTATCTCATCGGAGACAACGATGACGTTGTTCTTCCTGCATATCTCAGCCACGCGCTCCAGCTCCTCGCGCGTCCAGACACGCCCCACGGGGTTGTGGGGGTTGCAGAGGATGAGCAGCTTGGCGCGAGGGTCATGGGCCTTCGCCTCTAAGTCGGCGAAGTCCATCGTGTAGCGGCTCAGCGAGGCAGTTTCTCCGTCTCCTTCCCGTGTGTTCCCTTCCTGTGTGTTGCCCTCCTGCGCGTTCCCTTCCCGTGCGTTCCCTTCCTGTGGGTTGCGACTGTGTCGCAACATACTGCCCAGCACCTCGCAGCCGTTATTGCGCACAGAGGAGAAGAAGCAGTTATAGACGGGTGTCTGCAGGATGACCTTGTCGCCAGGCTCGGTGAAGGCCTTGACGATGACACTGAGCGCAGGCACCACGCCTGTGGTGTACTGAATCCACTCACGCTCAATATGCCACTGATGCCGTCGGCTGAACCAACTGACGACTGCCTCATAGTAGCTATCAGGCACCAGCGAGTAGCCAAACACGCCATGCTCCACACGGCGACGCAAGGCCTCGATAATGGCTGGTGCCGTCGGGAAGTCCATGTCGGCCACCCACATGGGGATAATGCCTTCCTCCGCTTCCTCGTCCCACTTATAGCAGCCACTGCCACGGCGGTGTACAATCTTGTCGAAATCGTATTTCATGGCCGGGTCTCTATAATGCAGTTATTGGGTTGGCTGACATGCTCATCAATGGTAATGCTTCCGATGCTGTCGGCCACGACATGCCCGCTGATCGGGTTCTTGATGTTCTCGATATGGCCACGGATGGATGCCTCGACGTTGCTGTATTCGAACACACGGTCGCAGGCTTGGTCGAAGGTGCAGTTCTCCAACACCAGTTGGTCGGCATAGCAGAGCAACTGCTCGCCAGCTAAGTGGCAGTTGACCAGTCGCACGTTCTTTGAGTGCCATGCCAGATACTCTCCGTCGAGAAGCGAGTCATAGATAGTCACATTCTCGCACTCCCAGAACGAGTCCTTGGTCACGATATGGGCATTGTGCAGCTCCACGTTCTTGCAGTACTGGAACACATACTTCGAGTCGCTCTTCAATCCGTCGATTCGGATGTTGTCCGAGAACATGAAAGGATAGGTGCCGTCGTGCAGCTCCAGGTTGCGGGCCTCGACATTGCGACAACGCCAGAAGGTCTCGTCGGCATCGTTGATAGTGACGTTCTCCATGTAGAGGTCGCTCATCTCGCGGAACATCTTCGGGCCGTCGATGCGCGTGTTACGCATGTCTAAATGGTCGCTGTACCACAGGGCCGAGCGTGCTCCCACGTCGAACTGGCAACGGTTAATCCTGAATCCATGCACGTGCCAGAAAGGATACTTACCCCAGAAGCGACAGTCCTCTGCTTCTATGTCCGAACACTCCTTGATGGCACTCTCGCCATCGCCAATAGTCACCTGCTCCAAGCGCAGGTGATACTTTGCAAAAAGAGGACGTTCGCCCTCAAAATGCTGTTTGCTGATTGACTCCATTTCTCTCTGTTGTTGGTTGTAGACTGCAAAGGTACGAAAAAACGAGCGAGATGCAAAAGGAATACTCGTTTTTCTTTTCATTTCCAAGTATCCTATAGACATAATTTCATGATGGGAAAAGTAACCGTAAAGAATGGTCCTGCTGTTTTTTATTAGAACTAATCTACCGAAAATCTTTTTAGGGATTTGTATCTCTTTGCCGTTGAGAGTCTGATTGTATCGGTAATTATCGGTTTCCCATTACACAAAATGAAATCAGAGGGAAGGATTTCAATGTAGCCCGTCTTTACTAATTTATACGGAACAACATCTCTCATTGACACACGAAGTACTTCTTTCCCGTTAATGCGAAGACGTCGTTCAAAAAAACTGATTAGTACATCATTTCGATATATTTTCACATGCAAGTTGGGAACTTCTTGATTGAAATACAATACTTTCAGAGAATCCAAATTGACGTAAAAGTCTCCGTCAAAATGGAAACTGATGTCATCCCGGTCAAGTGAATAACCTGACAATGTTACTGTACCGCTATCTCCTTGTAAAGTATAGCGAGGCTCGTCATTAAACAAGAACCGCACTCCTATGTCACAAGACGTAAGGATTGCCAACAACAAAGTGAAGACGGAAATTGTTTGTTTCCATGATTGGATGATCATCCGAACGTTGTGCTTCATTTTTTGCAATTTATAGAACACACCTTAATATCCATACTTAATATTTTCATATCCGGGTATTGAGACCGATTGTAAATACTCCCTCTTGACCATAGCCCCACTCCATGAAGAAGCGCACCCTGTTTCCCACCTCCATGCAGGCCGGCGAAAGCTGATAGGCCAACAGCCATCGCTTGTCATCGGGTGTCCTTGTCTGTTGCATGGCATCTCTAAATGAGCAGTACACATGGCGGTGCTGGAATCCCAGGGCAACCTTGGAGTAGAAACTCAGCGACCCACATTCCAGCCACTGCCGCTTGACTGCGGCCATCAGTGAGTGTGAGCGTACAAGCACATCGCACCAGCCGACAGGCTGCTGTTCGCTCATTTTATCGTATGGCTTGTAGCCGTATGCGTACTGATACGCTAACCCCACGCCCCATCGGCTGTTTAAATGATAATAGTAATGCAGTCCTAAGGACACGGGGCCAAAGTAGTTGCACTGGTCGCCTACCTCGCAGCCTAATTGATGCTCAAGAAAGGCTCCCGTCTTGTCCATACGACTTCTTCCCACACAGGACAGAAATCCGACGTTCGTTCCAATTTCATGATGAAAGAAATCTTTCTTATGTTTCTTCGGCTCCGGATAGCTATGTGCTGTCAGTATACGAGTGCCCAAAGTATCTTGTTCCTGTATAAAGAAAGTGTTGTAGCGTGGCTGAACGGCACTGTATGTCAGGCCGTCGACAAGCATTCCTATCAATCCCGGGCCAAGCAGATTGCCCCAGAACCACATATTCATCTTCGTGCCTGGCTTGACTGAAACTGAATGGGCAGAGTCCAAGGAAACGTTTATCGGATAGTCCAAGTGGCGGCGCGGCATCTCTATTTGCTGGGGCAAATCGACACGTTCGTAAGTCAGTTCACCTGCTTGTATGGTCACGGGAGCATTCAGGCTACCATCTATGACAACCGTCGCCTTGCTACCTGTTATGATAGTTGCACATGACGAGAATAGCAATGTACAGCAACTTAATAAGAATACTTTTACTTTCATTATAGTTTTCATTTTTAAGGACTTTACTCAATACCCGTTCAGTCGGTTCAGAAACCCGTTCAGTCGGATTTCTTCGCTCGGCTCTGCCGCTTGCTACTGCAAGAATCCGACTGCTTCGAGTATCAGCATTTCTAATGCGAAACAAAAATAATTATCACTTCGCCTGCACCTTCTTTCCGTTCTTGATATATAGTCCATGCTGGGGCTTGCCGGTGAGGCGACGGCCCTGCAGGTCGTAGTAAAGAGGTTCTTGGTCTGATTCTACTGCCAGCGTGGTAATGCCATTAGTATAGTCTTCCAGGGAAAGCACAGTACCCAGGAACACACTTTTGAACTTTGACACCTCTGAAGCCTGGACATAGATGACCGTTGACTCACTCATGAAATAGAATGTGTCATCGCGCAGCCCCTCTGGGAAGGTTCCCCTGATGAGGATCATGTCAAGAGGAGTCCAGCGGAATACGCCTTCTCCAAAGCTTGCCACGCTCTCTGGTATGTCGAGAAACCGCAAGTTGTCACAGTTCTCGAAAGTGTAGGCAGCTATATGCCGTATGTTCTTTGAAAGTTTTACAGCATTCAGGTTTCTACAGCCAGAGAAAGTGCCAGCTGATATGAAC
>ONMA01000051.1 GCA_900318815.1 uncultured Prevotellaceae bacterium
GAATGTGTCTTAATGGAACATTCTTTATTTCGAAAATTATAAAAATTCTCCGCCGATGTTGTTCTCTGCATAGTTCTTAAAATTTTTTGATTCAATTTTATTATAATTTTGAGGTCGAAGACCGACCCGTCCTTGCTCTCTTGGTCGCTTCGCTCAAAATTATAAGAAAATTTATTTCGAAAATTATAAAAATTCTCCGCCGATGTTGTTCTCTGCATAGTTCTTATAATTTTTTGATTCAATTTTTTTATAATTTTGAGCGTAGCGACCTCCGAAATCGTACCATTTTATTTTTTGCATGTTACTAAAAAGTGCAAAAAGGCGGGCTAAAGTGTTGCTAATCTCAAAAATTTTATCTAAATTTGCAAACAAATGTACTAAAAACCAAAAACAATCTGATGATGAAGACTATCAGCAAACTACTCGCAGGGACTGCCATGATGTGGGCAGCCGCCCTGCCCATGCAGGCCCAGAAGAACCCCATCCTGCCCGAATGGCACGCCGATCCCGACGTCATTGCCGACGGCGGACGTTATTACATCTACTCGACCACCGACGGTGCTCCCGGCTGGGGTGGCTACTTCTTCACCTGCTACTCGTCGAAGAACCTGAAAGACTGGCGCTATGAGGGCACCATCCTCGACCTGAAGAAAGACACCAAGTGGGCCAAGGGCAACGCCTGGGCACCCGCCATCGAGAAGAAGAACGGCAAGTTCTACTTCTACTTCAGCGGCGACCAGGGCGAGCGAAAGGCCATCGGCGTGGCCGTGAGCGACAGTCCGACCGGGCCGTTCAGGGACTTCGGACGCCCCATCGTGGACAAGCGGCCTGAAGGCGTGAAAGGCGGTCAGCAGATCGACGTGGACGTGTTTACCGACGACGACGGCCAGAGCTACCTGTACTGGGGCAACGGCTACATGGCCGGAGCGAAGCTGAACGACGACATGACCTCGATCGACGAGAGCAGCGTCACGGTGATGACCCCCCGTGGCGGCACGCTGCAGGACTACGCCTATCGCGAGGCCCCCTACGTGTTCAAGCGCAAGGGCACGTACTACTTCCTCTGGAGCGTCGACGACACAGGCTCGCCCAACTACCACGTGGCCTACGGCACGGCGAAGTCGCCCTTAGGTCCCATCGAGGTGGCCAAGGACCCGATTATCCTACAGCAGCGTCCCGACCAGGAGATTTACGGCACGGCCCACAACTCCGTGCTGCAGATACCGGGCAAGGACAAGTGGTACATCGTGTACCATCGCATCAACAAGCACTACTTAGACCGCAAGGACGGCCCGGGCTTCCACCGCGAAGTGTGCATAGACCCGATGGAGTTTGAGAAAGACGGACGCATCAAGGCCGTTACTCCTACCAATTAGGGGAGTGGAGAGAGAATAGCCCCGCCTCCTGACAAAAACTTTCGCATGTATGAATAACAACAACGGATTTTACGGATTCAACGGATTTTTCTGACCATCATCGCGGCTTTAGCCGCTGTAATCCGATGATAATCTGTGAAATGGTAAAACATCGCATAGCCCCAAATCCGTATAATCCGTTAAATCCGTTGTTTAATAGAATTTGAGCAACTGGAATAATATGAGGAAACGACTATTCACCTTAGTACTGATGGCGGCAAGCCTTGTGACGGCGGGCGGAGCCGACCGCTGGACGTCGCTGATCTATGCAAGATACCTGACCATCACGACCGGCAACGGAGCCACCTACTACTACTTAGCAGGCAGTTCCGAGGCTGCTACCATGCAGCTGAAGGACGGGCAGGTGGTGGTGAGGCGCGACACCTTCGACATCGCCGACATCAAGTCGATGCGCATCAAGGACATCGACAAGTTCATCCTCGACGAAGACAGCACGAAGTTCGGCAGCTACAGCGTGAGCCACGGTATGCTGGCCCTGCGCCGCACGCTCAGTCAGCACCAGTGGAACTCGCTGGTGCTGCCCGTCAGCCTGACGGGAACGCAGGTGCGCGATGCCTTCGGCCAGGATGCCATGCTGGCCACCGTGCGTGGCTTCCGCGACGGTGAGACGGCCATCGTGGACTATGAGACCATCGACCTGAGCAACGAGGAGGTGGTGATGCAGGCCAACCAGCACTACATCATCTGGCCCACCCGCGAGCCCGACCTGGCAGCCGAAAAGAAAGCCACCGCCCTTGAAGGACGTCCGCAAGGCCCCTTCTACCTGATTCCCGACGTCACACTCCCGGCAAAGCAGTCGCCCAAGTCAGTCACCTACAGTTCCAGCAACCGCGAAACCACCATCTCGCAGCGCGGCACCTACTACCTCAAGGACGGAAGTTCGGTGACGAACAGGAAGCTGCATGGCGGCACCCATCCCGTGTACACCTACGGTGACAATGGCCTGATAGACCTGCACACCGACTCGGTGCTGGTGAAAGCCTTCACCTCCTGGTTCATCGACCTGAGCAACGAGCCCGTCGTCCTGCAATTCTACATCGACGGCATCAGCGAGGGACTTTCGGCTATCACCCCGATTACCGCTGGCTCCATGCCTGGGAAGGACGACGACCGCGTCTACGACCTGCAAGGCAGGCTGATGGGCCGTTGGACCGGCACGCCCCAACTGCCAAAAGGCATCTATGTGAGGAACGGAAGAAAGTTTATCATTAAATAATCAGAGGAGGAAGAGACATGAAGAAACAGCTATACATCGCAATGCTGCTGCTGGCCTGTTCCGCCTCGATGCAGGCGCAGGACACGCTTTGGGTGCGCTATGACGACCGCTTCAAGCCCAACAAGTCGTTCTTGCTGAAGGACGTGGACTCCATCCTGTTCAAGAGCAGCCTGATGCAGTTTGCCAAGAACAACGGCACCACGTCGTCGCAGCAGTACAGCTCGGTGGCCCCCATCGATGGGAGCGACATGAGCTTCACCAACCCCGGACGCTACCTGCTGAAGCCCAACACCTACAGCGGCACCAACTACACCAACGACGCAGCTACCAGCGGCTATAACTTCGCCCACCACTTGGAGAGCGAGCACTTTGCCGTGTTCTGGGACGTGCGCTACGGCGAGAACCCCGCCAAGATACAATATCCCGGCGACGGCAACGTGGCCAACGCCAACACCGTGCTCAGCATCGCCGAGAAATGCTGGCAGATGTATGCCAACGAGTTGGGCTTCTTAGAGGAAGGCCACTCGACCACCGACCGCTATAAGATTCAGCTCTATATTCCCTATCAGAAGGACTGGCGGGCCGATGCCTCGGGCACCGACGGCGTGGGCGGCGGCATGACGGGCATAGGCCACTTCAACCCCTGGGCAGCCGTGGCACGCGGCGGACACACCATAGCCCATGAGGTGGGGCATACGTTCCAGTACCTTGTCTCGGCCGACTTAGGCACCGATGCCGCCCGGCACTACGACCGCGGATGGCGCTGGGGATGGGGCGGCGGCAACGACAACGGCTGGTGGGAGAGCTGTGCCGACTGGCAGGCCTACCAGATATTCCCCGAACGGCAGTTCACCGACGGCGAATACTTCGAGCAGCACCTCAGCTCCCACTACCTGAACATGCTGCATGAGGACTGGCGCTATGCCTGCTGCTACATCCACGACTGGTGGGTGATGAAGCGCGGACGCAAGGTCATCGGACAGATGTGGCGCGCGACCGTGCCCTACGAAGACCCCATAGACACCTACAAGCGCATGCATGGACTCACTCAGGAGCAGTTCTGCGACGAGCTGATGGAAGGCTATATGCGCATGGCCACCTGGGACATCGACGGCGTGCGCGACCGTGCCAAGCACCGCATAGGCCAGCACAAGAAGTTCCTCACCACCGTCAACGCCGCGCAGGCCATCTACACGACCAGCACGCAGACCTGCATCCAGAACTACGGCTACCACATCACCAACATGACGCGCCCCACCGCTGGCACTACGGTGAAGGCCCACTTCACAGGACTGACCGATGCCCAGGGCTACCATTATATATATAAGGAGCGGGCAGGCTGGCGCTACGCCTTTGTGGCCCTGATGGCCGACGACACGCGCGTCTACGGCGAGGTGAAGGCCGACAAGGAAGGCACCGCCGAACTGACCATACCCGAAGGCCACGGCACCTGCAAGAACCTGTTCTTCGTGGTGATGGGTGCTCCCACCCAGCACTGGGCGCACCCCTGGACCAGCGGCAAGGCCAGCAGCGACTGGGCGCAGAACAACGAACAGTGGCCCTATCAAGTGCAGTTCGAACAGGCTAAGCCGCTGTAGCCCCCGTCACCTACACCCTCAGTAAGCACCAATTTCTAAAACCAACAGCTATATGAAAAAACTACTCATTCTCCTCGCCGTGGCATTGATGGCATTGCCCATGGCAGCCAAGAAAAAACAAGTGAAGCAGCAGACCGACCGTGAATACTGGTGTGAACAGGCCTACAAGATGGCCCAGCCCGTATTAGAGAACATGGCCAAGGGCGAACTGCAGAAGAACATGAAAGTCGAGGTGTCGCCCAACTGGGACGGTCGCAATAAGAAAGTGGCCTATATGGAGACCTTTGGCCGACTGATGGCCGGTCTGTCGCCTTGGCTCACCCTGCCCGACGACGACACCGCCGAGGGCCGGCAGCGCAAGCAACTGCGCGAGTGGGCGCTGGCCGCCTACAAGCATGCCGTAGACCCTGAGTCGCCCGACTACCTGGCCTGGCGCGGACACGGGCAGGCCCTGGTCGATGCCGCCTACGTGGCCGAATCGTTCATCCGTGCCTACGATGCGCTGTGGATGCCGCTCGACGACGTGACGAAGAAACGCTATCTCGAAGAGTTCCAGCAGCTGCGCCGTGTGGAGCCGCCCTACACCAACTGGTTCCTCTTCTCCTCGACCATTGAGAGCTTCTTAGCCAAGGCCTTCGGACTGAAGGAGTACGACGACTACCGCGTGATGACCACCATCCGCAAGGTAGAGGAGTGGTACGTGGGCGACGGCTGGTATGCCGACGGCCCCGTCTTCGCCTTCGACTACTATACCTCGTATGTGTTCCATGCCATGTACTTAGAGACCCTGCAGAACATGATCGACGCCAAGGCCAACACCCGCCTGGAATACAAGAAGTACTACGACCGCGAGCTGAAGCGCGCGCAGAAGTTCTCCATCATCTTGGAACGATTCATCTCGCCCGAGGGCACCTTCCCCGTCATTGGCCGCTCCACGCCCTACCGTATGGCCGCCATGCAGCCCTTGGCCCTGATGGCCTGGTATCAGAAGTTGCCGAAGGACATCACGAACGGACAGGTGCGTGCCGCCCTGACCAAGGTGATGCACCGCATGTACGACCAGCAGAACAACTACAACGATGCGGGCTTCCTGACCATCGGTTTCTGCGGTTCGCAGCCTGGCACCGCCGACTGGTACACCAACAACGGTTCGCTCTACATGACGAGCCTCTCGCTCATGCCCCTCGGCCTGCCCGCCGACCACGACTTCTGGACCTGCCCCGCCGAGCCTTGGACACAGGTGAAGGCATGGGGCGGACAGCCCTTCCCGAAGGATCACCGCTGGGCCGACGACATCGTGACCAAGGACAAGTGGTAATCGTTACATAGAATAAAAACATCATGATTATGAGGAAAGTTATTCTTTCGCTTGCGCTGTCGGCCATGACGGCAATCGGCACGCAGGCACAAGTCAACATCAATATCGATGCACAGCAGCTCGGCCCGAAGATCAGCCCCACCCACTACGGCATCTTCTTCGAGGACATCAACCACGCCGCCGACGGCGGCCTGTATGCCGAGCTTATCCGCAACCGCTCGTTCGAGGACGGCCCCCGCTACGGTGCGCCCGCCGACATGCAGTCATGGACTACGTATAGTGCCGCAGGGTCGCAGCTGCAGACGAAGCTCATCCAGCCCACCAAGCAAAACCCACTGCTCAACAAGGCTCAGCACAACGCCCTCGAACTGACCATCAACGCCACGCCCGAGGCTCCCGTCTGCCTGATTAATGAAGGCTTCTGGGGCATCAACGCCGTGGAGGGCCGCACCTACCGCCTCTCGTTCTGGGCCAAGGTGCTGAACTACCGGGGTGGGGCGGTGAAGGCTACGCTCTGGTCGAAGAAAGGCGAGGATGTCTATGCCGCAGTTGCCATCCCTCTTGACACGAAGGCCAAGGGGTGGAAGAAATATACCGTCACGATGCAGAGCAACGGCAACGACCCGCATGCACAGTTTGCCTTGGTGTTCGACGGAGTCGGTGTCGTCTGCCTTGACGTGGTGTCGCTCTTCCCGCCCACCTTCAAGAACCGTGAGAATGGTATGCGTCCCGACCTGGCTGAGATGCTCTACCAGATGCACCCGAAGTTCATGCGGTTCCCCGGCGGCTGCTTCGTCGAGGGACAGGAGAACCCCGAGAATGCGTTCCACTGGGAGCGTACCATCGGCCCCATCGAGGAGCGCGAGGGTCACTGGAACGTGAACTGGGGCTACCGCACCACCGACGGCATAGGCTTCCACGAATACCTGCAACTGGCCGAAGACCTGGGTGCCAAGCCGCTCTACGTGGTCAACGTGGGCCTGTGGCACGGTGGCATGACGCCCGTGGACTCGCTTCAGCCCTGGATTGATGAGTGTCTCAACGCACTGGAATATGCCAACGGCGACGTAACGACCAAGTACGGTGCGCTGCGAGCCAAGAACGGGCATCCAGCCCCCTTCAACATTGAGTACGTAGAGATAGGCAACGAAAACAACCAGCCCGACCCCCGGCAGCAGAGCGACCGCTACTACGTGCGCTACGGCCTGTTCCGCAAAGCCATCCTCGATAAGTTCCCTGGCATTAAGTGCATCGGCAACGTCGTGGCCTGGGGCGACGACAACCCCAAGTGGGAAAGTAAGCTGTATGCCGACCTGATCGACGAGCACTACTACCGCACGCCCGGCTGGTTTGCCGACGCTTTCCACAAGTACGACAACTATCCACGCCTGTCGCCCGTCAACGACCAGCCCACCCCCAGGATCTATGTGGGCGAGTATGCCGTGACCAACGGCTTCGGCGACCTGGGCAACCAGAATGCCGCGCTGGGCGAGGCCGTCTACATGATGGGCATGGAGAACAACTCGGACATCGTGACGATGAACAGCTACGCACCCATCTTTGTCAATGAGAACGATGCGAAGTGGCGTCCCGACATGATACGCTTCAACTCGCACCAGGTGATGGGCACGCCCTCGTACTACGTGCAGCAGCTCATGCCGCAACACTTAGGCACCCGGGTGGTCAAGGTGACAAACGACAATCCCTACAAAAACAGGACTGACCAGAAACCGCTGACGCCGAAGCAGAGTCGCGTCGGCTTCGGCACTTGGGGCACGAAAGCCTCGTTTGCCACACAGATGGAGATGGAGATGGTCTACGGCGACTGGCAGCAGGAAGGCTCCATCGTTTATCAGAAGGGCTTCAAGGAGGCCACCATCTGCGTGGTGAAGGACGTCATCAATAGAGACCGCTACACCGCCAAGTTCCGTGCCCGGAAGGACGAAGGCCCCGAAGGCTTCCTCATCCTCTTCAACTACGTGAACGACAAGAACTACTGCTGGCTGAACTTCGGCGGATGGGGCAACACCCAGCACGCCATTGAGCAGGTGAACAGCGACGGCAAGATTCAGACAGCCACGAAGCGCGGCAGCGTGGAGGCGGGCCGCTGGTACAGCGTAACGCTGAAAGTGGCAGGCGACTCCGTGAAGGCATGGCTCGACGACGAGCTGGTGTTCGACACCGTGCTGAAGCGCGACCAGAGCAAGGGCATCTTCTCGTCGGCCACTATCGACGAGAACACGGGCGAACTCATCGTCAAGGTGTGCAACACGGGCGACATGGTTACGACAGCCAACCTGAACCTGAAGAACTTCAGTGCCAGCGAGGCCCGCGTAGTCCGCTTAGCCGCAGCCGAAGGCACCGACGAGAACTCACTGTCGGAACCCACCAACATCTCGCCCGTGGAACAGCCGCTATCGCCTGAAACCAACCGCGTAGTGCTCGATATTCCTGCCTATTCGCTGAACATTGTGCATATTAAGTGACATAATTTTCACAGAAAACAATGCGCGTTTCGGAAAAAAGCATTATCTTTGCACAAAATTTTTGTTTATACATCTTAAAAACAACTAATTGCATGAAAAGTAAAAGAATGATTATGACCGCAGCAGTATCGCTGTTGATGGTTGGTGCCGCTTCGGCACAGAGAGACTACAAGTCGTTCTCTTACGTGGAGGCACAGGGTGGCCTGCAGCTCACATCGACCAATGCGCCGATGGACAAGCTCTTCACCCCCACGGCTTCACTCTCGTTTGGCCACTACTTCACTCCCGTGGTGGGCGCACGTCTGAACGTGAACGCATGGCAGTCGAAGGCAGGGTTCAAGGACTTGGATCAGTACTACAAATGGAAGTATGTCACTCCAGACCTCGACCTGATGCTCAATCTGTCGAACATGTTCTGCAAGAACACCACCAACCACGCGCTGAACGTGATCCTGCTGGGTGGCATAGGTCTGAACTATGCCTGGGACAACGACGAGCTGAAGGCACTGAACCTGGAAGCAAGGCGCACTCCGCTGGCCTGGGACGAGAACCGTCTGAGCCACAACCTGCGTGCCGGACTCCGCTTGGAGACCAATCAGGGCAAGCCTTTCGGCGTTTCGCTCGAAGTTGCTGCCAACTCGCTCAGCGACCGCTTCAACTCCAAGACCAACGATGCCGACGACTGGCAGTTCACCGCCCAGCTCGGTCTCATCTATCGGTTCAACTACAAGAAGGCCGAACCTAAGTACATCACCAAGATGGTTGACGTCGTGGAAGAAGTGGACGTTGAGGAGCCTTACACCTACATGGTGAAGGAGAAGCGCCCCGTGGAGACGATGGAGCAGAAGAAGGTCGAGAAGGTCATCTTCTTCGAGATTCGCCAGAGCGATGCCGACAAGGCAGAGGGCATTAACGCAGCTATCAAGGAGGTAGCCGACCTGATGAAGACTTCGTCCGATGTGATGGTGACTGTCACTGGCTATGCCGACAAGGGCACGGGTACCGCACGCCTGAACAAGATGTACGCCAAGAAGCGTGCCGACGACGTGACCAAGAAACTGGTGGAAGACCACGGACTTGACGCCGCTCGCATCACGACCGACTCGAAGGGCGATACCGTTCAGCCGTTCCCCGAGAACGACAAGAACCGTTGCGTCATCGTCACTGGCGAAGGCACCTTCAAGGTGACGACCTACGAGGAAGTGGAAGTGGAGAAGCAGGGCACGAAGAAAGTCAAGAAGTCCGTGACCCGTCAGGTGGAAGTGAAGGAGGAAATCAACTAAGTCCGTTCCCTCTATCCATCAAGATATATTACTCGCAGTCTGTCGTTCAGTACTTTGCTTTGAAGTGCTGAACGACAGACCTTTTTCAATATAGCCTTGCCTGATGTGTGTAAAAAACATAGATAAAGTGCCTATTTTGAATATTTTAACAGAAATCCATGAGCCTAACATGATTTATTGACTAACTTTGCAAAAGATTGTACGACCAGAAGCTAAAAATAGTTATGAAACACATCAACAAAATAAAGATTTTTACCGTGATGGCCTGCCTGTCATGTGCCTTAGGCCTACAGGCTGTTTCCAAAGAAAAAGAGAAACTCATGCGGCTGGAAGCTGATATGCTGAAGTATATCAGCACTAACGACCGTGATACCTTTGTCAAGATTACCGACCAGCTGAAGGACGTCAGCTATGAGGCTGGCGAGGAGCGGTTGTACTACACCGCGTGGAGCAACCAGGCCATCTACGAAGCCACCCACCAGTTTTACCAGCGGGCTTTCGAGATTGCCGACAACATCATGGTTGCCGCCCGCAAGTTCGACAGCAAGTTCGGACAGTACATGGCCATGCACACCAGAGCCACCATCCTGCTGCAAAAGCAGGACTACGACGCTGCCGAAAACGCCTACTTGGAGGCAACGGAGATGCGCCACAGGTTCTTCCCCGACGAGAGTGCCGGCGAAGACCTGCAGGAGCTGATGAAGATAGCCAACCACCGCAAGGACGGCCCCGCCGGCGAGAAATACGCCCGACTGATTCTTGCCGAGCCGAACCCCGCGCCCATCCACAAGGGCAGGGCATTATACAGGCTCAGCCAGATGGCCTTCAACAAGAACAACGTCGCCGAGTTCAACCGCATCTACAAGGAGATGATGGACCTGAAACGTACCGACGGGATTGGTACGATTGAGCCTATTGTCGAGGTGAACTACCACATTATGAACGGTGAATTTGACGAGGCCCTGAAACTGTCGGAACAGCTGGAGCCCGTTATGAGGGCCGAGCGCCAGGCCGTCATCTATCACCGCATGGGCGACGATACAAAAGCCTTCTCCTCCATGCAGCAGTTCAAGAAAATCAGCGACTCCATCACCCTCGTCTCCCACGGCAACGTGGTGGCCAGCTGCTATGTGCAGATGAACAACGAGCGCATGCGACTGGAGCAGAGCCTGCTGGAACAGCGTAACAACCAACTGCGCATACGCCTATACATCTCAATCGGTGCCAGCATCATCATCATTCTGCTCATTCTTGGCTATCAGCGGCAGAAGGCCGTCAGAATCCTGAAAAGGGACAACAAGAAACTGGAGAAAGAGAAGAAAGATGCAGAAAAGGCACTCGACGTGAAGAACGAGTTCCTGAACAACATTACCAAGGAACTGCGCACCCCGCTGAACCCCATCACGGGCTTCACCGACATTCTCGGCACTTCCGACTATCAGCTGGAGCCGGAGGAGCAGGAAGCCATGCGACAGCTCATCAAGGAAAACTCGCGCCTGCTGAGCCACATGATCGACGAGATGGCCGAGTTCTCGTTCTTTGAGAGCAAGTCGTCGATACCGCTCTCTACGAATATGAATCCCCACGTGCTGTGCGAACACTTGGTTTCGGCCATGGAGATTCGCTGCCACCCAGGAGTGAAGCTGACTTACCAGTCGAAACTTCCCCAAGACTACACCATTCAGAGCAACGTCGACGCACTGGAGAAACTGCTTACGCACCTGCTTGAGAATGCCGTACACTTCACCCATATCGGCAGCATCTCGGTCATCTGCGAGCTGATAGAGAAGAACGTAAGATTCAGTGTTGCCGACACAGGACCCGGTATCATCAAGTCTAATCAGAATCAGGTCTTCGACATGCTCTCCGATTCAGACAACGATGCCCGTTCCATTGGCATGACCTACACCATCTGTAAGTCTATTGCCCGCCTGCTGCATGGCCACATCTGGTTAGACGAGGAATATATGAACGGTGTCCGTTTCTGCTTCGAGCTTCCCCAGGAAGTAAAGCTGAAATAGGACTTCCCACTAAAGATTTATTTAAAAACAACGGATTTCACGGATTAAACGGATTTTTTAAGTTGCTGATTATCAGTTAGACTTAAATCCGTTTAATCCGTGAAATCCGTTGTTTTTTATCCCCTGTTTTCCGCGTTGGGACACCCACGAAGAAAAGCCAAGGCTCTCAAAACTCGCGTATTTGCTCTTTCGCCCGTAGGGGGGTACGGAATCCTATTTCGTCCGAACATTTTTCGGGTCACTCAGCATAAGGGCAAGTATGTCTGATTATCAAGTAGTTACAATGGTGATTCAAAAAAGCTCGGAAAACAGGAAATAGGACTTCCCACTAAAGATTTATTTAAAAACAACGGATTTCACGGATTAAACGGATTTAAGTCCAGCTGATAATCAGCAACTTAGAAAATCCGTTTAATCCGTGAAATCCGTTGTTTTTTATCCGATGATCCGATGGTACGGGGGTACGAGGCTACTTGTTCAGTTTCCAGGTAGCACCGTCCTTGGTGTCCTTCACCTCAAAGCCGGCAGCGGCCAAGGAATCGCGAATCTGGTCGCTCGTAGCCCAGTCCTTGGCGGCCTTGGCCTTAGCCCGCAGCGAGAGCACCATGTCGACCACCTTGCCAAAGGCCTCCTCGCGGGCCTGCTGGGCACCGGACGACTGGTTCTGGGCGATGGGCGACAGCCCTAACACGTCGAAGGCAAAGAGGTGCATCACCTCCTTCAGTTCCTTCAGGCAGTCGGCACAGATGGCGGCCTTGTGGTCCACCAGCTTGTTGATGACGGTGCAAGCCTCAAACAGATGACTGATGAGCAATGGCGTGGCCAGGTCGTCGTTCATGGCATCATAGCAACGCTGGCGCAGCGACTTCACCGTCTGCTCGGTCTCGGCATCACATTTGTCGGCAGGCTGCACGCGCTCCAGGTCGCTGATGGCGTTCATCAGCTTCTCCAGTCCGCGCTCGGCGGCAACGAGAGCCTCGTTCGAGAAGTCGACCGTGCCCCGGTAGTGGGCCGAGAGGATGAAGAAGCGGATGGTCATGGGCGAGTAGGCCTTGTCGAGCAAGGGATGCTGGCCCGTGAAGAACTGCTCCAGGGTGATGAAGTTATTATACGACTTGCCCATCTTCTTGCCGTTGATGGTCAGCATGTTGTTGTGCATCCAGTACTTCACGGCCTGATGTCCCATCGAGGCCACGGCCTGCGCAATCTCGCACTCATGGTGGGGGAACACCAGGTCGAGCCCGCCGCCGTGTATGTCGAACTGCTCGCCCAGATACTTGCGCCCCATGGCCGTGCATTCGCAGTGCCACCCGGGGAAGCCGTCGCTCCAGGGCGAGGGCCAGCGCATGATATGCTCGGGAGCGGCCTTCTTCCAGAGGGCGAAGTCGGCCTGGTTGCGCTTCTCGCCCACGCCGTCCAGCTCGCGGCTGGCATCCTTGATATTCTCCAAGGAGCGTCCCGAGAGAATGCCGTAGTGATACTTCTTATTATAGGCCTCGATGTCGAAGTAGACCGAGCCGCAAGACTCGTAGGCGAAGCCGTTGTCTAAGATCTGTTGCACCAGTTGCTGCTGCTCGATGATGTGGCCCGAGGCATGCGGCTCGATGGAGGGGCGCAGCACGCCCAGCGCGTCCATATACTGATGGTAGCGGTTGGTGTAGTACTGGGCAATCTCCATCGGCTCCAGCTGTTCCAGGCGGGCTTTCTTGGCAATCTTGTCCTCTCCCTCGTCGGCATCGTTCTCCAAATGGCCCACGTCGGTAATGTTTCTCACGTAGCGCACCTTATAGCCCAGATGCTTCAGGTAGCGGAACAGCACGTCGAACGTAATGGCCGGACGGGCATGGCCCAGATGCGGGTCGCCATAGACGGTGGGACCACATACATACATGCCCACATTAGAGGCATGCAGCGGCTCGAAGCGCTCCTTCTGCCGCGTCAGCGTATTATAAATTACCAGTTTCGATTCCATATCTTTCTGTTGTTAATGACTTTTTGCGGTGCAAATTTAGATAAAAAAAACGAGATTATGAGCCAGTAGGGATAAAAATGTAGAAAAGTGGCCCCGAAAAAATGTTAATGTAGTTCGTTTTCTTAACTCTTCATGATTATTATTCCTATTTCAAATAAAACCAACACGAATCTTAATTAAACGAGCTTCTCAAATTGAATTGATGCTCATTAGTGCCAATTTGTTTCCCCTTCTCTTCGGTTCGTATTCGTGTTTCTCAGAAACTTCTTTCATATTAGGGTTCCACCTTACAGCTCGAAATTTTCGTTTTTATGAACACAGAGACACAAAGACACAGAGTTTTTTTTATTATCTGTGGAACCATCAATCTCTGTGCCTCTGTGTCTCTGTGTTCTATTTTGTA
>ONMA01000017.1 GCA_900318815.1 uncultured Prevotellaceae bacterium
CGATGATAAAAATAAACTTGTCACAGGTAGTAAGGCTAACGCGGATAAGATATTGCATCAGATCGTCTTTTTCAAGTACGGGAACAGCCGGATAATAACCGCAAACTTCCTGGATGATTTCAGCATCCATTTCATCTACGATGGTCTTATTCCTAAGCTTACTGACGAAAAAGCCCACATCAATGGAGATGACGGGATATTTGTTCAGGTTCTGCTCGAAAGAGGGATGGCTTGCAATCTCCAGGCCGGCGAAAAGGCTGCGCGAATCACAAGAGCGGTCGTAATATGCCAGTAGCATCTTAGCCGCTATCGTCTTACCAAAGCGACGACTGCGGGTAACGCAACTAAAACGTTGTTCTGTATTCAGTGTGGAATTGACAATGGCTATCAGCCCCGATTTGTCAACGTATTTACTGTTGCGGACCGACAGAAAGCCGTCGCTTCCTTTGTTAATGTAGATTCCCATATTGTACCTCCGTGTTGCTCTTAGTATTATTTTTTTTCGATATTTACATACACTGCTTACACTTTTACTATAACTCATTCTAATTCAGCAAGATAAAAGGTGTATGAAACGGTGTAGTAAGGTGTAGTTAAAATTTTGCCTTCACCATAGATGTTGGTTGTCCCAACGGGTGGGACGTTTTGTCCCAACGCATGGGACATTGCGTTTTCCATATTTTTGCATTGCCAGTATGTGCCACAGAGAAACCACCACTCTGGTTACATACACCACCTACACCGTTATATACACCACTTTTCTTCCTCATTATCAGTTTGTTACACGTTGGTGTATGTAGTGTATGCAATTTTTAAAAATAAAATTTCAAATATGCGCTTGCACGTATGAATATTTCCGAGATCTCCAAATAGTTACATAGACTTACAGCGATTCTCTCAGCCCCGCCTGCTCCAAGTGAAAGTGCTAATTGTAATATTTTCATGTGACTTGAAAATAGAAATGATCAACTCTTATAGCATTTCAGATAATCATGGGCGATAGGCTCCCAGCTCATGTCTTTCATCCATTCCTCCTGGATGTTCTTCCGCATTGTGTTACGTTTTTCCTCGTCAGCATGTAAGGCCATGATTCCGTTTGCCAAGTCGTTTGCGTCACTGGGTCTAACCACTATTCCTGTCTTGTTGTGGGCCACAGCATCTGCAAGAGCACCAACATCAGTAACCACCATCGGCACTCCTAACGTAAAGGCGGTCTGGATGACCCCGCTTTGCGTTGCGTCCTTGTATGGACAAACGCTAAATTCACAAGCCCGGAGCATACCGGCCAATTCCCTGATTCCTATATAATGATTGATAATCTTCACATAGTCCAACTTTTTGTAAGGCTCTACGTCAAAATAGAATTTCCCACTACCTGCTATTACCAACATCAGTTCGGGATAATGGCTATGCACCATCTTCATGGCCTCCAATAGATATTCAACCCCTTTGTATTTCACAATTTGCCCGAAAAAGAGGATAAAGGGTCTTTCTGTTTGGAATGGAATGGGCTCAACGCATGAAATGGTACTATACATGCCCAGTTTGTTGATAAAAATATGGTTGTCAGGAACATGATAATATGATGCAAATGATGAAGACTGCCTATTGTTGAGTAAGATCAGTCTGGAAATATACTTAAAAGCCAATTTTCTATCCTTCTCTTCCATTTTATTTGTAAAACCCGAATGCCGAAAAGGATCATGAACGGTCAATACTATTTTCTTTTTTACCAGATATAATAATTTCTGTGTCAAGTAAGGCGGTCTGGTTAGATGAATAACATCCGGTTTCTGCATGATGAAATGTATGACCAATTTTATCATCAACAGTAGGTTGATTGGATGGAATTTCTGCTTATGTTTCTGGTTAACGACATATACATGCGAAAGGTCGAGCATATTGCGGAAGTCGTTAAACTCACTGTATATTTCCGTTGCGGGGTAGATGCCTGTATGCGGATACAGTGAGTTCAGGTCAATCAGCGTTGACCGCTTACTAAAAGATGCAATAGAGATATAATATCTCACATCATGTCCCATCCGCTGCAACTCTCCTATCAAAGGGAAATCGCAGTCGGCAAAAAAAGGTGAACTATAATAGATAATCTTCATGTTTCATTGTTATTTAATATCTCCATTCAGCCAAGAGAACTTTTTCCTGACACGAAAGTATATCCCATCAAGAAGAAAGGCAAACAAATATATAAGCGGCCAGTCTCTTCGTTTACCATGAACCGCAAAGAATTTTGCGAATGCTTCTTTGAGACTTGCTTTGCCGACGTGTTTCTTGTATTGATGTATCTTGTAGATGAAGAAAGCCCTGTTTGCAGTATAGATGTCGGGTTCCATATCAAAATACTGATAGGCCCAGTTCAGCAGATTTTGGTCAGCCTTCAATTTACGCTCTGCTATCTGTCGTGAATAATTGGGTGAAATGTTCTGTGAACTCTGACGCCATTTCACTCTTGCATGGGGTACGGTACACATTCCTTTTTCCCCGCTGAACACAATCCATGTGGCTATGTCGCTGCCCCATGCCATGTCGTATTTCATGAAACCATGATGTTGCTCATATATCTTGCGTGAAAAAACATTTTCCACGACAAATGCAGAAATACTTCCAGCGAGCTTTCCACGGTAGAAACGGTAGGAAGATAGTACCGCAGGATAGCCTTGCTTCCGCCGTTCAAAAGCACCATGCTCGTTAATGATATCCACATCGAAGTGATATAAATCGTAAGCCCCCTGTGTTGCATCAATGGTCTTGAGTAGTTCCTCCACACAGTTGGCTTCCATTACATCGTCATCGCTGAACAGCCAGATGTAAGGCTCGTCCTTACTCATGGCAATACTGCGTTCCCATTGAGCGACAAGGTCTTTCCCTCCTAAATTGGTGTCAAATCGCTGATAAATCAACTCTATCTTGTCTCTGTATTGCTCAACGATTTCGCCTATTGGTTCAGGACTACAGTCATCGCCTACATACAAGGTAAAGTCTCTGCATGTTTGCGCAGCTATAGAGTCAAGTGCAGCGGATAGGAACGTTGCCTTATAAGCTGGTATGATGATAGCGAGTCTTTTCATTTACGATACTATATTAACCTTATAATCGAATCTATGTGATATAGGGTCTTTCACAGTAGTGTTTTTATAATGGCCTGCCATAACAATAACTATAGGCACCTCATCTCGAGGGATGCCACATAGTTTACAAACTTTATCCTGCAATTGATAATCCCTAACAAACATCTTGAAACAAGAGGCGATACCATACAGATGCAGCCCCATTACGAAATTCATTGCAAAAAGGCCACCATCAATATATACTTGCTGTCTTTCGAAAATTCCTCCGAAACAAGACATACAGCCAGTTATAATAAACATAGTAGAAGCTCTATCTGCCCAGCCTTGTCCACCTAATTGCAAGTTTAATATTTCATCTATTTTGGCTCTGTTTGTGATAGCGTAAACCCTTGATGTCTGCCTGTTACATGCTGTCGGTGTTGTTCTGGCTACTTCCATTACTTTCTCTATTTCCATTTGCGTTAGAGGCTCCTCTGAAAAAGAACGCACACTTGCTCTTGACTTATAGAAAGAGAGAATGGTATTAATATCAAACGAATCTGGTTTTATTACATCTTTCACACCGGCATAACCTTCTTGAATATAATCATGATACTGCTCAAGAATACTATCTATACAATCTGTAACTTCCGATGATTTGCACGATTCATCATCTAATCTATAAGCATTTATTATATTAAGACAATTGATTACCTCCTCTGAGACAGGGTATTCTTGCATGTAAGCAACTATCATTCTACATAACTGTAAGACCTTCTCCTTTCCCCAATTTTTTTTCTTGGATTCAAAGGACATTCCTTTTTCTATGGAGTGTCCGACAAGCATCATTCGTGCATTCATCTTATCCCGTCGAAAAGGTTCGTTATGACAAAGGGAAGTTTCTTTATATCTGTAATAGTCATGAATAAATGCCTGTAACAAAAGGATATCGTTCTTGATAGAATTTACTTTTGTACAGATGACTTTATATATCCGTTTCAACGAGCCTAACATTTTTCTTTATTATTGTTTAATCTCTTCTCAGCGTATGATAAAAATACGTGCCGCCAACAGGTATTCCTACACCTATAAACAAATAGAAAACCCACCATCCCTGAGTGGCGTATTGTTCTATAACTGGAAATTCCGATAGTTGTTTTATCGGAAGTCCATAAATATATATGATTATAAGTGATACGAGTTTCATCGAAAGGAAATGCCATGTTAGAACATTAAGTGTATATCTCCCAACATAATCAAGAAAACGGAAAGCCAAAGACTTTGTTTTATCGGCTATGTATATCCCCACCTTAAATAATGCCAGTGTTCCAATTATGGACGTCAATGCGTATGGTACAACATTAATATATGTGAATGATAGCATCGTGGCGTGCCAGTAGACTGAGCCAATACCAACAAAAACAAGGGCAAAAAGCAGAAAACAATTATTCTGATGTATGTTGAAATGGCATGTTTTATACACATGACCTACCATAAGGAAGAAGGCTCCTAATGTCTCACGAGCACCTATGGCAAAATATGGTATTTCCCAATTCATAAAGGAAAGCAAAACAGTGACGCCCAGAAGAAAAGGTATTGAAATGTAAGGTGAACGAACAACTTTTCGAGTTATGTAAAAGATAAATGATCCTACAAAAAGAGATTTTAAGAACCAGAAGCCTCCCAATAATTGTTCATGACCCTGCATCTTTGTCACGATGGAAATAGCGTGATGAAGAAAATCTGAAGTAGCATAAAGAGTTGATGTCGTGCCACGAAATCCGTATTCATCGCTGTATATATTGACGTAAAAACACAAGTTATGAATAAGCAGAAAGAACAAGGACCATTTGAGATATGGCCAGTATATGCCAATCACTCGCCTTTTCATGTAAGGAAGAGTATCTTCGAGATATTTTTCTTTAAAGCAATATCCACTCATAAAGAGGAAAAGTGGCATGTGAAACATATTGATATAGATGCCCCCGTATTGAGAGAATCTCGTATGTGCCAGTACCATCAGTATGATAGCTATTCCTTTTGCTATGGAAACTCCGTGGTCTCGCATGATTATTTGTTTTATTAGTGCTTGGCCGACGTTTGTTGCTTCAGCTTCTTCCTCACAGACTGCTTGCTCTCCAACTTCGGGATCTTTATTTCCCTTCCTTCTTCCAGCTCGGTGGTAGCTTTGATGCCGTTGTAGACCTCAATGTAGCAGCATCCCTCTGCGCTGCCATAGACACGCTTGGCTATCTTCTCGGCATTGTCGCCTGCGCGGGCCTTAACAATGCGGTCAAGTCCCACGATATAATAGCCACCAACGGACAGGCGGTAATCCATCTTGTTGTATCTTTCCCATTCAGGTTCATCCGTGGCTACGGGCATCATTTGGTTGTTTGGTTGTTTGGTTGTTTGGTTGTTTGGGAATGTTACCTGGTTGTTTGGTTGTTTGGTTGTTTGGTTGTTTGGGGATTCGCTGGCAACAGACTTTTCTTTGCCTGCTTTTTCAGACTGCTTCAGTCTCTTCCTCACAGACTGCTTGCTCTCCAACTTCGGGATTTTTATTTCTCTTCCTTTTTCCAGCTCGGTGGTAGCTTTGATGCCATTGTAGACCTCAATGTAGCAGCATCCCTCCTCTCGGCCATAAACACGCTTGGCTATCTTCTTGGCATTGTCGCCTGCGCGGGCCTTAACAATGCGGTCAAGTCCCGTGATATAATAGCCACCAACGGACAGGCGGTAATCCATCTTGTTATATTTTTCCCATTCAGGTTCATCCGTGGCTACGGGCATCATTTGGTTGTTTGGTTGTTTGGTTGTTTGGTTGTTTGGGGATGTTACCTGGTCGTTTGGTTGTTTGGTCGTTTGGTTGTTTGGGGATGTTATCTGGTCGTTTGGTTGTTTGGTCGTTTGGTTGTTTGGGGATGTTACCTGGTCGTTTGGTTGTTTGGTCGTTTGGTTGTTTGGGGATGTTATCTGGTCGTTTGGTTGTTTGGTTGTTTGGTTGTTTGGGGATGTTACCTGGTCGTTTGGTTGTTTGGTTGTTTGGTCGTTTGGGGATGTTGCCTGAGTCACAAAGTGACTTTCCCAAACGACTAAACGACCAATCTCCCAATTTCCCAATTTCACCGCTCCGATGGCAAGCACAGACAACAGGATGGCAGCCCATCTCAGGAAACGCTTAGGCTTATCCTCCTTCGTTTCATACAGCGGCTTGGTTTCAGACTGAGGCTTGGTTTCAGACTGCGGCTTCGTTTCAGGCTGCGGCTTGGGTACGGGCTGAGGCTGTTGCGGTTTCTGTGGCTGCTGAGGCTCTTCTGCGACTATCTTCTCCGGAACAGGTTCCGTCAGCTTGTACACTCTTGGCTGTAAGGTTGGATAGATAACGCTTAGGTTGGTGTCAATGGATGGGCTGCTGGTTGAAGGTTCAGAAAGTCTCTTGCTTGCAATCAGTTTCTTTGCTTTGTCGTATTCTATCGCCTTGATGGCAAACCCTAATAGCAGCATCGTGGGATAAACAGAGCCTAACTCTCCCGTACCTATTGAGAAAACGAGATATAAAATAAGGATTGAACCTCCCAAGCCAGCTAAAGCCTTATTTTTTTTACGATTCTTCCGAAAATACCGAAAAACGATGGTGTAAGAAATTGCCCATAGAAGAAGTCCTATCCAGCCCCGTTCAAGCAGATATGCAAAAATTACACTTTCTATGCCATAGAGACCTTCGACAGATTCCGGATCATTAGCGATTAGATTGTACCAATATCCTTTTCCTAACCCTAACCATTCATTTCCTTCCGTGTAGATAAGTACAGTCAGGTATTGGGCCATGCGCATTTGGATAGAACTTCCTTTTGTTTCACTGTTCTCAACGAAGGCATCAGTCACCTTGTTGACTTGTTCTTCAACAGCTGGAACGGTGTTGTATGAAAATATGAAGACAATCACAGCAATGATGCCATACAACACACTTTTTCTTAGTTGGAAAACCCACATATAGTAACAAGCGATTGAAATAAAAGCACCCACCCATACGGTGCGACAAGCACACGTAAATATTCCGAATGCACAACATACAAAGGCTATAATAAATGCTTTTTTGCTTTCTAAATGTCGGTGCCATCCATGCAAATGAAGTATAAATATGGCAGCACATATATAGCCATAGTCAAAAGGTGAATAAAACATGGACTGCACCCTGAACCGGGATCTTTCCGTAAAAACGTCACCCAGAGCGGCATCTTTAAATATTCTGCCTGCTGTCAAGGAATTGACGAACACGGCACTCTTGTCTATGTAATTGAGCACGCCAAAGAAAGTGAGCACCAACAGACAATACAGTGAAATGCGTAATATGGGCTTTAACGACTTTTCATCCTTGACAGCCCAAAAGGCGTAGGCGATGGCGAAATATCTGAACAGAAGCTCCGATCGCAGAGAATGTATTGAATCCACGTAAGGGCTGGTTGATGCCGCCAACAGTGCTGAGAAACTAACTAACAGGAGTAATTTCCATAGAATCTGTGTATGTCGCAATAATCTGAAATGTCGTGGCAGACTTTTCAATTCTGACAGCAGGAAAGCCGCCTGTAACAAGAGGTTCGCGTTGTGCAGCGGAACACCGGGTATATTCACCAGTGTCAGCGTCATAGCTCCCATAACGAGTAGAGCTACTTTTTTCTCGCGCTTGACGAAGAACATCAGGCAACAACACACCAGTGTGACTATGAAGGCAATAATTCTCATTTATTTGCGACGTCTTTTTAAAATGCTAAGATAGAAGTTCCTGTCTTCTTTTGTGGATAATAGCATGGTTGCAAACAGATATATTACTGTAAACGTTATGCCATAACAGAAGAAATTCAGCCAATGGTCTCCGCAGTCTGGAAGTAATTGGCATACGTAATATCCTATTCCTCCCATCAAGATATAGGGGCCTATTGAATAGGAAATAACTCTCCAAGAACTTATATTCATCTTTCGAGGCCAGTAATATAGATAATAGAAGAGCATCTGTACAGAGCCGTAGACGGCAAACCCAATAACCACACCACCCACTTGGTATTGAGGTATGAGGAACCACGAGGAAATGAGTCCTAATACAGAAGCAACAATACTGCTATATGTATTTGCTCGTATATCACTGCCTGCCAAAATGAGGCTGGATATGGCCTGATTATGAGAAACAAGATTACAGATGAGCCACAAATTGAACCAGGGTATCAAGTAAAGATAATCTTCGCCTACATATAATGACAGGGTGTCGGGACCAACTGCCATCAAGCCAAAGGTGCAAAAGCACAGAACAATGGATAAATATTTTGTTCCATCGTATGCCACTTTGTAGTATGCCTGCTTATCTTTACGGGCAACAATTTTGGCAGTAGAGGGTAACAACACAGGAAGGAATGAACTGACCATGATGTGGATGACTCCAATGATTCCATTGAGAATGCGGAAATCTGCTACCGATTCCATAGAACCTTGCATTCCAAGAAAAACGGGACGTAAATGATAGAAGGAGAACTGGAAAAGACTAAATGAAAAGATATTCAGACTGTATGGGAGCATTTCTTTGAAGGTAGGCCAATGCAATCCTGGAATAAAACTAACAAATGGTGTCTCTTTTCGAATCTTTCCTATTGATAATGGAATGATAGACAATGTAGCAAGGCATGTAAGTACGTAATAGGTCTCAATGCTCAGTCCTATCAATACCGTTGCGGCAAGTACTACCATCTGTAAGGCTTTGGGAATCATCTGTCGGCGTTGTATCCATGCAACATTTTCCGTAGATTTGATAAGCTGGTCAAAACATGATGAGAACCAGTTGCAGAAGGCGACCACAGCAAGTATATAGAACAAGTGTTTCAGTATGACATCCTGCTCTGGGGTAACATTGAATATACTTTCGGAAAAGAACGAGACGCCAATCAATATAAGCCCATTTAAAAGACCTATAAAGCCATAGAACGACAAACTGGTCTGGAATGCCTTGCGTACCTTGTCATGGTTGTGCTCTGCCAGCCAAGCGGAGAAGAAACGGACATTGGTGGAATTGAAGCCCATGTCCATCAATCGCATATACACATTGATGCTCATGGCCAGTCCTATCAGACCATACTGACTCTTGCCGAAATACCCAATGAGTATAGGGACAGCCACGAATCCATAAACCGCATTGACAATATTGAACAATGTGGACCACAGGACTCCGCTTACAATTTTCTGACTACTTCCCTTTATCTCTATCAAGGCAAAGATAGGCTGCTAATTCGTTGATGAGCTTTTCTTTTTGTGCGGCAACCGTTGTACTCATTTGATTGGCTATCTCCCGTTGCAGGCTGTCGCGATTGGAGAATCCCTCTTTTACCATGGTCATAATGGTATTGTCATCATCCTCTTTCAAGTCAATGAGATGGGGGTAGGAGAGCGTGTCAATAAACAATCCGTTGAATTTACGACTGTATGCCATCGGAACTACTGGGACACCGGCAGAGAAAGCTGCTATCGTGGCATGCATGCGGGCTCCCATGAAGAAGTCCATGCCTGCTATATAGTCTTTCGCGTCAATAGGAGAGAAAAACAATGGGGCCAGTACCAGCCTGTCGTGATGCAAAGCCTTCCATAGGTCAAAGGCCACCTCATAGTCATTTTCCACAATCCTTTCTCCCATTGCCACATGGGAGATGAGGTGGACTTTCACCTTCTCTTTGGATAAGAGCCAATCCAACACCTTCCTCATGGCTTGCTGATAATCTGTTTTCAGTCCGAATTGATTGTTGCGTGTATATCCTCCATTCCACAAAAGGCTGGAGATGTTCAGACCGACATGGACAAAATCTTTGTCAAAATCTATTTTTGTGTATGGCAGGAAAAAAGCCACATCAATGAATTCCTTCGCATGAGGCCTGCTGCCTGCCAGTTCCTTCACATAGTTGAGGCTTTGGGCGTCTCTGGTCATGACGAGAGATGCCCCGATGATTGACTTGATTGCTTTTTTCCTGATGGCGGGACTTGTAAACGGGCCGATGGTTTGGGGCAGAAGAATGTATGGTTTTGAAAAGAAACGTGCAATCCGATGAATGCGATCAATCATTTCAAAACGCATTGCACCATAGATATCTGCAAAACTGTCGCCTTGACCGATGTCCATGATGTAATCGGCCTGTTTGAAGATTTTGTAGAACCTATAGTTTTTTCTGAACTTTACAATGTATTTTATTAGTTCCTTCCATGATCGGGGCATGGGGTAGCCGATACTCTCGTACTGAATAGTCTTGCCGCTGATGCAGATAGAATGCTTTCCTGGTATCTCATTGCTATCAGTCAGATAAAGACGATATTCGATGCCTCTCTGGGAAAGAATATAGTCAACAAGATAGAGAACTGAATAGCAAAGGGCTACACATCCTTTATTCCCACTACTTATCGGAGCATTTGCCAATATGATTGTCTTCATGTTTTCTCTCATCTATTGAAACATTATCTGATGTCGACGTGTGAGATATTGTATGTAGAACTGCCGTTGTAACTTGTTCATATCATGCTTATTATCGTCATCCATTTGTCAATCCATCCTGCCAATGGAGCCGGACTGCTCAGCAGCCCACTGTTATATTGCATGTTCAGCATAGAGAAACGCATGCGGTAGTGGGGGGCGTATTCTTATGGCATCGAACACAGCGAGTCGTTTGCCTTTCAATTCAGGATAAGTTTCTACTATTCTTGTCATATTTCAGTAAACTGGCTCACTTCTTCATTACTGGATAATATCCACCGGTTTTCCTTGAACCACGATGTTCTATCAAGCCTTTCTTTAAAAGAATTCTAATATGCTTTTCAATTGTATCGAATGGAACATCAAGACCTATAGATATTTGCTTAGTGTTGCTACCTTCATGTCGGCGGATAAATTCCAATGTCTGTTTCTGGTTGTCATTTATTCCGCCATTTATTCCGCCATTTATTCCGCCATTTATTCCGCCATTTAATTCGCCATTTAATTCGCCATTTAATTCGCCATTTAATTCGCCATTTATTCCGCCATTTAATTGACCATTTACAGGAGTATTCACATACGGTGTAATAGGAGTCTTGAACCAAATCGTCAAACACACGAAGTTCGGCACAAAGTCAAACTCTGGCTCGGGCATACCAGCTGCCTTGCAAAGGTCATAGATATCGGGAATACCCCAGGTCGATGGCAGGCGCAAACTTCCGCATCTCCCACGCAATCTCCTGCCGTGTCCTGTCTGCCACGTCCTGCCCCTGTATCGTCAGCTTCGTGGGATGGATGCCAAAGAACAGCCAGCCGCCATCCGTGTTCAGGAAAGCGCAGCCCGACTGCATGCCCTTCACCAGTTCACCAGTCGTCTCTTTCGCCTCCATCACGCGGTTTTCGTCGCGTTGTACGATAGCCTCTATATCCTTTATAGATAGTTCTTTCACCATCTGTTACCCCTGTTTCCTAAATTCTATTTGGCCGTTATTGGTAATCCATTTGCGATCCCAGATATCTTTTAGCAGTTCTGTCAATTCATGAAGGTCGGGCAGCAATGGTGATGTCACTTTGATGCTGTCGTTGCTCATCATCTTTTGCAGTAACTCTTTCTTGTCCACTTTGTTCATTTCAACTCTATTCTTATGGCACCGCCCACAGAGGGATAGCGGCACTTCATCAGCGAGGCCTGCAGTTGCACATAGCGGAACAGCCTGCAGTCGGCTCCGATATTGATGCCGTCGCCGTCGTATTCGGCTATCATGCGCAACGGCTTGTAGATTGACGGGCGCAGCGTGATGCCGCCTACCACTCCGTCCCATCTGCTGTTGTACGATTTCGTCCATTTCCTGTAAACGAGATGCCCGCCAACAACTCCAAACGGCAGGTCGATATGCTTGGAGGCTGCTACATAGAAGTTGCGGAAATAGAAACTTTTGGAGTCGCCGTCGCGCTGACCTATCACGTCGTTGCCACCTATTACGACCGAGGGCCAGTAACGACCCTCGCTCAGCGGACGAAGACGGAGCGAGAAGTAACGGTCTTTGGAATAGAAACCTATCTCTCCCTCTTTTTTCATGTTCTTGTGATGTTTCGTTAGCGTAAAGCTATAGCCCACCTCAAGCCATTTCAGCGGAGCGGCAGAGACATACCAGTTGGTCGAGGCATACTTCTCGCCTTCGATGCGTATGCCGTCGGGCATCATGTCTACGGGCAGTGCATGAACGCCGAGACGGAGGTTCTCGACAGTATCCGTCTCTGCCGATGGCACGTGCAGCAGTCCCATCATGCCAGTATACTGCTGGGCGGAGACCCAACAGCCGACCACAGGTAGAAACAGCAATAGAAGCAATGAGAGAAGTCCTTTTTTCATCGCGATACCTCCTTTCTCAGTCCCCAGTCCACATCGACTAACCGTTCACGGCTGTTCTCTTCGGGATCAATCCTATATGTCTGCATAGACTGCCCATCGGCACGTGTATTGTGGGAAAGCAAAAAGTTAGATGCCGGGCGTACAACCACTTTCCGACTGCTTTTCTTATAGGGAGGCAACATCCATATAATCTTGAAGCCGCCATTAGTCCTGTACTTCTTCTTGTCGTAAAGATTGGCCTCCAGTTCTCCAAACCGCAACTGCGCAAAGGCCAACAACGTGATGTGGTTGAAATGGCGCATCATATCCAACTGCGAACCATAGTCGCCGCCTGTATACCGGCCGCCAGACAGCCGGAACTCTATATGCTGGGGTTGCAGATACACATCGGCTCCCACCTGGCCCGTCACCTTGTAGTCACTATAAAGGTCGGCATCATAGCTTCCCTTGAAATCCGTACCCACCATCCAAGACGCGGTAAGACCGGCCTGTGCATTCAGCAAAAGCCAGTCGTTGACAGGCCACGCCCACCTCACATCCACGCCGTAACGCTCGTCGCCAAATAACCCTGCCGTCAGTCTCAGATGCTGGTTTGCGCTGTTGAAATGCAGCTGACGTGACACCGTGGCCATATTGAAACGCCAGTACTTGTTGGTAATGTCACGAAATGTTAAGCCGTCGCTGACAATGGGAACCAGTCCCTGGGCAGCTATCGACCAGTCATGTCCCAGATGCCAGCGAAGTCCGGGGGTGGCATTAATCTGCACGTCGTACAGACGGAGCCAGTTCGTGTCGGCATAGCCCAAGGTGGCTCCACAGAACAGTTCCATCTGTCTGGCAGGAACCGTCGTCTGCTGTGCTGTCGCCTGACGGCTTAGAGGCACGAGCACAAGAAGGCAGATGAGGCGTATCAATCTACGTTTCATGTTTTATCTGTATCAATGGGCCTTAGAAAGGCTGTTGGTATATAGGCTGTTGAAATGAGTCCGATGCCTGACAGGGAAACTACCACTCTCTGCTGGCCTGCCACTCGGGCCACACTTCCCTCAACACCGGCAAAAGGACCGTCGATAACCCTGACTTCCTCTCCTCCCTTAAAATGACACTGGGATGGCTGTACAAACAATAAATGCTTGTTCCTGTTACTGGTGGCAAGAACGAAGCGCCCCATCTCTTTATCGGAAACCGTCAGAGGGGGATTCTTCTGGTCGTCATCCTGTTTAAAGTGGTTATAATAATAACTCAAATAAGAAATGGCTGGTGTGTTGTTGACATATTCTTCGGCTTTCGCCTCCGTGGTATAGGCAAACAACAGATTGGGGATGAGCGTTTGCAGATACCTCTTCCGCTTACCCCCCACATACTTTTCGACCATCTTCTTGGCTATGTATGTATAGGTTCCGTTATCTACCAGGAAATCAGAAGCCTTGTCTACTCTTCCGTAGGAGACACGAAAGACATACCAATGCTTGTCTGGGGCAGGGGCATATCTTACCGTCACCCCTGTTTTTGAGCTTTTTGCTTCGGGGAAGGCATCAGGGGCAAACCTGACGCTGGGAGGATTTGACTCGCCTCGTCGAGTTGTCACATTAGACAATGTGCTCATATATCAGACCTTTGTCAGGTCATCTTTTTCCATAGTTCCTGTTCCGGTATACCGCTGGCGGTATACCGGAACAGGACTTGAAGTATAGTGGATGAAGTCGGCCACAGAGTCTTATTTCTTCTGGTTCATGCGCTGGCGTTGCAGCTCTTCGGCCTGCTTCTGCATGGCTTCGAGACGTGCGGCCAGGCCGCTCTGCTTCTTGGGGTTGTTCTTGTTCTCTTTGTAGCGGGCTTCGAGAATGGCCAGTAGCTTCGCGTCGTTGGTCGTCTTGCGGAGTACGAACATGATGGCTGCCGAGAAGAACAGGGAAATGAAGTAGTAGAAATTAAGACCAGCCGAATAGTCGTTGAACATGAAGAAGAACATGAGCGGCATGAGGTACATCATCCACTGCATCATCTTCATCTGCTCGGCCTGCTGTCCCACCATCTGGTCGCGTTGCTGACGCATGGTCATGTAGCTATAGAGGATATTGGCTACGCAGAAGAGGATACAGGTGAGTGAGAGGTGGTCGCCTATGCCCCAGATGTTGGTGTTCCACTCGATGATGGGGTCGAAGGTAGACAGGTCGTCAATCCAGAGGAACGACTGCCGGCGCAGTTGAATGGCGTTGGGCACGAAGTTGAACATGGCAATCCAGATAGGTGCCTGAATGAGCATGGGCAGACAGCCGCTCAGCGGGCTCACGCCATACTGCGAATACATCTGCATCATGGCTTGCTGTTTCTTCATCTGGTCCTCGGGCTTGTCATACTGCTTGGTGGCCTCGTCGAGTTTCGGCTTCAGCACGCGCATCTTGGCACTCGACATGTAGCTCTTCTTCACCATGGGGTAGGTGATGGCCTTCAGCAGCAAGGTGATAAGGATAAGCACGATACCCATGGAGAAACCCCATGAAGTGAGCCAGTCGAAGACGTAGAGCGTGAACCAGCGGTTGATGATGCGGAACAGGGGCCAGCCTAAATACACCAACTGCTCCAGGTCAAGGTCCTTGCCGAAGCGGCTCTGCTCCTCCACATCCTTGATAAGACGGAAGTCATTGGGGCCGATATACATCTCGAACTCCGAAGCGTGAAGCCCCTTGGGGTCGAACGTCGTGTTCAGTGCGGCCTCATAGTCTTTCAGGTAGCCCGTGCCTTTCTCCTGCGGGACGCTTGTCAGCACGGCGTTGGTGCCGAAATCATCTTTGGCGATAAGCACAGCCGAGAAGAACTGATTCTTGAAGGCCACCCAGTCAAGGCTTTCCTCGCTGAGTGTCTCGGTATCCTGGGATGTCTCACTCAGGTAATGGGTGCTGCCACCTTTCTCTTTATAGGTCAAAGTAGCGTAGCGGTTCTCGAACGTAAAACCGCGTTCCTGCTGCCGGGCCCGCGAGTTCCATTTGACGTCCATCTGTCTGTAGTTGGGCGCAAACTGTCCGGCAAGGCCGTTGGCCGTCAGCGAGAAGTGGAGCATATAGTTGGGCCCCAGCTCATAGTTCAGCACAATGCTGCCGCCATTGCCAGCCTGTGCCGTCATGGTGAGCGTGGAATCGCTGACGTTCGACGGCGTGAAGTACAGGTCCTGGGTGATGATGTTGTCCGACTTGGCTGCCAGCATGAAGTCCATCTGCTGGTCGTTCTCGTCGAAGAGGATGACATCTTCTTTGTTGTCGCGGTCCAGGAATCCCTTGACCACGGCCTTGGAGATAGTGCCGCCTTTGGTCGAGAAGGTCAGCTCCACCTTTTCATTCTTCAATACCACCTGCTGGTTTTTGCCGTTGAGGGCGGTATAGAAAAGAGCAGTGGTGTCACCTTTTGCGGCAGCTTCGGCTTCGGCCTTCCGTTCAGCTTCGGCCATTTGTTCTTTCACTTCAAGGTCTTTCTGGGCGGCTGCGATGCTATCCTGCTGACGCTGATATTCCTGCATTTGCTCTTCCGAAGGGCTGGTCCACCAAGCATAGCCGATGATGACAAGCACCATGAGCACAATTCCGGTTAAAGTGTCTCTGTTCATTCAGGTTTAATTTGTTATAACAATCAAGTTGCAAAATTACAAAAAAAAGGGTTAATGAAAGAATGAAAGGGAAAAAAAATGCCTTATTGTGCCTTTTTTTTGTCCTAACCCGCCAGTTTACCCAATTTTTGCTAAAAAACAGCGTTAGGATTCATCGGTTAGAAAGAAATTGACTATCTTTGCTACTCGTTTGTGCGTTAAACATTAAGTGTGAAATATAATCAATTGAAAATTAATACATTATGGAAGAGAATATATTTGTAGGCCTTATTGCCAAGAGCCTGAACCTTTCGGACAAGGCGGTGACTGGTACGCTGAAACTGCTCGACGAAGGTTGTACCATCCCCTTTATAGCCCGCTACCGCAAGGAGGTGACGGGCGGACTCGACGAGGTGCAGATTGCCGCTATCAGCGAGCAGTATGACAGGCTGCAGGAGATTGCCAAGCGTAAAGAGACCATCCTGAAGACCATTGGCGACCTTGGCAAACTGACCCCCGAACTTCAGAAGCGCATCGATGCTTGTTGGGACGGCACAGAACTGGAAGACATCTATCTGCCCTACAGGCCCAAGCGCCGCACACGTGCCCAAGTGGCCCGCGAGGCAGGCTTGGAGCCTCTGGCCATGATCCTCCTGCTGCAGCGCGAGCGCGATCCCGAACATGCTGCCCTTCCCTTCCTCGTGGGCGACGTCTCTGACGTCGCCACCGCGCTGAAAGGCGCCCAGGACATCATCGCCGAGATGGTGAGCGAGGACGAGCGCAGCCGCCAGCAGGTACGTGGTGCCTTCCGTCGGCAGGCAGTCATCACCTCTAAGGTGGTCAAGTCGAAGGCCGACACTGACGAGGCGGCCAAGTTCAGCGACTACTTCGACTGGCAGGAACCCTTGCGCCGATGCTCGTCGCATCGTCTTCTTGCCATGCGTCGCGGCGAGGCCGAAGGCATTCTCCGACTCACCATCTCGCCCGACGACGATGAGTGCATAGAGCGGCTCAAGCGGCATTATGTATATGGAAATACGCCTTGCGGCAAGCTCGTGGCCGAGGCGGTGGAGGACGGTTACAAGCGCTTGCTGAAGCCGTCGATAGAGACGGAGTTCGCCAACCTTAGCAAAGAGCAGGCCGACGAGGAGGCCATCCGTGTGTTTGCCGAGAATCTGCGTCAGCTGTTGCTTGCCGCTCCGTTGGGGCAGAAGCGTGTCATGGGCATCGATCCGGGCTTCCGCACAGGCTGTAAGGTGGTCTGCCTCGATGCGCAGGGTAACTTGCTGCACCATGAGGCCATCTATCCGCACCCTCCTGTGAACCGGAGAATGCAAGCCATGGTACACGTCCAGCAGATGATAGCCGACTATCACATAGAGGCCATAGCCATTGGTAATGGCACGGCTTCCAGGGAGACGAGGACATTTGTCGAAGAGGTCGCTTCTTCGCTTCCCACGGGGGCGAAGTCTCTTCAGATTTTCGTGGTCAGCGAGGACGGGGCTTCCGTCTATTCGGCTTCGAAGGTGGCTCGCGATGAGTTTCCCGATGAGGATGTCACCGTGCGTGGGGCAGTATCGATAGGCCGACGACTGATGGATCCGTTGGCAGAGCTGGTGAAGATTGACCCGAAGAGCATTGGCGTGGGGCAGTACCAGCACGACGTAGACCAGACAAAACTGAAGAAACAGCTCGACCAGACGGTGGAGAGCTGCGTCAACTCGGTGGGTGTCAACCTGAACACGGCTTCGAGCCATCTGCTGCAATACGTGAGTGGACTGGGCCCGACGCTGGCCAAGAACATCGTGGAGTACAGGAAGGAGAACGGAGCCTTCACCTCACGCACACAGTTGAAGAAGGTTCCCCGTCTCGGCCCTGCGGCGTTCATGCAGTGTGCCGGCTTCCTGCGCATCCCGGATGCCAAGAATCCCCTGGACAACAGTGCCGTACACCCCGAGAGCTATCATGTGGTGGAGCAGATGGCAAAGGATCAGGGATGTGCCGTGGCCGACCTGATCAGTCAGAAAGCCTTACGCGCGCGCATAGATATAAGTAGGTATGTAAGCAATGATGTCGGCCTGCCCACGCTGACCGACATCATGAAAGAACTTGAGAAACCTGGACGCGACCCGCGCCAGCAGATTGAAGAGTTCGAGTTTGCCAAAGGCATTGAGAGTGTTGACGACCTGGAAGAGGGCATGGAACTGCCGGGTATTGTGACCAACATCACCAACTTTGGTGCCTTTGTCGACATTGGCGTTCATCAAGACGGCCTTGTCCACATTTCGCAACTGGCCGACAAGTACGTGCGCGATCCCAATGAAGTGGTAAAGCTTCACCAGCATGTGCAGGTGAGGGTGCTTGAGGTTGACCGCCGTCGCAATCGCATCTCGCTCACCATGAAAGGGGTAGGCCAGAGATGAATTAGCTGCGGCTGAACCTCGTCACCGTCTCGATGAGCGCTCCATGATTGCCCATGTCGTAGCGCTCACCTTTCAGGCGCACGCCCATCATCCCCGTGCGTTGACGCACGGCCTCAAGGGCCGATGTCAGTTCAATCTCGCGTTTCTTGTCGCCTTCCTCATCGGCTTGCTTGATGTCGGCTGACAGTTGGTCGAACACTTCGGGTGTCAGAATATACTGTCCAAAGACCGAGCAGTATTCCTTGTTTCCGTTATTGTCGCGCACGCCGAGGAACTCTTCAGCGTAGGATGATGTGGGCTTCTCCTTCAACGTGGAGACGTTCAGGTACTTGCAGTCCTTGTCTTCCCACACACCGCTCATGACACCAAAATGGCTTACGGTACTCAATGATACGGGATAAAGCCCGACGGTCAGCTTATTATATCGTTCAAAGCTCTCGATAAGCTGCAAGGCACAAGGTTTGTTTGTCGTGCTGCGGTAGAGCGTGTCGCCCAGCATGAGCAGCACGGGTTCGCCGTGGGCAAACTGCACGGCCTGATAGACGGCATGACCGAATCCGCGCTTCTCGTTTTGGTAGACGTAGCGCAGGCGCTTGCCTATGTCGTGTATGTGGTTCTCATATTCTTGCGCCTCCACGTTCAGCTTGGCAAGGTGTTCCTCCGGCAGTGGGCGTTCGAAGAAGTCGGTATAGAGCTGTCGCTCCTCTTTCGAGCCCAGCACAAGGCAAATTTCCTCAATTCCGCTGTGTACCAGTTCCTCAAGCAGGATGAGGATGACGGGGCGCACCATGCCGTCGGGACAGGGAATAGGGAAGAAGTCCTTCTTCATGGTGCGTGTGGCCGGATAGAGGCGGGTGCCGAAGCCTGCCACGGGAATGATGGCCCTGCGCACGGTGTGTACTGGCTGTATGGTGAGCGTATAGGAGGGCATGCCTAATGACTTCAGATAGTCGAGCAGCAGCAGCTGGCAGTCCTGATTCTTGGCCAGGAACTGCACCGAGCCGTCGCCATGCGAGCCTACGCCCTTTCCGCCGTAAGTCAGTGCGTGTATGTTCTCGTCGTCCAGTATCGCTTTCAGTTTCGGCGATTTCAGCTCATCCGGGCACATCGGAGCCACCTGTCGGTCAAAGATTTCCTCGGTCTCGGTCATCAGTTTGCCAAGCAGTTCCACCTTTCCTTCTGCCATATACTTTACTGCCTTGCCGATGATTTCCTGGTTCTTGAGGCCGAAGGCATCGTGTTCCTGCCTTTCTTTCTCATTCGACGGGAAAGGATATGCCTTGTTGAGGTCGGCCAGGATCTTGATGGTGTTCTTCGAACCGCACAGGTCGGCAAACACCCAGTACAAGGTCTTTTTCACGTTGAGTGTCTGTACCTCCACCTCGTCGCCGTCGAACGTCATCAGGCTTGGCTTCACGCCGAAGGCGCAGGCCTGGTCAAGACGTCCGCAACGCGACTGTGTGCGAAGCTCGCCTAAATAGGCAATGTTCATTTCGCCCATCGTGTTCAGGTTCAGCTTATATATAAGATTGAACGCGCGAGCCACCAGTACACAGATGGCAGCACTCGACGAGAGGCCGCTCTTGATGGGCAGTGTCATGTCGGTGATGCGAATGCGCACGCCGCCCACCTTATACCATTCCAGCATGTAGCTGGCCACGCCGGCACAATAGCAGAAGAACGACCCCGACTTGGCTATGCGCTTCAGTTCTTGCTCGTCCATGTGGCAGGAGAAGTCCTTCCACTCGCTTTTCATCTGTTCGGCTGTACTCTGCACTTCGAAAAGTGACGACTTCTCCACTTCGGCGTAGATGCCTTGCTCGATTCCGGTTACGATGGCCGCGCCAACGGGTATGTCGGCATTCATCGTGCGATAGTGGCCTGCCCAGTCTGTATGTTCTCCAAAAAGACACAGCCTGCCAGGCACAAATAGTTTTTGCATGATAGTAAGAATGGAGTTGATATGATAATTTTATGCAAAGGTACTACTTTTCTATGAGCTTTGTGGCATGCGAGGTGATTTTTTCTGTCGTTTAGGCATAAAAAAAGTTAAATATGCATACAAACCGTCTGCGTAAGCAACTAAAGCTCAGAGAAAATAAGTACCTTTGCAGCCGATTTTATGTACACAATTCACATAATGTCTAACTTTATTAATTAAACAAAACTTTTTTTTACAATTATGTCTGAATTAACAAAGAACGTGAAGCCGATTGAAGATTTCGACTGGGAGTCTTTTGAAAACGGAACCACAGTAGACGTGAGCAAGGAAGAGCTTGACCGCGCCTACGATGAAACCCTGAACAAAGTGGCCGACCATCAGGTGGTTGACGGTAAGGTCATCTCTGTCGATAAGAAAGAGGTGATTGTCAACATCGGCTACAAGAGCGACGGCATCATCCCCGCCTCTGAATTCCGCTACAACCCCGACCTGAAAGAGGGCGACGTGGTGGAGGTGTATGTGGAGAGCGCTGAGGACAAGAAAGGCCAGCTCATTCTCTCTCACAAGAAGGCCCGCCTCTCCAAGGCATGGGATCGCGTCAATGCAGCCCTCGACGAGCAGCAGGTCATTCAGGGATTCATCAAGTGCCGCACGAAGGGTGGCATGATTGTCGACGTGTTCGGCATCGAGGCCTTCCTCCCCGGCTCGCAAATCGACGTTCATCCCATACGCGACTACGACCAGTTCGTAGGCAAGACCATGGAGTTCAAGGTGGTGAAAATCAACCAGGAGTTCCGTAACGTGGTCGTTTCGCACAAGGCTCTTATCGAGCAGGAGCTCGAGGCCCAGAAGCAGGAGATTATCTCCAAGCTCGAAAAGGGTCAGATTCTCGAGGGTACGGTCAAGAACATCACGAGCTACGGCGTATTCGTCGACCTCGGTGGTGTCGACGGACTCATCCATATCACCGACCTCAGCTGGGGACGTGTTGACGATCCTAAGAAGGTGGTTGAGCTCGACCAGAAGATTAACGTCGTTATCCTTGACTTTGACGAGGAGAAGAAGCGCATTGCTCTCGGCCTGAAGCAGCTCACTCCGCATCCCTGGGATGCGCTGGATGCCGACCTCAAGGTGGGCGACAAGATTAAGGGCAAGGTGGTTGTCATCGCCGACTACGGCGCATTCGTTGAGGTACAGCCCGGCGTTGAGGGTCTTATCCACGTCAGCGAGATGTCGTGGAGCCAGCACCTGCGCAGCGCTCAAGAGTTCCTGAAGGTGGGCGACGAGATTGAGGCTGTCATCCTGACCCTCGACCGCGACGAGCGCAAGATGTCTCTCGGCATCAAGCAGCTGAAGGAAGATCCGTGGGAGACCATCGAGGTGAAGTATCCCGTTGGCTCGAAGCACACCGCCAAGGTTCGCAACTTCACCAACTTCGGCGTATTCGTCGAGCTGGAAGAGGGTGTCGACGGCCTGATTCACATCAGCGACCTCAGCTGGACCAAGAAGGTGAAGCACCCCAGCGAGTTCACGCAGGTGGGCACCATGATCGACGTCATCGTGCTCGATATCGACAAGGAGAACCGTCGTCTCAGCCTTGGCCACAAGCAGCTTGAGGAGAATCCCTGGGATGTCTTCGAGGCTCAGTACACGGTGGGCTCTGTCCACACCGGCAAGATTACCGAGCTGCTCGAGAAGGGTGCCGTGGTTCAGCTGGCCGAGAATGTCGAGGGCTTCGCTACGCCTAAGCACCTTGTGAAGGAAGACGGCTCGCAGGCTCAGCTGGGCGAGGAGCTGCCCTTCAAGGTGATTGAGTTCAACAAGGACTCCAAGCGCATCATCCTCTCTCACAGCCGCACCTTCGAGGATGCACAGCGTGAGGAGAAACGTGCAGCCCGCAAGGTGGCCGCTCCCCGTCAGAAGAAGGACGACACTCCGAAGATTGAGAACGTTGCAGCTTCGACCACACTCGGCGACATCGACGTGCTGGCTCAGCTCAAGGCTCAGATGGAGAAAGGCGAGTAAGCGTTTTATAACATATTGATGATTGGGCTGTGCCTTCCCGCAAAAAGGAGGCGCAGTCCTTTTTTTAATTCTCAATTCTCAATGGCAATGAACGGATTAGTATTGGAAGGCGGAGCCATGCGGGGCCTCTTCACGTGTGGCATCATGGATGTGATGATGGAGCATGACGTGTGGCCCGACGGGCTCATTGGCGTGTCGGCGGGAGCGGCATTCGGCTGCAACTACAAGGCGCGTCAGCCTGGCCGTGCCATCCGTTATAACTTGCGCTTCGCCAAGGACAGCCGCTACAGCGGACTGCGTTCGTTGTTCACCACGGGCGACTATTTCAATGCCGAGTTTGCCTATCATATCGTTCCGACCACCTACGACATCTTCGACGACAAGGCTTTTGAGGCCAATCCCATGGCGTTCTATGCCGTCTGTACCAATGTGGAGACGGGCGGGGCAGTCTATAGGAAACTTGAAAAGTCGGATGCCGTGACCTACGACTGGATTCGCGCCTCTGCCTCCATGCCGCTCTTTTCGCGCGTTGTAGGTCTTGAAGGCTATAAGCTGCTCGATGGCGGTGTGGCCGACTCCATTCCGCTCGAATATTTTGAAGGTATCGGCTACCGCCGCAATGTGGTCATCCTCACCCAGCCCGATGGCTATCAGAAGGAACACAATCGCTTCATGCCCCTGATGCGTATTGCCCTGCGCCGCTATCCACGGATGATTGAAGCCCTGGACAGCCGGCACATCATGTATAACCGGCAGTTGGCCTATGTACGCGAAGCCGAGCGTCAGGGCCGCTGCCTCGTCATCCGTCCCGACGAGAAGATACCCATCGGCCACGTCTCCCACAATCCTGACCAGATGCGCCGTGTCTACGACATGGGGCATGAGGCAGGACTCAGGCATCTTGATGCCATCAAGGATTTCTACTCAAAAGAAAATGCGTAGAAACACAAGATTTATTTAAAAACAACGGATTTTGCGGATTAAAAGGATTTAAGTCCAGCTGGTAATCAGCAACTTAGATAATCCGTTTAATCCGTGAAATCCGTTGTGGTTAATTATGACACATCCTCATTAAAAAAGGGCCACATTCGTGACCCCGAATTAAAACAAATTAGAATAATTCGTTTCTAAGACATATCGGCAAATTCGATTCGCTGATAAGGTTACTTATTCGAACTTGAATTCTGTCTTTACCACGCCGTCGCCATAGATAGTGCGGAAGTCGTTCTTCATGGAGATAACGTAGTAGCCGGCCTGTCGCCAGTTGGCTTCTCGCTTGGCAGCTTCTGCAAGGTTGGCATGGTCGCGTGCATCATCGTCGGCCACGAGCATGAAGGTGGCGGTGCGGTGCTTCTTGTTGCTCAGGCAGTAGTTGTGCATGGCGCAGTCGCCGCTGCTGTTGCCGAACGACAGCACGGGCACCTTGCCAATCTCCTGGGCGATTTGTGCTACCTTGTTGGTCTTCAAGTTCTTGATAATCAGTTCGTCGGTGCGGACGATATCCTCCTCCCGTCCCAAGGTGTAGTTGACGCCCGCCTCCAGGCCTTGTCTGTTCGACTTGAGTCTTACGTCCATGCCAATCACCCTGTTAGGCTCTATGCCAATCGACTCGACCAAGGCACGGCAGATGAAGCGGTCGCTGCCAGAGACGACATAATAGGTGAAGCCGTTGGCCTTCAGATAGTCGAACACCTCCAGCATGGGCTGGTAGAAGCTCTGGCCGTAGGTCATCCCGCTGAAGCCGTTGGCCGGTGTTTCGGCGTATGCTTTCACGTAGGCGTCAAACTCGGCAATGGTCATTCCTGCGTAGGCCTTGGCAGCTGCGTAGGCATGCTTCATGTCGAATTGCGAGGGAAGAGATTTTCCGTTGCGTACGAAGTCGCGAATGGCCTGAGCCGCCTCGCGCACATCCTCCGGAGCCTTGTCACGGTACGATACATCGTCCAGGGCGCGGTACTCCAGCATATTATATTCAAAATAGGTGGGATAGAGTTCGCCGACGAAAGTACCGTCCATGTCGAAGGTGGCGATGCGGTCTTCCACGCTGATGTAGTTGGCCGATTGCGGGTTAGTCACATCTTCCACATACTCCTTCAGGGCTGTCAGAGCCTCGCATTGGTTCCAGGAAGGAAAGTAGTCCTTAGCGGCAGGAGCCACTATCGTGTTGTCGGCCTTGCCGCACGATGTCAGCATCACCCCCTGCACGGTCATGCACAGGAGGGCAAGAATCAAAAGTCTGATTTTTCTCATATTGTTAGTGATTAAATTGTTGAGTTCTGTTCGGTGGACAGCTCCTACGTCGCCCTTTTCTTAACGTCTCGCAATCCGCGTGCAAAGGTAGCAAACATTTTTCTACCAGCAAAATTATTTCTCCAAGAAATACTATCATCCATTACACCTCGGCGAAACATTCGTCACACCCTGACGGAGCATTCATTACACCCTGACGGAGCATTCGTCACACCGTGATGTCCTATTAATCACAGTGTGATTCGCCATTCATCAAAGTGTAAAGTCTATTTTGTTGAGGTGTAAACTCGCATTCGCCAGGGTGTGACGGAGGCTTCGCCAGAGTCATAGCCTGAGGTACTCTCGGCTAAGGTAGAAACCACTGGACTGACTTCCTCCAACACTTAGCAGTTGTTCGGGGATTAGCTGTTATCTTGCTCCTGTAGAATCTCGTCAACGATGTAGCGGTCGCTCATGGCCTGGAGGCCTCGGGCGGCATCGGCGAAATAGGGGTAGGTGCGGGAGTTGTAGAAGCGGTCGAGTGCTTCCTCCTCGGTGATGTTCAGCTCCTGGGCGAGCATCAGTATGATGCGGGCCTGCTTGCGCCAGCGTACGGAATCTCTCATAGTGCTTCGGGCTTTAGGTCGACGACCTCGGCGAAGCGGAGGCTGCGGTCGATGACGGTTTGACTGATGATGCAGAGCTGGTGGTTCAGCGGCTTGTAGCGCAGCTGCCCGAGGGCCTGCTCAGCAGTGATGATGCCCTGGGTGTAATCCTCGACGGTGTCGATGACGTTGTCGTTGGCCACGCCGCCCTCCACGATGTCATACTGCTGCCAGACGTCCTCGCCGCGTCGGCAGGCCACCACGTAGTCGAGCCACGCGAGGTTGTACTCCTCGAAGCGGAGCCAGCGGTAGTCCCAGGCAAGCGCCTCGTCGAACTGATAGACGTTGAGCTGAGGAATGCCGTTGCGTGTCTTGCGCTCGGTGACCACCTGCGCCCATCGCTCGGCCTGCTTTCGGAGATTGGTCAGGTAGAAGCCCTGTCCGAAGTCAAGGCAGCGGCGGCCTCGGGCGGACTGCGGCTGGGGAACGGCGGCATAGGAGCCGTGGTAGAGTGTAGTCATGGCTGTTGCTCCCAGTTTTTAAGCGTCTCGGCTATGTCTTCGGCCACGTAGTCGAGGCTCTGCGTGTGTAGCATATCGTAGTGGCGCAGGAGCCGCTGGTGAATCAGATCCTGCTGCTTCAGGCGGCGGTACATGGCCAGCGGCGTGATGCCCATCCGACGCGCGCCGCTCTCCAGTGCCATCGTGGCGAAATGGATGCGGTCGTAGGTGGGGCACCCGGCGCTTGCTTGATAATTGGTAGCTGTCATGCTTGTATTGTTTTTGTCGTTATTGACCGCAAAGGTACAACTTTTTAGCAAATAATACGCATTTATTTGAGGATATTAACACTGATTATGCGCAAAAACTGTCCGTTTTGCCACGGAAGCCGTTATATTATGTATGGGAATAATCTTGAAGATGCTGGCTGCTTAATTAGGAACTGACACCAAACAAACTTTACAATAAGTTATTTTGAAATGAATTACTGTAATGCCCGTAATTTATCCGTAATTGAAATAATATACTTACGGTGACTATGTGCCATACTTACGTGGACTAAGTGCCATACTTACGGAGGGAAATAAGTATGTCATTTGTGCGAGAAATGAAAAGAAATCGTAAATTCGTGGCGAGTTTCGGAAAATCTTAGTACCTTTGTGCCATTATTACAATTGATAGCAATGAGAATAGACATCATTACCGTACTGCCCGAGATGCTGGAGGGCTTTGTACACGAAAGCATACTGGCACGGGCCGAGAAAAAAGGACTGGCCGAGATAAGACTGCACAACTTGCGCGACTATACACTCGACAAATGGCGGCGGGTGGACGACTATCCCTACGGCGGATCGGCTGGCATGGTGATGCAGTGTGAGCCTATCGACCGCTGCATCAGTGCGCTGAAGGCCGAGCGCGACTACGACGAGGTCATCTTCACCTCGCCCGACGGTGAACGCTTCGACCAGCATATAGCCAACGAACTTTCGCTGAAAGGCAACCTGATTATCCTTGCCGGTCATTATAAAGGTATTGACCAGCGCGTGCGCGACCATCTGATTACGCGCGAGATCTCCATTGGCGACTTTGTGCTGACTGGCGGTGAGCTGGTGGCGGCCATGATTGCCGATGCCGTGGTGCGCGTGGTTCCCGGCGTGATAGGCGACGAGCAGAGTGCCCTCAGCGATTGTTTCCAGGATGACTTACTGGCAGCTCCCATCTATACCCGTCCTGCCGACTATAAAGGATGGAAAGTTCCTGAAATTCTGCTCAGCGGAAACGAAGCCAAAATAAGAAACTGGGAACTGGAACAGGCCATGGAGCGCACCAGGCGATTGCGCCCAGACTTGCTGAAGGAATAGAAAGAGTAATAAAAGCGAATCGTCCTAAGATTCTTTTGAAACGAATTTTTCTAATTGTTCTTTATTTCATTCACGAATTTGACTTAATTAAAATCAATTCGTGGCAAAAATTAGATGGAATTAGAGAAATTCGTTTCGAAAAAAATCTTAGGACGATTTGTTTGTGGGATGTCTTTTAGAAGTAGTTGATTTGCATGGCGCGGCGCACCTCGTCCATGGTCTGTGCAGCCACCTCGCGCGCCTGCTCCGTGCCCTTCTTCAGGATGTTGTATATCTCAGGGATGTCCTTCTCCAGTTCGGCACGACGCACGCGCATGGGCTCCAGGAACTGGTTGATGACCTGGTTCAGGAACTTCTTGCACTTCATGTCGCCCAGTCCACCACGGCGGTAGTGCTCCTTCAGCTCGTCCAGGTTCTGGTATTCTGGCCAGAAGTTCTGGAAGTCGGCATCGGTCGAGAAGGCATCCAGATAGGTAAACACGGCGTTGCCCTCCACATGGCCTGGGTCGCTGACGTTCAGGTGGGTGGGGTCGGTGTACATCGAGCGCACCTTCTGCCACACCTCCTCGGCAGAGTCGGAGAGGTAGATGCAGTTGCCTAACGACTTCGACATCTTCTCCTTGCCGTCGGTTCCAGGCAGACGGCGGGCCGTCAGGTTCTCAGGAAGCATGATGTTCGGCTCCACCAGCACGGGGGCGTAGATATGGTTGAAGCGGTTCACCAGTTCGCGCGTCACTTCGAGCATGGGCTCCTGGTCCTCGCCGGCAGGTACGGTCGTGGCCTTGAACAGGGTGATGTCGGCTGCCTGGCTGACAGGATAGCAGAAGAAGCCAAGCGGGATGTTGGCCTCGAAGTTGCGCATCTTGATTTCCGTCTTCACCGTGGGGTTGCGCTGCACGCGGCTCACGGTGATGAGGTTCATCAGGTAAGTGGTCAGCTCGGCCAGTTCTGGTATCTGGCTCTGGATGAAGAGGATGGTCTTGGCAGGGTCGAGACCGGCCGAAAGCCAGTCGAGTGCTACCTGCGTCACGCTCTGGCGTATCTTCTCCGGATTGTCGGCGTTGTCAGTAAGTGCCTGCACATCGGCCATGAACACGAACATGCGATCGTAGTCGCCTGCGTTTTGCAATTCCACGCGGCGACGCAGAGAGCCCACGTAGTGGCCTAAATGAAGCTTGCCCGTGGGGCGGTCGCCTGTCAGTATTACTTTTCCCATTTTCTTTATGATAAGATTAATATATTATAATTCGAGTTGCAAAGTTAATGAATTTTTCATGAACGGGCAAGCAAATCCCCATTTTGTTGTGAGGATTCTATCGGCTCTTATGGTGTATAAACCAGTCGTGCATGAAAAAGACGTAAGAACACAGGACCAGCGCGATGATGGCCAGGGCCACGTAGATGAGCGTGGGCGTGTTGCCTGCAAAAAGACTGTAGCCCAGTCCTATGCCTACGGCGAGGCCGCTTTCCCATCCCAGCATGAAGGTGCTCTGCGACGTTCCGCGCTGGCAGTGATGGCTCAGCTTGACGAAGAACAGCAGGAAACGGGAGCCTACCAGACCTATGCCTACGCCCAAGAGAGGCGAGAGCAACACGGAGGATGGCGACTTCAGCAGGATGAGCAGTGAGGCGCCGATGAGAATCAGGCCCGAGACCACCTCGCTCTTCAGGTCGGCATCAGGAAACATATAGCGCTGAGCGAGCAATGCCAGCAGGAATCCCACCATCATCAGCCCGTAGAAGTGCATGTCGAGACGCAGCGACAGCAGCATTCCCACGGCCAGGGTGACGAGGAACAGATGCAGCATGAGTGGCCAGCCCGACACAAGCAGGAAGCGGTCAAGGCTCAGGGCATGGATCTTCTCCGTAGGGACGCGGAAAGGGAAATGTACTGAAAGGATGAGCAGCATGGCAAGCACGCAGCATCCAGCCGCAGCCCATAGCACCCACGTGAATCCCTGTTGCTGAAGCAGCAGCAGCCCCAGTAACGGGCCGAGGCTCAGGGCAAAACGTCCGAACCAGGTAACGGAGTGGTTGGCTTCCGTGCGCTGGAACGACTCGCAAGTGTCGATGATTAGTGTCGAAGTAAGCACCATCTGAGCCAGTCCGAATGCCATTCCCTGAACGAGCCGCAAGGCGATGGCCACCCAGAGCATACCCTTGACGGGGAGATACAGGGGAGCCATTATGGAGACTGCCAGCAACGTTACTGCCCAGACGCACACCATGTTACGACGGAAATGCTGTACCAGGTAGGAACAGAAGGCACCAGGCAGGAACAGTCCCAGGGCGAAGACACCCATAGCGAGTCCTGTCTCCTCCGTTGAGAAGCCCTCCTCGTAGAGCAGCCAGTGTGGCATGGAAGGAATGAACACCGTCATGGATATGCATAACAGCAGATTAGCAAGAACCATCAGCCAGAAGTCCTTGTTCCATAGACGAATATGTACGTTCGTGCTCTGTGTGTTCACTGAGTGTCGTTAAGTACTAATAAGATTCGTTTTCGTTGGGGAAGTCGCCGCTCTTCACGTCGGCCACGTAGTTGCCAATAGCCGTAGTCATCACCTCGTTCAGGTTGGCATAGCGGCGCAGGAAACGGGGCGAGAAGCCCTGGGTCATGCCCAGCATGTCGGCTACGACGAGGATCTGGCCGTCGCAATGACCGCCTGCGCCAATGCCAATCGTGGGTACGCTGATTTCCCTTGTCACGGTCTCGGCCAATGCTGCAGGCACCTTCTCTAATACGACGGCAAAGCAGCCTGCCTCGGCCAGTGCCTTGGCATCGGCAATGAGCTTCTTTGCCTCGGCCTCCTCCTTGGCACGCACGGCGTAGGTGCCGAACTTGTTAATCGACTGTGGGGTCAGGCCTAAGTGTCCCATCACAGGAATGCCTGCATCGAGAATGGCCTTCACCGTGTCGATAATCTCTACGCCGCCTTCCAGTTTCAGGGCGTCGCAGCCACTTTCCTTCATGATGCGGATGGCATTGACCACGCCGTCGTGTACGCCCGTCTGATACGAGCCGAAGGGCATGTCGCATACCACGAGCGCGCGCTTCACGCCGTTGACCACAGCACGAGCATGATAGATCATCTGGTCGACGGTCATGGGTAGGGTAGTGGTGTTGCCCACCATGACGTTCGAGGCCGAGTCGCCAATAAGGATGACGTCTATGCCGGCACGGTCGACGATGCCTGCCGTGGTAAAATCATAGGAGGTAAGCATGGAAATCTTCTCTCCCTTCTCTTTCATTTCGATAAAGCGACGTGTCGTAACCTTACGTGTGTCGCTTACTAAGTATCCTGCCATAAATACTATTGAAGATTAAAGTGTTTGCAATAATGTGTTTAGCTTTTCGTAGGTCATGTCGCTGTAATCCTTCAGCTGGATGTCGGAAAAGCTCTTGATGCTCTCTATGCTGTTGGTCGTGGCCAGCCCTACCACGAACATGCCGGCTGCACGTCCCGACTTCAGGCCGTTGAAGCTGTCCTCAAACACGATGCACTCCTCTGAGGCAGCCCCGAAACGGGAGGCAGCCCTCAGATAGCAGTCGGGCGAAGGCTTGCTCTCGGCAAAGTCCTCGCTGGTGAGAATGGCATCGAAAAGAGTGTGGAACTCCGGGTGCGAGCGATAGACGCTCTGCATCTTGGGCTGGTTGGAACTGGTCACCACGGCGGTCTTCACGCCTTCCTGGTGCAGCTCGCGCAACAGGCGTTCCAGTCCGTCGATATAGACATAATTCATCTGTGCCTCGAAGTCGTTGAGCCGTTGCGTAATGACGGACTGCTCCTTCGCCAGATTGCCAGAGAACCACCTGTCGTAAATCTGTGTCAGGGTCTGTCCCTTGATTTCATGTTCCAGTCCTGGGTGTTCGGGATGATAGTGTCGGCACTGAGTACCCCAGAACTGGGTGTACTGCGGTTCAGTGTCAAAGACCACACCATCAAGGTCAAAGAGCGCTGCTTTTAATTGTCGTTTCATCGAAATCCTATTTGCCCGATTGCATTTTGTTACGGTAGATGAATATACCGATGATGACAATGAGTGCTACAGCCGTAATGTCAAGCCACTGCATAGGCAATCCTGTTTTTTATTAGTGAAAGGGCATGTCTTGTTTCGACATGCCCTTACGCTAATGGTTATACTAAAAATTATTTGTTCACCTGGAACTTTGTGTCGCCGTCCTTGAAGAAGGCGTTAATCTGACGGGCAGCAGCAATACCTGCGTTGGTGTTGGCCTCAGCCGTCTGCGCGCCCATCTTCTTCGGGGTAGAGAAGTATCGACCCTCGAACTTCTGGAAGTCGGCGTTGGCATCGGGCATGATGTCGGTGACGAACTTCAGGTCCTGACGCTCCTCCATGAGTTTCAGCAGTTCCGGCTCGTTGATGACCTCCTTGCGGGCTGTGTTCACCAGAATGCCGCCCTTCTTCATCTTGCCCACCAGGGCATAGTTGATGCTCTGCTTGGTCTCGGGGGTAGCGGGGATGTGGAGCGAAACCACGTCGCACTGCTCGAAGAGGGCATCCTGATTGGCCACGGCGTGTACGCCAGCCTTTTCGATGACCTCAGCGGGGCAGAAGGCATCGTAGGCATAGACCTCCATGCCGAAGCCCTTGGCGATGCGGGCCACGTTGCGTCCAACGTTTCCGAAAGCCAGAATGCCTAACTTCTTGCCCATCAGCTCAGTACCGGCCTTGCCGTTATAGAACTGGCGGACGGCGAACACCAGCAGACCAAACACCAGTTCGGCCACAGCATTGGCGTTCTGACCAGGTGTGTTCTCGGCCACCACGTTGTGAGCTGTAGCGGCAGCGAGGTCGATGTTGTCGTAGCCGGCACCTGCGCGAACTACGATTTTCAACTGTTTGGCAGCGTCGAGTACTTCGGCATCCACCTTGTCCGAACGGATAATCAGTGCGTCGGCATCCTTCACGGCATCGAGCAGCTGAGCCTTCTCCGTATATTTCTCCAACAGGGCCAGTTCGTTGCCTGCTGCTTCAATCTCTGCTTTGATACCATTCACAGCAGCGGCTGCAAACGGCTTCTCTGTTGCTACTAAAACTTTCATTCTTTTTTGTTTTGTGGAAACAAATTAGCACGAATCATATAAAATTTATCTCAATTCGTGCTAATTCGTTTCTCGTTATAAGTTTAATGATTAGCTTCGAACTCCTTCATGCAGGCCACGAGTGCATTGCAGCCCTCGATGGTCTGGGCGTTGTAGCAGCTGGCGCGGAAGCCGCCCACGGAGCGGTGGCCCTTCACGCCGACCATGCCCTTTGATACGGCAAAGTCGAGGAATTCCTTCTCCAGTTCCTTGTACTCAGGAGCCATGACGAAGCAGAGGTTCATGAGCGAGCGGTCTTCCTCCTTGGCGGTGCCTACGAAGCACTTGTTGCGGTCGATCTCGCCGTAGACGATTTCTGCACGCTGCTGGGCCAGCTTGTCCATGGCCTCTACGCCGCCCTGCTTCTTGATCCAGCGCAGGTTCTCCAAGGCGCAGTAGATGGGCACCACGGGAGGCGTATTGAACATAGAGCCTTTCTCTACGTGTGTGCGATAGTCAAGCATGGTGGGAATCTGGCGGGGAGCCTTGCCCAGCGTGTCGTCCTTCACGATGACGATGGTCACGCCTGCCATAGCCAGGTTCTTCTGGGCTCCGGCATAGATGGCATCGTACTTGGCCACGTCGATGGGACGCGAGAAGATGTCGGACGACATGTCGGCAATCAGGCGCACGGGAACGTCGAGATCCTTGCGAATCTCCGTACCATAGATAGTGTTATTGGTGGTGATGTGCAGATAGTCGGCATCCTCGGGCACTGTCCATCCCTTGGGAATGAAGGTGTAGTTGGCGTCGGCCGACGAGGCCACTTCAACTACCTCGCCGAAGAGCTTGGCTTCTTTCATGGCCTTCTTGGCCCATACGCCTGTGTTCAGGTAGGCAGCCTTCTTGATGAGGAAGTTATAGGGAATCATGCAGAACTCGAGCGAAGCACCGCCACCAAGGAAGATGACTGAGTAGCCCTCGGGCACCTGCAATAATTCCTTGACGAGGGCAACAGCCTCGTCGACTACGGGCTGGAAGTCCTTAGCGCGATGACTGATCTCCATCAGTGAGAGTCCTGAACCATTGAAGTCTAAACACTGCTTGGCTGTGGCCTCGATCACCTCACGGGGAAGCATCGACGGTCCTGCATTAAAGTTGTACTTCTTCATAATCTTTGTTAAGTTTATAATGTTTGTTTACATGCTTCTTTTAATTGCGGTGCAAAATTACACTTTTATTTTGATTCAGGCAATTATTTAAGGCAAAAAAATGCAAATGTCAATGTTTCATGACTATGCTCAATTCCTTGTCTTCCCTCAATGGGCGTTTCCCTGCATCATTTGCAATCTCGGTTTTGCAATTCCGAAGTCATGGCGTGGACCTATTCCTCCATCAGCTTGCGATAGCGGGTGCGTTTCGGTTCGTCCAGTCCTAAGCGCAAAGCCTTGTTGGCCTCATACTCAGAGTAGTTGCCCTCGAAGTAGAACACGCTTCCCTCGCCCGTACTCGCTGTTCCGTCGGCAGCCCGGGGACTTTCGAACGCAAGGATATGGGTGCAGATGCGGTCGAGGAACCAGCGGTCGTGGCTGATGATGACGGCGCAGCCGGCAAAAGACTCAAGGCCCTCCTCCAAGGCGCGTAGTGTGTTCACGTCGATGTCGTTGGTAGGCTCGTCGAGTAGCAGCACGTTGCCCTCCTGCTTCAGGGCGATGGCCAAATGCAGGCGGTTGCGCTCGCCGCCAGAGAGCACGGCGCACTTCTTCTCCTGGTCGGCTCCGCTGAAGTTGAAGCGCGACAGGTAGGCTCTCACGTTGACATCCTTGCCGCCCATGCGCAGGGTCTCGTTGCCGCCGCTCACCACCTGATAGACCGTCTTCTGCGGGTCGATGTCCTTATGCTGCTGGTCTACATAGCTCAGCTTCACCGTCTCGCCCACGTCGAAGGTGCCCGCATCGGGCTGTTCCATTCCCATGATGAGGCGGAACAGGGTGGTCTTGCCTGCGCCGTTGGGGCCTATCACGCCTACTATGCCGTTGGGCGGCAGCACGAAGTTCAGGTCGCTGAAGAGCGTCTTCTCCGGGTACGACTTAGCTACGTGCTCGGCCACGATGACCTTATTGCCCAGTCGCGGGCCGTTGGGGATGAAGATTTCCAGCTTCTCCTCCTTCTGCTTCTGCTCCTCGTTCAGCATCTTGTCATACGAGTTCAGGCGGGCCTTGCCTTTGGCGTGGCGTGCCTTGGGAGCCATGCGCACCCATTCCAGTTCTCGCTCCAGCGTCTTCCTGCGCTTCGAGGCCGTCTTCTCCTCTAAGGCCAGCCGCTGACTCTTCTGCTCCAGCCACGAGGAGTAGTTGCCCTTCCAGGGTATGCCCTCACCACGGTCAAGCTCCAGGATCCATTCGGCCACGTCGTCGAGGAAGTATCGGTCGTGGGTCACGGCAATCACCGTGCCCTCATATTGTTGCAGGTGCTGTTCCAGCCAGTCGATCGACTCAGCGTCTAAGTGGTTGGTAGGCTCGTCGAGCAACAGCACGTCGGGCTTCTGCAGGAGCAGACGGCAGAGGGCTACCCGACGGCGCTCACCGCCCGACAAGTTCTTCACGCTCCAGTCGCCCGGCGGACAGTTCAGGGCGGCCATGGCACGGTCGAGCTTCGAGTCCATGTTCCATGCGTCAGTGGCATCGATGATGTCCTGTAGTTCAGCCTGACGGTTCATCAGCTTGTCCATCTTGTCGGCATCCTCGTAATATTCTGGCAGGCCGAACTTTACGTTGATGTCGTCATACTCAGCCAGGGCGTCATAGACATGCTGCACGCCTTCCATCACGTTCTCCTTCACTGTCTTTTCCTCGTTCAGGGGCGGATCCTGGGGCAGATAGCCCACGGAGTAGCCCGGACTCCACACAACGTTGCCCTGATACTGCTGGTCGAGTCCGGCGATAATCTTCATCAGCGTGGACTTACCGGCACCGTTCAGGCCGATGATGCCTATTTTGGCTCCATAAAAGAAGCTGAGATAGATGTTCTTGAGCACTTGTTTCTGGTTTTGCTGAATGGTCTTGCTCACCCCGACCATAGAGAAAATCACTTTCTTGTCGTCTACTGTTGCCATTGTATGATGTTATTATGAAATTGTTTGCTTCGCTTAATCATTCCACAAATTTACGCATAAATTCTCGGTTATCAGAACATTCCGCTCATCTTTTATATCTTTTTCACAAGTAAATACAGCATGAGTAGATTATTGGAAAGAAAAAAATAAAGGAAAGGGTGCGCCTATTTCGCAAAAAAGTAGTAACTTTGCACTCCATATTAAAATCATTACATTATAATAGTATGGTAGAAAAAGTATTAAACGAGAACGAAGAGAAGAAAAGCGTCAGCTTTGTAGAGCAAATAGTGAAGGACGACCTGGCAGAAGGGCGTAACGGTGGAAGGATACAGACACGCTTCCCGCCTGAACCCAATGGCTATCTGCACATCGGTCACGCCAAGGCCATCGCCATCGACTTTGGCATGGCCAGGAAGTACGGCGGTGTCTGCAACCTACGCTTCGACGATACCAACCCCGTGAAGGAAGACACGGAGTATATTGAGAACATTGAGCAGGACATCAAGTGGCTGGGTTATGAGTGGGCCAACGTCTACTATGCCAGTGACTATTTCCAGCAGCTTTGGGACTTCGCCGTATGGCTCATCAAGGAGGGGCGTGCCTATGTTGACGAGCAGAGTGCCGAGGTCATCGCCCAGCAGAAGGGAACGACCACCTCGCCGGGCACCAATAGTCCCTACCGCGACCGTTCCGTGGAAGAGAACCTGCGACTCTTTGAGTTCATGAATAGCGGTCAATGCGAGCCTGGCACGCTGGTGCTGCGTGCCAAGATCAACATGGCTCATCCCAACATGCTGTTCCGCGACCCGCTTATCTACCGTGTGCTGAACATTCCTCATGTGAAGACGGGTTCTAAATGGAATGCCTATCCTATGTACGACTTCACCCATGGCCAGTGCGACTACCTCGAGGGCGTTACCCACTCGCTCTGCACGTTGGAGTTCGTGGAGCACCGCCCCCTGTACGACCTGTTCGTCACGTGGATGAAGGAGTGGCGTGGAGAGACGGATAATATTGAGGACAACCGTCCCCGCCAGACGGAGTTCAACAAGTTGAACCTAAACTACACACTGATGTCGAAGCGCAACCTGCTGGCACTGGTCAACGAGGGGTTAGTGAGCGGATGGGACGACCCCCGCATGCCCACCATCTGCGGCTTCCGCCGTCGCGGCTATTCGCCAGAGAGCATCGTGAAGTTTATCGACAAGATAGGCTACACCAAGATTGATGCCCTGAACGACATGGCCCTCTTGGAGAGCGTGGTGCGCGATGACCTGAACAGCCGTGCCATCCGCGTGTCGGCAGTACTCGACCCCGTGAAGGTGGTTATCACCAACTATCCGGAAGGCCAGGTGGAGCAGCTTACCGCCGTGAACAACCCGGAGAACACGGACGATGGCACACACGCCGTAGAGTTCAGCCGAGAGATATGGATTGAACGCGACGACTTCATGGAGGTGGCCGAGAAGAAGTTCATGCGTCTGGCTCCTGGCAAGGAAGTGCGCCTGAAAAACGCCTATATCATCAAGTGCGACGAGGAGCATCCCTGCGACAAGGACGCTGAGGGGCGCGTCACGACTATCTACTGCACTTACGACCCTGAGACGCGCAGCGGCATGCCCGGTGCCGACCGCAAGATCAAGGGCAAGACGTTGCACTGGGTGAGCTGCGCGCATGCCGTGAAGGCCGAAGTGCGACTCTACGACCGTTTGTGGAAGGTGGAGAATCCGCGCGACGAGCTGGCTGCCATCCGCGACGAGCAAGGCTGCGATGCCGTTACTGCCATGAAGAAGATCATCAACCCCGACTCGCTTACCGTGCTCACCAACTGCTACGTGGAGCCTTTCGCTGCTACGATGGAGCCGCTCAGCTACCTGCAGTTCCAGCGCATAGGCTATTTCAATGTCGATACCACCTCTACCCCAGAGCATCTGGTGTTCAACCGTACCGTAGGACTTAAAGACACCTGGAAAAAGTAAATGACAAAGACGGGTGACAGCTATTTTGACAGCGAGGATTTTCGCGAGATTCTCAGCGAGTATGAGGAGTCGCAGGCACAGGGTATGCCCGTGTTCCTGGACTCCGAAGAGCTGTCTGAGATTGCCGATTATTACCAGATGCTGGGGCAGGAGGAGCAGGCCGATGAGGCCATCAACCTGGCCTTGAGCCTGTCGCCTGGCGACGTGGCTCCGCTTTCCTTCAAGATCCGTCAGGCACTCTACGATGGCGATGTTGAGTCGGCGAAGAAGTACTTCAAGCAGATTACTGAGAAGGACGAGCCGGAATATACATATATTAAGGTGGAAATCCTCATCTCGGACGATTGCATAGACGAGGCTGATGCCTGCCTGCGCAAATTGCTCAGGAAGATGCCGAAGGAGGAGTGTCAGGACTTCATCCTCGATGCTGCTTCCATCTTCTCCGACTATGGCGTGAACGACAAGGCCCTGGAGTGGATGAGACGCGCCGAACAAGAGGATACGCCCGACTTCAAAGAGATTATGGCCCGGACGCTTTTCGGTCTGGGAAAATACGGGGACTCTGCCAAGCTCTTCAATGAGCTGATTGACACAGACCCATTCTCTACGCGCTACTGGAATGGGCTGGCCTCGGCACAATTTATGAACGAGGACTACTCGGAGGCCGTGCAGAGCAGCGAGTTTGCCATCGCCATCGCCCCTGACGACCCAGAGAGCATCCTCGCCAAGGCCAACGGACTCTATCGGTTGGGCAACTATGAGGAGGCGCTGAACTACTTCAAGAAGTACGATGAGCTGGTGGACGACGACGAGTTCTCGCTGATGAACCAGGGCAGCTGCTACGTCTTCTTAGGACAGAACGACAAGGCCAGGGCCATGCTTGAAAAGGCGGCTGAGGTGGCTCCCAAAGATTCGCCCTACCTCTGCGACATCTATCAGGAATTGGCCTTTAGCTTGAGCGACGACGGCGAGACCGACGAGGCCATCAACTACCTGAACAGGACTGACGAGTTGGACTGTGACCACGCCCAACTGCTGGTCATCAAGGGGCATATCATGCTGGCAGCCGACCGTTGGGAAGAGGCCGAGGAATACTTTAAGCAGGCACTTGAAATGAGCGACAACTCGCTGCAAGTGGTGATGCGCATCATCGTCTCGCTCTACGACAACCGGCATCTCGAAGCCTGCTACAAAATGTTTATCGAGTTCTTCAAACAGGTGCCCAAGGACTACACGGAAGGATTTGCCTACATGGCCCTGTGCTGCTACGACCTGAAGAAATACGACGAGTTTCTGTATTACCTGCGCATTGCGTGCAAGCGCAACCCCAAGGAGTGCCGATTGGTGCTCAGTCACCTCTTTCCCAAGGATTTGGAACCTGAGAAATATTACGAATATATCAAAAAGAAACTGAAATGAACTTCATATCCTCCCTGTTGGCCAACCTGAACTACGGCACCATCCTGCTGCTCATGCTGCTGGAAAGCACCGTCATTCCCGTTCCTTCTGAACTGGTGGTGGCGCCTGCCGCCTATCATGCTGCCAGTGGCAACCTGAACGTGTTCCTCGTGGTACTCTTTGCCACCATCGGTGCCGACATCGGTGCATCCATCAACTACTTCGTGGCTCTCTATGTGGGGCGTCCCGTCATCTATCGCTTTGCCAACAGCCGCTGGGGCAAGATGTGCCTGCTCAACCAGGAGAAGGTGGAGAAGAGCGAACGCTACTTCGACGACCACGGTATCGTGGCCACGCTTACAGGCCGGTTGATACCCGGCATTCGCCACCTCATCAGTCTGCCTGCTGGACTGGCCCGCATGAACTACGGCAAGTTCCTGCTCTACACCACCATTGGTGCCGGTGCCTGGCATGCCATCCTTGCCGCTATGGGATGGTATCTGCACGCCATCGTGCCCGAAGACCAGCTGGAACAGACCATCGAGCAGTATAATCACTACATTGTGGCCGTTATCTTAGGCCTTGTCCTGCTGGCCATTGTCTGGCTGGCCGTGAAGCATCGCAAAAAGAAGTGATATTTTTTGGTCGTTTCGCAATTTTTCACTACCTTTGCCAATTATTGACGAAAACAAGAACATTATGGGTAGAATCAACAACCACCTCGTGATTATGGCTGGCGGTGTGGGTAGCCGCTTTTGGCCTATGAGTACAGCCGAATGTCCTAAACAGTTTATTGATGTTTTAGGAACGGGTAAAACCTTGTTACAGCTTACGGTCGACCGCTTCGGCGACCTGATTGACCCATCGAATATCTGGGTCGTGACCAACGAGCACTATGCCGACATTGTGGCACAGCAGCTGCCCGACATGCCGAAAGGGAACATCCTCTGCGAGCCTTGTCGCAGGAACACGGCTCCCTGTATCGCATACGTCAGCTGGCGCATCAAGTCAAAAGACCCCAAGGCCAACATTGTAGTAACGCCCAGCGACCACGTGGTGATGAACGTGCAGGAGTTCCAGCGCGTCGTCAGACAATGTATGGCGTTTACAGCCGACAGCGATGCCATCGTCACCCTGGGCATGAAGCCCAGCCGTCCTGAGACGGGCTATGGCTACATACAGGCCAACCTCTCGGCAAGTAGCCTTCGCAACAAGGAAATCTTCCGTGTGGACTCCTTCCGCGAGAAGCCTGACTTAGAGACAGCTATCCAGTATATTCAGAAGAACAACTACTTCTGGAATGCCGGCATCTTCATCTGGAACGTCTCCACCATCGTCAATGCCTTCCGTATCTATCAGCCAAAGCTCGCCAAGATTTTCGAGTCCATGCTGCCTATCTATGGCACCGAGCGCGAGCAGCAGGTCATCAACGAGAAGTTCCCCAATTGTGAGAACATCTCCGTCGACTATGCCATCATGGAGAAGGCCGAGGAGATTTTCGTCTGTCCTGCCGACTTCGGATGGAGCGACTTAGGCACGTGGGGCTCCCTGCTGCAGCAGTCGAAACGCGACCTCTATGGCAATGCCGTCATTGGTAAGGAAGTGAGCCTCTTCGAAACCCACAACTGCATCATTCACACTACGCAGGAGAAGAAAGTGGTGGTGCAGGGACTCGACGGCTATATCGTGGCTGAGCAGAACGACACATTATTAATATGTAAGCTGTCCGAGGAGCAGCGCATCAAGCAGTTCAGCGGAGAGAATTAGGATTATGTTAGAGAAGAATGCAAAGATATATGTGGCCGGACACCGCGGACTCGTGGGGTCGGCCATTTGGAATAATCTGCAGCAGCGTGGCTACACCAATCTTGTAGGCCGAACGCATAAGCAGCTCGACCTCACAGATCAGATGGCCGTGCGCCGTTTCTTCGATGAGGAACGTCCGGAGGCAGTTGTCCTTGCCGCCGCTTTCGTGGGGGGCATCATGGCCAACTCGCTCTATCGTGCCGACTTCATCATGCAGAACATGAAGATGCAATGCAACGTCATTTCCGAGTCCTACGCCCACGGCGTGAAGAAACTGCTCTTCCTTGGCTCCACCTGCATCTATCCTAAGAACGCACCGCAGCCCATGACCGAGGACTGCCTGCTTACGTCGCCCCTTGAATACACCAATGAGGAGTATGCCATCGCCAAGATTGCAGGACTGAAGATGTGCGAGTCGTACAACCTCCAGTACGGCACCAACTATATTGCCGTCATGCCCACCAACCTCTATGGCCCCAACGACAACTTCCATTTGGAGAACTCGCACGTCATGCCCGCCATGATGCGCAAAGTCTATCTGGCTAAACTCATCCACGACGAGAACTGGGAGGCCATCAGGAAGGACATGGACAAGCGCCCTGTGGAGGGCGTTGACGGCCAGGCCACCAACGACGGTATACTCACGGTGTTGGCCAAGTATGGTATATATAATAATAAGGTGGTGCTCTGGGGAACGGGTACGCCGTTGCGTGAGTTCCTCTGGAGTGAGGACATGGCCGACGCATCAGTACACGTGTTGCTCAACGTCGACTTTTGCGACATCATCGGAATCGAGAAATATTCCAGCGTACACTATGGCGCAAAGACCGACGGAGCCGTCGACCGCGACCACTCTGCCGGACGCGGGGGTGCCATCCCGTCTTTAGGCGAGATTCGCAACTGCCACATCAACGTGGGTACAGGCAAGGAACTCACCATCCGCGAACTCTCCGAGCTGGTTGTCAAGGCAGTCGGTTTCGAGGGCGTTGTTGAGTTTGATGCCACCAAGCCCGACGGCACCATGCGCAAGCTGATTGACGTATCCAAGCTCCATCGCCTTGGCTGGACGCACAAGGTCGAGATAGAAGACGGCGTGCAGAAACTTTTTGAGTGGTATCGGCAAACTATCGCGTGATATAGGAAACCAAATGCCCCCAAATAGTTTGTCAGGCAACTATTTGGGGGCATATTGTATAGGTAGACTCTGTTAGAAGTTGTAGCTGAAGCCCAACGATGAGTATTCCTTAAACTGCCAGTAGCCTAACTTGTCGTCGCGGTTGTTCGAGTCGTCGAAGCGGGGGAACAGGAAGAGGTTGGCCGAGATGTACTTCGACACACGCAAGGCAAAGGTGTTTTCCCACTCAATCTCAGCACGCTTATAGCTGGTAAAGGCATAGAGGCGAGATTTCCAGGTCACCACCTCGTTCATCTTCCAGGTAAAGTTGGCCGTCAACTGCGAACCGAAGTCGGTCAGCGAGTGGTGGTGGTCAGGTACTCTCACGCCGAAACTCTTGGCCAGGTCGCTGCGGTCTACATAACGGTAGTTCACAGCGAGGGGCGACATGTTGACAGAGCCTGTCAGCTTGTTGTTGAGCCATGCAATCTTGTAGTCCATACCGATACCGACGTTCAGGTTGAAAGGCGACATGAGATCCGAGAAGACGTTGGTGTTGTTTGATTTCAGGCCCTTGGTAAACTGCGTGTAGGCCAGCACCTGAATGGTGTAGTACCACTTGTTGGCAGCCTGCAGGCCCACCTTTCCCGTATAGCGGATCAGGTCTTCATTGGCCTTGAACTTATGAACCGTGTCGCTGGGCGAGGTCTGGAAGCCCAGCTTCATTTCCAGCTTGTTGTCCCACTTCCACTTCGACTTGTTGTCGTAGTTGGCCTCCAAGGTCAGACTTCCCACAGCCGAATAGTTGTCCTCGCCACCTTTGTACCAGTTGCCAGATACGTAGTTCTGCATAAACTGCAGGTAGCCGTCGCCCTTGTACTTCCAGAAGTTAGGCTTCTCCACGACCACTTCCACGGGGTCGGCCTGGGGCACGGCCTCGGGTAGGGGAGCGGCCTCGTCGGTCAGTTGCGTGTTCTGGACGATGGTCTGTTCCATCACATCCTGTCGCAAAGTGCCGCTCCGCTGCTGTTGGGTCTCCGTGAAACTTACCAAATCGGGCCTGTTCAGGTAGACATGCATCAGCGCGTTGTCCACGGCTTCGCTCATGTCGTCCTGCCCTTCGGAATTCATCGACAACTGATTGCCCGCCACCGAATGATAGAACGTCAGCGGGGTGAAAAGACGGTAATACCCTCCACAGACGGAGTCCTGGGGGTGTGCGGCATGCGTGCTAACCGCACACATAGCCGCTAAACTGAATAGTATTCTCCTCATGATGGTTGCAAACGATGCAAAAATCTACTAATCTCGGATTATATCCAAACAGAAAAATTATTGCAAGACGCGATAGAGAAGGGAGCCGAGGGATACGGTGATGGATGCACCACGAATCCAGAGCTGGCGGGTTCGTCCAAGCTTGGAGTTCTGGGCCATGGCCTCGTTGGGCTCTACGTAGACGATGTCGCGCTGATGGAGATAGAAATAGGGGGAATTGAGGATGTTGGCATCGCGGAGGTCAAGCTGGTGAATCTCGTACTCTCCATTGGGGAGTTCGCGAAGCACCTTCACGTTGTCTCGGTTGCCGTAGATGGTCATGTCGCCTGCCATGGCAAGGGCTTCAAGGATGCTGACCTTGGGACGGGAGATGGTGAAGGTGTTAGGAGTTTTCACTTCGCCCATCACCGTGACTTCGAAGTTGTCGATCATCACGTTCACCGTGTAATCGGTGCCTTCCTTCACGTATGGGGCCACTAACTTCTTGATATGATCCTGCGCCTCGGTAAGGGTATAGCCTGCCAGATGTACCTGGCCAAGGACGGGAAAGTCGATGTTCCCTTCATTGTCGACCAAGTAATGGTGGTATCGACCAGAACCATAGCTGCGGATTTGCTTTTGGGTGATGTCCAATGGAACTGGATCTCTCACGGTGAACTTGCGAACGGCTTCCTTGTCGGTGCCTGAGAAGACGAAGATGGAGAGCTGGTCCTTGGGCTTGATGGTCATGTCGTAGAGAACGGCAGTGGCATCGCTCTGGAACTCCTGAGAGTTCTGGAAATAAGGCACGTCCTTGTAGTTGGCACAAGAAGTGACAAGAAATGGTATCAGTAAGATGAAAACTATACGCCTGACTCTCATTGTTTGTAAACTAAATAGTGTAGAATAAAAAATTTCTTCTTACGGAGATACTGAACCGTTACTCTTTCTCTTTCAGGTCGAGTTTCAGCTGCAGTTCCTCGAGTTGCTTGGGGTCGAGTTCGCCGGGTGCGTCGAGCATGACGTCGCGTCCGCTGTTGTTCTTGGGGAATGCGATGCAGTCGCGTATGGAGTCGAGACCGGCCATGAGGCTTACGAAGCGGTCGAGACCGAAGGCCAGACCAGCATGGGGAGGTGCTCCGTACTTGAAGGCGTTGATGAGGAAGCCGAACTGGGCCATGGCACGCTCGGGGGTGAAGCCCAGGATCTGGAACATCTTCTCCTGCAGCTTGCCGTCGTGTATTCGCAGCGAGCCGCCACCCACTTCGACACCGTTGCACACGAAGTCGTAGGCCACGGCGCGAACTTTCTCCGGGGCTGTGTCGAGCAAGGGAATATCGTCGGGGTTGGGCATGGTGAACGGGTGGTGCGTGGCCATGAGGCGCTGTTCCTCGTCGCTCCACTCAAAGAGCGGGAAGTCAACAATCCAGAGACACACGAACTTGTTCTTGTCGCGGAGGCCGAGGCGGTCGCCCATCTCCAAGCGCAGGGTGCAGAGCTGGATGCGCGTCTTGTTGGCATTGTCGCCACTGAGGATGAGCACCAGGTCGCCGTCCTTGGCTCCGCAGGCCTCCTTGACCTTAGCCCATACCTCCGGTGTGTAGAACTTGTCGATGGAGGATTTCACCGTGCCGTCCTCATTGAACTTCACGTAGACCAGCCCCTTGGCACCCACTTGTGGACGCTTCACGAAGTCGGTGAGCTGATCCAGTTGCTTGCGGGTGTAGTTAGCGCAGCCGGGCACACAGATACCACCGATGTAGTTGGCCTCGTTGAACACGGGGAAGGTGCCCGTACCCTTCAGCTGGTCCATCAGCTCGATGAACTCCATGCCGAAGCGCAGGTCGGGCTTGTCGGAGCCGAAGCGGCGCATGGCCTCATGCCACGTCATGCGCTGCAGCGGGGGTAACTCCACGTCGCGCACCTCCTTGAACAGATGACGGGCAAGTGCCTCGAAGACCTCCAGCACGTCTTCCTGTTCAACAAACGACATCTCGCAGTCTATCTGGGTGAACTCCGGCTGGCGGTCGGCACGCAGGTCTTCGTCGCGGAAGCACTTGGCTATCTGGAAGTAACGGTCAAAGCCCGAGACCATGAGCAGCTGCTTCAGCGTCTGGGGCGACTGGGGCAGGGCATAGAACTGTCCGGGATTCATGCGCGAGGGCACCACGAAGTCGCGTGCTCCCTCGGGCGTGGAGCCGATGAGGATAGGTGTTTCAACCTCGATGAACTGGCGCGAGTCAAGGAAGTTGCGGATGAGAATCGTCATGCGATGGCGCAGCTCCAGGTTCTTGCGCACAGCCGAGCGGCGCAGGTCTAAGTAGCGATACTTCATGCGAATGTCATCGCCGCCGTCGGTCTGGTCTTCAATAGTGAAGGGAGGCGTGAGGCTCTCGCTCAGGATGTTGAGTGCAGAGACGAAGACCTCCACGTCGCCCGTGGGCATCTTGGGGTTCTTCGACTGGCGTTCGCTCACCTTGCCAGTAACCTGGATGCAGAACTCGCGTCCCAGTTTGTTGGCTCGCTCCGTGAGAGCGGCATCGTCGCTCTCGTCGAACACCAGCTGTGTAATACCATAGCGGTCGCGCAGGTCGACAAATGTCATGCCGCCCATCTTGCGCGTGCGCTGTACCCATCCGGCAAGCGTCACCTGGCTGCCGGCATCGGCGAGGCGGAGCTCGCCACAAGTTTTAGTCCTATACATTGTTATAATATTATATTGTTCTTGCAATTTTAGTGCAAAAGTATATAATTTTAGTGAAACTACAAACAAAAATATAATTTATAATTCATAATTCAAAATAATTTTTTACCTTTGCCTGCAAAACAAACGCTAAAAACAAATGAAAAGACATTTTTGCTGTATTATCTGTATGGCTGCCATGAGCATGGTGGCAACGGCCCAGACCACCGCTGAAGAGGTGTTGAAGGTGTCGCAAAAGGCCAATGACTACTTCATGGCCAAGTATCAGGATCCTACCGTTCCCACCAACGTGAACCGCATCCGCCCATCGAGCCTGTGGACACGTGCCGTCTATTATGAGGGCCTGATGGCACTCTATGAGATTGACCCGCAGCAACGATATATCGACTATACCGACCGCTGGGCCTCGTTCCATCAATGGACTCCGCGCAATGGCGTGAATACCAACGATGCCGATGACCAATGCTGCGCCCAGACCTATCTTGACCGCTACATGCAGAGCGGCGGCGAGGAGAAGCTGGTGCATGTGAAGGAGAACCTGGCCCAGCAGATGGTGACGCCCAACAAGAAGACGGCAACCTATAACGATAAGACCAAGACCTCGCTCAATTCGCTCTATGGCTGGTGGACGTGGATTGATGCTATACAGATGGGCATGCCCATCTACTTTCAGATGGCCAGGGTGACGGGCGAACAACAGTACATCGACCACGCTATGAACATGTACAAGTGGAGTCGTGACACGCTGGCCGGTGGCCTCTTCAACAAGGCCGAGGGCCTGTGGTGGCGCGATGCCGACTATGTGCCCCCCTATAAGGAGCCAGACGGGCAGCAATGCTACTGGAGCCGAGGCAACGGGTGGGTGTATGCCGCGCTGGTGCGCTGCATGAACCAGATGACGAAGAAGGACAAGAACTATAAGCTGCTGCTGAAAGACTTCCAGCTGATGTCGGAGGCCCTGCTGAAGTGTCAGCGTGAGGATGGCTTCTGGAATCCCAGCCTTACCTCGACCAACTACGCCATGAAAGAGACGTCGGGCACGGCCCTCTTCCTTTATGGCATGGCGTGGGGCATACAGAAAGGCTATCTGAAGGCAAAGCTCTACCGTCCTGCCTGTGACCGCGCCTGGAATGCCATGGTGAAGGAGGCCGTGCATCCCGACGGCTTCCTTGGATGGATGCAGGGCACGGGCAAGGATCCATCGGCAGGCCAGCCGCTGAGCTACACCAAGATTCCCGATTTCGAGGACTATGGGACGGGGTGCTTCCTCTTAGGTGCATCGGAGTATTACAAACTGTTGAAAGGAAAATAAAGAGAACTCCCTTGATGTGACTGTTTTCTAAACCAATTGGCACTAATTAGGATAAATTTTTCATAATTAGTGCTAATTTGTTTCTCTTATTCTGGGATAATTCATCGTGTAAATACGTTTTTTTTGTACCTTTGCCGCTGACAAAATTGATTACGACATGAAGAAAGTACTATTCTTAACGATGATGCTGTTGTGTGGTATTACCGTAACAATGGCGCAGAAACCCGCTGAAATCAAGTTTGACAAGGTGACCCATAACTTTGGCAAGTTCAGCGAGAAGAACCCTGTGGTGAGTTGTGTCTTCAGCTTTACCAATGTTGGTGAGAGCCCTCTCGTGGTTAATCAGGCCGTGGCCAGTTGTGGCTGTACGGTGCCCGAATACACCAAGACTCCTGTCAAGCCAGGTGAGAGTGGTGAAATCAAGGTGACTTATAACGGTACTGGTAAGTTCCCCGGTCATTTCAAGAAATCCATTACTGTGCGTACCAATGGTGCAGTAGAAATGACACGCCTTTACATTGAGGGCGACATGGAAGGAAGTGAAGCAAAAAGTGAAGAATGAAGAGTGAAGAGTGAAGAATTTGCTTCCGCATCAAGGCTTGCAAAATAGCGCGGTAGCAAATTCTTCACTCTTCACTCTTCACTCTTCACTCTTCACTCTTCACTACTCAACCACTTCTTCCATATCGTCTATATCCCCATTAGATTCACCTTCTTCATTCGTAGCACAGGGATCGAAGTCCTCGGGAAGATCAAACTTGTCATCTTCCGTAATTCCTAAATGCCCATTGGCATAGATTTTCTTCATATAATAGGCAAAAATGGGTAGTGCCATCGTTGCTCCCTGACCCATAGCCATGTTGTCGAAGTGGATGTCGCGGTCGTCGCCGCCCACCCAGCAGCCGCTTACCAGGTTGGGCGTTATGCCCATGAACCAGGCGTCGCTGTTGTTGTTGGTCGTTCCGGTCTTTCCGCCCATCTCGGCTTTCAGGTTATAGCGGAAACGCAGACGGCCTGCCGTACCGCCATCGACCACGGCCTTGAGCATGTAGAGCATTTTGTCGGCACTCTCGCCATTGATTACCTCGTTCATGCGGGGCGTGAAGCGAGCCACCTCGTTGCCCTCGCTGTCAACGATGCGAGTCACGTACATCGGCTTGGTGCGTATGCCGTGGTTGACAAAGGCCGTATAGCCCGACACCATCTCGGCCACGGTGATGTCGCAGGGGCCTAAGCAGAGTGCCATGGAGGGGTGTATCTCCGGGTTACGAATGCCGTACTGTTTCAGCAGGTTGACGAAGTCGCGCGGGTCGAGGTTGTCCATCAGATAGGCCGAGATCCAGTTGTTCGACTGCTGCAGGCCCCATTTCAGGGTGACCATCTCGCCGATGTGTGAATGTCCGCTGTTGCGTGGTGTCCACGGACGGCCAGCCACAATGTAGGTGCGCTGTTCGTTGGGAGCCATGTCGCAGGGCGAAAAGCCGTTCTCCATAGCCAATGAATAGAGGTAGGGCTTGATGGTAGACCCCACCTGTCGGCGGCCTTCAGTGGCCATGTCGTAGGTGAAGTGCTCGAAGTCGAGTCCGCCCACGTAGGCCCTTACCTGTCCTGTCTGCGGTTCCATGCTGAAGAAGCCCGTGCGCAGGAACGACTTATAATAGCGGATGGAGTCGAGCGGGGTCATAATGGTGTCCACGTCGCCATGATAGGTGTAGACGCTCATCTTCACGGGCTTTTTGAATGCCTGCTCAATCTCTTTCTCGCTGAAGCCTGCCGACTTCATGACGCGGTAGCGGTCGCACTGGCGAATGGAGCGTTGCAGTATCTTCTTCACGTCGTTGGCCGAGAGATTGCTGGAGTAGGGGGCGTTCTTCTTGGATTTATTCGCTTTGACAAAAGCCGGCTGCAGGAAGTTGACAACATGCTCCCAGCAGGCCTCCTCGGCGTATTGCTGCATGCGCGAGTCGATGGTGGTGTAGACCTTCAGACCGTCGGTGTAGACGTTGTAGCGTTGTCCGTCGCGCTTGGTGTTCTTGTTGCACCAGCCGTAGAGCGGGTCTTCCTCCCAGGCGATGCTGTCCATGACGTATTTCACGTAGTTCCAGGCAGGGTAGTCGCTCTTGATAGGCTCGTTGGCCATGAGGTATCGGCGCAGGAAGTCGCGGAAGTAAGTGGCGATACCCTCCTTGTGGTCGTTCACATGGAAGCGCAGGCCGATGGGTTCCTGGCAGCAGCTGTCGTGCTGTTGCTGGGTGATGTAGCCCTCCTTGAGCATCTGGCCGAGCACGATGTTGCGCCGTTGCTGCGAGCGTTCGGGGAAGCGGACGGGGTTGTAGTAGCTGGGGTTCTTGCAGAGCCCCACCAGGGTGGCCGACTCCGTGAGTGTCAGGTTGGCAGGCTCTTTGGAGAAATAGGTGTTCGATGCGGTCTTGATACCCACGGCATTGTGCAGGAAGTCGAAGTAGTTCAGGTACATCGTGATAATCTCGTCCTTGGTGTAGTTGCGCTCCAGCTGCACGGCGATGACCCATTCGATGGGCTTCTGCAACATGCGTTCGGTAGTGGAGTGGGCAACGTCGCTGAACAACTGCTTGGCCAACTGCTGCGTGATGGTGGAGCCGCCGCCGGCCGACTTCTGTCCTAAGAGGCCACGCTTGATGACGGCACGTCCCAGGGCCTTGAAGTCTATGCCCGAGTGCTCGTAGAAGCGGGCATCCTCGGTGGCCACTAAGGCCTGGACGAGTGAGGGCGGCAGCTGCGAGTAGGTGACCATGACGCGGTTTTCGCGGTTCATGTTCCACGTGCCGATGAGCTTTCCGTCCGACGAATAGATTTGCGTGGCAAAGCGGCTGATGGGGTTCTGCAGATCCTCGATGGGGGGCATATAGCCTATGCGTCCCTCGGCTATTGCCCAGAAACATACGGCTGCCCCGATAACTGCCAGTACGAATATTGTCCAAAGAAAACGAACGAATATCTTTCTCATTATCTGTGATTCTTAAAAATAGCGTGTGCAAAGGTAGGAAATAATTTTGAATTATGAATGATAAATGATGATTTTGTTTGTATTTTTCCGTGTGATGGCAGTTTATTTCACAAAAAAGTGTTACCTTTGTACCCGAAACATCAAATTCAGAATATAGTAATTCATTAAACAGTAAAGATATGAGCGAGAAACAGAAACAAGTGGAGAAGGAGCGCCGTGGCGTGCTCGAACTGCTGCTACAGAAGAACGGACTCAATCGTAAGGAACTCGTTGACTTCCTGCTCAGTGTCTGGATGGCTGGCAAGGTGGACGAACTCACGGAACAGGAGAAGGCACAGTTTCCTAACCTCGTATTCTGAACGATGACGAAGCAAGCATTCAAATTCAACCCTAACCACGTCTTCGTGGACACCAACGTCCTCGTGGGAGGCTACAGTGGTGACGCCCGTTACCAGAAGGATGCCGACTGTCTGCACTACGCTTTTACGTGCTATGAGAATAATATGTGATGCTCCGGGACAGACTTGCAACCGTCTGTGGACTTATCTTGCCTCTGTGGCACAATGTGTTGCAGAGAAACGCAGGATGGTTATCATCTTCTATGACTGGACGATAGAGGACTTTCCGCATTTGCTGCATTGTCCTTTCGTCTATTTCCCGCTCTACCAGAAATGGTATTTAGAGCGGGGCAATGGGTGGAACAACTACAAAGGGCTTACCTGGAAGGTGACGCACAACAAGACGTGGGATAAGATCTTCCATTTCTTCGGTTGTACGAAGGGGTGGCAGACGCGCACCGATACCCGTTATCTGCAACAGACGATGCCCGAACTGCAGCGCATCTTCCGTCCTAAGGATGAGATTATGCTCAGGGCGCAGAAGATGATGGACGAGTTGCGAGGCGTGAGCGACCTGGTGGTGGGTGTGCATATCCGCCGTGGTGACTATGCCACCTGGAACGACGGACGTTTCTTCTATGAGCTGGAAGACTATCATCAGATGATGTTGCGCGTGCAGCGTCTCTACTGCGACAGGCGCGTGTCGTTCTTCATCAGTTCTAATGAGGATTTCCCGACCGACATTTTCGAGGGTTGCCTGTGCAGCCGCTTTGGTAAGGAACCGTCGGGAGCCATCCTCGACCTCTACACGCTGTCGCTCTGCGATCGCATCATGGGGCCTTTCAGCAGCTATTCGCGCTGGGCCTCGTTTATCGGCGAGGTGCCCTTGTGTTTCTTGGAGTCAAAGGACCAGGCGTTTACCGAGTCCAGTTTCTCGAAGATTGTCGACTTCTTCCACTTCGAGGGCGGCAGGGAGATTTACGACTGGTGAAGTTTATTTTCTCAACTTTCGCATGTATGAATAACAACAACGGATTACACGGATTATACGGATTTTATAATCTGTGAAATGGCAATAACATCGCGTAGCCCCAAATCCGTATAATCCGTGAAATCCGTTGTTTAAAAGAACTTGCGAAACTTGTATTAGTTTCATTTGGATTTTACTTGTTGGAAAAGCCGCTCCCAGAGTGGCATGACGTGCGAGACATCGAACCTGCATGCCGACTCACGGGCATATTTTCCCATGCGCCGGCGCAGCCCCTCGTTGCTGATGAGCTGGCAGAGACGCCGGGCAAAGGCATCGGTGTCTTGCGGCCTGACTAAGAAACCGTCCTTGCCGTCGGTGATGATGCTGCGGGGACCGAAGGGGCAGTCGTAGGCCACGACGGGCACTCCGCACAGCATGGCCTCGGGCATGACCAGGCCAAAGGGCTCGAAGACCGACGTCAGCATGAGTACGGACGACTCGGCATAGCACTTGAAGATGTCGGCAGTAGGCGGAAACACCTCAATACCGGCGTTCAGGCGTTTCACCTCGCCCATGAACCAGTCGCGTTGTTCGCCGTCGCCATAGACGGCCAGCGTCCAGTCGGGGTGCTGTAGGTGTACTTTCTGCCAGATAATCAGCAGATGATCCAATTGTTTCTGTTCGGCAAAGCGTCCTGCAAAGATGACGCGACGGTTGGTGAGTGCAGCCTGTGGCAGATGCTCAGGCACATGAACCATGTTAGGGATGGTCTCGACGTGAGGCAGGCATTGCCGCCATGCAGCGGCATCCTCGTCGGTCAGGGCTACCAGTACCTGGGCCTTTTGCAGGGATTGTTGCTTCCACCATCGGCGAATGAGTCGGAACCGGCCAGTGTCAATCAGGCGGCTGTACAGGGAGTGGGACTCGACGATGAGAGGGGTGTTCCCCTTCAGGCGCGTTAGTATGTCCACGTAGTTGGCCGTGGTGCAGACGATGACGTCGGGACGCTCGGCCTTTAGTTGTTCCTTCAGCAAGCGTGCGAAGCGTCGGCGACGCTGCCAGAGGTCTATCAAGCGTCGTATTCCCTTGTAGCGGTACTGATGATGGTAGCAGATGTTCAAGTCGGTAAACCTGATGCGGCTGTCCATCGGGTAGGCCAGGGGATGCTGTCCTTGGTCGGCTGTTATCATGGACACCTCATAGCCGTGGGCCACGAGCCAGTTCATCTTGTCGACCAGGATGCGCTCAATGCCGCCGAATACTGCCAGCGAACGGAATACGTAGACTATCTTCATGGTTGCTTGACAAGGTTATCGGGCGCGTCTTCGTAATGGTCTTTCGAGAAGAAGATGCGGCTGATGCCACGCAGCTGAATCTTGGCATGACCCACAAAGCTTTGCCAGAGCGACTGTCGGCCGATGGTGCCATAGCCGGTGATGGCCCTGCATCGCCGGTCGCGCACAAAGACTATCTTGCCGTACTTCTTCAGGGCCAGTGCCATGGAGCCGTCCTCGCCGCGTATGATGTCTACCCTGTAGGGTTCCTTCCTGCCATAGTCGGCATTATAGGCAAAGACGAGTCCGCGCACGGAGAGTTCCGGGCGCTTGAAGTGCTGTAGCCACAGGAACAGGTCGCGAGTCTGTTCGAAGAGTCTGAGCCCCAGCCTGGAGTGGTTCTCGTCGGGGAAGTAGCTCCATGTGGCCGACACGCAGGCCACGCCCGGCTTCAGTAGCTGTTCGAGCATCAGCTCATGGTATTGGGGCGGATAGAGCGTGTCGCTGTCCACGTCGAAGTAGAAGCGGCCCCGGGCATGCTGCAGACCGCACCGGCGGGCATAGCCGCAGGAGTGCTGGTACTCCGTATAGTAGGGGATGCCGGAGCGTTGGAAGATTTCAGCCGTGCGGTCTTTCGAGTCGTTGTCTACGCCGATAATCTCGACGGGATATTTGCAGCTTATCTCGCTCAAGGCCCAGAGGCAGGCCTGTAGGTGCTTCTCCTCGTTGTAGGCAATCACCACAATAGAGGCTAACGGAGTCTCGCTCTGCAATGCCGCTAACCGCTGGCGAGTCTCCTCAATAATCTGCTCGGGCACCTCGCTGAAGGGCTTCCCGTAGATAGTAAGATATTTGTCGTACCAGTTCATGATGTTCTCGCATTAATTAGTAATCAAAAATAATATGGGATAATTCGGGGGGCGGGGGTGCGGGGGTACGGAGGTTCGGGGGTGCGAGAATAGTTCGCACGTCCAATTATCCGCGAGGAGTCTATCCTCGTACCTCCGTACCCTCGTACCCTCGTACCTCCGAAATCGTACCAATTTTTTTGCATATTACTTAATAAGGTGTTAACCGTCTACCCGTCTATCCGTCTATCCGTCTAACCGTCTACCCGTCTATCCGTCTAACCGTCTATCCGTCTGACTGTCTAATCGTCTATCCGTCTAATCGTCTATCCGTCTAACCGTCTATCCGTCTGACAGTCTATCCGTCTAACCGTCTATATCAGCCCTCGGCTGCGCCCCAGCAGTTTGACGATGCCGATGGCCACTCCCGAGGGCAGCAAGCCCAGCAGATAGAAGAACAGGTTCTTGCCCCGTCCTTCGCGGAACCGTAGAATCTCGCCCAGCGTGGCGGGGTGTCGCAGCCAGGCAGCCATTTCACCGTTACTGAAGGAAGGAGTAATCTTCTCCTTGTTTTTCAGTATGTTACAGATGATGTAGAAGTAGGTCATCAGGACGATGTAATAGCGGTTAGGCAGATAGGGTTTGCCCTTCAGCCGTTCGCTCTGCCGCTTCATGTAGTCAACGGTGGCCACGTTGCGCAGTATCTCATCCTTGCCGATGGAAGTGCGTTCCTGATAGTTGCTGAGCGAACCGAGACGGCACAGGTAATGGTAGGTGATGTCGGGGAGCAGCACGGCACGCCGGGCGTAGGTCACCATTTCAAACGTGAAGGCCATGTCTTCCCAGAAGTTGGTGTTGATGAAGTGCAGTCCTGCGTCGCGCAGCATCTGGAGCCTGATGAGGTAATTGTTGGCCAAGGCCTGTATGCCGCCGTACTTCCTGTAGGCAAAGGCCGCCAGCTGGTCTTCGCCGGGCAGGTCGGTCTTGGGGTAGACCATTCCTTCGGTTACGGCATTGTCGTTATAGAGTTCGATTTTCTCATACGAGCCGAAGACCACGTCGGCATCCGTTCGCCGCTGGTGTTCCATGAGCAGGCTGATGGTGAAAGGCTCAATGATGTCGTCGCTGTCCATGAAGTAGAGGAATTGTCCCCTTGCCTCGTCGATGATGCGGTTGCGAGCCTGGCTTACCCCCATGTTGTGGGGCTGCGACACGATGCGGATGTCGCCGCCCCGGGGGTGGGTGGCCTGCAGCTCCTTCAGAATGTCGAGCGAGTGGTCGGTGCCACAGTCGTCGAGCAGCAAGTACTCGATGCTCACGAAGGTCTGAGCCAGGGCCGACTCCATAGTCGCCCGCAGGCTTGCTTCTGCCTGATAGACAGGTATGCCGATGGTGACGTCGTATTGTTTGTTCATAGCGATTCAAATAGATTTTTCCACTTGAGGGATAGTTGTGGCAGGTCGTAGTCGTGCGACCGCTTGACGGCATTGGCGGCCAGTCGCCTGCGCAGGGCATCGTCGGTTGTGAGCAGCAGCAGCTTGTCGGCCAACTGCTGAACATCCTCCGCGTCGGCCAGCAGACCGTCCACGCCGTCGGTTACGATGTCCTTGGGGCCGCACGGACAGGCAAACGACACCACGGGCAGACCGCAGGCCATGGCCTCGACGAGAGCCATGCCGAACCCTTCGAAGCGGGAGCTGAACACCATGGCCGAGCTTTTCAGGTATTCCTCGCCAATGTTGTTGGTTGCTCCGTTCAGCCTGCATCTTGACGGGTCAATGCCTAATTGCTTCATCTGCACCAGATAAGGCTCGCGGTTGCCCGAGCCGAACACCTCCAACTGCCAGTCGGTGGTCTTCGCTGCCACCTTGGCCCAAGCTTTCAGCATCAGGTCGAAGCCTTTCTCGTAGGAATACCGCCCCACGGCAATCACCCGCTTCGAGGTGAGCGGGCTCACCGTTTCCATCCTGAACGACAGGGGGTCGGGGATGACTTCCACGTTGCTGAGTTCCGTCCATGAGCGGGCATCTTCATGGGTCAGCACCACGAAGCGGTCGAGCCGTCGCAGTTGCTTCACCAGTCCGTGCATCCAGTACTGGGCAAAGAGTTGTTTTGCCCAGTTGGTGTCTCGGTCGTTGAAGTTTCTGTAGTTGCCACGGGTGATGTGCAGTTCGCCCACCTTCTTGCTGCCGTCCTTGATGTCGCACAGGAAGTTGATTTCGCGCCGCAGGAGGCTCACCGTGATGTCGGGTCGCAGCTGCATGAGCGTTTCCCCGACCTTGCGCCGGTAGAGCCGTTGCTTGTATAGGTAGACCGGTATTTTCCGCAGGAAGGAGAGCGACCAGAGCTGCTCGAAGTTGATGTCGAGCTGAATCACCTTGATCTTCGGCGAGAGCGGATAGAAGAAGGGCCTCTCCTTGCCGTCGGTCAGGATGATGGTGATGTCGTAGTCGAAATGCTCGGCAAAGTAGTTGGCCTTCAGCGTGAGCACTCGCTCCACGCCGCCGGCTATGTAGAGCGAGGGGGTCAGGTAGACTATCTTCAGTTTCTTGTTCGTCATACAGAGGGGGTATTGGGGCTTTTCACCTGTGTACCAGTGCAAAATTACAAAAGAAATTTGGAATATTCATTATTTTTGTCTATTTTTGCACGTTATGAAGCGAAAAATATGCTTTCTCATGGACTCGCTGTTCTCCGTGGGCGGTGTTCAGCGGGTCACGGCGGTCATAGCCAAGGCCCTGTCGGGTCGTTACGATGTGACCATTGTTACGTTCGACCCGCCTGATAGCCAGGACACCTCGCTCTACGGGCTTGATGAGGCTACGCTCAGCTATCGTTTCTTCCGTTACCCCGAGGTGAGTCCCATCAGGCGGATGGCCTGTAAGGTCTATAGTGGCCTCTACCGTAAGCTGCGTTTGCCGTGGCGGTGGGCCAGCGACGGCTATGCCCACAGCTCGTTTCCGTCGCCGTTGCGCGATGCTCTTGCCACTGAGCTTCGTCAGGGTCACTACGATGTGATTATCGGCGTGCATGCCCCGCTTGCCGTCCGCTTGGCTTCGGTACAGCCGATGTTAGGTCGGGTGAAGACCATTGGCTGGATTCATAACTCGTTCGAGGCACTCTATGGCCCTGGTTCCACCTATATAGGCCCCGACCTGAAGCGTCATTATGTATATCAGCTGCGCAAGCTCGATACTACCGTCGTACTCAGTCGTCATGACGAGGAGGCCTACCGAGCCTACGACGCAGCCCTTCATCCCCGCGTCATCTATAACCCGCTGACGCTCACTCCCGGTTGTCCCTCGCAAGGACAGTCGAAGCAGTTCCTTGCCGTGGGCCGTTTCTCCCACAGGCACAAGGGCTTCGACCTGCTCATCGATGCCTTCCACCTCTTTGCCCAGCGTGATGACGAGTGGACGCTGCACATCGTGGGCGAAGGTCCCGAAGAACCGCTCTACCGGCAGAAGATTAGCGACTACGGCCTGCAGGGGCGAGTGTTCCTGCACCCCTTCACCCACGACATACAGCAATACTACAGCGAGGCCCAGGTCTATGTGCTCTCTTCGCGCTGGGAGGGCTTTGGTCTGGTCATCGTCGAGGCGATGGCCCACGGCTTGCCCGTGGTGTCGAGCAACCTGCCCACGAGCCATGAGATTATGGGGTCTGCTGGCCTGTATTTCGAGAATGGCAACGTGGAGCAGTTGGCCGTGCGTCTTCAAGAAGCCACGCAGATGGACTGGAAGGCCAAATCCACAGAGGCATTCGGCGTAGCCCGTCGGTTCAGCCTCGATGCCATCATCGGTCAGTGGGAGGAGATAATCGGCTCTATTATATAATGACCAAAAAACAACCTATCACTCGCTTGTATATTCTCCGCAGGTCGTATAATACAATATACGTTCGTTCTGGAAATTATGATTTCATAAAAACATGTCCAAGCCTTTTTCATACCCAAGTGTTAATTATTCATATTAACACCAAAATAGTTGCCTCAAAAGATAATTGTTGCAAAAGTTTTTGTACCTTTGCAGTATCTAAAACGTGTTAATATGGCAAAAGCTACAATTCTGTCAGTAGACCAGACCGAGAAGGCGGGGCTGTTTACTATCATCTTTGAGGGTGAGGCTGTGTCAGAGTTTGACAGCTTCTACAACAAGTTTATAAACGATGCGGAGCGCAGCGACGACCTCCATAAAATCCTCACTCAGATAGACCTCATGCTGAACGTGCGAGGCTTCACAGAGCGCAACTTTAGACCAGAGGGTAAGATGAGCGACAACGTGGTGGCCATCCCCGTCTACAAGAACTCCCTGCGCTTGTACTGCCTCAGATTGTCCGACAGCGTTTTGATTGTTGGCAACGGCGGTATCAAGCGGACGCAAAAGGTTGAAGAGGACAATATCCTCAACGGCTATGTAATCAGCTTGCAAAAGCTTGACGCACTACTCAAGGCTGACATCAAGCGAGGGCTTGTGCGCATTGTAAAAACCGAGATAATAGGCACGGACGATAAACAGTACGATATATGAAGAAAGACGTATTAGGAGCAAGGCATTTCCGCGAGGCTGTGGCGAACACCCCACAGGATATTCGGCAACAGATGGAATGGTCGTTTCGCATTGCCGACGAGATTGACGATGCGCTGAAAGCAAAGGGGATGACGCAGAAGGAGCTCGCCTCGGCTCTCGGCACATCTGCCGCTGCCGTTTCCCGTTGGCTTGGTGGCGGCCATAACTTCACGCTCTCGACATTGGCGCGTATTTCTGCCGTGCTGGGCGTACCTCTCATATCGGTGGTAAAGTAAAGCCACACAAACTATCAGACCGTAGAGCTGATAGAACAGGCGGTCGATTTAAATCCATGATGCTATCATCGGTCAGTGGGAGGAGATAATCGGCTCTATTATATAATGATCAAAAAACAACCTATCACTCGCTTGTATATTCTCCGCAGGTCGTATAATACAATATACGTTCGTTCGGATTTCCCGATCAGCATCCCGAAGGGTGACATTATATTGATAGTATTTTATGTTTTTTATTCGTTATTAGTTTGACAATTCAGAGTTTTTTCTTAATTTTGCAGCGCAAGAAACAGAACAACAATGGACGAATTACTTAACATTCAGAATCTCATATACGTCATTCGTGGACAGCGTGTGATGCTCCAAATATATGCCTGACTACGATATAGCACTTGAACTTGCACGTCTGCACATCTTGACTGGAGCCGACTTCGTTCGTCAGCTGAAGATGCTGGCCCAATATAACATCTTCAAGCCTGTTGGCAACGAGAGGGATATCTTTGCAGCAGAAGGTAGCCATCGTGACGACCTGCCGCTACTGCTTGATGCGGCACGCAAGGCTGTTGCACATGGCAACAGAGTATATATTCTTCCCAATCCCAAAGGCATAAAAACAGCTGACTTCATCTTTGAGAACAAGGGCATCTTCAAGATGTACGACCTTAAAACCATATCAGGAAAAGCTTCACTGGAGAATAGACTGATGGAGTCGATAGACCAGACAAACCACGTCCTCATAAACGTATGTACAAAATACAGCCCACGCTTGATGGCAAAACAAATAAGGCGATATTTTCAAACCAACCCAAATGCATCTGAAGTGCTACTCTATAAAGGGAACAAGTCTATCTCTGTTATTAAGAGATGGGCAGAACATCCTGATTTCGATTCAACTTTCAGGAGGAAGTACGAAAAATAAAAGCCACCCAAAAGGTGACTTTTAAATTGGGCAGGGTCGATACGGGCTTACCCACCGTTTCTACAGCTTCTGCTTCACAGGAGAACGGGAACTTGGTGATATTTCCCTTCTGTAGTCGTATTCTGGGGCAGATCTTGCGAACCCCCGCTTGTACTAGTCCAAGCAATCAGAACCTCCTTCTGATGCTGCAAAGATAGGAAAAAATCTCGAAAGTTCCAAATATTTGAGCATTTATCTTCATTTATTTACTGATTTACGCCCAAGCAGATACTTCCTTACGCCTTGGTGTATGCTCTCTCACACCTTCATGCATCGGACTTTACACTTTGATTTGTGGTTAATTACGCTGTGATAAATGTGACATCACGGTGTAATGAATGTTTCGTCAGGGTGTGATGAATGCTCCGTCAGGGTGTAGCGAATGTTTCCGTTCGTTCGGATTTCCGTTCGTTCGGATTTCCAAATCCGAACGCTCCGAATATAAGCATCTCCAGATGCGCAGTTTCCCATTATAAATGCTCATTTAACTCATTAGTCCTCGTTCAAAGCATGCTATGTATTGAGAAGGAATTGTTCTGCGAATAGATTCGATATTCTGATATTTTCCTTGCACGAAGCCATGATGTCTCGAAAGATGTTCAACGAAATCGTTGCAATTGATTCTTTTGTAAATTCGTGTTAAACATAAACTACTCAGGCGTATAAACCACCAACTGGTACGTCTTGTTCACGTCCACCACGTCGGTCGGCTTGACGAGCACGCCGTTGAGGGCGACGGCAAGCGTGCCGAACTGCGCGGCCTTCTTGTCGACCGAAATGATGCGCTGGGGCACGACGACCGGCTCCTCGCCCGGTGCGCTCGGCTCTGGGTCGAGGGCAAATGCCTTCGCGTTCTCCTGAGCCAGCTTCGCCCACGTCCAGCCCGACGAGACGGCGTAGGTGTGGTTGCCGATTTCCTCGCTCTTCACCTGCACGCGCTTGTTCGTGCGCTGGCGGTCCTTCACCAGTCCGAGGTAGTACTCC
>ONMA01000079.1 GCA_900318815.1 uncultured Prevotellaceae bacterium
ACGACTATTTAGCCTGGGCAGGCATGAAGGATGCCAATGGCTATATCTATACGCTTATCGACGAAGGCGCAAGTTACAGCATCATCGGCTACGAAGGCAGCGCGACCGAACTCGTACTTCCCACAACCTATAAGGAGAAGCCCGTGACAGCCGTGGGCGATCGCGCCTTCAAGGGCAGCGCCATCACCGCCATGACCATCCCCAGCAGCATCACCACCATCGGCACCGAGGCATTTGCCGACTGCGCCCATCTGGTATATTTCGCTATGGGCAAGGGCGTCATCTCGTCCTACGCCGACTGGCTCAAGGGATGCAGCGAGCTGGCCAACCTCTACGTGAATCCAGACAATACCGCCTACTGTACACCAAACGAAGAAGTCCTTTACGACCTGGCCCAGACACGCCTCATCCGCTGTGCAACCTTGACCACTGGCACACTTACCGTCCCTGCCACCGTCAACAAGATCGAAGCCGGAGCCTTCATGGGCTGCGACGACCTGACCGTCGTAGATCTTAGAAAGACCTCTACTGACTGGGGAAAGGTGCAGCGCGCCCTGGCCACCAGCCCCTTCTACGGCGCCAGCACCTACACGCTATTCGTGATGAACCAGAAAAGTGCGGTGTCAAACAACGTCAACTACGAGCCCAATGTCCTTTACCTCGAAACTGGAGCAGGTAGCGACTATCATTGCATGGTCTTGAAGATTTCCGACCGTTTAGGCCTCAATTCACCTGTATACTTCTCCGTTTCATCGGCCAGTTACAACCGAAAATTTGAGCCTGGCGTCAATTTCGAGCAGAAAAGCGACGAGGGCGACTATTCCTATCAGCCAAAAGGCTACACACTCGCCTTACCCTATAAGCCCGGTGTAAAGAGTGGTCAGGGGGCCAAGCTTTACCGATTCGATAAGGCCGTCATAGAAGACGGTGTCACCACCGTACAATTCAAGGAAGTTGATACTTCTGACAATGAATACGTGACCCGTGGCGGTCATCCTTACTTCCTGGTGGTAGAAAGTGGCGAGTCCTTCGAACTGACGTATGGAGGCGGCGCTGTTCAATCGGGAGGCGGGGGCTCCCAGACCGAAAACGAGGGCTATGCCTTCGTGAGCACCATGACTCGTATCGACAATGAAGACCTCTACAATCCCAACCAGCCGAAATACATCCTGCAGAGCGACGGCAACTGGCATAAGGTGCCGCAGAGTCAGCCCAAGGCCTACGTCGGTGCCTTCCGCTGCTATTTCAAAGCTCCCGGCACTTCTCCCGCAAGAGCACTGATGACGAGTTTCGACGATGACAACATGACGGGCATCAGTCAGACCGTGGTGCGGACCATTGACAACGACGGCACCCAGAACTATTACGACCTCAACGGCCGCCGTCTCAACGGTAAGCCTAAGAGCGGTATCTATATCTTCAACGGCAAAAAGTATATTAATAAATAAAGTAAAGGAGAGAAGACAATGAAAAACAGCCCCCCCCAAATACAAAATAATCGTTTCGTAGATGACCCAGACTGGAACTGGGACGAAGGTGGCGGACAATAATGTAGCAGTTTGCGGAATTGCCTTTATTTTCGGTCGAATTGCGTTCGCTCGGCCTAAAAGGACGCTTTGTTTGCAAAGAATCTTCCCAAATCCGTTGTTCTTTACAAGTTTTTTTTGTACCTTTGCACCCGAAATTTTAAACATTTAAAGAATTATGGACGATTACCCGGCGGAAACTTTTAAACAGTAGGCGGGAGGTGTCGGTGGCAAGGCCGCTAATCCTCTTGCCGCAAGTGTGTTATCGATTGTCAATTGTAAATTGCCAATTAGAAGAAGGATTAGCAAAATGAAGACTTACTGGAATACAACCGGTGGGCTGAGCCAGCTCCCAGAGTGGCAGCCCAATTGCTGGATACAAGTGACGTGTCCGACAGAGGAAGATCAGCACGAACTGGAAGAGCAGTTCGGCATACCCGACTATTTCGTCAGCGACATCAGCGATACCGACGAGCGAGCTCGCTATGAGTATGACGACGGCTGGATGCTCATCATCCTGCGCATCCCGTATGTAAAAGAGGTACGCTCGCGCACGCCATATACTACGGTGCCCTTGGGCATCATCCACAAGCGCGACGTGACCATCACCGTGTGCTACTACGAGACGAACATGATGATTGACTTCGTGTCGTTCCAGCAGAAGCGGGCTGAGGGCTTCACCGACTATGTGGACATGGTGTTCCGCCTGTTCCTCTCGTCGGCTGTGTGGTATCTGAAGCGGCTGAAGCAGATTAACTCGCTTATCGACAAGGCCAAGCGCAACCTTGACAGGGACGTGAACAACGAGAGCCTGATAGGCCTGAGCCGCCTGCAGGACTCGCTGACGTACTTCCAGACGTCGATTCGCGGCAACGAGACGCTGCTGTCGAAGCTGAAGTTCAAGTTGCAGATTGACGAGCTGGACGCCGACCTTATCGAGGACGTGAACATCGAGATGACGCAGGCCCGCGAGACGACGGCCATCTACTCGGACATCCTGGAGTCGACGATGGACACTTATTCCAGCATCATCAACAACAACATGAACACGGTGATGAAGACGCTGACCTCGGTGTCGATTCTCATGATGTTTCCCACGCTTATCGCCTCGCTCTTCGGCATGAACCTCATCAACGGAATGGAGGACAGCGTCGTGGGCTTCCCCATCGCGCTGGTGCTGTCGATGGCGGTCTCGGCCTTCGCCTGGTGGATGCTGCACAGGCAAAAGCTGGTTTGAAGCGAATAAGCTGAAAGGAATAGGAAAGCTATTCTGCGAAAAGAATTACGCTTAAGTGATTTAGAAACGAATTATCCTAATTTATTTTTAATTTTGGCCACT
>ONMA01000016.1 GCA_900318815.1 uncultured Prevotellaceae bacterium
GCAGAAGGGTGACAGGCTAACAGAGGAAATAAGCTGGAAGTGGATGAATTCTCGAGAGAATTGAGCAGTTAGAATGCCTTTTAGCAAAGGCAAAGTGGCTCTTTACACCCAAATTCTCTCGAGAATTTAAGTGCAGACAGGCATGATTTTTACTGGAAGTACCGTGGATGTCGCAAGAGATGACAAAGGTGCTGACGGAAGTGAGATTCCTGTCACCCTTCTGTCACCCTTGTCACCCTCGAAAAAGGGTGCAAATGCCCTGTATATCGGCATTCTGACACCCTGTCACCCTTTTAGAAGAAAATCCTAGTATGCATTTTTTTTCTGCCTACAACGGCGTGTAATTCCAATCTTTTTCGTACTTTTGCACATAATATGAAACAGACCGTCATTGAAGATAAAATATTTGAATTTGAACCGTTAGAAGAAGACGGTTCTGTTTTGATAGCTGCAGAGGGTTCATGGAGAGGTATGGCTGACGAGTTGGAGGAGTTGCACTATCTGAAGGGTGCCCAGTTCATCAACCAACTGAAACTAATCATCTGCTATGGAGAGTTCAATACCGTAGAGGGTGAAACCAACATATTTAGTGCTATTAGCGAAAAGAGTGATGACTTCGTAAATCTGCTCAATGTAGCACGTAAGGCCGTAGCACATGGCTATCGCGTCTATATACTACCTAATCCCAAGGGAATCAGGACGGCAGATTTCATTTTCGTTTATAAGATGTTTGACCTTAAAACCATTACAGGAAAGAATTCTGTTGGTAACAGACTTATGGAATCCATTGGTCAGACCAATCATGTTCTGTTAAACATGCAGATTAATTACGACCCCCGCCTGCTTGCTAAAGAAATTCAAGCGTATTTTGAAACCAACAAGGAAGCCAGAGAGGTGTTAATCATGAAGGGAAACAAATTGTTACCAGTGTCACGTCGTTTTGTTGAGGGTAATTTCTACATCAAGATGTTCATGAAGAGATACCTTCGATAAAAACTAAAGGAGCCTCCAAAGAGACTCCTTTAGTTTTTAAAATGGGTAGTGTCGATATAGTCTTGCCCTCTCGGGATTCTGCCCGGATAGCCAGAACATTGTTCTGACGTTGCAAAGTTAGGCATTTTTAGCTTATCTTCCAAATTTATTCTCACTTTTTTCTCAACAAAGCTTCTTATAAGGAAAGAATCAACGCTGTGCTGCATAAAAAAGTATGATTTTTGTAAATAGGCTTGCAGAATTGGAGAATAATCCGTATATTTGCAAGTCGTGGCAACTACATTTTGCCTTTGAATGAGTGATGTTTATGAAGAAAAGTATGCAAACTACGGTAAAACTAATAGTGGGCCTGTTGCTGATGATGGTGGCAGACAACGCAGCGGCTGAGCGTGTGCCCTATCTGGCTGAAGGGGTCGTCGACACCACACACCATGAGACGCTTGGACTGAAGAAGTGTGAGACGGTCAGAACGGTTACTATCTTTACAGCAACGGAGCATACTGACCATTATGCCAATGGGGTGGTGATGACCGCCTTCAAAGGTAAACTATACTGTATGTGGCAGAGTTCGCCGAAGGATGAAGACAGCGACGATACTTGGGTGGCCTATAGCGTCAGCAGCGACGAGGGGATGACTTGGAGTGCGCCCAAGCCTCTTTCCTTGCCTACCGATGAGTTCTACTGCACGTCAGGCGGCTGGCTGGTAAGAGGCGATACGCTGACGGCTTTTATCGATACGTGGCAGAAAGGACTGGAACCGCGAGGCGGGCATACCTGCTACATGACAACCACAGACGGCCAGACATGGAGTGGGCTTCAACCTGTAAGAATGGCCGACGGGCAGCCGATGGTAGGCGTTCTGGAACAAGACCCGTACACCCTTCCTGACGGTCGCATTGTTGGGGCCTCGCACATGATGCCGGGACTGCACATCTGCCCCGTCTTTACGGATGACCCTACAGGACATAGCGGTTGGCAAAGAGCCGACTTCGAGGCGGAGGATGCAGGCAAGCAGTCTCGTGAGATGGAGCCAAGTCAATACGTACAGACGGACGGAACCATCGTCATGCTGTTTCGCGACCAGAAGAGTTCTTTCCGCAAGTTAGCAGCCGTGAGCCACGACAGAGGCGTAAGCTGGAGCAAACCACAAATCACCAACATCCCCGATGCACGCACCAAACAATGTGCAGGCAACCTGCACGACGGCACTTCCTTTATGGTGGGCTGTCCTGCTAACGGTAAATGGCGCTGGCCTTTGGTGCTGCTCCTGAGTCAAGATGGCATCCGGTTCGACAAGGCCATCCTGCTCCGTAGTGGTCAGGCCGATGACCTGCCTCCCAGACGTTACGAGGGAAAATACAAGACCTTGGGATTTAATTATCCCAAGGCCTTCGTACATAACAATTCCCTATACGTCGGTTATTCCGTCAACAAGGAAGATGTGCAATGCTCAATTATTGCTTTGTGATTCCTTTTCCTTCGCCTCCAGCTCCTTAGCCCGTTCCTCGGCCATGCGCTCGGCTTCGGCACGCATCTGGGCTTCAAGGAGTTCCTCGCTGCGGCTCACCCAGGGACGCTTGCCGAAGATGCGCTCTACGTCCTCGGCGAAGATGACTTCGCGGTCGACGAGCAACTGGGCCAGCTGGGCGTGGCCCTCACGGTGTTCGGTCAGGATTTGCTTGGCACGATCATACTGTTCGTTAATCATCTTCAGCACCTCGTCGTCCATGATCTTTGCCGTGGTCTCAGAGTAGGGACGCTGGAACTGATACTCGGCGTTGTTGTAGTAGCACACGTTGGGCAGGCGGTCGCTCATGCCGGCGTAGGCAATCATGCCGTAGGCCTGTTTCGTGGTGCGCTCCAGGTCGTTCATGGCACCCGTCGATATTTGTCCGATGAACAGTTCCTCGGCGGCACGGCCACCCAGGAGCGAACACATCTCGTCGAGCATGGCCTGCTTGGTCTGCAGCACGCGCTCCTCGGGCAGATACCAGGCGGCGCCCAATGCCTGGCCACGGGGAACAATCGAGACCTTGACCAGCGGGTTGGCAAACTCCGTGAACCAGGAGATGGTGGCGTGGCCTGCCTCATGTATGGCAATCGAGCGTTTCTCCTGTTCGGTCATCACCTTGGTCTTCTTCTCCAAGCCGCCGATGATGCGGTCCACGGCATCGAGGAAGTCCTGCTTGCCCACCTTCTCGCTGTTGTGGCGTGCGGCAATCAGGGCGGCCTCGTTGCACACGTTGGCAATGTCGGCTCCCGAGAAACCGGGCGTCTGGCGGGCCAGGAAGTCGATGTCGACGCTCTCGTCGGTCTTCACGGGTTTCAGGTGAACGGCGAAGACCTCTTTGCGCTCGTTGAGGTCGGGCAGGTCTACGTGTATCTGGCGGTCGAAGCGTCCGGCACGCAGCAGGGCCGAGTCGAGCATGTCGGCACGGTTGGTGGCTGCGAGGATGATGACGCCGCTGTTGGTGCCGAAGCCGTCCATCTCGGTGAGGAGTGCGTTCAGCGTGTTCTCGCGCTCGTCGTTGCCGCCCATGGCGGGGTTCTTCGAGCGGGCACGTCCCACGGCGTCGATCTCGTCGATAAATATAATACAAGGTGACTTGGTCTTGGCCTGCTGGAAGAGGTCGCGCACGCGGCTGGCACCCACACCCACGAACATCTCCACGAAGTCGCTGCCCGACATCGAGAAGAAGGGCACGCCGGCCTCGCCGGCCACGGCCTTGGCCAGTAGCGTCTTGCCCGTGCCCGGAGGGCCTACGAGCAGGGCACCCTTGGGAATCTTACCGCCCAGGTCGGTGTATTTCTGCGGGTTCTTCAGGAAGTCCACAATCTCCTGTACCTCCTGCTTGGCTCCGGCCTGACCGGCCACGTCCTTGAACGTAATGCCCAGGTCGCCCCCTTTCTCGTACATCTGGGCGCGGCTCTTGCCCACGTTGAAGATGCCGCCCATGCCGCCCCCCATGCCGCCGCCGCCCATGCGGCGCATGAAGAACATCCACAGCAGGATGATGAAGAACAGCGGGAAGAGGCTCGTAATCAGGTTCCAGAAGAAGCCGCCCTCGCGCGGGTTCTCAAACGACAGCTTGCCCTCGAACTTCCCCTTGTCGCGCTCCTCGTCGAGAAACTTCTCCAATTGCTCAATGCCGCCATACTCCACCGACAGGTAAGGCTCCGTGCCCGTCTGGTCGGTGCCCTGGTGAAACACGTCGCGAATATGTTCTGGCTTCACGTACATCTTCAGTACGCCCTGGCCTTTGTTGACCACGATGCGCGAGGCATAGCCGCTGTCGACGAACACCTTGAATTCCGTGTAGGAGGTCTCCATTTGCTGCGACATCTTCTGTACGCCCATGTTGCCTCCGTCGGTCAGCCAAAGCAGAATCAGGGCCGAGATGACAAGGAAGTAGATCCAGTTCATGTTGAACCGTGGCATGTTCATCTTCGGTCCATTGTTTTTTGTTGGTTGTTTTTGTTCCATAAATCAGTTAAAGTTTCAATTCACAAAGAACAATTCTCTATTGCAAAATGATGGATTCTCAGTCTAAGTCGGCAATCCTGTTGAGCTTGGCATCGGCCCAGAGATGCTCCAGGTCGTAGTATTCGCGCATGTCGGGTACGAACACATGCACCAGCACGTCGCCATAGTCCATAGCCACCCAGAGGGCACGCTCCAGTCCCACCACGCGCGTAGGTTTCTCGTGCAGCTCCTGGCGCACTACGTCGCCCACACTCTCGGCAATGGCCTCTACCTGGGTGGGGGTGTTGCCTTGGCACACCACGAAGTACCGGCAGATGGTGCCTTCGATGCCGTCAAGGTCGGCCACCACGATGCCCGTCCCTTTCTTTTCTTGTATTCCCTTTACAATTGTTTCTACTAATTTCGTTGTTTGTTCCATTCAATACGTTAATGAGTAATCGTTAAAGAATAATTTGGGACGATTTCGGAGGTGCGGGGGTACGGAGGTACGGGGGTGCGAGAATAGTTTGCACGTTCAATTTTCCGCGAAGAGTCTATCCTCGTACCTCCGTACCCTCGTACCTTCGTACCTCCGAAATCGAACCATTTTATTTTTTGCATGTTATTAAATATGTGAAATACGGGTGCAAAGTTAGTGCAAATTCTGCTAAAAGCACCCCAAATGACGTTTTTTTTGAGAATTTTTATAAAAAAGTTGCGAAAAATTTTGGTGGTTCGCAAAAAAGTCGTACCTTTGCAACCGCAAATCCGAAATGACACGGGTTGCACCAATAGCGATTGGGGTATGGTGTAATGGTAACACTGCAGATTCTGGTCCTGCCTTTCCTGGTTCGAGTCCGGGTACCCCAACCAATTAATCCGCTAAGTCGCTGTAATACAGTACTTAGCGGATTTCTTTGTAATTTCACTTCAATACGGATATACTTATGAAACTGATTAGTTGGAACGTCAACGGACTTCGCGCTTGCGAAGGCAAAGGATTTAGTGACACATTCCGTCGGCTCGACGCTGACTTCTTCTGCCTGCAGGAGACCAAGATGCAGCCGGGACAGCTCGACCTCCTGTTCGACGGTTACGAGTCCTACTGGAACTCGGCCGAGAAGAAGGGCTATTCGGGCACGGCCATCTTCACCCGCCATAAGCCGCTCAGCGTGACCTACGGCATAGGCATTGACGAGCACGACCGCGAGGGGCGCGTCATTACGATGGAGATGCAGGACTTCTACCTCATCTGCTGCTATACGCCCAACTCGCAGGACGGCCTGAAGCGGCTCGACTACCGCATGCAGTGGGAAGACGACTTCCAGGCTTACCTGCAGCGGCTCGACGCTCAGAAGCCCGTTATTCTCTGTGGCGACCTGAACGTGGCCCATGAGGAGATAGACATCAAGAACCCGAAGACCAACCGCCGCAACGCCGGCTTCACCGACGAGGAGCGACAGAAGTTCACGGAGCTGCTCGGGCGAGGCTTCAAGGACACGTTCCGCACGCTCTATCCCCAGCAGGTCACCTATTCCTGGTGGTCGTATCGCTTCCAGGCCCGGCAGAAGAATGCGGGCTGGCGCATCGACTACTTTGTGGTGAGCGAGCGGCTGATGGAGCGCGTCAGCGAGGCCAAGATTCATACCGACATCCTCGGCAGCGACCACTGCCCCGTGGAACTCGACCTGGCATAAGCGCTCAGATGTTCAGACCGTAGTTCTGCTTGATCTCGCTCATCACGAAGGTGCTCTCGATAGACCCTAAGTACTCGATGTCGCCCAGCTTGTTGAGTACGAACTCCTGGTATTGCTTCATGTTGGCTGCCCGCACCTTGAGCAGGTAGTCGTAGGCACCCGACGTGTTGTAGCACTCGGTCACCTCGGGAATGCGCATGATGCGGCGGGTAAAGGCATCGGCTATCTCGTGGTTGATCTGTTTCAGTTTCACCTTGCAGAACACCAGCAGGCCGCGGTCCAGTTTCTCCGCGTCGAGCACGGCTACATATTTCTTAATGTAGCCGTGCCGCTCCAGTCGCTTTTGCCGCTCGAAGACGGGGGTGGGGGTCAGGTGTACGGCCTCGGCCAGTTCCTTGGTGGTCAGTTTGGCATTCTTTTGCAGCGTGCGTAATATCTGCAAGTCGGTCTCGTCAAGTATCTCCATCATCGTTTCTTAGAATATTATTCTGCCAGCAGGGCTTTTTTCGGGCAGAAAAAGATGAATGTTTTGTTTGTCGGTGCAAAGTTAGTGATATTTTCCGTATTTGCAAGGAAATTTGGCAGATATTTCTAAACTTCGTACCTTTGCACCGTCGAAAACAAAACATTAACAACATAAAAAGAAAAAGATTATGGCACAGAAAAAACTTCATTTCGAGACCCTTCAACTGCATGTAGGCCAGGAACAGGCCGACCCCGCTACCGATTCGCGTGCGGTGCCCATCTATCAGACCACCAGCTATGTGTTCCGCAACTCGCAGCATGCCGCCGACCGTTTCGGTCTGCGCGACGCCGGCAACATCTATGGCCGCCTGACCAACTCGACGCAGGCTGTGTTCGAGGACCGCGTGGCTGCCCTCGAAGGCGGCGTGGCCGGACTGGCCGTGGCCAGCGGAGCCGCCGCCGTGACCTACGCCTTGCAGAACATTGCCCAGGCGGGCGACCACATCGTGGCTGCCGACAACCTCTATGGCGGCTCGTTCAACCTGATTACCCACACGCTGTCGACGCAGGGCGTCTCCAACACCATTATTAACGTGAACGACCTGGCCGCCTTGGAGGCTGCCATACAGCCCAACACGAAGGCCGTGTATGCCGAGACCTTCGGCAATCCCAACAGCGACGTGCTCAACATCGAGGCCGTGGCCGAGGTGGCCCACCGCCATCATCTGCCGCTGATTATCGACAACACCTTCGGCACGCCCTATCAGATTCGCCCGTTGGAGCACGGAGCCGATGTCGTGGTGCATTCGGCCACCAAGTTCCTCGGCGGTCACGGGTCGAGCCTTGGCGGTGTCATCGTCGACGGCGGCTCGTTCCCCTGGAAGGACTATGCCGACAAGTTCCCCACGCTGGCCAAGCCCGACCCCTCCTATCATGGTGCCGTCTTTGCCGACGTGGCCGGCGCGGCAGCGTTCGTCACCCGCATCCGTGCCGTCATCCTGCGCGACACCGGTGCCGCCATCTCGCCCTTCAACGCATGGATTCTGCTGCAGGGCGTGGAGACGCTGAGCCTGCGCGTGGAGCGTCATGTGGAGAATGCGCTGAAGGTGGTCGACTTCCTTTCCCATCACCCGAAGGTGGCCAGGGTGAATCATCCCAGTCTGCCCTCGCATCACGACCATCAGCTCTACACCAAGTACTTCCCCAAAGGCGGTGGCAGCATCTTCACCTTCGAGATCAAGGGCGGGCAGGAGGAGGCCTGGCGCTTCATCGATGCCTTGCAGATTTTCTCGCTGCTGGCTAATGTGGCCGACGTGAAGAGCCTGGTCATACACCCCTACACCACGACCCACTCGCAGATGTCGCCCGAGGAGCTGGCGCAGCAGCACATCACGCCGGCCACCATTCGCCTGAGCATCGGCACGGAACACATCGACGACATCATCGACGACCTGGCACAGGCACTGGAAAAAGCATAATTTTTCGGGAGAATGAATGGTCATTTGAAAAAATATATGTACTTTTGTCCCACAAAAATCAATACGACTATGACGAAAATAGCAAAAAAGCTGACGGAGCTCATCGGCAATACCCCTCTTCTTGAGCTCAACAAGTATTCTGAGGCAAAGGGCTTGGAGACGCCCGTCATTGCTAAAGTAGAGTTTTTCAACCCCGGTGGCAGCGTGAAGGACCGCATTGCCTTGGCCATGATCGAGGATGCTGAAGAGCGTGGACTGTTGCAGCCCGGTGCCACCATCATCGAGCCTACCAGCGGCAATACGGGCGTGGGCTTGGCACTCGTCTCGGCGGTGAAGGGCTACAAGCTCATCCTCACCATGCCCGAGACCATGAGCGTGGAGCGTCGCAACCTGGTGAAGGCCTACGGGGCCGAGGTGCGTCTGACGCCCGGCAAGGACGGAATGACGGGGGCCATCCGTGCCGCCGAGCAGCTGCGCGACCAGATTCCGGGCAGCATCATCCTCCAGCAGTTTGAGAACCCCGCCAACCCCACCCGCCACTATAACAGCACGGGTGTGGAGATCTGGGAACAGACCGACGGTCAGGTAGACATCTTCGTGGCCGGCGTGGGCACGGGCGGCACCATCTCGGGCGTGGGTCGCAGGCTGAAGGAGAAGAACCCCAACGTGAAGGTGATTGCCGTGGAGCCGAAGTCGTCGGCTGTGCTCAATGGCGGACAGAGCGGTCCGCACAAGATTCAGGGTATAGGAGCCGGCTTCGTGCCGAAGACCTACGATGCCAACGTCATTGACGAGGTGTTCGACGTGGAGAACGACGATGCTATCCGCACGGGACGACAGCTGGCCCAGCAGGAAGGTTTGCTCGTGGGCATATCGGCCGGTGCTGCTGCCTTCGCCGCTGCCGAGGTGGCGAAGCGCCCGGAGAACAAGGGCAAGAAGATCGTGGTCCTGCTGCCCGACACCGGCGAGCGCTACCTCTCCACCGTACTCTACGCCTTCGACGACTATCCCCTCTAACCTCTGGTAGATTCCGCTTCGCGGGCTGAAAAAAAACAAAATAAAACCGCTAAAAACAAGACAAAACCGACATCGTTTTGACTGATTATCATTTAGTCAGATTCTCCGATATTGGTTTTATCTTGTTTTTAGCGGTTTTATTTTGTTTTTTTTCAGCCCGCGAAGCGGATATTTCGGCTTTTTTTGTGTATTTTTGCACGCGAAAAAAGCACATTCATGGCATGAAACGAACGACGATATTCTTTTTGCTGACGCTCCTCGGCTGCCTCGCCCCGCAGGCGCAGGAGGTGATTACGCTGGCCGGGGCCTGGGACTTCTGCACGGGCGACTCGGCCAAGTATGATGACTATGTGATGCTGCCCGGCTCGATGCTGACCAACGGCAAGGGCGAACCCGTGAGCGTGAGGACGCAATGGACTGGCTCGCTCTACGACTCGTCCTATTACTTCAACCCCTACATGGAGAAGTACCGGCAGGAGGGGCAGATGAAGTTCCCCTTCTTCCTGACACCCGAACGCCACTATGTGGGCACGGCGTGGTATCATCGCACGGTCTATGTGCCCGACTCGTGGGACGACCGGCGCGTGACGCTGTTCTTGGAGCGTCCACACATCGAGACCACCGTATATATTAATAATAAAGAAGCGGGCCACCAGACATCGCTCTCCACGCCCCATCGCTACGACGTGACGAAGTATATCAAGGCGGGACAGAAGAACGATATTGCCATCCGCGTGTACAACGGCATTGAGAACGTGTGCGTGGGGCAGGACTCCCACTCCGTGACCGACCAGACGCAGGGTAACTGGAACGGCATCGTGGGGCGCATGGAGCTGCAGGCCCACTGGGACCGGGTGAACATTAAGCATGTGCGCATCGTTCCCGATGCGGTGAGCAGGAAGGTGAAGGTCATCGTGGAGCTGGGCGACCATGTGGCTCCCGTGCGCGTAATGCCTATGTACGACTACTATGTCAACGTCTCCGTGCGTGCGCTCTCCGGCTCGCGCAACCGCTATTACTCGCAGAAGGGGGCTTACACCAAGACGAAGGAGTTTGAATTCGACTTGGGGCCGGAGGCTTTGATGTGGGACGAGTTCAACCCCAACCTGTATCTGGTGACCGTCGAGGCGGGCGATGATGTCTACGAGGCTCCCTTCGGACTGCGTCACATCGAGATACGCGGTCGGCAGTTCTATATCAACAATCGTCCGCTCTTCCTGCGCGGCACGGTGGAGAACTGCTGTTTCCCCGAGACGGGCTATCCGCCCATGACCGAGGACGAGTGGCTGCGCATCTTCCGCAAGTGCAAGGAGTACGGCCTGAACCACGTGCGCTTCCACAGCTACTGCCCGCCCGAGGCTGCCTTCAGGGCCGCTGACCAGGTAGGGGTCTACCTGCAGCCCGAAGGCCCGTCGTGGCCCAATCATGGCGTGCGCCTGCGCCGGGGCATGGCGATAGACCAGTACCTCTTGGAGGAGTCGAAGCGCATCGTCGACGAGTACGGCCATCATCCGTCGTTCGTGATGATGGCGGCGGGCAATGAGCCTGCGGGCGACTGGGTGGCCTACTGCAACGACTGGGTGAAGGCGATGCACGACTACGACTCCACCCGCGTCTACTGCGGCGCGTCGGTAGGCGGCGGTTGGGCCTGGGACGATGGCTCGGAGTATCATGTGAAGGGGGGTGCCCGAGGGCTGGACGAGTGGAACCGTCGCGCTCCGTCGAGCGACGATGACTACTACAGCGGCATCGAGTTCCCGCGCAACTACAAGTCGTCATCGCCCAACAACACGCCTATCATTGCCCATGAGCAGGGACAATGGTGTGCCTTCCCCGACTTCAATGAGATACCGCAGTACACGGGCGTGTATAAAGCCCGTAACTTCGAGGTGTTTCGCGACCTGCTGCGCGACAACGGCATGGCCTCGCAGGCCGGGAAATTCCTTTATGCCAGCGGTAAGTTGCAGACGCTCTGCTATAAATATGAGATTGAGCGCAACCTGCGCACCAAGGACTACACGGGCTTCCAGCTCCTCGGCCTGAACGACTATAGTGGACAGGGCACCGCGCTTACGGGCGTGCTCAACGTGTTCTGGCGCGAGAAAGGCTACTGTACGGCCAGCGACTGGCGCCAGTTCTGCTGTCCGCTGGTGGCACTGGCTCGTTTTCCCAAGTTTGTCTATGCCTCCAACGACACGCTCCGTGTGCCCGTCGAGGTCTACAATGCCTACTATTCGAAGATTAGTGGTGTGAAGGCCGACTTCTACATCACCGACGATAGTGCCCACGTCTATGCCGGGGGCCGCTTCAACTACGGCACGATGGACATGGGGAAGAACAAACCATTGGGCACCGTGATTGTTCCCCTCAACGTCGTTGATGCCCCTAAGAAGCTGACGCTCACCGTGCAGTTCACCTCCGAATTGAAGAACCAGTGGGACTTCTGGGTCTACCCGGATTCTTCACTCTTCACTCCAGATTCTTCACTTTCCGCTCCTGATTCTTCACTCTTCACTCTTCACTCTTCACTCCACATTGCTGACACGCTTGATGAGCGTGTGCTGAAGGTGCTTGCCGAGGGTGGCACGGTGTTGCTTACTGCTGCCGGGCGCGTGACGCTGGGTAGTGACGTGAAGCAAACCTACCTGCCCGTGTTCTGGAACACCTCATGGTTCAAGATGCGCCCGCCCCACACCACGGGTGCCTACATCGACAAGGATCACCCGCTCTTCAAGTACGGTTTCCCGACCGATGACTGGAGCAACCTGAACTGGTGGGAGCTGCTGAACAAGGCACAGGTGATGAACCTGCGCGAGCTGCCCGCCGACTACCAGCCGCCCATCCAGCCCATCGACACCTGGCACGTATCGCGCAAGCTGGGCATGCTCATCGAGGCTCGCGTGCTGAAAGGCCGTCTGCTCATGACTACGATGGACATCACCACCGACCTGGCCCACCGCCTCGTGGCCCGTCAGATGCGCCATGCCATCCTGCGCTACATGCAGAGTGCCGACTTCCAGCCCGCCATCACCCTGACACCCGACATCATCCGCGACTTCTTCACCAAGCAAGCCCCGCCCGTGGACATGTTCACCAAGGACTCGCCCGACGAGCTGAAGCCGAAACTACAATAGTACGCTTCGCGTCTGGGGAAAAACCAAACAAAACAAAGAAAACCCCAAAAAAACAAAACCATCTCAACCTGGACAGTTGGAATGGTTTTGTTTTGTTTTTCCTTGTTTTGTTTGGTTTTTCCCCAGACGCGAAGCGTACCCTATATTTCCTCTTGGTTCTTTTTCTCCTCTGGAGCCTTCGGGAACGCCTCGCCGTCGCGGAACACGCGGAGGGCCTCGCGCACGGTGGGGTCTTCCTGGTTAGTGAACTCAATCCACGCCCGCTCGTTGAGCATGCCGTAGACGATGCGTCCCAGCAGATACGACTCTAACAGGTGGTGCGACCGCTGTATCAGCAGGTTGCGGCGCTTCAGTCCGCGACTCTCGGCCCAAGGCACAAACTGCTCCACTATCCGCTGCTTCTTCAGGTACTTCACCAGGTCGGGTATCTCGTCATACTCTGCGAGCTGCTTGCGGTGGTGGTCGGTGTACTCATAGCCGAACTGTACTAATAGTCCCGTCATGGCTGCCTCTTTATAATAAGAGGTGTAGTCGGTGGTGTCCTCGGCTACGAAGATGTCGGGCGTGATGCCGCCACCGCCGTAGACCTCGCGGCCAATGCGCGTCTTATAGGCCGGCCCCGTGTGGTGGATGCTGTCCTGCGAGAAGAACTCACCGTTCTGGTAGCGTATCAAGAGGTCTTCCTCGTAGTCCTTGTCCTGTCCGCTGGTGTAGGGCTTCTGTATGCAGCGGCCCGAGGGGGAGTAGTAGCGGGCGATGGTCAGCCGCATCAGCGAGCCGTCGTTAAACTCGATGGGCTTCTGCACCAGGCCCTTGCCGAACGAGCGGCGCCCGATGATGGTGCCGCGGTCGTTGTCCTGGATGGCACCGGAGAGAATCTCTGAGGCCGAGGCCGACCCCTCGTCGATGAGCACCACGAGCGGCATCTGCTGATAGCTGCCCCGGCCGTCGCTGAGGAAGTCCTCGCGGGGCGAGTGTCGTCCCTCGGTGTAGACGATGAGCCTCCCCTTGGGCAGGAACTCATTGGCTATCTGCACGGCTGTGCCTAAGTAGCCGCCGGTGTTGCCGCGCAGGTCGATGACCAGTTGCTGGAAACCGTCCATAGCCAGCTGGGCCAGGGCTACGAGCAGTTCGCGGTAGGTGTTCTCGCCGAAGTTCTTGATGCGCACATAGCCCGTCTTTTCGTCAATCATATAGACGGCGTTGACGCTGTGCATGGGTATCTCGCCGCGCGTGATGGTGAACTGCCGCACGTCCTTCTCGCCGTAGCGTATCACGCCCACCTTCACTTTCGTGTCCTTCGGTCCTTTCAGGCGGTGCATAGCCTCCTCGTTGGTCACCTTCTTGCCCACGAAGAGCGAGTCGTCGATGGTCACTATCTTGTCGCCGGCTATCAGTCCTGCCCGTTCGGCGGGGCCGTTGCCGATGACGTTTTGCACGCGCACCGTGTCCTGGCGGATGGTGAACTCGATGCCCACGCCTGAGAACGAGCCGCGCAGGTCGTCCTCGGCGGTCTGCTTGTCCTTAGCCGAGATATAGACCGAGTGCGGGTCCAGCTCGGAGAGCAGCTGGGGCATGGCCTTCTCCACGAGGTCGGCCACGTCCACCGTGTCCACATACTGGTCGTCGATGATGTGGAGCAGGTTCTGCAGTTTGTTGGTGCCCGAGTTGATGATGCTCAGTCGGGTGCCGCCACCGAAGTGGTTGGCGTAGAAGGTGCCGATGAATATGCCCACCACCGCACTGAGTGCAAGCCATAGGGGCGAGAAACGGTTCTTGTTTGTCATCTGGTTTCCCTTTTTTCGTTTACAAAGCGTCCCGTTGAGTCGGGTGCTGCCCCCGAAGGGGCTATATTACTTTCGTTTTCCATTTTGCTTTCCGTAGAAGCCCCCATAGGGGCCGTAGTTGGGGCTTGGGCCTGGCTTAGTTCCAGGTACACCACCTCAATCCCCGCTCTCTCCAACAGCTTGATGCCGTCGTCGAGCCGGTATTTCTCGCCGTACACCACGCGCTTGATGCCTGCCTGGATGATGAGCTTGGCACACTCGATGCAGGGCGAGGCCGTGATGTAGATGGTAGAGCCGTCGCTGTTGTTGTTTGAGCGGGCCAGCTTCGTGATGGCGTTGGCCTCGGCGTGCAGCACGTAGGGTTTCGACACGTTGTTCTCGTCCTCGCACACGTTCTCGAAGCCCGTCGGCGTGCCGTTGTAGCCGTCGCTGATGATCATCTTGTCCTTCACCACCAAAGCCCCCACCTGCCTGCGGATGCAGTAGGAGTTCTCGGCCCATATACGGGCCATGCGCAGATAGCGCTCGTCCAGCTTCTGTAGCTTTTCTTCTTTCGGTGTCATATAGTAAGTATGGTTCCAATGTGCAAGGTTCGCAGGACCTTGCTTCCATGTCGTTGCTTTATTAGTGTCAGAAAGCGGCAGCTATCCTTGGAATTTTTTTCAGGTGTTCAAAGAATGACTTGTTGCGCTTCGCTGAGAGCAGGTTGTATTTCATCTGGAGAGAGAGCAGGGGTTCAGCATCAAGGTCGAGGGCCTGTCCGATGAGCAAAGCCATTTCGGCACTTAGCGGGCGCTTGGCGTTCAGCACCTCGTTCAGCTGACTGGCTGGCACTCCGATTTCCGCAGCCAGACGACGCTGGCTGATGCCTCGATACTCCAGTTCGTCTTTTATCACCTCACCGGGATGGGTCAGGTAGTGTGGCTCCAAATTGTTCGCCACCATGCAGTCGCCTTTTCCCTCTACGTGTACCATGTTCCTTTTTTTGGGGCAAAGATACGAATAGTTTCCGATATTCACAAATTTGAGAACATCTTTTTGTGTTATTTTCGCTGAAACTGCTATATCAATAAGAAAATCCGCTTCGCGGGCTGGGTAAAAACAAAAGAAAACAAGAGAAAATAGAACAAAACCAGGATTTCTTTTCCCCCTTGTCTTTTCTCGCGCAGAGACGCAGAGGCGCAGAGTTTGCGCAGAGAGGAAAGTATTTCTACAGGAAACGGCATGGAGCAAACAGAAAAAGAAAAAGCCTCTGCGCAAACTCTGCGCCTCTGCGTCTCTGCGCGAGAAAGTGCAGTTAGAAAGTGCAGCTGTTCAGGTGCCTTTCTTGCGGTAGATGTAGGAGGGGCCGTGCTTCTCGCGGTAGAACTTGGGGGCGGGGGCACATACCAGTTCGTCGAGGAGCTGCTGGGCACGGTAGCGCGTCACGCCAAAGAGATACTGCACGTCCTTGCGCGTAAAACTGCCATGCTCGCGGCAGTAGAGGTCCAGGATGGTGAGCAGCTGAGCTTGCGACACGTCCTGTTCGTTGTTTCTCTTTACGCGGTGGAAGGAGATGTTGCGGCTGTGCAGGCGGTCGAGCATGTCCCTGTCGGGCACAAAGGTGATGCCCTCGATGGTCAGGTCGTGGCCTGTCAGCTCGTCGGGACTCTGGAAAGTCTTCCTCACCAGCTTGCCCTCTTCGTTGGGAACCTTCTTCACGCCCAGCTGTAGTGCGAAGCGGCCTATGCCGTCGAGGTGTACGTCGTGGCCGCTAAGCAGCAGGTCGGCCAGTTCCTTCTTTAATTGTTCCATCACCATGAGGAACACGCCCTTGCTGATGAGGCCGTGCTGGGCGAGGTAGTCGGCCAGTTCGTCGGTTCGCATGGTGTTCTTTAGACTCTGCCTTACGTGGTAGGTCTGCACGCTGTCCCCTGGTTTCATGGGTGTGGGATGCACCTCAAAGTTAATAGTCCTATCCATTGCGATTTGATTGATTGTTTTATTCAGTGGCCAAAGATAATGCTTTTTCCTGGAATACGCAATAGATGGTGGCTTAAAAGAACTTAAATTCGCTTTACCGACGTTGGTCAGCAAATCAGCCGACCAGCGTCGGTAATTCTGCTGACGTTGGTCGGTAAAGCGAAAGTGACGTTGATTCGAGTTTATTTCTTCCGTCGCTTGATACCGTTTCGTTTCAGCAGGGCGTCGATGGTGGGTTCCTGACCACGGAAGCGCTTGTAGAGTGTCATGGGATGCTCGGTGCCGCCCCGCGAGAGGATGTTGTCGCGGAAGCTCTGTGCCGTCTTCTGGTCGAAGATACCGTTCTTCTTGAATACTGAGAAGGCATCGGCATCGAGCACCTCGGCCCACTTGTAGCTGTAGTAGCCGGCGGCATAGCCACCCGCCATGATGTGGGAGAACTGCACGGTCATGCAGGTGTCGGGCAGCTGCGGGCCAAGGATGGCTTTCTTCCATGCCTGCTTCTCGAAAGAGAGGATGTCGCCGGTGAACTCGTCGCGCTGTGTGTAGTAGGCCATGTCGAGTAGGCCGAACGATACCTGGCGCAGGCAGGCCGTGGCGGCCATGAAGTTGCGGCTCTTCACGATGCGGCTGATCAGCTCGTCGGGCAGCGGTTCGCCCGTCTGGTAGTGGAAAGCGAAGGTGCGCAGGAACTCTTTCTCCACGGAGTAGTTCTCCATGAACTGCGAAGGCAGCTCTACAAAGTCCCACCAGACGTTGGTGCCCGAGAGACTCTCGAAGCGGGTGTTGGCAAACATGCCGTGGAGTGAGTGGCCGAACTCGTGGAGGAAGGTCTCCACCTCGCTCAACGTGAGCAGGGCTGGCTTCTCGGCGGTAGGCTTCGTCACGTTCATCACTACCGAGACGTGAGGGCGCACGTCCTCTCCTTTCTTGTCGATGCATTGTCCTTGAAACTCTGTCATCCAGGCACCGCCCTGCTTGCCCTTGCGGGGGTGGAAGTCGGCATAGAACACGGCCAGATAGCTGCCGTCACGGTCGAATACCTCGTAGGCCTTCACGTCGGGATGGTAGACGGGAATGTTGCTGTTCTCCTTAAATGTGATGCCGTAGAGACGGTTGGCCAGGCCGAACACGCCGTCGATGACCTTTTCCAACTGGAAGTAAGGGCGCAGCATCTCGGCATCGAGGTTGTACTTCTTCATCTGCAGCTTGTGGGAGTAGAAGGCGGTGTCCCAGGGGGAGATGAGAGAAGAGTGGAGAGGGGAGAGAGGAGAGTGGAGAGAGGAGAGAGGAGAGAGATTAGAATCTTTCTTTTCCTCTCTCTTCATCAATTCGATTAATGAGGCGTATTCCTTCTCGGCTGTGGGCCTGTAGGCATCGATGAGGTCGTTGAGCAGCTTGTAGACGTTGCGGGTGTTGGAGGCCATGCGGCGCTTCAGCACGTAGTCGGCGTAGGTCTTGTAGCCGAGGAGCTGGGCAATCTCGCGACGCAGATTGATGAGGCGCTTGCATATCTCGATGTTGTTCTCGCTGTTGTCGTGGGTGCAGACGGTGTTGCGGGCCATGTACATCTGGCGGCGCAGCTCGCGCTGCGTGCTGTAGGTCATAAAGGGCTGGTAAGAAGGGTAGTCGAGGGTGAAGGTCCAGCCAGTTTTAAGTGGAGAGTGGAGAGAGGAGAGAGGAGAGAGATTAGACTGGCTGTCGGGAGTGGCCGAACTATCCTCTCTCCTCTCTCCTCTTTCCTCTCTCCTCAAAACGTATTCCTCTGCCGCTGCATCGATGGCCGTCTGGGGCAGATCGTCGAGCTGTGCGGGGTCGGTGATGGTCAGGGTGAAGGCTTTCTGCTCCTTCAGCAGGTTCTGAGAGAACTGCAGGCCCAGGAGGGAGGCCTCCTCGGTGAGCTGGCGCAGACGCTCCTTGCCCTCCTTGTCGAGCAGGGCACCACTACGCACGAAGCCCTGATAGGTGTTCTCCAAAAGCATCTTCTCTTCGGGAGTGAGTTTGCGGTGGTGGCGGTGTACGTACTTGATGCGCTCAAAGAGCCGCTCGTTCAGTCTGACGTCGTTGGCGTGCTGGGTCAGGATGGGCTGTATCTTCTGGGCCAGGGCATCCATCTCGTCGTTGGTCTCGGCAGAGAGGAGGTTGAAGAACACCGTCGACACGCGCTCCAGGAGGTCGTAGTAGCCCTCGGTCTTGTCGTCCTTGTCGATGATGGTGTTGTCGAAGGTGGGCTTCGCCGGGTTGTTGATGGTCTTCTCTATCTGCTCGTTGTCGCGGCGTATGCCTTCCATGAAGGCCGGCTCGAAGTCTTCGAGACGTATGCGGTCGAAGGGTACGGTGTCGTGTGGGGTGCCGTAGGGCACGAAAAACGGGTTCTGCCGTTCGGTGTTGTTCTCTGTCATAAGTAATAAAGATTCGTTTTTGGCTTGCAAAATTACAAAAAATCCATGAAAATGACACCTCTTTCAATAATAATTAGTATTTTTGCATGTATGAATATCGAACCTATTGCCTTTTTTCATTCGCCGCTGACGTCGAAGTTCGGCATTCCGCGACAGAGCGGACTCACCGCGTCGCTGCCGGGGCGCATTGTGCCGGAGCCTGCTTACAGGCACGAGGAAGCGGTGCGCGGGCTCGAAGCCTTCTCGCATCTGTGGATCATCTGGGAGTTCTCGGCCAATGGCCGGCAGTCATCGGACGCTTCCCGTCACCTCACCGTGCGCCCTCCGCGATTGGGCGGCAACGAGCGTATCGGCGTGTTTGCCTCGCGCTCGCCCTTCCGTCCCAATCGTCTCGGACTGTCGTGTGTGCGCATCCGAAGCATAGAAATGACGGACGGCGAAGGGCCGGTGATTTATGTCGAGGGAGCCGACCTGATGGACGGCACGCCCATCTACGACCTGAAGCCCTACGTGGCCTACGCTGATGCCCATCCCGATGCCCGCTGCGGATTCGTAGACCAGAAGGAATGGCAGCCGCTACATGTGGAGTTTCCCGACGCGCTGGCACGCCTTTTTGCCGCCGACGAGCTGAAGGGACTCATGGAGGTGCTGGCACAGGACCCTCGTCCACGCTATCACGACGATCCGCAGCGCGTCTACGGCATGCCCTTCGCCGGGCGCGACGTCCGCTTCCGCGTGGCTGACGGAAAACTCATCGTGTGCGAAGTGGTCTCTTTGTAGTCTCTACCTCCGCATCCCGTACCTTCGATAGCAAGTGACCAGAGAAATCGAGTGGGTACAAAATGCCGCAAGCGGCCTGATAAAAAACATAAAAAAACAGGAAAAACAAAATAAAACAATCATTGTTTTTTCTTGTTTTTCCTGTTTTTTTATGTTTTTCTTAAAGGCGCGAAGCGCAACTATCGTCCCATGTTATTCTACAATCATAACTAAACATAATAGGAGGGGCTTATTCGAATCGGATGATGACGTGCTCTTGGCCCATGGAGTGGAGGAGCTGGCGGAACTGGGCATCGGCATGGTTCTCGGCGATGCGCAGGTTCTGGGGCGACAGGCCATGAGAACGCATGCGGTGGCGGGCACGCTGGTACATGTCCTCGCGGTCCTTGGCCGTCCACTTGCCCACCTCGAAGAACGACACGGTGCGGGCCTCGTCGATGAAGTTCTCGTCGAGCAGCCCCACAGGCGGCAGGGTGAGGACGACGGTGTCGCCCTGCATGGCGATCCATCCCTCGCTCACTTTCTCTAAGTCGATGCCAATGCGCATCGTACCATAATATATACGCGAGAGACGGTCGTTGCTGAAGAGTCCCCGGCGAACGGTGTCGATCAGTTCCTCGTCGCTTACCGACAGGAACTCCCATTGCCCGATGTTGCGTATGGATTGTATCTGCTCGGTAGAGAGGCTGATGGAGCCGTTGTTCTCTATGCCTGCCGACAGGCTGTATGTCCTGATCAGCAAAAAGACGGCTGCCCCGAAGATGACGAGGAGGATGAGTAGGGGCTTGAGATGAGGCAATTGTTTCATGTTCATTTCTCTATGTTGTTAAGGTCGAGTATAGAGCGGATGTCCCTGCGGTCGAAGTCGCGGCTGAAGGAGATGGTGACGTCCTGTTCCTTGTAGCCCAGTTGGGTGATGATGGGTACGAGCTGGTGGGCGGCACTGAGGCGGGCTGTCTCGATGATGCCCATCTCGGGGATGCGCTTGATGACGGCCTCGCGTCCCTGCTGCTCGAGTGCCGAAAGTTCGCTGTCGGTGAAGTGGGAGCGAACCAGCGACACGTATTCGGTGATGCCTTTCTGGTCGATCTTCGAGCTGGTCAGCTCTATGCGCGGGTCGGGCAGGATAATGGTAATCTTGTCGCCCTCCCGCTGCACGTTCTCCTCGGAGAAGTTGGCGAAGTCGATGTAGCCCTTCAGCGTGACATTCATGGGGATGGCCACTTTGCGGTCGGTATAGGGAAAGGTGATGGAGAACTTCTTCGAGAAGAACTCGCCGCTGAACTCCTTGACGTCGTTGTAGGTCACAATCTTGTGTACGCGGTACTCCGTGGTGTAGAGCCGGGAGCACTTCTTAATCTGCATGACGAGCATGGGAATGGTGTCGGCCTGACTGTCCTTTGCCGTTGCGTCGCTCTTTCTGCAACCGTTGAAGGTGGCTGCAAAAAGCAGGGTTAAAAGTAATAAACATGCAATATTCTTCATATAATGTCCTATTATGTTGCAAAAATAATAAAAAAAGTGTATTCCGATGATAAAAATGCAAGATTTTTATGGCAGGATTAAACTTTTTCTTTATCTTTGCATCAAATTATTAGTTGCAACGAACAAAAAGTAACAAAACAAAAGTTTAACAACAAAAAAATGTAACTAATATGAAAAAGATGGTATTGGCCATGACAGCCGCCCTCGTAATGAGCATGGGAGCTGTGGCACAGGATGAACAAAAAGCAGAGAGACGTGAGCGCGGTCAGTTCGACCAGACGGAGATGATTCAGCGTCGCACGGATGCAACAGTAAAGAAATACGGACTTAACGACGAACAGGCAAAGAAATTATTAGAACTGAACACCAAGTTCGCAGGCCAGATGGGTTCGCGCCGTGGGAGGCCGCATGCCATGTCAAGGCAGCCGGACAGAAGACCCGGCGATAGCGTCTCGGCAAGAAGGGGCAGGAACCCGCAGCGGATGGAGCGTCGCGACAGCGCAGGTGGCCCACGCCCGGAGATGCGCCCCATGACCGACGAGATGCGGAAGAACATGGAAGCCTACGAGGCCGGCATCAAGGAGATTCTGACGGAAGAGCAGTACAAAGCCTATCAGGAGGACATGAAGAACCGCAGAATGCCAGGCGGCGACCGTGGACCGCGCAGAAGGTAGAAGATATAGGTAATAGAAATAAGTGACATTGAGATTTTTCATAGTGATTTAGGTTAACATAGTGTTTTTGAAAGGCAAGAGTGCCTATCCCCCTTATTAGGTGTAACATTCTTTTTTAAAGTAGAAGAGAGTATTCCTGGATAATATAGCGCCCGCTACTAAAAATAGTGGGCGTTTTTTTGTTGTGTCAGGAATAAATTGTGTAACTTTGCAACCTATTATGAATAAGACAGCAGCTATGATTGCGCTCGCCTGCCTTCTCGGGCTGGGAGCATGCAAGGAAAAGAAAACGACGGACGACATTATCGTCAGCCGTCAGGAGACACCCAAGCCCCAGGCTCCCATCAGAATGCAGGAGTACAGGCAGGCCACCGACGTGGACTGGAAAGGGGCGAAGTATCATGTGGAGATTGTGCGTACACCCGTCGACTCGTTGCCGATGGTGAAGGACGAGATAGGACAGCAGTACATTGACAACCGCATTCTGGTTGTCGTGACGCGCCCCGACAGCACCGTCTTCTTCCGGAAGTCGTTCAGTAAATCGTCATTTGCGCCTTACCTCGATGACGACTATCGGAAGACGGGTATTCTCGAAGCCATGATTTTCGAACAAGTGGCCGACGGTCGGCTGGAGTTTGCCGTCAGCGTGGCCCATCCGCAGAGCGAGGACGAGTTCATCCCGCTCACAATGAAGGTCGAGCAGGATGGCAGCGTGACCATCAAGCGCGATGAAAACATGGACACCTTCGGCAACGATCAGGATTCTGAAGACGACGGCGTCTGACGGTTTTCGCTTGTCTTGTGATTATCCCTGAAGGATAGCCTGCCAGATGTCGGGCCACGACTGGCTCAGGTCGGTCATCTGGCTGAAGAGCAGGTTGGCTCCTTCGCTTTCCAGAAGTTCATGGGGCAACGGCCCGGTGTTGACGGCAATGGTGAATATCCGTGCGGCAACGCCGGCACGCACGCCAAGCGGCGCATTCTCGATGACCAGTGCCTGCCAGGGCTGCAGGCCGCCCATCTTCGTCAGTCCCATCAGGTAGGGGTCGGGATTGGGCTTGCCACGCTTCACGTCGTAGGCCGTGACAATGTGCAGTTCGTCAAGGTACTGACCGAAGTCCTTGAGCAGGCGGTTGATAAGTGGACGCTGCCCGCTGCCCGTCACCACGCCGATGCTTAGTCCGTCGGCCTGCAGCTGCGCCATGAGTTCGGGAATGCCGGTCATTACCTGAGTCTCGGGCATAGCATGAAACTGCCTCGTCTTCTCGTCGTACATCAGCTGCGCCTCCTGTTCCGTTATCTCGCGTCCCTGCTGTTGGCGCACCATCTCGCGGATGGTGTCAACGCCCCGGGCACCCTCAGTGGCGTAGGCATCGTGGGCCGACATGTTGATGCCGAACTTCGCCATCGACCGTTGCCAGGCAATGGCATGATTTGGCATGGAGTTGTAGAGCACTCCGTCCATATCAAAAAGCACAGCTTTGGGGCGCAGGGCCTCAAAGCTGTGTTTTTGCAGGTATTGATGAATGGCTGTGTCTGGCTTATTCATTCTCAAGACGCTTCTTAATGGCTGCCGACTCGGCCTCGTAGCCTGGCTTGTCGAGCAGGGCGAACATGTTCTTCTTGTAAGCTTCCACGCCGGGCTGGTTGAAGGGGTTCACGCCCAGGATGTTGCCGCTGATGCCGCAGGCAATCTCGAAGAAGTAGATGAGCTGGCCCAGATAGAACTCGTTGAGCTTGGGCATGGATACGCGGATGTTGGGCACGCCGCCGTCGACGTGAGCCAGGCGTGTGCCAAGCTCGGCCATCTTGTTCACCTCGTCCACGCGCTTGCCGGCAAGGAAGTTCAGGCCGTCCAGGTTCTCCTCGTCCTCGGGGAAGAGCAGCTTCTTCTCGGGTTCCTCAACGCTGATGACGGTTTCGTAGATGGTGCGCTCGCCATCCTGGATCCACTGTCCCATGGAGTGCAGGTCGGTGGTGAAGTCGACGCTGGCGGGGAAGATACCCTTCTTGTCCTTGCCTTCCGACTCGCCGTAGAGCTGCTTCCACCATTCAGACATGAAGTGGAGCTTGGGCTGATAGTTCACCATGATTTCAATCTTCTTGCCGTTCTGGTAGAGGGCGTTGCGCACGGCGGCATACTGGGCAGCGGGGTTCTCGGCGAATGGAACATCTTTGCCGCATGCCTTCTCCATCGTCTGGGCACCCTCGACGAGGGCAGCAATGTCGAATCCGGCGCAGGCAATGGGCAGCAGGCCCACGGGGGTAAGCACCGAGAAGCGGCCACCCACGTTGTCGGGAATGATGAAGCTCTTGTAGCCCTCCTTGTCGGCGCAGGTGCGGGCGGCACCGCGCTTGGCATCGGTCACGGCCACGATGAGTTTCTTGGCCTCTTCCTTGCCACACTGGGCCTCGCATTGCTTCTTCAGCAGACGGAAGGTCAGGGCCGTCTCGGTGGTAGTGCCCGACTTCGAGATGTTGATGACGCCGAACTTCTTGCCTTTCAGGTATTCCGTGAGTTCAAACAGATAGTCCTCGCCGATGTTGTTGCCGGCAAAGAGAATCGTGGGGTTCTTCTTGTCCTGGATGAGCCATCCGAACGAGTTGCTCAGGGCCTCGATGACGGCACGGGCACCTAAGTAGCTGCCGCCGATACCGGCCACCACCACGGCTTCGCAGTTCTCGCGGAGCACCTTGGCCGTAGCCTGAATCTCAGCGATGAACTCGGGGGTAATCTCTGTGGGCAGATGCAGCCAGCCAAGGAAGTCGTTACCGGGGCATGTTCCGTTCTCCAGGGCCTCTTGTGCGGCCTTCACCTGTGGCTCAAAAGCAGCCACGGCGCCCTCCTTCAGGAAGCAAGACGCCTTTGTAATGTCAAGACAAATGTTCTTCATTTTGCTTTTAGTTTTGAAAAAGTTTTTAGTTCGTTGCGCAAAGGTACAAAGAATTTGCGATATAACGCATATATTCTTTGTCAAAAAGCAGCATGGAAATGCGAAAAAACGTGAAGAAGCGACAAAATCAGCCCTTACTTGCCTTTATAGGTGCTTTCAATGAAGCGCAGTTCGGCTTCGAGCATCTCCAGTTTGTGCATGGGGAAGCCAGCTTCGCGGGCAATCTGCAGAGGGCGTGTGTAGAGATAGTGGATCTCCATGGAGCGGTGGAACTCGAAGTCGAACTTCATCGAGGGCGAGTAGGGCACCATGACATCGGTCATCTCTATCATCTTATCGGCAAACGACTCGTCTATATTTTTGACACCTGCGGCATTGAAGTCGGCAATGACTTGCTGGATGAGGGTCTCGTCCTTGCACGAGTAGTTGCCCAGGTTGATCTGCCCGTAGCACTGATGGTTGACGCGCCTGGGCTGGGTCTTGGACGAACAGATGAAGGCCAGACCGGCCGATAGCTGCACGCCGGGGAACATTTTCTGCACGTCTTCCTCCACGCCTATGCCGTTCTGAATAAGCACCACTAAGGTGTTGGCGTGCAGCAGCGGTGGCAGCAGCTGTTCCAGCTTACCGTTGTTCACCGATTTCAGGCATACTATCACCACGTCGCACTGGGGCATGTCGGTGGTGTGCAGATACACTTGGGAGAGTCCAAGTGGAATGAACCCTCACAGGAGTCTACCTGAAAGCCGTTGGCCTTGACATACTCATAGTCGCTTCGAAGCAAGAAGTGGACGTCGTGTCCGTGCTGGGCAAGACGTCCACCATAATATCCGCCAATGGCTCCCGTACCAATTACTCCGTATCTCATTGCTTTGTGCGGATGGGGTTAGCCAATGTATTTCAGGATCAGGTCTACGGCTTCTTCCTCGGTCTTCCCGTCCATGTTGATGACCAGGTCGTAGTTGCGCGTGTCGTAGCGCGAGGTGCCTGTAAACTTGTTCACGTAGTTCTCGCGGCTCTTGTCCACCTCCTTGATGATTTTCTCAGCCTCCTCCTTGGTGATGGGCTTCTTGCCCATGATGCGCTTGATGCGCGACTCCATGGGAGCCTGGATGAGGATGCTCAGGTGGTTGGGGTGCTTGCGGAACACATAGAAGCCGCTACGGCCGGCAATGACGCACGACTCTGCCGAGGCAATCTCTTCCAGCAGTCGGCTCTCGGTCTTGAACATGGCCTCCGAGGTAATCAGCTCCGGCTGGCCGTCGTTGCCAATCTTGTAATACTGTGCCTTGGCCGTCTCGTCAAACAGCATCACCTTGCGCTTGAAGTCGGTCCACCAGTTGTCCTTTTGGCCTTTCAGGCGCTCAATCTCTTCCACCGTGAGGTGGTATTCCTTTTCAAGAGCCTTTACCAGTGCCTTGTCGTAGAAGGGCACATCCAGTTTCTTAGCCAGTTTCTCACCTACGGTACGACCGCCGGAACCCAGTTCACGGTTGATGGTAATCACAAATTGTTCGTCCTTTTTCATGTTAGTTGTTGTCTTTATAGTTAATGATATGAGTTATCTGAATGAGTCAGTGAGCAGTTTGATTTCTACCTGCGGACTAATTCTTTCGTACAATATATTATATACAGCATCGAGGATGGGCATGTTCACGTGGTAGTGGCGGTTGATTTCCTTCATGCACTTAGTGCCGAAGTAGCCTTCGGCAATCATCTCCATCTCCATCTGTGCGGCCTTTACTGAATAGCCCTTGCCTATCATGGTTCCGAAGATGCGGTTGCGCGAGAAGTTCGAGTAGCCCGTGACGAGCAGGTCGCCCAGGTAGACCGAGTCACCGATGTTGCGCTCTATGGGGTGTACGGTCTGCACAAATCGCTCCATCTCCTGTACGGCATTCGACATGAGCACGGCTTGGAAGTTGTCGCCGAACTTCAGTCCGTTGCAGATGCCGGCGGCAATGGCGTAGACATTCTTCAGCACCGACGAAAACTCGATGCCGATGACGTCGGTCGAGGTCTTGGTCTTGATGTACTGGCTGGTCAGCACGTCGGCAAACGCTTGGGCCTTTTCGCGGTCGGCACAGCCCACGGTGAGGTAGCTCAGTCGTTCCAGTGCCACCTCCTCGGCATGCGACGGACCGCCCAGACAGGCCAGGTTGCTATACGGCACGTCGAACACTTCATGGAAGTACTCCGAGCACACCAGGTTGTCGTCGGGCACGATGCCTTTGATGGCTGTGACGATGAACTTGTCCTTGAGCCTCGTCTTCAGTTTGCGCAGATGGTTCTTCAGGTAGGGCGATGGAACCACGAAGACCAGCGTGTCGTAGAGGGCCACGATGTGGTTCATGTCGCTCTCGAAGTGAATCTCGTCGAGGTTGAAGTGTACACTGGTCAGGTAGCTGGGGTTGTGGCCCAGTCGCCTGAAGTCCTCTATCTGGTCGTCGCGCCGCATATACCACCCTATGTGATGGGTATGTCCCACCACTATCTTGGCTATGGCCGTTGCCCAGCTACCACCGCCGATAATTGCTATCTTGCCGCAGTTGTTCATCTTCAGTGTTTTTTGCGTCGGGACTGCAGGACTTGATGACTATTGTCCTTTGGTCCTGTGGTCTATTGGTTTGACTTCTCAATCCAGCCTTGCACTTCGTCTACACTGGGTTTCTCGTATCCGAGCTTATATTTCTTGTTGATGTCGCCTATCTTCTGCTGCAGGCCCTGGGCTTTCTGGTCCTTGATGTCCTGAACGAGGTAGAAGCCGGCCTTGCGCAGCACGTAGACCCAGTCCTCGGGCACGCCGATGGCTGCCCACTCCTGCACAGAACTCTGCGGTGCCTTCTTCTCCGGCTTCATCTGCGGGAAGAAGAGCACTTCCTGGATATAGGTCTTACCCGTCATGAGCATGACCAGCCGGTCGATGCCTATGCCGATGCCGCTTGTCGGCGGCATGCCGTATTGCAAGGCGCGCAGGAAGTCCTGGTCAATGATCATGGCCTCGTCGTCGCCCTTCTGGGCCAGTCGCATCTGCTCCTTGAAGCGTTCCTCCTGGTCGATGGGGTCGTTCAGCTCCGAGTAAGCGTTGGCCAGCTCCTTGCCGTTCACCATCAGCTCGAAGCGCTCGGTCAGTCCGGGCTTGCTACGGTGCATCTTCGTCAGGGGCGACATCTCCACGGGATAGTCGGTGATGAACGTGGGCTGGATGAACGTGCCCTCGCAGAACTCGCCGAAAAGCTCGTCAATCAGCTTGCCCTTGCCCATCGTCTCGTCTACCTCCATGCCCTTCTCCTTGCAGAAGGCGCGAATCTCCTCCTCCGTCTTGCCGTCGCAGTCGAAGCCCGTCTTCTCCTTGATGGCATCGAGGATGGGCAGGCGGCGGTAGGGAGCCTTGAAGCTGACGATGTTGCCGTCGATTTCGCGCTCGGGCTTCCCGTTCACGGCGATGCAGATGGTCTCTAAGAGCTTCTCGGTGAACGACATCATCCAGTTGTAGTCCTTGTACTGCACGTAAAGCTCCATGCAGGTGAACTCCGGGTTGTGGTTGCGGTCCATGCCCTCGTTGCGGAAGTTCTTGCCAATCTCATAGACACCCTCGAAGCCGCCCACGATGAGGCGCTTCAGATACAGCTCCGTGGCAATACGCATATACATGTCCTGGTCGAGTGCGTTGAAATGGGTGATGAACGGGCGTGCGCTTGCTCCGCCGGCAATCATCTGCAGCGTCGGGGTCTCCACCTCGGTATAACCAGCCTCGTCGAGTACCTTTCTCATCGTGCGGATGACGGTGGCGCGCTGCAGGAACGTCTCCTTTACGCCGTCGTTGACCACTAAGTCCACGTAGCGCTGGCGATAGCGCAGCTCGGGGTCGTCAAACTTGTCGTAGGCCACGCCGTCCTTGTATTTCACGATGGGCAGGGGCTTCAGCGACTTGCTCAGCAGTCGCAGCTCCTTGGCGTGTACCGAGATTTCGCCCGTCTGCGTGCGGAACACGAAACCGCGAATGCCGATGAAGTCGCCGATGTCGAGCAGTTTCTTGAACACTACATTATATAGTTCCTTATTCTCTTCGGGGCAGATGTCGTCGCGGGTCACGTACACCTGTATGCGGCCTTTGGAGTCTTGCAGTTCTACAAAGCTGGCCTTGCCCATCACGCGGCAGCTCATCATGCGGCCGGCGATGCACACCTCACGTGGCTCAGCGTCGTCGCTGAACGATTCGCGGATTTCCGTGCTAAAGGCGTTGGTGGGGAACTCTGCGGCGGGGTAGGGATCTATACCCAGACGACGCAGCTCGTCGAGCGACTGCCGACGAAGAATCTCTTGTTCACTCAGTTCAAGTACGTTCATGTCTATACTAAAAAATATTCGAATGTTTGCTTTTGGCTGCAAAGTTACGCAAAAAACTTGTAACTAAAAAGTGTTTTTCGAAGATTCTTTGCAAGCTATTCGAACTTTGTTCGCTTTGCTTACAAAAAGATTTCCTGAACTGGGATTCCAAAAAATGCGGATTTAACTCTCAAGGCAGACTGTTTTGCATGAAAACACCGCATAATTATCCGCTGAAAAAGCGTGAGAATCGCACGGAAATCAGCAAGACGGGTTTTTGATGGAAATATGCGAGTTTTGGGACTTTTGTGTAAATAATTAATATTCAGTAACTTGCTTTTTTACGCCTGTGGAAGACGCTTTTTCCCTCCATTGTTCCATAGCCCTTACCCCCTGGCGAAACATTCGTTACACCTGGTCTAAGCATCCATCACACCCTGACGGAGCATTCATCACACCTTCATATCACATTCATTACAGTGTAATTACACACAAATGAAAGTGTGAAGTCTCAAGCATGAAGGTGTCATCTCGCATGCGTCAAGGTGTAACGGGCTCTCAGTTTGGGTGTAACGAAGCATCCGTCGCCATTCTGGGGGCAGCCAGTAGGAGCCGAAGAGTGCAGAATGATGAGTGAAGAGCGAGGATTTTCTTCTCTCTCCGCTCTATTTTTCAAAAATCATTTGTCCTAAAAAACGAAAACGAAACTACATAAACATGCAGGAACAAGAGCTCCTGGATAAGATAATCCGCTTCGCGGGCTAAGGAAAAACAAAAGAAAACAAGAGAAAACAGAACAAAACCAGATTTCTTTAGAAAATATTGAAAGAAAAGTAGTAATTTTGCGGCAGTATAAAGAAAGTATGAAACCAGTATGACAGAAGAACAATGGCAATGGCAGGAGCCGGGTACGGCATGGAGGGGTGTTGGCATTTATCATATTACGCTGACTGTGCCGTCGCGCCAACCGTTGTTGGGCACATTGGTGATACCTCAGAACGACCCTTCGCAGGCGAGAGTGGAGCGTACGGCATTGGGCAATGCAGTCGTTGATGAGCTCTATGTGATGTGCAGGCACTATCCTGACATTCGGATTTTGCAGTTCTGCCTGATGCCCGACCATCTGCATGCCGTCATTCGGGTGACAAGGGGCATGGACACAAGCATACGCAGCGTGATTCGCGGATACTGGCAAGGGGTGAAGAAACTGGGGCGGGCATACACTCTGGCGGTTTCTCCCGAATTAAATTCGGGAACAACGGACAAAGGAGGAACGACGGACCAAGGAAAGCCAACGGCGGGCCAAGGAGCAACGGCGGCGGGTCAAGGAGCGACGGCGGCTGGCCAAGGAGGGGCTGCTGCCGAAGGAAGGACGGCAGACGGCAGCTGGGCCTTTCCTATCTTCACGGAGCGGCCATTTATTCGCCCTTTGTCACGTCGCGGTCAGCTGCAAACGATGATGCACTATGTGCGAATGAACCCTCAGCGGTTAGCTACGAAGCGCCTGATGCCGGGCTTCTTCAGGGTGCAAAAGGACATCAAGATTGCTGACCTCAGCTTTGACGGCGTAGGCAATGTGGCCCTGCTGCATGCCGAGCACTATGATGTGGTGCACGTGCGCAGCGTCTGGGTGAAGGCAGCAGAGCAGGGTGACAGCCAAACTCTTCGGGACTATATGAACAGCTGCGTGCTCAAAGCTCGTAAGGGGGTGGTGATGGTGTCGCCATTCATCTCGCAGCAGGAAAAGCAGGTGATGCAGGTGTTGATCAACGAGCAGCACCCCTTCATCCTGCTTGCCGACAATGGTTTTCGTGATTATTACAAACCCTCCGATGCCCTCTTTGATGCCTGTGCTGCTGGTCGGGTGCTGATCCTAAGTCCTTGGCCATACGACGCTGGTAAGCGTCATATTAGTCGCGCCGACTGCGTGAACCTGAACAACATGGCCGAAGAATTTTGCAAAGTAATGATTGCAGATGGGCTATGAAACAGGCATGAACAAAGTTTTGTGAAAAAAAGACGGAAGATGTTCGTGTACTTCATTCTTTTTTTGTACTTTTGCCGCGAAAATCAATAACCTAATAATAAAGGAACTAAATGAAATCGTTGTTAGTTAGTCTTGGACTGGTTGTTGCTATGATAGCTTCGGCCGCCCAGAAGAGCGACACCTTCAAGACGCCCTCTGGCAAGGACGTGACAATTACGCACATCAAGCATGCTACTATGCAGATTGATTTCGACGGAAAGGTGATCTATGTGGATCCGGTGGCAAAACTGAAACCGGAGACGAGTTTCCTGGCCTATCCCAAGGCCGACTATCTCCTGCTGACCCATGAGCATCTTGACCATTTCGATGTGCTGGCCGTGGGGCAGTTGAGCCAGACGGAGACGGCTATCTATGCCAACAACTTCTGCTACAGGCAGTTGCAGAAAGGTGTCTGCATGCATAATGGCGACAGCGTGAGGATGGGGCCGAACATCATGCTCTGGGCTGTGCCTGCCTACAACACCACGCCCGGACGCGAGCAGTTCCATCCCAAGGGACGCGACAATGGCTATGTGCTCAGTCTCGACGGACTGCGTATCTATATTGCGGGCGACACCGAGGACATTCCCGAGATGGAGCAGCTCAAGGACATCGACATAGCCTTCCTGCCCTGCAACCAGCCTTACACGATGACTGTGGACCAGCTGGTGCGTGCCGCCAAGATTATCAAGCCCAAGGTTCTTTTCCCCTATCACTACAGCGACACTCCCATCAACCAGGTGCTGATGAAACTGGTTGGCAGCGGTATCGACGTGCGCATCCGCGACTATAAGTAATAGATCATTGACCTTAGTTTCAGCAAAGCAATGAAGAAGTGGCTTGCAGCCTTTGTCTGGATGGTGCTGTTCGCGTCAGGATGTTCCGACCGCAAGGCCGGGAGGCATGTCTTTAGTGTCGAGCCAGATTCGGTGGAGGTAGCTGATACGGCCATCGCCGACGAGAACGGGGGAGGCGAACTCATAGACGAGGAGCCAATGCCGGTGGCTGCCGATGAACTGTTTGACGATTTCGTGTTCAACTTCGCTGCCAACCGCAAGTTGCAGTTTGAGCGCATCGTTTTCCCGCTGCTGGTCAACTCGGGCGAGAAGAAAGAATACATTGAGCGTTCGAAGTGGAAGATGGAGAATTTCTTCATGAAGCAGGACTACTACACGCTGATTTTTGACAGTCCAGAGCAGATGGAGCTGCTGAACGACACGGCCCTGAACGAGGCGGTTGTGGAGAAGATATTCTTAGACGACCATTTCGTCAGGCAATATCACTTTAACAGGAAGAACGGGCGGTGGATGCTGGTTGAAATTCGCAACCAGACCATGCCCCGCAACCCCAATGCCCAGTTCCTTACTTTCTATGAGCGGTTTGTTGGCGACTCGGTGTTTCAACGCGAGAGCCTGAACAGCCAGATTCAGTTTGTCGGCCCTGACCCCGAGGACGATTTTGCCCTCATGGAAGGGGTCATCACTCCCGATTTCTGGGATGCTTTCCGTCCCGACCTGCCCAAGGGGATGCTGTACAACATCGTGTACGGCCAGCAGAACCCGGCAGCCGTGGAGAAGATATTCGTGATTCGGGGCATTGCCAACGGACTTGAAATGGAGCTGACGTTCCGCCTGCATCACGGACATTGGAAACTGATGAAGATGACTACCTGAGATGAACGACCTGAGAAACTATAGTCTGAGGGCACACAATACGTTTGGTATTGATGCCCGTTGCCGCCGCTTTGTAGAGTACACCTCGGTGGAAGAGGCACGGTCGATAGCGTGCAGCCTGTCGGTCGCCGACCGCCCCCTGCTCATTGTGGGTAGTGGCAGCAACCTGTTGCTCACGGGCGACTTTCCCGGCACCGTCATTCATTCGGCCATACAAGGACTCTCTGTGCGCATAGAGGGCGATGAAGTCTACGTCCGTGCGGGAAGCGGCATGGAGTGGGATGTGGTCGTGGCCCGGTGCGTCAGCAACGGCTGGCACGGCATGGAGAACCTCTCGCTGATTCCTGGCGAGGTGGGAGCCTCGGCTGTGCAGAACATCGGGGCCTACGGTGTAGAAGCGTGTGATATTATATATAAGGTGGAAGCCGTCGACCTGGCCGATGGCGAGATGGTGACCTTCGATGGTAGCGACTGTCACTATGGCTACCGGGACAGTCGTTTCAAGCACGACTGGAAGAATCGCTATCTCATCACCCACGTCACCTACCGGCTCTCGCGTCAGTTTCTTCCCCGCCTGGACTATGGCAACATACGCGCCATGCTCGACAAGAAGGAGATTGCTACACCGACGGCACAGCAGTTGCGCGATGTGATAGTGGAGATACGCCGGGCGAAGCTGCCCGACCCCAAGGTGGAGGGCAACGCCGGAAGTTTCTTTATGAACCCCGTTGTGACAAAGGCGAAGTTCCTGGAACTGCAGTCGCGCTATCCCGACATGCCGCACTACCATATAGACGAGGAGAGCGAGAAGATTCCTGCCGGGTGGCTGATAGAGCAGTGTGGCTGGAAGGGGCGCACCGTGGGCCATGCAGGTGTACACGACAAGCAGGCCCTGGTACTCGTCAACCGTGGTGGGGCCACGGGAGCCGAAGTGGTCAGCCTCTGCGAGTCCATTCGTAAGGATGTGCTTCGACAGTTTGGCATCGAGATAAGGCCCGAGGTAAACATCGTGGGCGACAATTATAATATCTGACAGTATGAAAATAACACTCTTAGGTACTGGCACCTCGTGTGGTGTGCCCGTCATCGGCTGCCAGTGCGAAACCTGCCGGAGCACTGACCCGCACGACAGGCGGCTGCGCTGCTCGATACTTGTAGAGACCGTAGAGACACGGCTGCTCGTTGACTGTGGCCCCGACTTCCGTGAGCAAATTCTTCCACAGCCTTTCCGTCGCATCGACGGCATCCTCATCACCCATGCCCACTACGACCACATGGGGGGGATGGACGATATTCGGCCTTATTGCCAGTTTGGTGCTATCAACGTCTATGCCGACCCCATTGCCCGCGAGGGGCTGTTGCAGATGTTGCCCTACTGTTTTGCAGAGCACCGCTACCCTGGTGTACCTGCCATCGGACTGCATGAGATACATGCTAACCAGCCGTTCCGTATAGGCGACATCGACATCATGCCCATCAGGGTGATGCACGGACAGTTGCCTATCCTGGGCTATCGCTTCGGTCGCTTTGCCTATATCACGGATATGAAGACCATCGACGACGACCAGTTGGACTATCTGGATGGGGTAGAGGTGTTGGTGGTCAATGCCCTGCGATTCGAGAAAGAACACCATTCGCATCAGTTGGTCGACGATGCTGTGGCATTTGCTAAGAGGATAGGTGTCAGTCGCACGCTGCTCACGCATCTATGCCATGACGTTGGCCTTCATGCCGAGGCCTCGAAACGATTGCCAACAGGCGTAGAGTTGGCATACGATGGTCAGGAATTGGATGTTTTTGGTTAAGAAAAGTTATAATTTGAAGCAAAAAGGGCAGAAAAGTTTGAAATATGAAATTTTATGCTTAATTTTGCAACGTGTTTTTCATAGTATTAGATTTAAGGTTAACAAAGGTTGGAGTACGGCGGTACTCCTTTTTTGTGTTGTGACCTTATCAGCGTTTCTTCTTTTTTGCCTTGCCAAAGAATTTGAAGAGTCCACTGTAGTTCTTCATCATTTTTCTCGCTAACAGGAAAGCGTCGATGGCAGTGATGCCATTCGACACGATACTGGCAATGTATTCTCCCTTAGTAGCATTTTCCTGCTTAATGAACAGCTTGTTCCATAGAGCAGCGATTTTATCGCTGTCAAGCTCAATGTCGTCCAGCAGTTTCTCCTTATGATGCCGAATGTCGTCGAGCGTATTGTAGGTGGTAGCCTGGAGTTTTTTATCCGTAACCATAAACATTAACTCATTAGCAGATTGGCAAGAAACTTGACGAGAGGTTGCTCAATCCAGGGTTTACGAAAGGTAATGATGACTGACAAGAGAATCATGTGCAGGGCACCCACAAAGAAGAATGCGCCCGTGATGCCCAAGTACTTGGCCAGCCAGAAGGCAGCGCCGAGCCAGAAGAACAGCAGAATGGCAATGACAATGAGGAAGAGAATAATAGCCAAGGCGGTGGCCGTTAGCAGGCGCACCACCTTGTCTATCAAGTCGAGCTTCACGTATTCGGTCTGCAGACCGAGATAGTGCTTCAGCACTTCAATCAGCTCGGCAAAGGTTTCTACATTCTTGTCACTTGAAAGCATTACTCTTCTGCAACGTCCTGAATGTCGTCAACTAAATCACCTACCTCCTTGCGGTTCAGCTTGATGTTGTGCTTGCGAAGGAATTCTTCGACGGTGTCAGTGATTTTCACACGAGTGTCACGTCCTCTTTCGGGAGCGACGAGCAATCCGATAGCTGCGCCGGCAATGGCTCCGCCCAGGAATGCGCCAATGTAACCTAAACTTTTCATGATTGTTACTTATTTTAAAATGTTAGACATAAAAGAATTTTCTGTGCCGCAAATTTACGCATTTTTCTTCTATCTTGACGTGTTCAGAGTGTCATTTTTTGTTAAAATGCTGTTTTAATCCCTAATAAACAAAGTTTTTTTGCATTTTATTTTTTTTATTCGGCGATATTTTGTAATTTCGCACAGTTTTCAGTATCTCGGACATATATAAATGATTATATGAATATGAAGAAATTAATGCTTTTGTTTTTTGGAATCGGTCTTTGCATGTCATTTACCGGTTGCAAGTCGAGTGAGAGTGCTTACAAGCAGGCTTATGCGAAAGCTAAGTCTCAAGAGGCTGCCATGCATCAGAACGCCACGCCTACAGTTACCGAGACCCCTGTGGTTTCGACTGTCGTGACAACTCCTGCTACGCAGACTCAGGTAGTGGACAACTATGACAACGTCTCTGTACGTCCGGAGCGTGTCACGCTGGTCAACGGTTCCGGCCTTCGCGCCTACAATGTCGTGGTAGGGTCGTTCTCCGTGCTGGCCAATGCAGAGGGACTGCAGCAGCGCCTGAACAAGGCCGGCTACCAGGCCCAGATTGCCAAGAACGAGGAGCGCAACATGTACCGTGTGATTGCTTTCTCGTCTGACGTGAAGGGTGATGCCGTGCTCAGCCGTGATGCTCTGCGTGGTACCGAGCTTAATCCTCAGGGCGATGCCTGGCTGCTCTCTGGCGTAAAATAAGCAAGGCGTTTGGCAAGGATTCTTTGCATAGACTACGGTCGCAAACGAACAGGGCTGGCCGTCACCGATCCCCTGCAAATCATAGCAGGTGGATTGGTGACGGTTGTTACGTCCGAACTCTTCCAGTGGCTGCAGGATTATGTGGCACGCGAAGAGGTGGAACGCATAGTCATTGGCAAGCCCATGCAGCCCAATGGTCAGCCCAGTGAGAACCTGACGCGCGTAGAGCAGTTTGTCAATCGCTGGAAAAAGGCAATGCCGCAGATACCGATAGTCTATTACGACGAGCGCTTCACCTCGGTGCTGGCCCATCAGGCCATCCTCGAGGCGGGCATAAAAAAGAAAGGCAGACAGGACAAGGCGTTGGTCGACGAGGTGAGTGCCACCATTATCCTACAGGATTACATGCGCTCCACGCACTGGCCCTGACCCTGACTCTGACTCTGACCGATTTGTCTTATAGACCATTCATTGATTATTATTTTTTTCTAACCATTTAACCCTTTACGTAACTATAAAGTGGTATTACCTATTTATATATATGGACAACCAGTGCTGCGCAAGATTGCCGAGGATATTACCCCCGACTATCCAGAACTGAAGCAGTTGGTTGCTGATATGTGGGAGACACTGGCCGAGAGCGACGGCATCGGCTTGGCGGCTCCCCAGATAGGCAGGGCCATCCGCCTTGTCGTTATCGACCTTGACGCGCTGAGCGAGGATATGCCTGAGTACAAAGGATTCCGTCAGGTCTACATCAATCCGCATATTCTGGAACGTGATGACACCAAGACCGACTCTTCGGAAGAGGGATGCTTGTCATTGCCTGCCATTCACGAGAAGGTAGTCCGTCCCACGCGCATTCATGTGAAGTGGATGGACGAGGATTTCCAGGAGCATGACGAATGGGTGGAGGGCTATCTGGCCCGTGTGATGCAGCATGAGTTCGATCATCTTGACGGGCACATGTTCGTCGACCGCATCTCTCCCTTGCGCCGTCAGCTCATCAAGGCAAAGCTGAAGGCACTCACCGTGGGTCGCTATCGTTGCAGCTATAAGACAAAGCCAGTGAAACGCTGAGTAATGAAGATTGGACGTTGAAGATGAAGCATTGTTACTTACGACTCTTTTTCATGTTCTGGGCATTGCAATGTTCAATGTTCAATCTTCAGTCTTCGAAGTGTTTTGCCCAGTATAATATCGACCGCCTGATTACTGTCGGTCGTTCTGCGCTTTATTACGAGGACTATGTCCTTGCCATCCAGTATTTTAATCAGGCCATTTCGGCCAAGCCCTACCTTTACGAGCCTTGGTTCTTCCGTTCCGTGGCCAAGTACTATCTGGACGACTTTGCTGGGGCTGAATCCGACTGCTCGGAGGCCATCCAACGCAATCCTTACGTAACCAGTCTGTACGAACTGCGAGGACTGTGCCGCATCCAGCAGAAAAACTATGTTGAGGCGGCCAAGGACTATACCTTTGCCCTGCGCTACGACCCGGAGAACCGTAACCTGTGGCACAACCGGGTACTCTGTCGGTTGCATGCCCAGGCGTATGACACCGCGCTGGCCGAGATTGACACCATTCTCACTCGGTGGAGCCGACATGCTCCAGCCTACGCCATGCAGGCCGATGTGTATATGCAGCAGAAAGACACCGCCAAAGCCATCACGTCGTTGGAGAAAAGCATCGAGATTGATCCTTACGACGGTCAGACATGGGCGGCGAGGAGCATCATCAGCCTGTCGCGAGAAGAGTGGAAAGAGGCAGAAGGCTATCTTGACAAGGCCGTCCGTCTGTTGCCGAAGAACGGCAGTAACTATATCAACAGGGCGCTTGCCCGCTACAACCAGAACAACCTGCGCGGGGCTATGTCCGACTATGACGTGGCACTCGACCTGGAGCCCAACAACTTTCTGGGGCATTATAACCGAGGACTGCTGCGTTCCGAGGTGGGCGACGACAACCGTGCCATCACCGATTTCGATTTTGTCCTGAAACTCGAACCCGACAACCTGCTGGCCCTTTACAATCGTGCGGTCTTGCTCGACCGGACGGGCGACCTTCGCGGGGCTATCCGCGACTACTCAAAGGTCATTGACGAGTATCCCAATTTCTGGGTGGGTTTGGAGAGCCGTGCCTCCTGCTATCGTCGGCTGGGCATGACCAAACAGGCAGAACACGACGAGAACACCGTCTATCGGGCCCAACTGATGAAGCATTTCTTCGGAACGCAGCCAAAGCTCAGCAAGAAGCAGATGCGAAAGCGTAGTGACGAGGACTTGGAGAAATACAATCAGTTGGTGGTGGCCGACGAGCAGGAACTCGAGCACGATTATCAGAACGAGTATCGCGGTAAGGTGCAGCACCGAAAAGTCGATATGGAACTGCAGCCCATGTTCGGACTCTCCTTCGAACCCATGCGCAGTGACGTGAAATCGTATGTTGCCTTCGACCGCGACGTTGATGCGCTTAATCAGCAGCTCAGCGAGCGCACTATCTATATTAACAACACCCATCAGACGCTCAGCGACAAGCAGTTGTCACAGTATTTCAATTACATTGACACGCTGACCTCCCGCATAGCCCGCTCTAAAGATACCCGTGAAGCCGTGCAGATGCTCTTGCTGCGTTCGCTTGCCTTCACGGCCATCAGCAACTTTGAGGCCGCCGTCGACGAATTGTCAACTTACCTGCAGATAGACTCCCTGTCAGTGCCAGCCCTGTGGCAGCGTGCCGTGTGCCAGTCGAAGATCAATGAGTTCAAGGCTTCTGAGGGTACAAACATCGACCTGCCCACCGCCAGTGTGCTGGCCGACCTGAACCATGCGTTGCAGCTTGCGCCGCAGAATGCCTTCCTATATTACAATCGGGGCAATGTCTATGCCATGCGCAAGGAGTACGGTCGCGCCATCAGTGACTATACGACAGCCCTGAAAACCGACGGCTTGTTGGCCGAGGCTTACTTTAATCGTGGACTCTGCCATATCTATGCAGGCCAGCTGGATGAGGGCGTACAGGACTTGAGCAAGGCCGGCGAGTTGGGGCTCTATCAGGCATATAGCATTATCAAGAAATACCGTAAATGAAAGTAGAACCTAAAACAATAACTAAAATGGCAAACGAGACATTACTTTGGAACAAAATACTGGCAGCCGTGCTGAAAATGCCAGGGGTGAAAGTCAATCGCGTAGAGTTTCTTTCCCACGCACTCAGTCCTTATTGTACGGAGCAGAAACTGGCCATGCTTCCCAGTGTGCGTCCTTATACCATTACCACCGATGCCAATATTGACAAGGCAGCTAACTCGTGCATCAACTATCACACGATGCTGGCCACTACCGCGTCGGCTATTGCCGGCCTGCCCGGTGGACTGGCCATGGCTGCCACGATTCCCGGCGACCTGACCCAGTATTATTACCATGTCTTTGTCCTGTCGCAGAAACTGGCCTATCTCTATGGCTTTCCCGATTTCTGTGATGAGGAGGGTAACCTGAGCGATGCGGCCAGCGACTTGCTGACTATATTCCTGGGTTCCATGATGGGTGCTCGTGTGGCCGATCAGGGCATCAATGAGCTGGCTATTGGGGTGGCCAAGTTCACCGTAGGCCGTCTGCCGCGTGTGGTCATCACCAAGACCGCCATCTATCCCATTGCCTCGCAGGTGGCCAAGATAATAGGTTTGAAACTATCGAAAGAAGGCTTCGCCCGTGGGGTGGGCAAGTTCATCCCCATTGCAGGCGGCTTGTTCTCTGGCGGTCTGACGCTCTTCACGTTTAAGCCCGGAGCACGCAGGCTGCAGAAACGGCTCAAGGCGCAGAAGACGCATTTCGACGATGGTGACATTGATGCTCTGGAGTATAACAATATCAAGGCATCGTTTGTGAAGGCCGAACGCTCGCAGAACGACGTGGCAGGCAAGCAGCTGGCTGTTCTGCAGGCCATGATCAACATGGCCAATATCAACGGTTCCGTTTCCGATGTACGCTATAAGGTGGTCGAGGAGCGTGTGGCCATGTCGAGTATCAGTGAGGAGCAGATGCTGGAGCTGCTGGGCAATGTGGGTTCGGCCGATAGCGATAACCATAGTTTCAGCTACGACCTGGACTACGACCTTCTGGCCTGCGATGTCGATTTGGCCGAGGAGGCTATCCGCTCCATGCTCTCGGTGATGCGTGCCGATGGCCAGCAACCCACGATGGCCGAGAAGATGTATCTCACGATGACGGCCAAGACCATCGGTGTGGGGAAGGAGCGATTGCAGGAGATAGAGAACGATTTTCCTATATCAGATGAATAAATAATCATTCTTTTATGTTTTTTATGCGACGAATGAAATAAAATGCCGAAATTCTTGCTGGAATAAATAAATCTTTATACTTTTGCGTCGAATAAAAATACAAAACAGAGATGAGACAACAAAATTATACATCGTGGTGGCGCAGCTCAAGATTCGCAAGGTCGTGAGAAGCAAGCCGTGTATGTACTTTCCAACACAAAGATAAACAGGAAAAGGCTCGTCGTTCTTACGGCGAGCCTTTTTAAGTTGATAAATGAGAAATAATAAAGCAGAATAATTATGAGTTACTTAATCGATGACAAAGGTTTCTATGGAGAGTTTGGCGGAGCCTACGTGCCCGAGATTCTCTATGCCACGGTGACGAGCCTGCAGGAACAGTACCTGCCGATACTTGAGAGCCGTGAGTTCCAGGAAGAGTACATGTCGCTGTTGCGCGACTATGTGGGGCGTCCCTCACCGCTCTACCATGCCCGTCGCATGAGCGAAAAGTATGGCTGTAGGCTCTATCTGAAGCGTGAGGACTTGAACCACACGGGAGCCCATAAGATCAACAACACCATCGGGCAGATTCTTCTGGCCAAGAAACTGGGCAAGAAGCGAATCATTGCCGAGACGGGGGCGGGGCAGCATGGTGTGGCCACGGCTACCGTCTGTGCGCTCATGGACATGCCCTGCGTGGTCTATCAAGGAGCTCTCGACGTGGAGCGCCAGCACACGAATGTGGAACGGATGAAGATGCTGGGAGCAGAGGTGCGGCCTGTGAAGACGGGCAACTGGACGCTGAAGGATGCCACCAACGAGGCCATCCGCGACTGGTGCTGTCACCCGAAGGACACCTTTTATATTATAGGCTCCACCGTAGGCCCGCATCCCTATCCCGACATGGTGGCCCGTCTGCAGAGCATTATCTCGAAGGAAATCAAGGAGCAGTTGCAGGCGAAGACTGGCCGCGACTATCCCGACTACCTGATGGCCTGCGTGGGTGGAGGTTCGAATGCTGCCGGCACCATCTATCATTACATCGACGACGAGCGCGTCAGGATTGTGCTTGCTGAGGCAGGCGGTCAGGGCGCCGATACGGGGCATACGGCAGCTACTATCCATGCCGGGCGCCTGGGCATCCTGCATGGTGCAAAGACGCTGGTTATGCAGACCCCAGACGGACAGATTATCGAGGCCGAATCCATCTCGGCCGGACTCGACTATCCAGGTATAGGCCCCATGCATGCCAACCTGGCCACGCAGCACCGTGCCACCGTCTATAGCATCAACGACGATGAGGCCGTCCGTGCGGCCTACGAACTGACCCGCATGGAAGGCATCATCCCGGCCTTGGAGTCGGCCCATGCCATTGCCGCCTTGCAGAAGATGAACTTCAAGGCCGACGATGTGGTGGTACTCACCGTCAGCGGACGGGGCGACAAGGACGTGGAAACCTATCTAAGTAACAAACAAATGGCAGGAGAATATGGAAACTTTTAAGTATTCAACCATCAGTCGTACCGCGCTGGCCGATCTCTATACGCCAGTAGGAGTCTACATGCGTCTGCGCGACCTTTATCCCCAGAGTACACTCATGGAGAGCAGCGACTATCACGCAAAGGACAACTCGCGCTCGTTCATTGGCATCAATCCCATTGCCTCAGTGGCCGTTGGGCATGGCGTGGCCGCCATCAGCTATCCGGACGGAACCCAGATGCAGCGTGAGTTGGGTGCAGGTTTCGGCTGTGCCGAAGCCATCCACTCTCTCATCGACCATATTGAAGTAACAGGTCCGCACGCTCAGTTCTGTGGTCTCTATGGCTACACCTCTTTCAATGCCGTGTGCTATTTCGAGAACATCCCTGTAAAGGACGAGACGCAGGAGAAGAACGATGCACCCGACGTACTCTACATCCTGTTCCGCGACCTGATAGTCTTCGACCATTTCAACAACCTGCTGACGGTGGTCACGCTTGGCGGAGAGCCTGATCTGGAAGGCATCTTCCGCGCCATGAACAAGTCGAATGTCCAGCAGTACGACTTCCATGCCGTGGGCGAAGTGCGCTCTACGCTTACCGACGAGGAACACAAGGCCAACATTCGCCGTGGCATACGGCATTGCCTGCGGGGCGATGTGTTCCAGATTGTGCTTTCCCGTCGTTTCATCCAGCGTTACGAGGGCGACGACTTCCGCCTCTACCGTGCCCTGCGCAGCATCAATCCCTCGCCCTATCTGTTCTATTTCGACTTCGGTGGCTTCCGCATTTTCGGCAGTAGTCCAGAGACCCATTGCCGCATAGAGGCTTCCTCTTCGGCTTATCGCGCCTATATCGACCCTATCGCCGGAACCACTCGCCGCACTGGCGACGCCGAGGCCGACCGCCGGGGGGCTGAGTACCTGCGCAACGACCCGAAGGAGAACGCCGAGCATGTCATGCTCGTCGACCTTGCCCGCAACGACCTTTCGCGCAATTGCCACGACGTGAAGGTCGACTTCTACAAGGATTTGCAGTACTACTCCCACGTCATCCACTTGGTCTCGCGGGTCAGTGGCGAACTCGATGCCGACAAGGATCCCATCAAGACCTTTATCGACACCTTCCCTGCCGGTACGTTGAGCGGGGCACCCAAGGTACGCGCCATGCAGCTCATCTCGGAGTATGAGCCTCATAACCGAGGCGCCTACGGCGGTTGCATCGGCTTCATTGGCCTTGACGGTTCGCTCAATCAAGCCATCACCATCCGCACCTTCGTGTCTCGCAATGGCGAGTTGTGGTTCCAGGCCGGCGGGGGCATCGTGGCCAAGAGTAATGAGGAGTACGAGCTACAGGAAGTAAACAACAAACTCGGTGCGCTGCGTCGCGCCATAAAGGCTGCTGAAGAATTATGAAAATCGTTATCATCGACAACTACGACTCGTTTACCTACAACCTGAGTCACCTTGTAAAGGAATTAGGCGCCGAGGTCACCGTACTGCGCAACGACCAGTTCCAGCTGGAGGAACTTGAGGCTTTCGACAAGATTATTCTCTCGCCAGGCCCCGGCATTCCCTCCGAGGCCGGCCTGTTGCTCGACGTCATCCGTACATACGCGGGGCGCAAGCCCATGCTTGGCGTGTGCCTGGGCCATCAGGCCATTGGCGAGGCCTTCGGTGCGAAGTTAGAGAACCTCAGCGATGTCTTCCATGGCGTAGCCACCCCGTGTCGCATCATTCGCAAGGACCCTCTGTTCGCTACCATCGACGGCCTGGCCAATGAAGCGTCCTTGGGGGCAGTTGCGGGGGCATGCCCTACCATCACCGTAGGTCGCTACCACTCCTGGGTAGTCTCTAAGGACGGTTTCCCCGCCTGCCTGGAGATTACAGCCGAGAGCGAAGAGGGGCAGATTATGGCTCTGCGCCATCGTGAGTATGCCGTCTACGGCATTCAGTTCCATCCCGAGTCGGTGCTTACCCCCGACGGAAAAACCATCATTAAAAATTTTATAGACTTATGAAAGAGATATTGTCCAAACTCCTCAACCATGAGGAACTTACCCGTGAAGAGACCAAGAACGTTCTGGTAGGCATTACCCAGAGTGCCTATCCCGTGGAACAAGTCACCGCCCTGATTACCGCCCTGCAGATGCGTGGCATCACCGTCGACGAGCTTTTAGGCTTCCGCGACGGCATCCTGGAGACGGGCGTGCCCGTGCCCCTCGACTGCGACCGCTATATTGATGTGGTAGGTACGGGGGGCGACCGCAAGAACACCTTCAACATCTCGACCACCTCGTGCTTCGTCATTGCCGGAGCGGGTTATAAGGTGGCCAAGCACGGCAACTATGCCGCTACGTCGACCAGCGGTGCCAGCAACGTCATTGCCCATCATGGCATACAGTTCACCAGCGACCTCGACCAGCTTAACCGCTGTCTCGACGAGTGCGGCATTGTCTATCTGCATGCCCAGCTCTTCGCCCGTGCCATGAAGTTCGTGGGTCCCATCCGCAAGGCATTGCCGTTCCCCACGTTCTTCAACTTGCTGGGCCCCATCGTCAATCCTTCGCAGCCCCAGTGCCAGCTGCTCGGCGTGGCCAACCTCGACCAGATGCGCCTCTATAGTAATGTCTATCAGAAGATAGGTATCGACTATGGCATTGTGAACAGCATCGACGGCTACGACGAGATTTCGCTCACTGGCGACTTCAAGGTCACCACCAATCAGTATGAGCGCATCTTCCATCCGCAGGACTTGGGCTTCAGCATCATCAAGCCCGAGGAGCTGGTGGCAGGTGCCACCGAGGACGAGGCCGCCCGCATTTTCGATGCCGTCTTGCAGGATTGTGCCCTGCCGGGTCAGAAGGAAGTGGTGCTGGCCAATGCCGCCTTCGGCATTCAGGTCTTGGAGCACGGGCAGAAGACCATAGAGGAGTGTATTGCCATTGCCCGTGAGTCGATAGAGAGTGGTCGGGCTTGGCAGAACTTCAGGCACTTTGTTACCCTCAACTCTTAACAACAGCACTTTGTCATGGATATATTGCAGGAAATCATCGCTGCCAAGCGGCATGAGCTTGACTTGTTGCGCCAGAAGAAACCCTCCATGCGCCAGGCCCTGCTCAGTAGCCCCACAGGTATTATTGCCGAGTTCAAGCGCCGTTCGCCCTCGAAGGGCTGGATCAAGGAAGAGGGTAGGGCCGACCAGATTCCCCTTTCTTACCAGCAAAACGGTGCCGCCGCCATTAGTATTCTGACCGACGAACAATATTTCGCGGGTCAAGACCGTTTTATTGTTGAGGCCCGTCGCTCAGGGGTTACCGTTCCTGTGCTCTACAAGAACTTTGTCATCGACGAGTACCAGCTTTATCAGGCTGCTGTCTGCGGAGCCTCTGCGGTGCTTCTCATTGCGGCCTGCCTCTCTAAGCAGGAATGCAAAACCCTGTTGCGGAAAGCCCATGACCTCGGTCTGGAGGTGCTGTTGGAGATGCACTCCGAGGAAGAACTGGACTACGTAGAGCTGGAGCCTGATATGTGTGGCATCAACAATCGCAACCTCGGTTCTTTCGTCACCGACGTCGAGAACTCCTTCCGACTGGCCGAGCGGCTGCCCAAGGACGCGGTGAAGGTGAGCGAGAGCGGAATCAGTGCCCCGCAGACCATCCGTCAGCTGCGCCAGGCGGGTTTCCGGGGCTTCCTCATCGGCGAGACCTTGATGAAGGCTCCCGACCCGGGCAGGGCATTAAGTGAATTTATAAGTAAGATATGATTGTAAAAGTATGTGGCATGCGCGAGGCCGACAACATTCGCGCCGTGTCGGAGCTGGGTGTCGACTGGATTGGCCTGATTTTCTGGCCACAGTCGCCCCGCTATGTCTCAATGATTCCGTCGGGGGCTGGTATTGTGCCCGACAAGCCTACCCAAGCCCTCCCCGAAAGGAGGGATGTAAAGCGGGTCGGGGTCTTTGTCGACGCTACGGCCCAGGACATCATCACCCGTGTCTATACCTTCGGTCTCGACATCGTTCAGTTGCACGGCCACGAGTCGCCTACACTCATCCGTAACCTGCGCCGCACTTTGGGCGAAGGTATCAAGATGATGAAGGCCATCAGCGTGAGTAGCCGCGAGGAGGTGGCCGCCTATAAGCCCTACGCCGATTGTGTCGATTACTTTCTCTTCGACACTAAGAGTACGACGGTGGGAGGCAGTGGGCGTCATTTCGACTGGAGTCTGCTTCAGGCCTACGACGGCTCCGTGCCCTTCCTGCTCAGCGGTGGGATAGGCCCCGACGATGCCCCCCGTCTCCTTGAAGCCTTCTCTGGGGACAACGGCTCTGCTGCTATCCATCCCCAGTGCATCGGGATCGACCTGAACTCCCGCTTCGAGACCGCCCCTGGCCTCAAGGATGTCGCGGCCCTTCAGCTCTTCCTCTCCCAGCTCTCCCATTAATCCCCTCCAAAAAAAACTTCCTTATGAACAAGATTAACACCCTTTTCTCTGATCTTAAAGACCGCAAGCTCCTCTCGCTCTATTTCTGTGCCGGAGCACCCACCCTCGACGCTACCGCCGACGTGATTCTCACCCTCCAGCAACGTGGCATTGACATGATTGAGGTGGGCATTCCTTTCAGCGACCCCATGGCCGATGGCCCCGTCATTCAGGATGCAGCTACCACGGCCTTGAAGAACGGCATGACCCTGCCTACGCTTTTCGCCCAGCTGAAGGCCATCAAGGATCAGGTTCATATCCCCCTCGTCCTTATGGGCTATCTGAACCCCATCATGCAGATGGGCATTGAGCCTTTCTGCCAGCAGTGCGTGGAGAGTGGTGTCAGCGGAATGATTATCCCGGACCTGCCCTTCAAAGATTATCTCGACGAGGTGAAGCCCGTGGCCGACCGCTACGACCTGCGCGTCATCATGCTCATCACGCCCGAGACTTCCGAGGAGCGCATTCGCTTCATCGACGAGCATACCGACGGCTTCATCTACATGGTCAGCTCGGCTGCCATCACAGGTACACAGAAGAGCTTCGACGAGCAGAAGCAGGATTACTTCCGCCGCATCAACGCCATGAACCTGCGAAATCCGCGCATGATAGGCTTCGGCATATCCAACAGGCAGACGCTGGAAGCTGCCCGGCAGAATGCCGCCGGTGCCATCATCGGCTCCAAGTTCGTGACCCTGCTCAGCGAGGAAGGTAATGCTAATCGTGCCCTTGACCGCCTCTTCGAAGCGCTTTCGCAGTGACGGACGATGTAAAAAATGCTAATCTCTTGGTCGATTAGAAAAAACTTCGTACCTTTGTCGCCACATTTATAGCTATAAAAAAACTAATCGATTTTATGAAACAAACATTCAGGTTGCTCTTGCTGTGCCTGCTCATTCCCTCGTTGGCCTTGGCCAAGGAGTGGGATGATGCTATGTACAAGCAGATTGAAAAGAGTATTCTGCTGCCCCAGTTGTCGGACAAGGAGTACTCTATTGTGAAGTTTGGCGCCAAGCCCGAGGCTACGGCTGTACAGAACCAGAAAGCCATCCAGAAGGCCATCGACAAGTGTTCGAAGAAGGGTGGGGGACGTGTTGTCGTTCCTGCCGGCGAGTTCAGGACGGGTGCCATCACGCTGAAGAGCCATGTCAACCTCGTGCTCAGCGAGGGTGCCGTGCTCAAGTTTGTGTTCCAGCCCGAGCTTTATCCCATTGTCGAGACCTCATGGGAAGGGCTGGAGTGCTATAATCTCTCGCCCTGCGTCTATGCCTGTAAGGCTGTCGACGTGGCCATTACGGGTAAAGGCACCATCGACGGCGGTGGCTCGCGCGACACATGGTGGCCGTGGTGCGGTGCCGCGAAGTTCGGATGGAAGGAGGGCATGGTGAGCCAGAAGCTGGAAGCCCGTCCGCGACTGTTGCAGAACGGTGAGGACGGCGTGCCCATGCGCGACGAGAAGGGCCAGCCCACCGCCCAGCGCACCTTCACTGCCAAGGACGGCCTGCGTCCGCAGTTGGTCAATTTCGTCGACTGCCAGCGTGTACTCATCGAGGACGTCACCCTGCTCGACTCGCCTTTCTGGGTCATTCATCCCTATCGTTCTACTGACATTACCGTGCGTGGCGTGCATATCAATAACGACGGCCCCAATGGCGACGGCTGCGACCCCGAGTCGTGCGACCGCGTACTAATTGAGAACTGCTACTTCAACACGGGCGACGACTGTATTGCCATCAAGAGCGGACGCAACCGCGATGGCCGCGAGCGTGGCATGCCCTCGCAGAACATCATCATCCGCAACTGCGAGATGAAGAATGGTCATGGCGGTGTGGTTATCGGCTCCGAGATCAGTGGCGGCTGCAAGAATGTGTTTGCCCACGACTGTGTGATGGACTCGCCCAATCTCGACCGCGTGCTGCGCATCAAGACCAACTCTTGTCGTGGGGGCATCATCGAGAACATCAACATGAAGGACATCAAGGTGGGCCAGTGCGGCGAGTCGGTGGTGAAAATCAACCTCGACTACGAGCATAACGAGATCTGCTGTCGTGGTAACTATCCCACCGTGCGCAATGTGAACGTGGAGAACGTGACCTGCGAGAAGTCGAAGTACGGCGTGCAGATTATCGGACTGGAAGAGGATACCTACGTCTACGACATCAACGTCAGGAACTGCCGCTTCAATGGCGTGAAGCAGGGCAACTTCCAGAGTGGCAAGGTGCGCGACGTGCGTTTCGACAACCTCTTTGTCAACGGTTCGCTCGTTCTGCAGCAGAAGCCCTACAAGCACTACTCCGAGTGGATGACCTACAGCGAGATGCAACGCACGCCCCAGTCCTATCTGCTCGACTTCTCCACCAAGCCCAAGTGGAGCTATGTCATGGGCATTGAGCTGGAAGGCATGCTCGACACCTACCTGCGCTATGGCGACCAGAAGATCATGGACTACTGCAAGCTCTACACCGACACGATGATCAACGGGCAGGGCGACATCCGTGGCTTCAACATCCTCGACTATAACCTCGACAATATCCGCACGGGTCACTTTGTCACCCGCATGTATCAGCAGTTGCCCGAGAAGAAGAACCTGCTTGCCATGCACACCATGATGAAGCAGTTGCAGGACCAGCCCCGCACCGTCAAGGATAAGGTCTACTGGCACAAGGCCATCTATGCCTATCAGGTGTGGCTCGACGGCATCTTCATGGGACTTCCTTATCGTTGTCTTACCGCCCCGATTACCACCTCGGCCAAGGAGGCCAAGAAGGGGGCCGTGACCAAAATCTACGACGATGCCGTCAATCAGCTTACCATTACTTATAATCGCACGCTCGACCCGAAGACGGGCTTGAACCGTCATGCCTACGACGAGAACCGCAACATGTTCTGGGCCGACAAGGCGACGGGCTTGTCGCAGCATTGCTGGGGACGCGCCCAGGGATGGTACTCCATGGCACTCATCGAGGTGCTCGATGCCCTCCCCGAGGACTATGCGCGTCGCTCGGAGGTGATTGACCTGCTGAAGAAGGACCTCGACGCTGTTCTCAAGTGGCAGGACAAACAGTCGGGCGTGTGGTATCAGGTCATGGATCAGCCCGGTCGCGAGGGCAACTACTTGGAGTCCACCTGCTCGTCGATGTTTGCCTACGTGTTGCTGAAGGCCTATCGCAAGGGCTACGTAGGCACGAAGTACCGTGATGCCGGCATTCAGGCCTATCGCGGCATAATCAACCATTTCATCCGCGTAAATGCCGACAAGACCATCTCGCTCACCCAGTGCTGTGCCGTGGCCGGTCTGGGTCCGGGTATCAGTCCCGAGGTGGAGGCCGCACTGAAGAAAATTAACCCGAAGGCAAAGGCCAAGGAGAACACCCGTCGCGACGGCTCTTACGCCTACTATCTCTCTGAGGAGATTCGTGATAACGATGCCAAGGGCCTCGGCCCGTTCCTCTGGGCCAGTCTCGAGATGGAGCAGATGGGCTACGACGTGGACAACCTGATGCAGCCCATTGACCGCTTGGCCGTGGTCTCGCGCAATAATCCGGTGATTACCGAGGCCGACCCGCTGGCCTCGCTCACCGTGGGTAACGGACACTTTGCAACGACGGTCGACGTTACTGGCCTGCAGAGCTACCCTTTTGAATATGAGGCAGGTGTGCCTCTGACAGCCATGTCCGACTGGGGATGGCATAAGTTCGAAAACACCGCCGGTCTGACCCCTGCCGAAAGTCAGAAGACTTTCGACCTGGGTCACGGCCACCCCGAGGTCTACGCCGTGGAGTATAAGAAGAAGGCTTCGTCCTTCTCTGTTGGCAGCGACTCTGTCGCTGCTGCCCGCCGCATCGCCGCTACCGAGTACTTCCGCGTGAATCCCCACCGCCTGAACCTCGGTGTCATTGGCCTTGCTCTCAGCACCGCCTCTGGCAAGCAGATAGCACTGAAGGAACTCACCGACATTCGTCAGGAACTGAAACTCTACGACGGCATCATCAATTCGCACTTCGCGGTCGACGGTTCCCCCGTCGATGTCACCACCGCTGCCCTGCAGGACAGGGATGCCGTGCTCTATCGTATTAAAACCCCGTTACTGAAGGATGGCCGCGCTACCGTGGCCATCCGTTTTCCTTATCCCACGGGCAAGCATGCCGATGCTGCCGCCGACTGGACGAAGCCTGAACGCCACACTTCCCGCATCGTCAGCAGCACCGGCCATTCCGCTCTCATTGAGCATCGACTTGACAGCACCACCTATTATCTACAGCTGCGCTGGCAAGCCAATTCTACCCTCACCGAGGTAGCTTCCCACCATTTCTGTCTCACCACCACCGACCCCGTGCTGGCTTTCGAGGCCGAGTATATAGCACAGCCACAGGCCTCCTCGGAGGCAGAAGAAGAGACCTTGGTCTTCGACCAGCAGCTTCGCTCCGTCATCCGTTCCTGGAACCGCTGGTGGCAGGAGGGAGCTATTGTCGACTTCTCCCGCTGTACCGACCCTCGCGCCAAGGAGTTAGAGCGTCGTGTCGTTCTCTCTCAGTACCTCACCCAGATCAACTGCGCCAACAATATGCCGCCGCAGGAGACGGGCCTCACCTACAACTCCTGGTTTGGCCGTCCGCACTTGGAGATGACGTGGTGGCATGTAGTCGACTTCGCCCTCTGGAACCGCCCGCAGGTGGTAGCCCAAGTCCTCGACTGGTACAACAATATTGCCTACCCCGTGGCTAAGCAGATAGCCCGGCGGCAGGGCTTCAAGGGCATCCGCTGGATGAAGATGACCGACCCCTGGGCTGGCGAAGCCCCGTCGAACACCGGTTCGTTCCTCATTTGGCAGCAGCCACATTATATCTATCTGGCCGAAGAGATGTATCGAGCCAACCCCTCATCCGAGACCCTTCAGAAGTACGCTCGTCAGGTGGAGGAAACCGCCGAGTTCATGGCCTCCTTCGCGCTCGCCGCTACCTCCGTCTCCGTCGCGGTCGCGGTCGACGGTTCCCCCGTCGAAACCCCCGCCCCAAAGACCTACTCCCTCCAAGGCGCAACTTCCATGCAGGAATCCATGTCGAAGGATTTCTCCTTCAACCATCCCTTCGAATTGGCCTATTGGCACTACGGCCTCACCGTGGCCAATGACTGGCGCGAGCGTCAGGGTCTGCCCCGTCATGCCGAGTGGGACAGGATTGCCGCCAACCTCAGTCCGCTTCCTATGAACGACGGTATCTATACCGCTGGCCTGCCCAAGGGGAAGACCGCCGGCCTCACAGCTTTCGACCCCTTCGATACAGTAGGTGGAGGCTCTGCCTCCGCCATCTCCACCGAGACCTTTGCCGAGAAGTCGCGTAGAGACCATCCTGCCGTCCTTGGTCCTTTCGGCCTTCTGCCTTCCCGTTCCGTATGCTGCGACGCTGTTGCAGCCCGGCGCACCCTCGCCTGGGTGATGCAGCACTGGAACTGGCCCACCACGTGGGGATGGGACTACGGTATGGTGGCCATGGCTGCCGCCCGCCTTGGTCAGCCCTCAACGGCTCTTGATGCCCTGCTTATAGACACGCAGAAAAATACTTATTTGAAGAACGGCCATAACTTCCAGACTGCCGACCGCCTGCGTATCTACCTCCCTGGCAATGGTGCCCTGCTCACAGCCGTAGCCATGATGTGTGCCGGCTGGGACGGCTGCGCCCAGCCCCACAACCCCGGTTTCCCTCAGGACGGAACCTGGGATGTCCGTTGGGAGGGCTTGCAGCGCATGCAGTAGCTTGCTGGTATTAGCCTTTCATTCGTTCTGTGTAGGCTGCGGCTCTGCCGCAGCCCCCATCAAAAAAATCATCTAAACACCCAAAGTAATATGAAGAAATTCCTATCAACCCTCGCCTTCGCAGTCTTGACATTGGCTGCTCAGGCCCAAGCCCCTGCCTTCCCTGGTGCCGAAGGTCATGGCCGCTACACCGCAGGTGGACGCGGTGGCAAGATTGTCCACGTCACCAATCTTAACGACTCTGGCACAGGCTCTTTTCGTCAGGCCGTGAGTGGTTCCGACAAGAAGATTGTCATCTTCGATGTCGCAGGTGTCATTGCCCTGACAAGGGATGTCAGTATCGGGGCCAACACGACAATTCTTGGCCAGACGGCTCCTGCTCCGGGCATCACCCTGCGCTACTTTACCGTCAACCCCGCTGGCAACAATATTGTCATGCGCTTCATCCGCATTCGCCGTGGAGAGGAGAAGGATGTCAACGACGGTGCTGATGCCTCTACGGCACGCCACTATACGGGCATGATGCTCGACCACTGTTCGTTCTCTTGGTCTATTGATGAGGTGGCCTCGTTCTATGACAACAATAACTTCACCATGCAATGGTGTACGGTGGGCGAAAGCTTGAACAATGCCGGACATGAAAAGGGTGCCCACGGATATGGCGGTATCTGGGGCGGAAAGCTCGCCTCCTTCCATCATAACCTCATCTGCCACGTCAACAACCGTTCGCCCCGCTTCAATGGTGCCCGTTACGACTGGACTGGCTATACCAGCAACAAGCTCTATAGCCAGTACAACTGGGAGAATGCCGTGCAGGCCGAGAGCGTGGACTTCCGCAACTGTGTGGTCTATAATTGCGGCAATGGCTGTTATGGCGGTCCTGGTGGTGGCTATGTCAACATGGTCAACAATTACTACAAGACTGGTCCGGCAGGCTCTACCAGTCGCGTGACCAACATCTCAATAGCCAACAGTACTTCGGCCTCTGGCTATGAGAAATACTGGAACATGACCAGTCGCTACTATATCAAAGGCAACCGTGTGAACAGCAATGAGAACTACGACTGGACCAACGTTGCATACGACTCAGGCGTGCAGACCATCAATGGCGAACGTTATACACTCGACCCCAACCACTATTATGGCAGCAGTGTGACATACGTGAAGAACTCGGCAGGCAAAGACTGCGTGAAGATCAAGCTCGACAGTCCTGTTGATGCTGGTGAGGTGACTACTCATACTGCCGTGAAGGCTTTCGACAAGGTACTAAGCTATGCCGGCGCATCGCTCAGTCGCGACAACGTGGACGAACGCTATATGACTGAAGCCAGGAACGGTACGGCTACCTATAGCGGATCAGTGACAAAAAAAGCCGGACGAATCGACAAGGTGAGCGATGTACAGGGCTATACTGAGGCCAACTTCCCCACGGGCAACCGTGAGGCAGGCTTCGACACCGATGGCGACGGCATACCCGATGCGTGGGAGACCGCCAACGGCCTGACCCCAAACAGCGCTGCTGATGCCCAGCTCTATACCCTCGACCCGAAGAAGTACTACACTAACATTGAGGTCTACGCCAACTCACTCGTGCAGGACATCATGCTCAACGGTAATGCCGACGCCATCGAGAGCGGGTACGCAGGTGTCTCACCTGCGGTACAGGAGTACTATCCCGCCTACACCAAGGAAGACGGGACGAAGGTGGAGGCCATCAATGGCGGCGGTCAGCCCGATGATCAGGGGAGCACGGTCGACGGTTCCCCCGTCGACGTTATCTGGACGATGTCCGACGGCGAGGCCCAGCCCGCCTACGCCTTCTCGTCGCCCATCGGCGACCTGCTCGAAGCCCCTGCCGTCAGCATCGGTTCGCACTTGCGGGTGAACGGAACGAAGAATGTGGGTTTTCCCATGACGCTCTTCACCATCACCGACGAGTCGCAGGACAACGAGTCCACTGATGACAATGCCGTGCGCTTCACTCTCACGCCGAAGGTGAACTGTCTGTTTCAGCCTACGCACGTGTCGTTCAATGTCACCCGCTTCGGCACCGACCATGGCCGCTTTCTGGCTTATTGGCTCTACGACGACGGCACCCGCATCGAGATAGTGCCCGACCAGTTGGCGCAGCGCGACAATGCTACGCCCAAGTACTCCACCGTCGACGAGGATGTGCAGGGCAAGACCACTGACAAAGCCTCCTCGCTGGTCATCCACCTCTACGACATTCCCTACAACGCCAACACCAAGAACATGGGCCTGGCCAACGTCATCATCTCGGGTAAGGCTGCATCCAGCCTTTCGGCCATCACTACGCCCGTCGGTCGCGTTTCCTCCACCGAGTATTTCAACTTGCAGGGCATGCGTGTGGCCAAGCCCTCGCAGGGCACCTATATCTGTGTCAACCGTCTGGCAGACAACACTAAAAAGAGCCGTAAAGTGGTGTTGAGATAGATATATGCCCCGTTACACTGTGATGTCTCATACATCGAAGTGTAACGGGGCATTCCTTGGGGTGTGACGGAATATTCGCTTGGGTGTGACGGAATATGTAACTATTTCCATTGTTTTATCATACCATTTTTTTTGAGCTATAACTATATCTATTTTGTGACTTATAGCCAAAAAACTCTGGAGCAATATCAATAGATATTAACGCAAATCTGCAAATAAATGTTCCAAGTTAACAGTCTGGTCTATAACTCCTGCATTTGCATTAAACTTTAAACCCCATGGCGTAACCAATGTCGTGTGCAAAGCATATCGTGTTTTTGTTACACTGCGGAATGTAGAACAACGCTCACGCAATTCTTTACTATATTTAGGCGTAATCTCATAATCGTATGCCGAATATTTCATTTCACAGATATTGATTACTTTGTCACGACGAGTTATAAGCATATCTATCTGCGCTCCGGCAGTGTACTGGTCACCTGCAAAACGCCAAGAACTCACTTCAGTTTGTACACCAGTAATGCCCAGGGCTTGTTTAATTTGTGGAGTATGCAATAGACATACTTGCTCAAATGCGATACCAGTCCATGCGCGTCTTGACGGACTATCGATAAGATTTGTCCAATGATGTTCGTCTTTACCATTATATTTCTCTACAAATCTTTTATAGAAAAGGACGGATAGGTCTGTAAGTTGATACAACGCATCACGTTCCTTCTTGCCGAACGCACTATATTTTCTTATAAAATCGCAACTAACAAGATTTTTCAGTGCTTTAGTGAGTGTCCCATTTGCACTTACTTTAGCCTGTGTCGCTATCTCCTGACGAGAGATACCCATATTCTTCTTGCTTATAGCATCTACAATACGCATATAGAAATCAGAATCCTTGAACAATGACCTAAAGAGAAATTCATATTCATTATGAAGTGGAGCACCTTCACAGAAATACATTTCGTCAATATTCGCATCAAGACTCAGATTTTTCTTCAACATATTTAGATAAAGAGGGATACCTCCCAAAACCATATAAGCGTCAAGAATAAGTGAACGATCCCAATCTACCCCATTGAATTTCAATAAGGCTTCTGATTCGCACAGATTAAATGGAGCAAGATAAATACGTTCTGTTGTACGGTTATAAAGACCTCCTTTACCGCTTATAAATTTGTCAGTCATCCATGTCGTAGCACTTCCGCAAACAATCATCTTTAAGTTGTTCTGTGTAGATCCCCAACTATTCCAAAACCATTCGAACGCTTTGAGAAACTGCCCAGATGGAACATCGAACCAAGGCAATTCGTCAAGGAAGACAACGATGCGTTTTTTACGCAGTCCCTTTAAATAGTCGCGTAAGGCAGTGAACGCATCCATCCATGTTTTTATGGAAGGGAGAGACTTTCCATTTTTGGAATTCTGACGGAGCATATCACAGAACGCATCCAGCTCATTCTGGTGGTTGCCTTCAAATATTCCTGTAGCGTAATAGTCAAACTTTCCATTAAAGAATTCCTTTACGAGAAAAGTCTTGCCGATGCGCCTACGTCCATACACAGCAACCAGTTCTGCTCTATTAGAATCCAAAACAGAACTCAGTTGCTCAAGTTCCTTTTTCCTTCCAATAATATTACGTACCATAACATTTGACTTTTAATGGGTACAAATGTACAAATATTAATTCAAACAGACGCTAAAATCACGAAAAATATGAGCTATAAGTCTAAAAAAACATGAATTATAGCCCAACATATTATATATGTTTGCCAGATTCCAACCCTTCTTGAACTCAATCCTGTTGGACTCTATCTTCTGCTTGTTCAGAAGGTCTTCTATGTTTATTGCCAGTGCCATATAATATGTAACGTTTTCTATTCCTGTCTATTGTTGCTTGTAACAAGGAACTAATGGAGTCAGACCGCCTAAGTTCTATTGCTGCAAAGTTACGACTTTTTCCTTTTTCAAAACACATTCGTTTTTCTTTCGAGGACTCACAGATTTTCCGTGAGTGTGGGTTCGTCCCTCTGTGAACACATGACATCAGTATTCAAAGTTGGCAATGGGACTGCAATCCTATGAAAGTTCCAAAAGCAGCAGTCTTCCTCAGTCAGAAATTCTTCCAGTTGTTTTCCTTTAAATGGATTATCTATCTCGCCTTCTATGGGATAGATAATTACACAAGGAATATTGGATTCAGATTTATTTGGGAATATCCGTTTGTCACGGCTATACCCACTTAACTGCCGTACAATATATGTGTCGATATTACTATGCCCAAAACGTGGTATGTATTTGGTGTCCAACACTATCCGTGGTGAGTAGCATACAAAGTCAGGATAGCCAGAATAACCATGCACCTGATAGTGTATTTTGTTACCGTATGCCTCGCGGAGCAACCCTAAGACATAGTGCTCGTAAAGCATAGCCATGTCAATCCAAAAGACAGGACTGTATTCTTCCTCGGCAGTTGTGATGTTAGTGATACTGTAGTCATAACGATGTAATATCATTTGTGCCAACTTGATGGCATCGTCGTACTGCCTGAATATTTTGTGATGCTTAATGGCCTTGACCTCCCAGACTTCTATCTGGTCGCCGACATTGGCAAAGGCCGACAAACATTCATGTACGGTGTGTTGTAATGGGAGCAAACTTTCTGATATACCTGCTACCTGCAATATCTGCTGTGAGAACAACAGGGCTTTCTTTATCAGCCGATTCTCTACGGTGTCTTCCGAGTATTCCTGGTATCGGCAGAAAACCTTGTCAAAGCGTTTCTTCTGTACGTTTATTCGCTCGTTGCGGAAGATGGCTATATGTCCCTTTACTTTTTTTAGATTGTCTTCTCGCTGTACGTAATCTTTCTTTAAGCCTCGCTTAGCAATGTCCTTGACTATCGAAAGAAAATGAACAACAATAAGCGGACTCAACACACTTTTAAGCTCGGGTGCTTTTATACGTGGCTGCTCCGTATCAACCTCGTATATCTTTGAGAAATCCTTGGATTCTATTCCGCTATTGAAGCACACGCTGAATATCTTCAAGAAGTCAATATGCTCGCAACCATGCTTTGTGGTGACGACAAGGGGCATGGTTCTTGCCTCGTCGAACCACTGTGCACCGATGACGTATGAAGCATAATAGCCAGATTCTGTTACCGCCGGTTGGTCTGTTTCCGAATTGTTTTCTGCGTTGAAGTTGTTGCGCCACTGCCACTGGAAGAACCATCTTTCCAGACCTTTACTTTGGCCTGGCAAGCGCATCCCTTCGCCCCAATACTCTTGGAAGGCTAAAGAGTCATACGGTATCTTTTCATGTTCGCGCATTATTCTGCTATGCCGTTTCCTGATGATGGGTTATAGCACGTTGCATTAACCCAATTCTCAAAATATTTCTTATCGTCTGGTGTACCTCTAAGGATGCCGTCCTTGATATACTCCTTGATAAGTGGCACCACTTCATAGCGCATCTTCATCTTAAGACTCGCCATATCCTTAGCCATGAAATAGCTATGACCAACCTTGAGGTCTTCCAACTCAAAATCAGCATCCTTATGCTTGGCAATAAAAGAATGTGTGTCAGTCTTTCCGTTGCCGTTTATCTGGGCAAACAATGCAAGAGCAGCGTCCCTGACGTTGGCAGCTACAGACTCTGCATTACACCAGTCCTCAATAATAGAGAACTTGGACTCCAACGTCACGAAGGCAAAACGACGGCGTACTGCATAGTCAATAGTTCCTGTAGAACGATCGGTTGTATTCATCGTACCAATGAGGTAGAGGTTGGAGGGAACGGAGAATTCTTCTTTTGAGTAAGGCAACTTCAAACTGATGTGGTGTGTTCCTCCGTTACTTCTCTTGTCAGCTTCAAGTAAGGTGATAAGTTCTCCGAATATCTTAGAAACATTACCACGATTGATTTCGTCAATAATGAGCACGTATGGACTATCTGGTGCCTTCTGCGCCTTTTCACAGATAGTCTTAAAGATGCCATTCTCAACCTTGTATTCAACCGCATCTCCTTTTATCTCTGGTTTCAAACCCTCCACAAAGTCCTCATAATCCATTGACTGATGGAAGGTACAGAATGCTATCTGTCCAGCTTTCTGGAATCGGTCATACTCATCCATTACCTTCTTGTGATTTTCGTAATCAGAAAAGGTTGGATTGCACATGCCTACAGCGATAGAGGCTGTCTTGTATGTCTTACCTGTGCCAGGAGCACCTTGAAGGATAATCTGTTTCTTTTGTTTGAGTATTTCTAATTCTTCCATTGTTACTGCATCTTTACTTGTTTGAGGTACCTTTGGTTCGATGTCAGTTATTCCTTCTAAGACAGCCAACATCTTTTGTGCCCAGTCTTTCTTTGTCACGTTCTGCAATCGAGGTGAACCAGATAGTGGGTCATGAGATTGGTTTAATATTTGATTTATATCCCAATCGCCCCGATTCCATTTCACTTCTACACAATGATTGTTGACAGGATGGTTAGGGTTATAGAAGTAACCACCTATGACTTTGCCAAATGCAATAATCTTATTACATTCTTTGTTTCTACAGACCACAAAATCGCCAACATTCATGTTATACTTCATATCATAAAGCATCTTTACGGAATGCCCAGGTTCTGTTGTCTTATACTCCTCAACTTTTTCTTTTAATGCTTTTTTGATAGCAAGCTGGTTAGGTAGTTTCTCGCTATCCAAACTTCCGATTTCTCCCCATTCATAGACAGAAAGATAGTTGTCTGCAACCATATCATCAAAAAGATGTTCTTCATCGCCTGCCCAGAACAACCATAGCTGTCTTTTCTTGAAAAGTCCTTTGTCCATGGCATGCCAAATGACAGTCTGAGCAAGAAGCGGTAAACTTTGTATATAGTTGTTCTGCTCAATCTCAGCATCAACAATGCCACATAGTTCAGCATTAGTTTTGACAAGAGGAATTACATACCTATCCAACAACTCATAGAAATGAACCAATTTCTGCCCTGCCTTACGGGGCTCGACTTCGAACAATTCGCAGATATTAAGATAGACATCATTCTTGTAGAAAGTGTACTTCTCCGGATATTTAACGGCAAGGAAGCAACTAATGAGCCGCTCGTCACACCGTGAACTTGTTTTCTGACGTGGGAAATTCTGCTTTATCTTTGTATCCCATAGCATGTCGCAATCCCGTATGAATGCGGTAACACGTTCTTGTAAAGGCTGCGTTTCGTCATAAAGATGCTGGTGAAGAATACGATAGTTCTCTGACTCGTACTTTATAAAGTTCTTTATTGCGGTTGGCTGATTACCGGCATACCAGAGGTTCTGAAAGTTCAACTCTAATATGTTTTGGGCAAAGTTGGGGCTGTTAGCGTCAAGTTTGTCATGATATTTGGTGATGATGTCCCACTTGTACAACTCAGCTAAACTGGAATCTCCATCAATCCCGTATTGCTTCACATGATCCGTAAAGATATTAACCCGCATTGCAGTTGCATAAAAATCCAAAGTTAAACTATGTTATAGAATTGACTCTAAATGGCAGTTTCCGGCTAATTTCCGGCCTGTTATTAGC
>ONMA01000006.1 GCA_900318815.1 uncultured Prevotellaceae bacterium
AGTTAAGAAGGCATATCCCAACGAGGCCGAGGAACTCTTCGCTGAGGCCCAGAAGATGGCCCAGCTCCGTTACAAGACCTACGTCCGCAAGACGCAGGAGGACTGGAGCGAGTAAACGCCAATGCCCGTGGTTTTCTTTAACACGAATTGTCACGAATTGACCACGAATTTTCATTAATTCTATTTACCAAGCGGCGCATCCTTTGTTGGATGCGCCGCTTTCCATAACCGCGATACGGGTCACCGCGCAGGACGGTGAAAGGCTGTACAAGATTTTTCAAACTTTTTCCCAAAAATACTTGAGCAAGTGCAAATTAATAGCTACCATTGCAGCGCAAAACAGAAAAACAACAAATGAAAATGGAAAGTAAAGTTCTGAATTTATGGATGGTCGCTATCCTGCTTTGCGGCCTGTCATTTACTGCGGTTTCATGTCACAACGACGAGACGGTAGAGACTCCTCAACTGATAACCGGCGAATTCTTCTCAACTGCCGTGAACCGCCTCATCGACGAGAACTACGCCGAGGTGCAGCAAAACGGCTATGCCAAGCTGGTGATTCCAGCTACGATGTATCGCCAAAATCTGTTTAGTTTTCCTCCCAATGCCGTCAGCGACATGGAAGCCACGGTGAAGGCCGGCTATAAGGTCTATGTGAATGGCGGTACGGTGCGCGACGGCATCATGGGCAAAGAGGCCCACGACGTGGACTTCACCACCGATGCTGACATTATGAAGATTAAGGAGATACTGCCACATGCCGAGGCTTTCAATGCCTTCCGCGACATCTGGGTGGCCAAAGCCTACCACGGTGATGAGCTGGAGACCGACATCGCACCCATGTTCTCCATTTTCCCCGAGCTCAGCGGAAAGGCCGACATACCCGTCACGAACTCCCCCAACTCGCCCTATTGCACGGATTTGCTGGAAGACACCTATAGCCGCGACTTCACCTTCAACGCCATGTACTACGACTATGCCACGGGCGACATCATCGACTACCACGGTGGCTTGCACGACCTGCGAGAAGGAATAGTACGCACTGTTTACGATGCCGACCTCTCCGTATCGACCGATGCCCGGAAGTTCTTACGTTCCGCCCGCTTCGCTGCGAAGTACAACTTCAAGATGGACAGCAAGCTCGACAAAGCCATGAAGGACCACTGGGACGTGCTGAGCCAGCTCGACGTCAACAACGGCGTCTATCAGACCGCCAGCGGACTGGACGGTGGCTTTGCCAAGCGCTTCTTCGAGCTGCTGGACTACTACAAGGTGACCGACTTCCTCTATAACTCGATGAAGCAGTACCTGCACACCACTGCTTACAACGACTTTGTGCTGGGTATGCTGGACGTTTTCGACAAGGAGGGCAAGGCCGACATGGCGCTCTGCTATGCTGCCATCTTCTGGCCCCGCTTTGCTGCCGACGCTGCTGCCAACGAGCAGATGACGGTAGGGGAACTGCTGGCTGCCATCGACCGCGACAATGCTGCCTGCCTGCGCTTCGAGAATGTGTCGTATGGCGACTACAGCTATGCACTGCCATTCATCGAGGATGTGTGGACGCTACAGCAGCTGATGACCTGCGAGACCTATAAGAACGACGGCATCGTGAGCCAGGTAAAGGCCAACGAGCACTATGCCGAAGCCCTGCGCTTCCTGAAGGCACGCGCCTCGCTCGACAGCACACTCGAGCCCTATGCCGAATTCTGGGAAAACCCGCTGTCGGCTTCCGCATCTTTCTATTCACCAGAGGTGAACAAGATGATTGACGATAACTACGAGCTGGTGAAACGCGACGGTTATGCCGAACTGGTGATTCCAGCCACGATGTACGACTAGAGCATCATTCAGTTCCCCCAATACCACAAGGACGTGATGACGGCCATGAACGCCCTGGGCTTCAAAACATACGTCAACGGCGGTGCTGTGCGCGACTGCATCCTCGGTACTCCCGTTCACGATTTCGACTTCTCCACCGACGCCCCCCCAGCAGGTGAAGGAACTGCTTACGGGCTACGAGGTGGTCATCGCGGGCACTGGCGGTGGCGAAATAGCACAGGCTCTCCATGCCAACGGCGACTGGACTGACATTGTGCCCATCAAGGGTATCGACATCCGTCTGAAGGAGCTGCCCGGTATGCCTGCCCAGGGATCCTACGGACAGACCTACAGCAACAGCCTGCTTGACGATACATACGCACGCGACCTGACCATCAACTCCATGTACTACAACTACCAGACGGGCGACATCATCGACTACCACGGCGGTCTGCACGACCTCCGCGAACACATCATCCGTACCGTTTACGATGCCAACACGATGTACCCCATCAACTCGTCGGCACTCATTCGCACCGTGCGCTTTGCTGCCCGCTATGGCTTCGACATCGACAACGCCATAACCCAGGCCATCGCCAACCACATGCACTATTGCGATGAGCTGCAGCCCTCGCTGCTCAACTACTACGTCACTAAGGGATTCGGCGACGGATGCGGCAAACGCACGTTTCAGTATTACCTGCAGTATGGCATCATCGACCGCTATGCCACCATGCTGAAGGACTATGCACACAACGCATCCTACACCGACCGCATCTACGCTGCCTTAGACTATATCGACGCACACAACGGCGGTAAAATGGGGCTCGGCATTGCCACCATATTCTTGCCCTGCGTAGAGGATGCACTGGACTCCAGCCAGCCCACTAAGGAGAACATCACCGCCACGTGGGACGCACTGGAGGTCAACTCGGGACAGAAACTGCACTTCGAACTCGACGACTATAGTGGCACCAAGACCGAGGTGATGACCATCTGGACACTCTACAAGCAGATTACCTCCACGGCCACTCTCGCAGATGACCAGCTCACCGCTGCCATCCGTGCCGACAAGTACTATCCCAAGGCCTGCCTCCTGCTTGGCGGCTATGCACAGACGGACTCCACCCTGAAGCCATTCGCAGAGTATTGGAAGTGAAAGAGACTGGCCTGGCCCGACCGTACACCTACTATATACTCCGCGCCAAATAAAAGAACTTATGACCCACCAACAAAACAAGCAATTCAATTCCTATAAGGAGGGGCTAGACCTGGAGTTCCTGCGGGAGTACTGCATGGAGCACGGGGAGCGGCGCGTGATGGAGCGGGGCGAGACGTTGGAGGAGGCGGGCGAGCCGGCGCAGTGGGTGCCCTACGTGGAGCGGGGCTCCTTCAAGTACATGGTTCACCGCTCGGCGACGAAGGAGACGCTTGGCTCGTCCAAGAACGACGAGGAGGGCAAGGACTACTGCGCGGGCTTCGCCTTCGAGGGCGAGTTCGTGTCCGACTTCCCCTATTGCCTCGTTCCTCAACGTCACGCCCAATTACCTGAGCACCATCCGCAAGGATATCACGTTCGAAGCGAAAAAATAGCGCACTTTCTTTAAGTAGTTTAAGACTTTCACCCTCGGCACCCGATTTCGGGCTTTGCCGAGTTTTTTTGTGCTGTTTTCCGGCAACGTCTGAAAAGAAATATCCCCAATTATTTGGGCGTTTCAAAGAATCTTACTACTTTTGCAGTATGACTCAGAATGAAGATTTCCTGACAGACGAGATATACGGGGAACGCTTGCTTATCAGCGTTCGTGCAGACCAGACAGAACTTAACGATAACATCCGAGTGGCAAGGGTGCTGTTGTGGTGCTTCGACGAGATGTACATCCGTATCAATGAGCATCTGCTGGTCATCGGCCACAAGAATCCGGAATATACCATCAACGGGAAACTGGGCGACCGAAAGGGCGTGGAAAGCGAAAACGGCATCAAGTCGGCTTTCCGTAAGGCCAAGCAACAAGGCTGTAAGGTGGTCGTACTCGACTTTGACATGCACATGTCTGAAAGCATTCTGAAGACGAAGAAGATAGTCTCAGGTCTCTTCGGTCGCCATGAAGATTTCAGCGAGGGGAGTCTTGAAGAATGTTACGTGGTTCATAACAGCAAGGCTGTTGTCGTGAAGGCCGATGCCTTCGCTGCGCCAGACAAGGAGACCATCAAGCAACTGATCAACGACGTGATAGAACGACTGAGGACATAACCTTGCGGCTATGTCCTCGTATGGTGGTCAGAAAGGTCCAGCTTGAAATATTGCTCCGAAAGCAGTTCGTTTCGCGCCCTCTGACGACATTCTGACGATGCAAAGATAGACATAATTATTGAAACTTCCAAATTTTCGGGCATCTTTTTTCTCTCATTGCGCGTTTTGGTACAAAAACGTTTGCATTTCTAAAAGGAATCTTAACTCTCCATTCCTTTGATCCTTGATTTCCTTCTTGTAACATTTCCGCTTTCTACCTACTATATAAATAGGAAAGAAAAAACTTTGTGGTTCTGGATGATTATTTGTACCTTTGCACCCACAAATTTAAAACGTTTACGATTATGACTACGAACAAGCACTTCAATACCTACAAGGAGGGGCTGGACCTGGAGTTCCTGCGGGAGTACTGCATGGAGCACGGGGTGCGACGCGTGATGGAGCGGGGCGAGACGCTGGAGGAGGGAGGTGCCGCGAGACTACCGAGTGTCTCGTGGAGGGTCCCCGGCGAGCCGGCGCAGTGGGTGGCCTTTGTGGAGCGGGGCTGCTTCAAGTACATGGTTCACAACGACGAGGAGGGTAAGGACTACTGCACGGGCTTCGCCTTCGAGGGCGAGTTTGTGTCCGACTTCCCCTATTGTCTCGACGGCGACGTATCGGAGGTGAGCATCGAGGCCGACATGCCGTGCGAGGTGCGCGTCATCAGCGGACAGGAGCTGCAGGCGCTGTTCGACAACGACCCGAAGATGGCGAAGATGGACGTGAAGATCCTGAAGCGCTCGAACTTGTTCGCTTGCTACCAACGGGACGCAAGAACCTGTTCAAGATGGTCTACGCCCGCGACCTCGACCACTACCGCTACACCGCCCGCAGCCGCTACCGCCGACTGCTCGAACGCTGTCCACAGGTGGTGCAGATGCTCTCGCTGAAGAACATCGCCTCGTTCCTCAATGTCACACCTGTTTATCTGAGCAAGATTCGCAAGGAAATCACGTTTGGCAAAGGAAAATAGCCCGAATTTATAAAACTAGTTTTAGAGTTGCGCCCTCGACACCCGATTTCCGGGCTGTGTCGGGGGCTTTTTCGTGTCTTTTTGTGTAACTTCGCAGCAAAAAACAAACGAAGAGAACGAAATGCAAACAAGATGCAAACAACATTTGCCTCTATTTTGCGTTGGTTTTATTAGTTTTGCACGCAAAAAAAAAGAAAGATGAAACAAATACTGATTACATTGGCTGCTTGTCTGCTGATTGGGTGCTATTCCAATAACAGTAACGACAAATCGAATGTCCTTCAGGGAGCATGGACGCTGCGGCAGGTGGAATATCCTTACGACCGCCCTGATACATATTACAAACCAGAGAACACCCTGCTTCGGCTCTATGACGGCGACAGCGTGGTGTATCAGTGCTGGCTGACCAAGACAGAGTCGGGGCTCATCATAAGACCCGAACTGCGGTGCCCTGTGACGCTGGTCGACAAGGGGCATGGCGAATATGTCTATATAGAGGAGGACAGCCCACGCCCATTGACTATAGCGAATGATTCAACGATAGTTATTCAGCAGCAGGGAATACTGTACACTTTCCATCGCGCCGATGACATTGGGGAGGAATGGGGCGCAGACATCATTAATATCATTGCCGAAGGCACAAAAAACGGCCCTTCGGAGGAAGCGCAGAGCTATGTGCTGTCAGCCAAGGAGCGACGTCAGGCCAACGTTATTAACAGCTTTATCCTCTCCACCATTCTCGTCATTATTCTAATGCTGCTCATCGTGCGTGTTGCTATTCAGTACCGCAGGGACAGGCAAAGACTCCAACTGCAACTTCAGCAGATCCAGGAGGTGCAACAGGAACGTCCGCAAACAGTCAGAAAAGCTATCGAATCAGTGGAAGAAGCCTATTTTGCATCTGGTGATTATGAGTTGCTGCAACGCCGCATCGCTACTGGGCAGCGACTGAGGGACGCAGACTGGCAAGAGATAGAAAGTCATATCAGGAGGGTATATCCAGGATTCAGTAGTCAGCTGAAGGGTCTGTATGCCATGTCTGAACTCGAATATCAGGTGTGCCTGCTCATAAAACTCCGTATGGCTCCAAAGGACATCGCCGCCGTGTTGGCTCGCGACATGAGTACCGTCAGCACCGTGCGCAGCCGACTCTATGGCAAAGTGTTCGGTCGTAAGGGAGGAGCAAAGGAATGGGATGATTTCATCCGTTCCATCGGTGTATAAACTGTATGTCAACAAGATGCAAAGTGAATGCAAAGTAGATGCAAACTCAAAACCTTGGTCAAGTAGCAGAAAGACCGTACTTTTGCAGCGAGTTAGTCGTTTAGGAGATTAGTCGTTTGGTCGTTTAGGGATATTGCTAACTGCCATCGGTTACTTCTCCAAACGACCAAACAACAAAATAACCAAATAACCAAAAAAAGTAAAGCTTATGAAACGAGTAATGTTAGTGATGGCAGTGGCACTCATGAGTGCGCTGCAGGTGAGTGCCCAGAACGTGAAGATTGACGACAAGGAACTTGTCGGCGTATGGCTCATGGAGTCGATGCAATGGGAGGGCGAGAAGAAAACCGTGTGTGGAAAACAGACAGGCTACACGCAGTTCAAGTACTACGGGGCAGACGGCGAGTATGCCTGTGCTGAGATTGCCATGACCAAGGACGGCAAGTGTGTGGTGATGCCTCACGAGTATGGCACTTATACATTCAAGGATGGCTGGTACTCAGAAATGGGACGTGAGGCCATCAAGGATGCCATCGTATGGGTGGACAAGACCACGACAAAGGGCACATGGCAGAAGCGCCACGACATCTGGAAGAAACAACTGAACATGCCTGAGAAGCTGCGCAAGTACATCGTGGATTGCTGCAAGATGAAGAATACACCCGATGACATTCAGCAGATGATAAAACAGACGATGTTCAAGTAACGGAATACCATAGCTAAACAACAAAACGAGTAGTATAGTTAGTAAATAGTACCCGGGACGATTCTGGAGGCCGCAGTGATGTGCCCTCCAGAATTTGTACGAAAATAGAGAGTTAGTCTCTCGAATTAGCTACTGGTAGCCATTGCAACCCATTTCAAAGAGATCTTAGAAGAAAAAGGGCTGTAAGAGGGCAAAGAAAGGTCGAATTATTTGGAAGTTACGAAAAAAGCACTTACCTTTGCAAAGTGAAAGGAACCTATTTAGGGTAAGAGCCCCGGTTGGTCCGGCAAGCGACTTGCTAAAATAGAAGCACTTTTAAACTCCGCTTCAGATGGATAGCCCCGGTTGGTCCGGCAAGTAAGGCCATTAAAGCGGAGTTCCTTTTTTAAGTTCACCAATAGTTGCTTCGTAAGAGAACTTATCAATGATGGCGTATGGCTTGTAGGGGCCGTGGTTCTTCATCTTTCGCATGGCAAGTACTGTTCGCACGCCGAGATCACGGTCAAAATAGGCAAAGTAGGCACTTTCCTCGTGCTTCCCTTCTTTTGCTGTCCGCCAACCAATGTATTCACTTTTCCTCAAGAAACCAGGAATGTCCTTTGCCAATGCATCCTTGATGGCATTGAACTTGTTGTCGCGAGAAGCCTTGCTGACGATGGTTTTCAAGTCAGACTTGGTAATCTCCACATCCATCGTAATGCCATTGGTTATGGTGAAGCGTAAGGGATTATATGTACGCGCGAAATATTTCCTGAAAACATCTGTATGTATCTGTATGTGTATCAATCGCAAGTATGGCACTTAGCCCCTGAAAGTATGATACTTAGACATCGTAAACAATATACTTTTGACCCGTAAACAATATAGTTATGAAAGCAATGAGCAAACAACAATTGGCCGACCGTGCCGGAGTGTCGGTCAGGACATTGGACAGCTGGTGCCGCCCCTACCAGCACGAACTACAGGAAATGGGCGTGACCCCGAGGATGAAGGTGTTGCCGCCACACGTCGTGATGTTCCTCGCGGACAAGTTCTGCATTGACGTGGATGGTTGATGTTACGACGACCAACGCGGCGCACATGGTTGGCCACGCCGAACTTATCTTGATGGTGTCGTTTATTTCAGCGCGTTCTGCATCCTCCCCACCTCGTCCTCGATGTATTTCGAGAGGCAGCGGGCGATTTCGGGATAGTAGTCGTTGAGCGTCGGGTACTGGTCACGGTTGGCAGCATAGTAGCGAAGCGAGGCGACCAGCTCGGGCATCCAGTTGAAGTTGCAGCATACTTGGTTGGCCAGTTCGTTGAGCACCTGCTTCTGGTCAAAGCCCTGGTCGAGCATGTAGAGGATGACGGCAGCACGGACGATGCTCTCGTTGACGACGGTTTGCCAGTCAGCGTATGCCTGTCGCTCCATTGCGTAGGCAGACAACTTGCGGAGTTTCTGCCCGGTGGTAGCTATCATGGAGGCGTTGGCCTTGTTGTTGAGCAGCGGGTTGACGAAGGAGTGGTTGAACTCGTGGATAAGCGTCGCGGCCATGTCGGCACCCTCACCGTAGGGCTTGCCCGTCTGCGGGTTGATGTAGTAGCCGCAGATGGCGTAAACCTCTCGTGGCTGTCCGGGCAGCTGGCGGCTGGGACCGTAGTTGCCGCCACCGCAGGTGAAGCCAATGACGATGCGGAAGCGGTCGGTGGGGGCGGTGCCATAGAAGCGGGCGTACCACTCCTGATGGAAGTAGTTCATGACATTCGCCTCGTAGGCCTTCAAGCCCTCTTCATAGAACGTGCGATGCTGCTCGTAGAAGTCGTGGAAGCGGGTGTCTGTGTAGAACGTGTTGAGCTTGTCGATGAAGTCCGCGATGTCAACGTCTTTCCAACGCTTTTCAAGGTCGGACTGTTCGCCAAGGAACTTGATTCTACCCCCGTCGATGTCGAGGTGAATGGCCATGCTCATCACAGCATCATAGCTGATGCCATACTGATTGTGCAGGCTCTGGAAGCAGACCACGGTGGCGTGCTGTTTGTAGGGCGCAAACCACGCCTCGGTGTCCTTGGTGTACTGCCCCGCCATGTCCTTGTTGTACTCCCGGTTGCCCGCCGTGCGTGCAAGAATGGCCATCAGTTCGACGGTCTCGCTGACCTCGACTTTGATTTGCGCCGTCGCGGTCAGTGTGGCGGCAAGGGCGAGGATAAATGATAGGATACTTTTCTTCATGTCGTTTTCGTTTTTATGTCGCAAAGATACAAAGAATATTAGATTCTTGCGCAAATAACTAAGATTTTATAGATGCAAGTCGCTATTTTGGCTGTTATTTTAGTACCTTTGCAATAAAAGCAATTATTTTTGAACGATTTCCGTTCAGCGGTGTATATCATGATGAGAGCGCCTCAGAAATGGTATAACACAAATAAAAGTAACAACAAAATGAGAGAAACAATCGTTATTATGCTGACGCTGGCTTGTAGCCTGACCGTCAGAGCACAGCAGGCGGAAACCATAGAATCCTTCATCGCCAATAGTCACGAGCCGGAATGGTATGCGGCTCAGGCTGAGGCTTGGCAAAAGAAAGTAGATGCCCACCCGCAGAACCAGTGGGCTTGGCGAAACCTGTTCCGAGCCACCTGTTATCACGACCAGTTTACTGGTGGATGGGGCGAGAATCAAGATGAATCTAAAACGGCCGACGTCATCCGCAAGATGGAGGCTATGCTGCCCGATAGCTATGTGTTGAATCTGAGTAAAGGCCGCTTCTGCCTAACTACCGATTCGGCAGCAATAAAGGGCGACAATATCTACAAGGCCATTGAGTATATGCCAGAGGATGCTTGCGCAGAAGACATCAACTATCTGGCTTGTCGTCTATGGAGCATAGATCCTGATAATAAAGATGTTGGTAACCTATTTGTCGGAGCTTATCAAAAAAGATGGTTCCCTGCCCGCATCATGCAGTACAACCGCAATATGCTATTGAGTATGCAGTCTGGGGCGTTATACTTTGCCAACGGAGATGCGGTTACAGCTCCTATGAAGATGATTCAAGAGGCACTAAAGGAACGTCAGGATGTTACCGTTATTCCGATTTCCTATCTTCATGTAGAATCCTTCATGAAAGCACTCTGCAAAAGGCTGAATATCGAGTTGCTGAGTCTGAATGTGCAGGATTATGGAGATAAGTATAGCGAGGATTGGTACAAGCATTATGAGTCGGACATTATTATGTATCTGATAAAAGAAAGCAATCGGCCCGCCTACTTCTCTACTGACATCCTTTCGCATACTACGCTCGACAAGGATAGCATCTACAACGAGGGGCTTGTGTTGAAATACAGTCCCAAACCTTACAAAAACTTCGATGTGGCAATGCACAATGTGAAGGAGGTTTACAGTCTGGAGTACTTGGCCGAGCCCGACCTCGTCTATGACTCGTGGGAGACGAGCGAGATGATCGACATGAACCATGTGACGCTCTTAGCTAACCTGATTTCGAAGTTCAGGAAGAATGGTGACGATTTTCAGGCAGAACGCCTGTACAGAATCCTCAGCAAATGCGTGGAGCGATGCGTATTAAAGAATCCAAAAGAAACTGAAGAGAGGAAGGCTTATTACGAGAATCTGCTGAAGGAACAACTCCAATGATCATCTCCCATTTATTCAAACCGCTCTCTGCACTCACAGACGAAGAGCTGATGCAGCGGGTAAGCAGCAAGGACGACGATAGGGCTTTCGATGAGCTCTATCATCGTCATGCTCGCCGACTCATGGGATTCTTCTTCAGGCAGACGGGGGGCGATGAGGCTTTGGCTGCCGACCTGATGCAAGACACCTTCATGAGGGTGTGGACGGCTCGCAATAGGTTTGCTGGTTCCTGTTTCCGCACGTGGCTGCTTACCATTGGCTACAACCTTCTCAAGAACCACTACAGGCACAGCGAGCATGAGAAGGACTTTGATTTGTACGCCTTGCAGACGCAGGAAGAGACCTGCAACGACGATGTCATAGCCCAGCTCGACCAACAGGTATTTGACCAGGCCCTTAGTCGGTTGTTGGAGAAGATGCCGCCAGAGAGCCGACTGCTCTTCTCGCTCCGATTCGAAGAAGAATTGACCGTCCCGCAAATTGCCTGCGTTATGGCGTTGCCAGAAGGAACGGTGAAGTCGAGGCTCCACATACTCACCCAAACGTTAAAACAAAAACTCAAATAATTATGAAACAGTTCGAAGATAAACTCCAGGCATCGGCTCAGCGCCTTGCACGTCAAGAGAATAAAAACTTGCACGTCCCACAGAATCCCATGCAACAGAAACGCGCCTATTGGGGTTGGGTGGCGACGCCCGCGGCTGCCGTAGTAGGCCTCGTCTTTGGTATGTCCCTACATCTATTTGTGGACAACCATTTTGATACTTCTCAGGCCCAATTAACAGATACTATTCGCATCATCCAACCTGTACACGACACACTTTATCTGACGCAGGTTGTGGAAAAGGAACGGGTCGTAAAAAAGAACATCCCGACGCCTCAAGTCACTCAGACAGTTACAAAGGAGCCCGCTTCTCAGCCGGAGGAATGTACCTCCATCCAGTGCGACGGTATCAACTACGCCATCCTCGCCTCAAAATAAGACTTCATCCTCCTCTCAAAAAGCAAGGAGGACGATAGCCTGATTGCGTTTTTCAGCCTCTTGTTTAGACATCTATTTCGTCATCTTCATCCTCCCATGACCAGATGAACGAATGTTTGCCGTCGCACACAATTCGCCCGTCCTTGAAGTCTACACCGTTGTCGCGCATCCATTCCTCTGCCTGCGCTTTCTGCCAGCGGTCGCGCCAGTCATACCACTGCTGGATAACGCCTGTACGCTCGGCAGCATAGCGGAACTCGCCGAAGGGATGTCGTTTGGCCAAAGCCCAGTAGAGCTGACGACTGATGCGCTCGTCGGCAATGCTATCGGAAAATTCTTTCATCAGATTGAACGACTTCCATGTCGGCAACTTGTCCACACTTATGACTTCGTCGCCCTCAGCAGGCCATCGCTTGCCCCAGCTGTAGTCCTCGCGCTGGATGACCGACAGGATTTGTTGTGTTACGTCCAAGTACTGAGCCTCCCAGATGTCGTGGTTGGTCAGTGTGAAGGCCAGTTCGCTTACGAAATCCTCGCGTGTCTTGTATCTGCTCTCTGATTCTTCCATTGTTTGTCTCTCCTTTTTTGTGTCATATAATGCAAAATTAAGCACTTTTCTTGATATTTGTCGCTTTGCTTTGCCGCTTTTTGATTATTTTAACAGAAGAAGAACTTCTTGCTCACTTATACCATTGACATTTCCACACCAGAAGGCAAGCAGAAACTCTATAAGCTGACGCTCGCCGAGGCTCAGCGTCTGGCCGAGACCGAGGCCTCGCGCAAATACAACTGCGACCGCCTCATTGACCCGCGCTTCGACTACCTGAAGAAGGGCAAACGAATCCTACGTATTACCGTAGATGGCCGTCCTGGCAACTACAAAACACGGGATAACCAGTATGATTCACGAACACGACAGGAAATAGATATCAATGTAAGGCATTGAAAATAATCATCGGGATGTTTTTGCAGACGATTCTGCAAAAGCATCCCGAGTTGCCCTTCACAATTTGATAAATCCGAACGGATCCATCGTTAGGCGGTTGAACGGATTGTTCTCCTGGCTATGCTTCGTTGAGAAGTCTTTGTCCCAGTACTGCGACAGCTTCAGCATGTCGCGGATGGCGCGAGATTTCTGGGCCACCGTCGAACTGCTCGTGCCGAAGTACTCGTTAATCTCGCTCGAAGGAACATAAGGCTCAAACGACTTGTCGAACAGGAAGTTCATCGCCCCGATGGTATAGACCACGGCAGCTGCCCATATCTCTAACCGCCCCGTAGCCAGCGGCTTCGTGCGCTTCCTTCCGAGCTTTCTCACCATCTTTTCGCAAAGTTGTTCGTAGTCCTCGTCCAGCTTCTCCTTGCAGAACTTCATTGCCATTGTGGCAATCTCATCCTCGCGCATCTTCAGTTTTTCTTTCTCATCCATAATGTAACAAGGAATTAATTATACTTTTTTCAATAACGCCTCAACCTGTGCCTTCAGCGCGGCCCGCTGCTCGTCGCTCAGAATCATGCGCCCCTCAGTCCAGGCCTCCATGTTCAGGACAATACCCGTCTGCGGTTCCATCACGTCGGCCTTGATGAAGGAGAGTAGCTCCGTCAGCTTCTCACGGCATTTGGCCGTGGCCATCTTGCCGCCGGCACCGCTCAAGGCCACTTTCTTGCCGTTGATGACGGTGGGCGTCTCGTAGTCGCCAGCCACGAGGGGACGCGAGAGCCAGTCGAACAGGTTCTTCACGTGGCCGGGATAGCTGAAGTTGTATTCGGGCGTGAATACCCAGAGGGCATCGGCCTCCTTGACGGCGGCGCGCAGACGGGCGACGGCCTCCGGCTCAGGAAACTCGATGTCCTGGTTGATGAGCGGGACATCCGTGTAGTCTAAGTAAGTCACTTCGGCGCGTGCGCCAATCATCTGCTCGGCCTCGTGGGCCAGTTGTCGGTTGAAGGAGCCTTCCCTCAGCGAACCAACGATAAAAAGGATTTTTTTCATATATTATCCGCTTAAATATTCTTGTCTCCGACATGCTTTGTCTGCATTCTGATGCAAAAATAAGCAATTATTCCAAATTCCCCAAATTTGTTTGGCCAAAATATTCCAAAATCCCCAAATCTTGAAAATTTACTTCCCTTGTTTCGAAATAAGTAACTCAAGTCTGTTTCTCCTTTAACGATTATATACTAGGATTTTCTTCTTTAAGGGTGACAGGGTGACAAAATGCCGATAAACAGGACGTTTGCACCCTTTTTGAAGGGTGACAAGGGTGACAGAAGGGTGACAGGAATCATGCCTGTCTGCACTTGAATTCTCGAGAGAATTGAGGCGTAAAGTACCGCTTTACCTTAGCCAAACAGCATACTTGCTGCTCAATTTTCTCGAGAATTTACCCACGTCTGGCTTACTTCCTCTGTTAGCCTGTCATCCTTCTGTCACCCTAAGAAAAGAAAAATCATATTAAGGCAGCCATTGCAAGTGACGGAAGTTGATGATGCCGTTCTCTGTTTGCGGGTTCTCCTGCAGGCCGTCGTAGACGACGGTTGTCTTTAGCAACCGCTCCTTCAGCAGGGGTCGCAGATAGTTCATGTTGGCGAAGAAGTCGGCGTTCCATGTCTGTGCTGATTTTATCTCGTAAGCCTCAACCAAGTTAGGTGGCAGGATGCGCAGCACGTCCACCTCGCGCTGGCTCTTGTCGCGGTAGAAGAACAACTGTTGCATGTTGTTACCGCGGTTCAGGTCGAGCTTCATCATGTCGTTGATGACCATGTTCTCAAACAACGCTCCGCGCAGCGGATGCACATCCATCTGCTGCTCAGTGGTGATGCCCAGCAGGAAAGCAGCCATCCCTGTGTCGTAGAAATAGAGCTTCGGCGTCTTTGTCAGCCGTTTGCCGATGTTGGTGTAGTAAGGGTGCAGCAGATAGACCACGTAGGAAGCGGCGAGGATGCTGAGCCAACTTCGGATGGTGTTGACAGCAACACCCACCTCGTTGGACACCGCCGAGGCGTTGAACTCCTGCCCTACGCGGCTGGCACACAGGCGGATGAAGGTCTGGAAGGCTTGCAGGTCCTTCACATTGATAAGTGTGCGCATGTCGCGCTCTATGTAGGTGGTATAGTAGTTGGACAGCAATGACTGTCGGACTGCCTCGTTGTCGGCCATCCACACAGCAGGGAATCCACCGTAGAGCAGCATCTTCGATGTAGAGGCATCGGGCTGGTGACTCATAATCTCCTGCGTGCTGAGTGGCAGTAGCGAGAACACGGCGGTGCGCCCTGCCATCGACTGCGTTATCTTCTCCATCAGCGCAAAATTGCTGCTGCCTGTCACGATGAAGTGGTGCTGGTCATTACCTTGGAAGCGATCCTCATCTACTATTACCTGTATGTAGGAGAAAATGGTGGGGAAATGGTGTGCCTCGTCGATAATCACACCATTCGGGTATCGGTTGAAAAACGCCATTGGGTCGGCCTGCACCTCGGCCAATGTAGCGGCGTGCTCAAAGCTGACGTATGGCAGGTCGGGGAACTGCTCGCGGCAGAGCGTTGTCTTGCCCGATTGACGCGGTCCAGTCAGTGTAATGACGGGTAAATAGCTGAATACGCCCGAAATGGACGATGCCAACGTTCTGGATATAAGTTGCTTACTCATAAGTTGGACAAATTTGCAATTGAACTGAAAATTTGGCCAAAGGTACGAATTTTCCCGCAAACCACCAAAATTTTCCACTCTTTTTTGTTGGCCGTAGGCTCTGACAACTCCAAACCCCACCCCTGCCCCTCCCCTTCTTTGCAAGCAAAGCGTCCCTTTGGGCCGAGCGGAAGGGAGGGGAGTGGCTGCGCGTAGTCTGATGTATGAAGGTGTAATTCAGTACAGGAATCCGAAAAGCCACAAGGGAATCTGGTTTCCCTTGCCAATCTCTGTGTTGTAGCGGGCGTAGATGGTGTCGGGCACATACCTTATTTTATTATGGGCCTCTGCGTCGCAGACGCGGAACTTCAGCCGGCCGTCCACCAAGTAGTACGAGTCGCGCCCGTTCTGATTCACCTTGTGATCCTTCCACAAGGTGTTGACGAAGAACGTCTCCATAGCCGTTTGCTTCACCACATGGATGGGGTAGATGGCATAGAGCAGGTTGGAATTGTGCAGCATGACCTTTGAGGGCTTCTTGGGGAACGACTCGCCTGGCGGATAGATCATGTTCAGCAGACGGGCGTCGGTCAGATACTTGATGTAGTTCATCACCGTGGCCCTTGACGTCTCAATGTCGTTGGCCAGCTGCGACACATTGGGAGCCTTTGGCCCATCCTCGGCCAGTTGGTAGAACAGCTTCTTAATCTTCGTCAGGTATTTCAGCTCAATCTGCTTGATGAGCAGGATGTCCACCTCGGTCATCATGTTCATCGTCTTGAGCAGGTTCTCCGAGTAGTTGCGGCGTTCCTGGAAGAAGGGGTAGAAGCCGTGATGGATGTAGTCCTGAAAGTAACGTCGTGGCGATACCTTCGGCAGGATCTGCTTCACCAGTCGTTCGTGGTTCTCCAGAATCTCGTCCAGGGTGAAAGGCTGGAAGTTGTTGCCCGTAAGCAGATTGATGAACTCGCGGAACGAGAATCCTCTGAGGTTATACGATTTCACGATGCCGTTCAGTTCGGAGTTCTCGTCCTTCAGTCGCATCACGCTCGAACCCGTAAACACGATCTTCAGACCCGGATAGAGGTCATAGCAATTCCGCAGTTCCTGCGACCAGTTCTCCTGTTTGAACACCTGGTCGATGAGCAGCACCCTTCCACCATGATGGTAGAACTCGCCGGCAAAGTCGGCAATGCCTCGTCCCTGGAAATAGAAGTTGTTCATGTTGACGTAAAGACATTGGCGGTCGTTCACGTCAAACTTCTCCTTGGCATATTGCAATAAGAAAGTGGTCTTACCTATACCTCGTGTACCCTTGATGCCAATCATGCGGTCGCTCCAGTCAATCTCATCCATCAAAGTACGACGGACTGGCGCGTTCACATGGTCAACCAGATAGCGATGCGTTCTGAAAAAAGGTTCCATTCTTTCTTGATTATGTCATTTAATGTGTTGCAAAGATAATACTTTTCCTGCAAATTGCAAACTATAGATTGCAAAAAACGCACAAATTAAATTATTTTTGCATGTTGCATGGCGAAGTTTGTTGTTTGATTACAAAAAAAACACTATATTTGCATGCAAATCGACAAAAGATGACATTCATCATTGTAATATTGCTTGTACTGGGCTATCTGCTCATTGCCACCGGACATCTGACCGGTGTCAACAAGTCGGCCATAGCCATGTTCATTGGCACGGTGGGGTGGGTGGTCTACGTTTGCTGGGGCACCGACTTTGTCATGGACTTGCACCCGGAGGAGTATGCCGTCTTCCTGGATGGCCGACAGGCGACGAGCCAGACAGTCAAGGAGTTTATCCACAGCGAGATATTCCTTTATTATGTGGGCCGTGCAGCGGCGATTGTTATGTTCCTGCTGGCCACCATGTCCATTGTAGAGTTGCTTCAGGGCAACGGTTGCTTCGACTTTATCCGCGACTGGGTGCGCACCCGCAACTCCCGTCAGTTCATCTGGACGCTGACCCTCTGTACCTTTATCATCTCGGCCAATCTTGACAACCTGACAACGGCCACGATGATGCTGGTGGTGATGCACGGCATCGTGCTGTCGCGCCGCCAGCGCATGCTCATTGGCTCGGCCATTGTCATTGCGGCCAATGTGGGCGGCTGCTTCACCGTGATAGGCGACCCCATCGGGCTTATCCTCTGGGGCGACGGTGCCATTACCGCCTCGCGCTTCTCGGCCTACCTGATGCTGCCGGCCCTCGTGGCCTGGGCCATTCCCACCGCACTCATCTCGCGCATGCTGCCCGACAGGCTCGACGTGGAGTGGGGGGCACCCTATCGTGGCGACGACACGCGCCTGAACACGTGGCAGCGATACCTCATGCTGTTCGTGGGCATTGGCGGCCTTTGGTTCATACCCACCTTCCACAACATTACTGGCCTTTCGCCCTTCCTTGGCGCACTCTGTGTGCTGTCCGTGCTATGGGTGGTGAACGAGGCCGTGAATCGCAAACTGATGCAGGCCGACCAGATGACGGCCCGCCGCATGCCGCAGGCATTGCAGTTCGGCTCCTTGCAGCAGATGCTCTTCGTCATGGGCATCATGCTGGCTATGGGCGTGATGACCGAGACGGGTGTCCTGGGTGACATATCCTCCTGGCTCACTGCCACCTTCCGTTCGTCGTGGCTGTTAGGCCTGGGTGCTGCGGTGCTCAGTGCCGTGGTCGACACGTTCACGGTGGCTGTGACCAATATCTCCTTCCATCAGGTAGGAACAGAAGGCGATTTCGCCATGAACGGCATTTACTGGAGCATCATGGCCTACTGCACCGCCGTGGGCGGATGTCTGCTCACTGTGGGCAGCACCAGTGGCCTTGCCTTGATGAAGATGGAACACATCCGCCTGGGCTGGTATCTCAAGACCATTGCCCCCAAGGTGTTGGCGGGCATGCTCACGGGTATGGTCATCCTGTGGATGGAAAACCACTTTTTCTAAATAAATACCAATAGCTATGACAAAGATTAAGACCATTGGAATTCTTACCTCCGGCGGCGATGCACCAGGCATGAACGCTGCCATTCGTGCCGTGACCCGTGCCGGTATCTACAACGGGTTTAACATCAAGGGCGTGTACCGTGGCTACGACGGACTTATCAAGGGCGAGGTGAAGCCTTTCACCACTGAGAACGTCAGCGGCATCATCACCCGTGGCGGTACTATCCTGAAGACGGCCCGCTCGAAGGAGTTCATGACACCCGAGGGCATGCAGAAGGCCTACGAGACCTGCCAGCGTGAGGAGATTGATGCCCTTGTCGTCATTGGCGGCAACGGCTCGCTGACGGGTGCCCGTAACTTCGGCATGGAGTTTGACTTCCCCGTTATCGGCCTGCCCGGCACCATCGACAACGACCTCTACGGCACCGACTCTACCATAGGCTACGATACCACGATGAACACCATCATGGAATGCGTCGACCGCATCCGCGACACGGCCAACTCGCACGAGCGTATCTTCTTCATCGAGGTGATGGGGCGTGATGCCGGTTTTCTGGCGCAGAACTGTGCCATCGCCTGCGGTGCCGAGGCCGCCATCGTGCCAGAAGAGGTGACCGACGTAGACCAGTTGGCTGCCTTCATGGGTCGTGGTATCCGTAAGTCCAAGAAGTCGTGCATCGTCATCGTGTCGGAGAGTCCCAAATGCGGTGCCCTCTACTATGCCGACCGCGTGAAGAATGAGTTCCCTGAGTTCGACGTGCGTGTGTCCATCCTTGGTCACTTGCAGCGAGGAGGCAGCCCGTCGGCCCGCGACCGCATCCTGGCCAGTTGCACGGGTGTGGGAGCCATCGAGGCCATCATGCAGGGACAGCGTAATGTCATGGTGGGCGTGCGCAACAACGACGTGGTCTACGTGCCCTTCTCCGAGTGCATCCGTACTGACAAGCGTTTCGACAAGCGACTGCTTACGGTGCTCGACGAACTGAGCATCTGAGTGAGGGCTTGGCATTCTATGGCACGTATGAAGCCTACACCTATTTATTATATATAGATAAGGCATTGATAGTTTTTTTACCCTCAATTGAAAATTTTTTCATAAATTGTTCGGATATACAGAAAAATATTGTTATCTTTGCGAGCAAAATCATTACTAAAACAGCAAATCTTAAAACATACAGTTTATGTCACAAATTAAAGGACACATTTCCCAGATTATCGGCCCGGTAATCGACATTTATTTTGATACCAAGGGTCAGGATGCTGAGAAAGTGCTGCCGAAGATTTACGAGGCAATCCGTATTGATCGTGGCCAGGGCAAGCATCTCGTCGTCGAAGTGCAGCAGCACATCGGCGAGGATACCGTGCGTTGTGTGGCTATGGACAATACCGACGGCTTGCAGCGTGGACTCGAGGCAGTTCCCATGGGCTCACCTATTGTGATGCCCTCGGGCGATCAGATCAAGGGTCGCATGCTGAACGTGATAGGCCAGCCTATCGATGGTATGAAACAGCTCGACATGAAGGGTGCCTATCCCATTCACCGCGAGGCTCCTACGTTCGAGGAACTCTCGACGAAGAAGGAGATTCTTGCCACAGGTATCAAGGTGATTGACCTGTTGGAGCCCTACATGAAGGGTGGTAAGATTGGCCTGTTCGGTGGTGCCGGTGTGGGTAAGACGGTGCTTATCATGGAGCTTATCAACAACATCGCCAAGGGTCACAACGGCTTCTCGGTGTTTGCCGGTGTAGGTGAGCGCACCCGTGAGGGCAACGACCTGATTCGCGAGATGATTGAGTCGGGCGTTATTCGCTATGGCGACAAGTTCCGCAAGGCCATGGACGAAGGCAAGTGGGACCTGAGCCTTGTCGACCCCGAGGAACTGAAGAAGAGCCAGGCCACGCTGGTGTATGGCCAGATGAACGAGCCGCCGGGTGCTCGTGCCTCAGTGGCCCTGTCGGGTCTTACCGTGGCCGAGGGCTTCCGCGACGGTGGCGGCAAGGACGGCGGTGCAGCCGATATCCTGTTCTTCATCGACAACATCTTCCGTTTCACGCAGGCAGGTTCCGAGGTGTCGGCACTGCTGGGTCGTATGCCGAGTGCCGTGGGCTATCAGCCTACGCTGGCCAGTGAGATGGGTACGATGCAGGAGCGCATCACCTCGACCAAGACGGGTTCTATCACCTCTGTGCAGGCTGTCTACGTGCCTGCCGACGACTTGACCGACCCTGCTCCTGCCACGACGTTTACTCACCTTGACGCTACGACGGTGCTCGACCGTAAGATTGCCGAGTTAGGTATCTATCCTGCCGTCGACCCGCTGGGATCCACCTCGCGTATTCTCGACCCGCTCATCGTGGGCAAGGCCCATTACGACTGTGCCCAGCGCGTGAAGGAGATTCTGCAGCGCTACAAGGAGTTGCAGGACATCATCGCCATCCTGGGTATGGACGAGCTCTCTGACGAGGACAAGCTGACCGTGAACCGCGCACGCCGTGTGCAGCGCTTCCTCAGCCAGCCCTTCGCCGTGGCTTCGCAGTTCACGGGTCTGCCTGGTGTCATGGTTCCCATCGAGGAAACCATCAAGGGCTTCAATGCCATCCTCAACGGCGAGGTCGACGACCTGCCCGAGCAGGCATTCCTCAACGTGGGTACCATCGAGGAAGCTAAGGAGAAGGCCAAGAAGCTGCTGGAGGCTGCCAAAGGCTAATTGTCAATGACTAATCTCAATTGTCAATTATGTTAAAGCTGAAGATAGTTTCGCCCGAAAGGGTAGAGTTCACGGGTGAGGTGGAGAGCGTGAAGGTGCCGGGCACTACGGGCAGCTTCGAGATTCTGAACAACCATGCCCCTATCATCTCCACGCTGCAGAAAGGAGTCGTGGAGTATGATGGCAAGACGCTGCCTATTCTCGGTGGATTTGTCGAGGTGCAGAAGAACGAGGTGTCACTCTGTGTGGAGATAAGCGAATGACTCCGTTCATTCTTGCCGCACTGATGTTCGCCGTCCTGGGAGTATCCTACGTGAAGGGCTACGACCTTGTAAAGGCCAAGTCGCCGGGACATCTGCCTCAGTTCTACCTCATCATGGCAACGGTGCGTATGCTGCTCGTGCTTACCTTAGTGGGCTGCTACGTACTGAGGACTGAAAACAAGGAGGATGTCGTCCACTTTGTTCTGGCCTGTTTAGGGATGTATGCCGTGATGATGGTGGTGACGCTCTCGATGAGACATTAAGAACGAGTTCTTAATTATGAATAATAAACTATGAATTGTATACTAAAACGACTGCTCTGCACGGTGCTTGTGCTCATGGCTCTGACGCCTGCGCTGAAGGCGGCTGACTTCTCGGCCAAGGAGGTGGTTCTTGAGCATATCAAGGACTCGCACGACTGGCACGTGACCGATGTCAAGGATGCTAACGGCGAGACGAGGGCGATAGCCATACCGCTGCCCGTCATCGTCAACAGCTCCACGGGCTGGCATGTGTTCTGCTCGTCGCAGTTCGAACACCATGCTGCCGCTGACGGGTTGCGCCACGTGAAGGCCGATGCTCCTGCCGACATTCAGGGGCTTGCCATTGCCACCGAGGGCGACCTTGCAGGCAAGATTGTCGAGAACGGCGAACCCGTGCTCGACCTCTCCATTACCAAGACTGTGGCCGTGATGTTCATCAACGTGGCGTTACTGCTCTGCTGCATCTTGCTCAGTGCCCGCTGGTACAAGAAGCACAAGGCATCCGACGCTGCGCCCGGGGGCTTTGTCGGCTTTGTCGAGATGCTGGTGATGTATGTGGTGGATGATATTATCAAGCCGGGCGTGGGCAAGGGCTATGAGAAGTATGTGCCCTACCTGCTCACGTGCTTCTTCTTCATCTTCACCTGCAATGTGATGGGACTGATACCGTTCCCCCCGGGTTCGGGCAATGTGACTGGCAACATCGCCGTGACGTTCTTTCTGGCCCTCTGCACCTTTGTCGTGGTGCAGTTCTCGGGCAACAAGCACTATTGGAAGGAAATCTTCTGGCCCGAGGTGCCTGTATTGCTCAAGTGCCCGGTGCCCTTGATGCCTGTCATCGAGTTTGTGGGAATCTTTACCAAGCCCTTCGCACTGATGATCCGACTTTTTGCCAACATGATGGCCGGCCATGCCATTGCGGTGGCCATGCCCTGCATCATCTTCCTGGTGGCTTCCATGTCGGCTGGCGTATTCTTCAGCATGAGTGCCGTGAGTGTCATCATGAGTATCTTCATGATGTGCCTCGAGTGTCTGGTGTGCTTCATCCAGGCCATGGTGTTCACGCTGCTCTCCTCGGTGTTCATCGGTATGGCAAGGGCCGTGCCAGAAGGACACGAGTAAATATGATATAATAAAAATACTGAATATTAAATAGTAACAACTTAAAAAAATCAAACAATTATGATTACAACATTATTAGCAGCAGAAGGTGTTGCAAAGTTGGGCGCCGCAGTGGGCGCAGGTCTCGCAGCCATTGGCGCAGGTATTGGTATTGGTAGAATCGGCGGTTCCGCTATGGATGCCATGGCTCGTCAGCCAGAGGTAATCAGCAAGCTGATGACCAACATGATTATCGCAGCTGCCCTTATCGAGGGTGTTGCCCTGTTCGCAGCCGTTATCGCATTCATGTGTCTGTAATTGAGAATTGATAATTGGAAATTGACCATTGGTCATCGGATATGATGAAAATCCAGATGTTCAATAGTCAATAGTCAAGGGTCAATCATTATTAAAGTTCAGCATTTATGGATTTATTGATTCCGAGTACTGGCCTACTGTTCTGGATGTCGCTGACGTTCCTCGTAGTGCTGTTCATCCTGTGGAAGTTCGGCTTCCCTGTCATCACTAACATGGTGGCAGAGCGCAAGGCTTTCATCGATGACTCGCTGCGCAAGGCTCATGAGGCAAACGAGCGACTGGCCAATATACAGAAAGAAGGTGAATCCATCTTGCAGGAAGCGCGTGAGAAGCAAGCCCAGATACTGAAGGAGGCTGCCGAGACGCGCGATGCCATCGTAGAGAAAGCTCAGGAAAAGGCAAGACAGGAAGGCTCCCGCCTGCTCGACGATGCCCGTTTGGCCATCGAGCAGGAGAAGAAGGCCGCCATTGCCGACATCCGCAAGCAGGTAGCTACGCTGAGTGTCGAGATTGCCGAGAAGGTGCTCAAGCAGAACCTCAAGAGCGACAAGGCACAGATGGACCTCATCAACCGTATGCTGGATGATGCTTCTTTAAATAAATAAGGTTACGTATGGATATAGGAGTAATTTCGGTTCGCTACGCCAGAGCACTGCTCAAGAGTGCCACTGATGCGAAGATTGAGGACGGTGTGTACCAGCAGATGCAGCTCTTGGCTAAGAGCTACGTCGAGGTGCCACAGCTCAGGCAGACGATAGACAATCCTATGCTCTCGAAGGAAAAGAAGGAGATGCTCCTGCTCACCGCCTCTGGCGGCAGCGAGGCATCGCCGCTGACCAAGGCCTTCATTGCACTTGTGCTAAAGGAAGACCGAGAGAACATGATTCAGTTCATGGCAAATTCCTACGTCACTCTCTATCGCAAGCAAAAGAACGTCATCCGTGGAAAGCTCACCACCGCCGTTGCCGTCAGCCCCGACACGGAGCAGAAAATGCGACGCATGGTGGAAAGCAAGACTCAAGGTATTGTGGAGTTCGAGGCCGAAGTGAACCCCGACATCGTGGGCGGCTTCGTGCTCGAGTACGACACTTACAGAATGGATGCCAGCGTGCAAAGTAAGCTGCGCGATATTCTAAATACACTTAAAAAGTAAAAATCTAATATGTCAGATAAAATTAAACCAAGCGAAGTCAGTCAGGTACTGCTCGAGCAACTGAAAGGTATCAGCGACGGCACGCAGTTCGACGAGGTGGGTACCGTGCTTCAGGTCTCTGATGGCGTGGCACGTATCTACGGCCTGCGCAATGCTGAGGCCAGTGAGCTGCTGGAGTTCGAGAATGGCACCATGGCCATTGTGATGAACCTGGAGGAAGACAACGTGGGTTGTGTGCTGCTGGGCCAGACGTCAGGCATTAAGGAAGGCATGGTGGTGAAGCGCACGCGCCGCATCGCCAGCATCCGCGTGAACGACAACATGCTGGGCCGCGTCATCAACCCCCTGGGTCAGGCCATCGATGGCAAGGGCGACATTGACCTGAAGAACTCGTTCGAGATGCCGCTGGACCGCAAGGCGCCAGGCGTAATCTATCGTCAGCCGGTGAAGGAGCCGCTGCAGACGGGCCTGAAGGCTGTCGACTCCATGATTCCCATCGGACGTGGTCAGCGCGAGCTTATCATTGGCGACCGTCAGACGGGTAAGACTGCCATCGCTGTCGATACTATTATTAATCAGAAGAGTTTCTACGAGGCTGGCAAGCCTGTGTATTGCATCTACGTGGCTATCGGCCAGAAGGCTTCTACCGTGGCTGCCCTGGTGCAGACCCTCAAGGAGCATGGCGCACTGCCCTATACCATTGTCGTGGCCGCCACCGCTGCCGACCCGGCTGCCATGCAGTACTATGCTCCCTTTGCAGGTGCTGCCATTGGCGAGTACTTCCGCGACCGCGGCTTACCCGCCCTCGTGGTTTATGACGACCTGTCGAAGCAGGCTGTGGCCTATCGTGAGGTTTCGCTGATTCTGCGCCGTCCCTCTGGTCGTGAGGCGTATCCCGGCGACGTGTTCTATCTGCACAGCCGCTTACTGGAGCGTGCTGCCAAGATTAATGAGCAGCAGGAGGTGGCCGAACAGATGAACGACCTGCCCGAGTGCATGAAGGGACATGTGCGGGGCGGCGGCTCGCTCACGGCTCTGCCCATCATTGAGACTCAGGCTGGCGACGTGTCGGCTTACATCCCGACCAACGTGATTTCCATTACCGACGGTCAGATATTCCTCGAGAGCGACCTCTTCAACCAGGGCTTCCGTCCTGCCATCAACGTAGGTATCTCGGTGTCGCGTGTGGGTGGCTCGGCTCAGATCAAGTCCATGAAGAAGGTGGCTGGTACGCTGAAGATCGACCAGGCACAGTATCGTGAGCTCGAGGCCTTCTCGAAGTTCTCGTCGGATATGGATGCCGTGACAGCCATGACGCTCGACCGTGGTCGTAAGAACAACCAGCTGCTTATCCAGCCGCAGTACAGCCCGATGCCCGTAGGCGAACAGATAGCCATCCTCTATTGCGGTGTGCATGGCTTGATGCGTCAGGTGCCCATCGACAAGGTGCGTCAGTGTCAGGATCAGTTCCTCGACAAGCTGCGCACGGCTCACCCCGAGGTGATTGCCACGCTGGCCAGCGGCAAGATCGACGAAGAGGCAACGGGCAAGGTGGAAGCCGTCATGGCCGACATTGCCGGTACTTTCAAGTAGGATTAGGAATATAAAAGCATAAAAAGAATGCCATCATTAAAAGAAATTAAAGGCCGTATCGCATCGGTCAACAGCACGCGGAAAATCACCTCGGCCATGAAGATGGTGGCTTCGTCGAAGCTGCATCATGCCCAGGTGGCCATCCAGAACATGCTGCCCTACGAGACCATGCTTGAGCATATTCTAAAGTCCTTCTTAGCGGCAGAGGCTGAGGCGCAGACCATCTATGACCAGGAGCGGCCCGTGAAGCGCGTGGCCTTGGTCGTGTTCTCCAGCAACTCTTCGCTCTGCGGCGGCTTCAACTCGAACGTCATCAAGGTGATGATGAACGCGGTGAAAGGACTGTCGGAAGAGCTTGGTCCCGAGAATGTGGAGGTCTATCCTATAGGTCGTAAGGTGGCAGAGAAAGCACGCAAGCTGGGTTATCAGGTGAAGTGCGATCTGAACGAGCTGATTGATCATCCCAACGTGAAGCAGTGCATCGACTTGGCCGTGGAGCTGGGTTCGCGCTTCGCCAACGGGGAGATCGACAAGGTGGAGATTATCTATCATCACTTCAAGAGTGCCGGTTCGCAGATACTGATGAGTAAGACTTTCCTGCCCATCGACGTGGAGAGTGAGTTGGAGCGTGACCATGAGCGCGACCTCACCTCGAATGTTATCACGAAGAAAGCGCAGGATTATCTGAAGAAGAACCGGCGCAAGCGCGAGGTGGCAGAGGATGAGGTGCGTCCGCTAAACGACAACTTCATCGTTGAGCCGGATATGGATACCGTCCTGTCGCAGCTCCTTCCCAAGCTGGCCCATCTGATGCTTTACACCGCCTTGCTCGACAGTGTGGCTTCCGAGCATGCAGCCCGTATGGTGGCTATGCAGACGGCTACGGACAATGCCGATGAGCTGTTGCGCCAGCTGAACCTGCAGTACAACAAGAGCCGCCAGCAGGCCATTACCTCTGAGCTGCTCGACATCGTGGGCGGCTCCGTGAACAACTAAGCCTTGCTTTCTGCGTAAACAAAAAGAGATGCACCCTCGCTTGGGGGTGCATCTCTTTTTGCGTGGTTTATTTCCAGACGAGCTTTCGACCGTTCTGGATATAGATGCCAGGCTGCAAGGCCGTCATGGCGGATGAAACCTTGCGGCCCCGCAGGTCGTAGATGTCGTCGTTGGCCCTGGGACGTTCGGTCGACAGCGCCTCAATGCCGTCCAGGTTCACATCGGCCTCAATGCCAATCTCTGCTGCCGATGTCCATGCGTTGCCGTTGATTTCCGACTTAGCCACTAACTTCAGATAGCGTCCCGGGGTGGCGGCCTTCAGCTTGGCCACCTGTAGTGCCGTCGTGTTCTTGAACTCGCCAGTGGCAACGGCGGTGCCCCAGGTCTTTCCGTCGGTACTCAGATAGACCTCGTAGGCCTTCACCATACCGTTCTGGCTGCCATCCTGTCGGGCCAGATAGGTGAAGGCGGTCACTTGATAGTTGTTCACCATGTCAACGACCAGCGTGTGCGGGCAGGTAGGCTCGCTGCCCCAATACTCTGTATGCCAGAACGTTGAGGTGTTGTTGTCGAAAGCCTTCTGTGCCTCGTTGCCACTGTGCTGGCTGTCGGCACTGACCAGTCGCCACGTCGATTTATTGATGAAGAGGGCGAAGGCATACTCCATGACAGGGCTGTCTATCATGCCTTGCTTGGAGCTGTAGGCCCTGATATGGCAGGCATCGTTGTGGAGTAGGGGCGAGGTGTACTTCTTGTAGTCCCCGCCGTCAATACTATAGTAGATGGTGGCACCGCTACTGGTTGTCGACATCTTGATGCGCCCGTTGCTCTCCCGTTCGCAGCTGACGGACTGGCAGACGGGCATGTCGATACGCGCAGCAGCTGCTGCCTGGATGTCGGCGTTGAGCGGAATGATGAAGAAGCGGAAGGCGGTGTTGGCAGCCTTCAGTTCGTATTTATCCATGACGTCGGGGCCGCAGCTGGCATTGCCAAGGCCACGGGTGACGGCATCGAGCGACACCACCGCCGTGGCGCAAGTCTTGAACTGATAGGTGTGCTTGCTGCGGGAATCTCGGTTGGTGTAGTTATCCTCCGGGCGGAAGTGTACTGCCGAGGCAGCCATCTGGTCGGGAGCCGTGAAGAGCAGTCCCTTGCCGGTGCTGTTGGTCAGTGCCATCCAGCGCACTTCCTGCTTGGTTCCGTGTTCCTGGGGCAGGATGTAGTCTTCCTGCTGTTCGGCGACGGTGCTGGTGTAGATGGCAGGCAGACAGGCCTCCTTGCGGTCGCGATAGCTGTCCCACGGTCCGCGTCCGAACCATTGCAGTTGCTCCATGTCGGCAGGCATCTCCAGCCTGAAGCCCAGCTTAGGCAGGATGGCACCTGTGAGCGTGGGGCGGATGAACGAGTTCACCATCAGCGTGCCGTCGGCACAGACGATGAAGTTCAGGCTGACATTGAAGGCCGTGCCGTTCTGTCCTGTATAGGTGCTGGTCATGGCGATAGTAGCCGTCTTGCCGTCGTCGCTCTTGCTGCATGTAGCCTCATTGCCCTTGACGGTGAGCTTGCGCAGTCCCATGTTGTCCCAGCTGCCCGACTGTCGTCCGTCGTTGTCGGTAGGCAGACGGAAGACGTTGAGCAACAACGCTTTGCTCAGCATCTGTGTGCCGTCGAAGGTGTAGGAGTTGAGCGTGCCCTGTGCCTTGCTGAACACGGCGCGGAAGCGTGCGTTCGACACGGTGATGCTGCTATTGTTCTCTTCCACTTTCACGTCTTCGCAGTTCTGCAGTTTCGCCAGGTCATACATGGGCTTCTTAGCCTCCTGTACGGGCAGCTTTTCCTCGGCTACCACATAGCCGGCCTCGGCCCAGGGCGTAGCCTCCTTCTGTGAGGCGGTGAACTTGACGAATGCCTCGCGCGAGGTTTCGACCGACTGCAGGGCCGAGAGGTCGAGGGTGATGACCGTGCTGTCGCCTGCTGCTACATTGTTATTGATAGGGCCGCTGGCCAGCACCTGTCCTTCCTCGTCCATCAGTTCATACTTCACGTCGTAGGCATTACTGCTCAGGAAAGCCATCTTGTTCTTTATGCGGAACTGCGTGCGATTGTTCTTCATGGCCTTGAACTCCAGCGGCTGGTACACTTTTTTAGTATTATACGACTTGGCCGTGAGCGACCAGTCGGGGCGCACCAGTCCGTTGATGCAGAAGTTGCCGTCGTTGGGCGAGTCGCCGAAGTCGCCTCCGTATGCCCAGTAGTCCTTGCCCGAGGAGCTGCGTGTCAGCAGGCCCTGGTCCTTGAAGTCCCAGATGAACTCACCCGTCAGGCAGGGATATTTCTCGTAGAGGTCGAACATGTCGCGCACGTTGCCCATGGAATTGCCCATGGAGTGACTGTTCTCGCATTGTATGTGCGGCTTCTGCCCGCTCTGTCCCTTGCGCGAGGAGCCAATCCATTCTATCGTCTCGTAGCTGGCATACATGGTGCTCGACACGTCGGCATAGTCGCTGTTGCCCTCATAGTGGGTCGGACGGGTCTTGTCGAGTTCCTTGATGGCCTGTGCCACATACTTGAAGTTCTCGCCGCCGCCCGACTCATTGCCGAACGACCACATAAAGATGCAGGCGTGGTTGCGCATCCAGCGCACGTGGTTCTGCGAGCGTTCCACCATGGCGTGGCGGAACAGTTCCAGCGACGACAGTTTCTGATGGGCGTGGCACTCCACGTCGGCCTCGGCCAGTACGTAGAGTCCATACTTGTCGCACAGGTCGTAGAACACGGGGTCGTTGGGGTAGTGGCTGGTACGCACGGCATTGATGTTCAGCCGCTTCATGGTCTTGATGTCTTCTTCTATCTCCTCGTCGGTGATGGCTCGTCCGTTCACGGGGCTGAAGTCATGGCGGTTCACGCCGTGGAATACCATTCGCTTGCCGTTGATGGTCAAGGCTCCGTCGTTGCGGATGCTCACTTCGCGGAAGCCCACCTTGCCGCCCCGCAGGTCGATGGTGTTGCCCTGTGCGTCCTTCAGCGTCAGTACGAGGTCGTACAGTTCAGGTGTCTCGGCACTCCACTTGCGGGGATTGCTCACGTCCAAGTCGAAACTCAGTTCTGCCGAGGCGGCTTTCGAAGCCGTGGCAATGGTATTCCCGTTGTCCTCAATGCGCACTTCCACCACGCCGCCGCTCAGCGACTCTGTTCCCGTTAGGCTCACCTTCACGTTGGCTTTGGCATTGGTGTAGGTGGCATCCAGGTCGGTGGTGAAGAAGTAGTCGCGTATCTGGCTCTTCGGGGCAGCCCAGAGGAAGCAGTGGCGCTGTATGCCCGTGAGTCGCCAATAGTCCTGACACTCTAAGAAGGAACCGCTGGTAAAGCGATACACCTGCAGGGCCATGCTGTTCTCACCGTCGACGAGATACGGCGTGATGTTAAACTCTGCCGGAACGTAGGAGTCTTCGCTGTAGCCCACGCACTGGCCGTTGATCCAGAGGTAAAAGCCATGTCCCACGCCGTTGAAGCGCACGTAGACGTCGCGCCCTGTCCATGAGGCCGGCACGCTGAATGTGCGGCGGTAGGTGCCCACGGGGTTGGGCATGTTGCTGTTGTAGGTGAACCATCCCGGGCGATCGGCCATGACGCTATAGGTCTGCTCGTTGAATGAGAACGGATAAGCCACGTTGCAATAGAGCGGCTTGTCCCATGACTTGCCGTTGTGCAGTCCCCAGACTTGCCAGCTCGAAGGTACGTCGATGTCGGTCCACGATGCGTCGTTGTAGTCCTTGGCGCATACAGCCGACGTGGCTTTCGATGGCATGTTCACCCATTGGAACTTCCACGTTCCGTCGAGCGACTGGTACCAGGGCGAGAGCGTCAAGTCGTTCTTGGCCACGTCGGCAGCCGTGGCCATGGGAATAGCTACGGTGTGGGCGGCTTCGCGGTTGACGCTGGTGATTTTCGGGTCGTCCCATTCCTTGCCCGTCTGGGCACTTGCCTTGCCTGCCAGCAACAGCAGGGCGGTCGTCAATAAGAATAGTGTTCTTGCTTTCATAGTGGTATCGTATTTCTGTGAGGTGACATGTCGGGGGCTTATCGCAGGGCCAGGTTATAGTTATAGTAGTCCTTCTCGCCGGTGATGTCTCTGATCACCTTCAGGAACGGCGGGAACTTCACCGGCTCGTTCTTCGTGATGCCTTTCGTCTCGAGGATGACCAGCCCCTCAAGTTTGTCGAGGAAGGTGTCTATCTCAAAGTACTGTCCTTTCCAGATGAAGCTGCGGCGCAGCTTGTGGATGTTGGAGCGGGTAGGGTCGGCCAGTCCCAGCATCATCTCATACATGCTGTTGTTGATTTGTCGCTCCGTCACCACCTGCTCCGTGTCCGAGCTCAGCTTCTTCGTGGTGTGTACGTAGACGTACTTCCCCTGCCATCCACGTTTGCGCAGGCGCACTTCGTTGCCGGGCTCAGTGGTGAGGTAGGTCTGCACGATGTCGCTTTCAATACAGTCGTCGGGCAGCGTGCCGGTCACTTCCACGATGTATTTCCGTTCCTCCTCGATGGGCTGGGGTAGTCCGAGCACGCTGGATATTTCCTTGATGACCCGTCGCATCTTGGTATCGAAGTCGTCGTGGTTGTTGATGACCCTCAGATGGGGGTGTCCAGTCCACGCATGAATCACTTTCTTGTCGAGCGAGCGGGCAATGCGAAGCCCTTCCTCGTTCATCTGCTCGTAGCGCTGGGCGTTGTTGGCCGTGGTGTAGTACTGCTCTGCGCCGTCGGCAGCCGATACCAGGTGGAGTACGGCATCGTAGCGCTGGCGCAGTTCGGCGGTCGATGTCCCTACGGCACGGGTGATGTCGGCCCATGTCTCGGGCGACATATAGGCAGAGATGTCCATGGCTCCACGGTCGCACACGATGATGCACGGCTCGCTGCATTCCTGAGCCATGCGCAGGAACTTGTCTTCGAGAGCCAGCTGAATTTCGAGTGTAGCCTTCTCGCCTTGATAGAAGAACCCCTTGTTGGTTGTCAGGTAGTTCATGCCGGCCTGCGTGAACAGAGTGGGAACTTCCGGAATGGTGAAGACTTTAAATCCGAGACTTGAAAAGTGCTCAATGACACGTACTAAAGCGGTGGTCTTTCCTGCGCAGGGGCCGCCCGTAAGGACTACTTTGACAATTTCGCTCATGTATGCTGTACTTAAATAATACGGTTTATATAATCAATGTGCAAAATTAGCCATAAATTCTTGAATGTGCAAATAAATGCGTTTTTTTTAGAGTCTGTTTTCGATAACAGACCCGCTAATCTGCTAAATTTATGTAAATACAACCTCAAATCTACAGTTTTTCGCCAATTCTTACAAGAAATTGATAATAATTCACTATCTTTGCAGAAGATAAAATTAAAAAAATACAGATGAAAGAGATTAATCGCCTAAAATTACTACTCGTGGAAAAAAAGAAAACGAGCAAGTGGTTGTCTGAGCAACTGGGTGTTACCCCTTCAACCGTATCAAAGTGGTGTACCAACACCTCTCAACCTGATATGGAAACCCTCGCAAAGATTTCCAAGCTCCTTGATGTCGGTGTGGAAGACCTGTATAACAAACAGTTTTTGGAGTCCGTATCAATATAAGAATAAATGGAATCTTTGGAAACCACTAAGCATCATGGCAAAGAAAACAGAACCCACATACATCCCGCCGTTTACGGTGAGTGCTGAAGCCATTAACCTTGTGGCAGAGATTTCCGCACAGATGGAGCGCTACGCCATCCGTCTGGAACAGGAAGACGGTCTGCGCCTGCGCAAGGCCAATCGCATCAAGACCATCCACTCGTCACTGGCCATTGAGGGTAACACGTTGAGTGAGGACGAAGTGCGCGATATTCTCGACGGTAAAACTATCGTTGCCCCTATCCGTCAGATTCAGGAGGTGAAAAATGCCATCCAGACCTACGAACTCTATCCCACGCTTGATGCCTTCAAAGAGAAAGACCTACTGAAAGCACATGGCGTGATGATGCAGGCATTGGTAGACGATGCAGGCCGTTACCGTCGTGGCGGCGTAGGCGTGTTTGGTGAGAAAGGCTTGGTGCATTTGGCACCACCTGCCGACAGGGTGCCTATGCTGATGGGCGACCTCTTCAACTGGCTGAAGAATGCCAAGGACCACTTGCTCATCCGTTCCTGTGTGTTCCATTATGAGTTTGAATTCATCCACCCTTTCATCGACGGTAATGGCCGCACAGGGCGACTGTGGCAGTCGCTCATCCTCGGCAAGTTGCACCCGTTGTTTGAGCATCTGCCTGTAGAGAATATGGTGTATGCCAACCAACAGGCTTACTACGATGCCATCACTGCCAGCACCAATGCCGGGCAGTCGGGACCCTTCATCGACTTTATGTTGGGCGAAATCTACCAAACATTGAAAGCCCATCAAGGAGAACCGCTTCCTAATAAAGTGCAGGATAAGGTTCCTAATAAAGTTCCTAATAAAGTTCCTAATAAACTAAAGATAATGTACCCGGATTTATCGGATTCTATTTGGGCTGTATTTATGGAAATCAAGGCGAACCCTCATGCAACATCTGAAGAAATAGGCGCGTCATTAAGCATTAGTAGCCGAATGGTACGCAAATACATTGCCATACTTCGTGAGCATAATATTATAGAACGTAAAGGTGGCAACAAAACTGGTTCATGGATTATTTTGAAAAAGTAAAAACAATGGAGTAGTTCGGTCTATAGTTCGGTGGAAAGTTCGGTCTAAAGTACGGTAATAAAAAAATGGAAAGATACAGCGAATATAAGGATAGTGGTGTGAAATGGCTTGGGGAAATTCCGAGGCACCCCTTAAGGAGCGTAAGCAAATTATCATCAATGATGTGGTGACGGGAAAAGTAAAAGTCGTGTAACATGAGTAAGAAGTCGATACGTTTTTTCAACGACCGCGAAGTGCGAGCCGTATGGGACGAGGAAAACAGCAAGTGGTGGTTCTCGGCCACCGACATTGTACGGGCTATCAACGATGAAGAAGACTATGTGAAAGCAGGTAACTATTGGCGTTGGCTAAAAAAGAAACTCAATGCTGATGGTGTTCAACTCGTGAGTGTCACTCACGACTTCAAATTCCAAGCACCCGACGGGAAGCAGCGTGCAGCCGATGCTTTGGACAGCGATTGCGTGAGGACATTAGCCGAGAACTATCCCAACAACCGTGCCAATACTTTCCTCAACTGGTTCGTCTATAGCGACAACAGCATCGACGGGCAGAGCAAGAAAAAGGCATATACACTCATTGAGAGCGGATTGCTCGAAACGATGAGGCCGGGAAGCGTGAAATGTCTGCAACAGATTCATGCCTATCTGTTTGGTGGATTATATGACTTCGCTGGTAAGATACGCATGAAAACAATTTGGAAGGATGGCACGCTTTTCTGTCGTGCAGAATATCTGATGCAGAATCTGAGGTTGATTGAGCAGATGCCGCAAACGAATTTCGATGAGATTGTAGATAAATATGTAGAAATGAATATGGCACACCCCTTTATGGAGGGCAACGGTCGCAGCACCCGTATCTGGCTTGACCTCATCTTTAAGAAGGAACTACGGATGTGTGTCGACTGGAGTAAGATAAACAAGAAAGACTATTTGGAAGCCATGCGCAGGAGTACAACCGATGCCAAGCCGATAAGACATCTGCTACGTCAGGCGATGACCGACCGCATTGACGACCGCGAGATATTCATGAAAGGTATAGACTATTCTTATTATTATGAGCAGGAGGATTGAGGTATGAAAGATGTTGCATACAGACAATCAAGAACTAAATCGTGCATGATTATGCAGTTGCCTTTTCGTTTTTTGTGACAAATGATTTTTGCGAAATAGAGTGGGGGAAGTGAAGAGTTAAGAGTGAAGAGTGAAGAATTTGCTGCCTGATGCGGTAGCCGCTCGGCCTTTGGACGCTTGCACGGCAAGAAATTCTTCACTCTTCACACTTCATTCTTCACTCCTTACACCTTGATGTATGCGAGTTGACACCTCCATGCGTATGACTTTACATTTTGATTTACGGCAAATCACACTGTGATGAATGTGGCATGACGGTGTGATGAATGCTCCGTCAGGGTGTGATGAATGCTCCGTCAGGGTGTAACGAATGTTTCGCCGAGGTATAAGGGGGTATGCAATAGTGTTGTAAGCAGGTGCCTTCCAAAGATACAGAAAGACAACTATATGAATATCAGTTGTTTATATCAAAGCTCCAAAACTTGCATATTTCCATGCAAATCCCGTCTTGCTGATTTCTATTCGATTCTCGCGCTTTTTCGGCGGATAAGTATGCGGTATTTTCATGCAAACAGCATCCGCAGCTGAGTTCATTTTTTTAATGCACAAACATCAATAGCGACAAGAATACAGTCTCAAATTGGGGCAAGCTCAAATTGCAATCAGGCTACACCTTAGTAAGCTACAAGAAAACTTGCTCATGTTCAAATACTGCTTGATTGCTAAAGACAGAGGTGAAATTTCGCTCCCTTTTCAGTCGAATTGATGTCTTTCATGATAGGAATAAGGTGTTAATAATCAATGATACTATGCTTAATATACAAAAAACTAAGGTCTTTAGTTTTATTTAACTAAGAAAATTAGTTATATAACGAAAAGTTTTAGTTACTTTGCAGTCGGAAACAAATTAAACGTCACAGATATGAAGTCATTGACACAAAAAGAAGAGGAAATTATGGAGCATTACTGGCAGTATGGTCCGATGCAAGTCCGTGAGTTGCAGGCCCACTATGAGGAGCCGCAGCCACATGTCAACACGCTTGCCACACTGGTAAAGATTTTGGAAGAGAAAGGCTTCTTAGGACACAAAGCCTTGACGGCTCGTTGCTTTCAGTACTTCGCCCGCATCACGAAGGACGAGTACAAGGGTGGCTCGCTGAAGAATGTCATCGACAAGTTTTTCAACCGCTCTTACCTGAGTGCCGTTTCGACTCTTGTACACGAGGAGAAAATTAGTGTCGAGGAGCTGAAGCAGCTGATACGCGAAGTGGAGCAAAGTGCATAGTTCTGCGTTATGATTCTGGTATATCAAATCAAGGTGGGGCTATGCCTGATAGCCTTCTATCTGTTGTTCAAGCTGCTGCTCTGCCACGACACGCTGCATCGCTTCAACCGCCTGCTGTTGCTGAGTTTAGTGGTTCTCTCCTTACTGTTACCCTGCTTGCGGATGGGCGTGGAAGAGCCTACGGCAGTCAGCGAGGGGCTGGTTGCCATTGAGTACTTGCTTGCCGTACCTATGCTGGATGCCGAGTCGAAAGAAGTGACATCATTGTCGCCTGCCTTCTGCGCATACCTTGTTTATTATATAGGTATAGCGACTGTGCTCCTGTGGAACCTGCTGTCCTTCTGGCGACTGCACAGGTTGCTAAACAGAGCCGTGAAGATAGTGAAAGAAGCCGACGCGACCATCTATGTGATGGCCGGCGAGCTGGCACCTTTCAGCTATTGGCGCCGCATCGTCATTAGCGAGAAAGACTATCTTGAGCATCCCGAGGAGATACTCATCCACGAGAAGGCCCATATCCACCTGTTGCACTGGGCCGACGTCGTACTGATGAACGTGCTCACCATCGTGCAGTGGTGGAACCCTGCCGCCTGGCTACTGCGCCGCGAACTACAGCAGATACACGAATATGAGGCCGACGAGGCCGTACTGAAAAGAGGAGTCGACGCCCAGCAGTACCAGTTGCTGCTGATAAGAAAGTCCGTCGGGGACCAGCTATTCTCGATGGCAAACAACTTAAATCATCAATCACTAAAAAAAAGAATCCACATGATGACAACAAGAAAAACCGCAGGATGGCAACGGCTGAAGTTGCTGACCATCCTACCCGTAGCGGCACTGGCCGTAGTGACCTTTGCCCATCCGAACGTAGAGGAAGTGGCGGCACAAATTGAGGCGGCCGATCCGTTGCCGCACGTTACTGCGCCGTCTGTTCCCGTGGCCGACACATTAGCCTGGGTCTGCGTTACCCATGCCCGTTCCCAGATAGTGGAACGTAAAGTAAACGAATCCAAACCTGCTGCGAAGGTCGTGGCCGAGGCAGATACCATTGTCAAGGAAGATGCTAAGGGAGTTTTCGATGTCGTTGAGCAGATGCCCCAGTTTCCAGGTGGTGCCTCGGAACTGATGCGCTACCTGTCCATGAACATCAAATATCCCGAAGAAGCACATCAGGCAGGTGTGATGGGCCGCGTCATTGTAACCTTTGTCGTCGAGAAGGACGGTTCAATCAGCGAGCCTACCGTGATACGCTCCATCCACAGCAGTCTTGATGCCGAGGCCCTCCGCGTTGTCTCAGCCATGCCGAAGTGGGAGCCTGGCATGCAGAATGGAGAGCCTGTGCGCGTGAAGTACACCGTACCTATCACCTTTAGCCTGAAGGGTAGCGACAACTCGGCAGAAGACTACAAGACCGCCTACGATGTAGTCAAGAATACTGCCCCTGACTTCAGCATGCAGAACGTAAAGATACTTGTTGACGGCAAGCCCGTGAAAAACCTCACTATAGTCAGCACCGATAATGTGACGGGCATACAAATCCTGAAGGATGCCGAGTCGTTGGCCAAATACGACGCCAAGGACAAGTATGCCGTAGTGCTGGTTACGAGCAAACACGTTGACACTCAGCAAGAATAATCTCTCTCTCTCGTTTTTCGTGTACACCCAACGAGACGCTGCACCGAGGATATGTGAATACCGCATCGGTGCAGCATTTTTATGCGACAATTATCGGAAAATTACGTACTGTGCGGAAGACGCTGAAAGCGTCACCTCTCAGTAGCCGTAGCGTCCGAAGGACCTACGGATAACGGAAAGAGAGAGAAAAGCACGCTGAAAGCGTGCCCCAATAGTGCAATGGGCGACTCTTTCAGAGTCGATGTTACCCATACGTCTGCCATCCAGGGGTACACGCTACGCTCGTACCCCCGGCTACTGAGCGGAGACGCTTTCAGCGTCATACTCCTGAATTCAACCGCAACAGGTCGGAAAATTATGCGACCTGTTGCGGATGAAATTGCCTTTTGACCGCTGAACGGTCACCGCTCAATGGGCAGAGTGTGCGTAGTACCCTGGATGAATGATGCAAGCGACATCGACCCTAAAATTTTTCGTGCTGTTGCGATAGAAAGACGCTGAAAGCGTCACCTCTCTATAGCCGTAGGTCGCTACGACCTGCGGATAGAACGTGAGAAGGTACATCGACCCTGAAGGGGTCGCCCATTGCACTGTTGGGGCACTCTTTCAGAGTGCTTTTCCTTCCTTTTCCGTTATCCGTAGGTCCTTCGGACACTACGGCTACTGAGAGGAGACGCTTTCAGCGTCTTTCAACCGCAACGAACAGTTTTACTATCTGGGCTTTTCAGAAAATTGGTTGTATGTTTAGCTGACACTAATAAATACAGATGAATTCTCGAGAGAATTGAGCAGAAAGAATGCTGTTTGAGAAAGGTAAAGATGTTCTTTACGCCTCAATTCTCTCGAGAATTTAGGTGCAAACAGGCATGTCATAGACTGGAAGCACCGTGGATGTCGCAAGAGAAGACAAAGGTGCTGACGAAAACGCGATTCCTGTCACCCTTCTGTCACCCTTGTCACCCTCGAAAAAGGGTGCAAACGCCCTGTTTATCGGCATTCTGTCACCCTGTCACCCTTTTTTGAAAAAATCCTAGTATATAATGATTAAAAAACAACTAATCACTCGCTTGCCCATACATGAAATCGTAAATAGAGGTGTTTGTACTGGCATTATCTATGCTTTCTGGAATACAATGTCGGTTATTAATTCAGGGTGAACTCGTAGCATTTATACTAGCTTAGCATAGCATTTTATGCCAAAATGCTACAAAATGCTCAAAAATCATGTAAAAACAGGCGATAATACAACGTTATTTCTTAAAATAGTCGTACCTTTGCAAAGCAGAGAAATAACCGTTAGTTACATAGAAGTGCCAAGCAATCAAAATAATAATAACCACTTATGAGAAAACTTATTATTCTTTTCACAGTGCTGGCAGCTGTCTTGATGGCAGTGCCAACACATGCACAGGTGCTGAAAGCACTTGCACCCGCGAAAAAGGCCAATCCCATCCGGAGTTGTGCCCCAAAACAGCTCACGCCGCGTATGCTCACCGCCGCACAGGGTGAGTACAAGGATGAACACGGGCTCATCTTCATCCCCGCCGATGGTGTACACAAGGTGTACCGCAGGGCTGGAACATGCTATTACTACGATGATGGCGAAATGCTCGAAGAAGAGCAGTCCGACGCAGTGGAAACCGTAGAGTGTGCCGACGGGACGGTCTATATCAAAGACATCGTCTCGTGCTATGCCACTGGCGTATGGGTGAAAGGCACCAAGGCGGGCAATACCATCACGGTGCCCACACGACAACCGGTGAACTACATTGATGACCTGGAGACTACCATCAGCGTCAGATGGGGGAGGCTCAACGTCGATGGCAAGCCCATAGCAGCCGACAATATCGGAAATGCATTCACTTTCAAGATCGAGAATGACGTCATCACTCTGCAAGGCACAAGTACCGGACCCAATTCGCGTTTCATGGGCGTGTTCTGGGATGACGACGATGCCTCCACCGGCTACGGTGACGCCGAGAGTACATGGTCGCCTATCGCCGTCGTCAACCAGGTGGACGAGCTGCCTTATATCAACGACTTCGAGACAGAAGAGAGCAGATACTCCTTCTTCTTCATCGATGCCAATTTCGACGGACAGACATGGACACACATCTATAATACGGACGACGAGCATTACCTGCGCTACAAATACAATTCTGTTCTCGCAGCCGACGACTGGGCCATCTCGCCCGCCATCCGTCTGGAAGCTGGGAAACTCTACAGCGTGGCATTCGACACAAGAAGCTCGGGCTCTGAGGAGAAGATTGAAATGAAGATGGGCAGTGCCGCCAATGTGGAGGCTATGACCACACCGGTCATCGTGCCCACAGAGGCGTCGTGGGAAGAGAACAGGACACTGGGCAACCGGCGCGTTAGCGTCAGCCAGACAGGATACTACTATTTCGGCATCCATGCCATCTCGCCAGAAGACTGCGAAAACCTGTACGCCGACAACTTCGTCGTGGAGGTGGTGGAAACCCAGGCTCCTGCCGCCATCACCGACCTGAAGGCCGAACCCGTGAGCGACAAGCAAGAAATCCTCGTATCCTTCACCGCACCCGGCAAGAACATCGGTGGTGCCGACCTCACCTCAAACCTCACCAAGATAGAACTGATGCGCGATGAAAGCATCATCCACATCTACGGGGATATAGCTCCGGGTACAGCACTGACCTATACAGACAACGACCCCGAACTGACCAATGGCAACCACAGCTACCAAGTCGTCGCTTACAACGACAAAGGTGAGGGCGAGGTAAGCGATGTGGTGACCGTACGTCTGAATGCCATCCTCGAAATACCGTTTGTGGCCGACCTGAAGCAGGAAGGCCAGTTCAGCGCCTTTACCGTCATTGATGCCAACGACGATGGCAGCACCTGGGGATGGGAGCCGGGCTACTGGACATCCTACCACTACCATGCCGATAATACCGGCGACGACTATCTCGTCTCGCCGAGACTCCACCTCATGGGCGGAAAGAACTACAACCTGGTGGTGAATGCGCTCACCTCCGGCTATACCGAGCGCTTCGAGGTGAAGATAGGAAAAGAACCCGACCCAGAGAAATTCAACACGCTGATGGAGCCCATAGAGGTGAGCGACTACAGCGACGAGGGCACCTTCTATGAGCAGGCATTCTCCGTGGAGGAAGAGGGCATCTACTACATCGCCGTACACGCCATCAGCGATCCCGACATGGACCACCTCACGCTCAACAGCATGACCGTGGAGTTCGGACCGGAGTCTACAGCCCCCGACGCACCGGCAATAGAGGCCATTGCCGATGCCAAGGGCAGCCTGAAGGCTGTCGTGAGGGCCACGGCGTCCACGCTTGCCGTCAACGGCACGCCGCTCACGACCAACCTCACCAGAATCGACTTCCTGCGCAACGGAGAGGTGGTAGGCACCGTGGAGAATGTGGCACCAGGGGCGGTGGCCGTCTATGAAGATGTGCCTGAGATGGCCGGAGAACACACCTACCAGGCAATTCCCTACAACGCCGACGGCATAGGTAAGAAGAGTGAGAAGCTGACCGTATTCGTCGGTGTCGACACGCCAGCAAGAGTGGAGAATTTCACGGTTGCGGACAATGCCACCACCATCATGTTCAACTGGGACAAGGTGGGAGATGAGGGAGCCACAGGGCGCTATGTCAATCCCGACAATGTGGAATACCTCCTCTATGGCACCAAATGGGAGGAGTCTTGGCTTGGAACCTATCTCGCCTACGACGACGAGACGCTCATCGCCACACTACAGGATGCCGACTCCTATTCATTAGAGTACAACACAGACGAGGGTGAACAGCGGTATGACTACTGGGTGATCGTGCCGAAGAGTGATGCCGGAGAGGGCGAGAACACCGTCACCGGCCTGATCGTGGGCGCTCCCTACCTGTTGCCCGTAGAAGAGTCGTTCACCGACAACAGCCTGCATTTCTTCTGGGATACCGACGGCGAGCCGATGGCTTTCGCCTTAGGAAGCGATGACGATGAGAATGCCTTGGCCCTGATAACTGAGGAGGACGGTGAGAGATACTTCGGTTCCGGCAAGTTCTCGCTCGACGGAGTGGAAGACCCCGTGTTCACTTTCGATGTCATGGGTTCGGGCATCACCGCCATCACCGTCAGGGGAAGTGCCGACGGGAAGGATATGGTCGTCTTGCAGGAGAACATCCCTATCACTGACGCATACACCAATGTGAGCGTGCCCCTGACCTCGCTCATGGGCGGCAGGTATGCAAGGGTGGAAATAGCTGCCCAATTTACCAATGCCTCTGTCATCGACTTCTTCACCGGAGAAATAACCGAGCTGGGCGACGTGCTTGCGCTCGACAACCTGCGTATCGGTGGCTCACTATCAGGCGATGGCATCAGCGAGATCGCATCCGATGGTGCTGAGAAGGACACGGTGTACACCATCGACGGACGAATGGCCGGAGCGAAAAAACAGCCAATGAAAGGCCAAAAGGGTATCTATATTGTCAATGGCAAGAAAGTGGTTGTGAAGTGAGGACCGCATGGCTGGTACTGGGTGGCAGCTTACGGAGATGATGGATCATGCTGAATACAGGTGGTTTACAGCGTTAAGCTGGGCGGTATACAGCCGAAAAAACAAGACATACAAATGAATAATAACCAAAATACTATTGTACTATGAGACTGAATGGAAGAAGAGAAAGCTCGAACGTGGAAGATCGTCGGGGCATGAGTGGAGCAACGAAAGCCGGTTTCGGCGGTATTGGCGCAATTATCATTGCTGCCTTGTTTGCCTGGATGAGCGGCGGCGACCCGCTTCAGGCCGTGATGAACAGTGCCGCCGAGCAGATGCAAGGCCAGACGGAGACCGTGGGTGAACAGAACTTTACCGAAGAGGAACAGGAACTGGCCAAGTTCTCGCGTCAGATCCTGGCTGGCACGGAAGACGTGTGGACAGAGATTTTCCAAAGTATTGGACGAACCTATACGCCGCCCACGCTGGTGCTTTTCACCAATAGCGTCAACTCTGCCTGCGGTTCCGCTTCGGCATCAGTAGGCCCCTTCTATTGCTCTGGCGACCAGAAACTGTACATCGACCTGTCGTTCTTCACGCAGATGAAGTCGCAGTTGGGTGCCGACGGCGACTTTGCCTACGCCTACGTCATTGCCCATGAGGTGGGCCACCATGTGGAGTATCTGTTGGGAACGCTCGACAAGGCCCATCAGGCCATGAGCCAGACCGACAAGGTGAGTGCCAACAAGCTGAGCGTGCGACTGGAACTGCTGGCCGACTTCTATGCAGGCGTGTGGGCACACCATGATAATAAGATGTTCAGGTCGATTGAGCCGGGCGACCTCGAGGAGGCCATTGACTGCGCACAGAAGATAGGCGACAACTACCTGCAGGAGAAGGCACGCGGCTACTCCCAGCCCGAGTCGTTCACCCACGGCACCTCTGCCCAGCGAATGAAGTGGCTGAAGCTCGGCTTCGACACGGGCGACATCAACCAGGGAACTACCTTCAGCAAGAGCGACGCCGAACTTTAGTGAAGAGTGGAGAGTTGCGGTAGCAAATTCTTCACTCTTCACTCTTCATTCTTCACTCAAAATTATTGTTTTTTGGGCGAAATGAACAAAAAAAACGTAAAAACATCTGATTTTTGCGATTTTATTTGTATCTTTGCGCTCCAAAGTTACGTAACGTATGATGAAGCATATTCGGAATTTCTGTATCATAGCACATATCGACCACGGCAAGTCGACCCTTGCCGACCGACTCCTTGAGTTCACCAAGACCATCCAGATTACTGAAGGGCAGATGCTCGACGACATGGATCTGGAGCGCGAGCGTGGCATTACCATCAAGAGCCATGCCATCCAGATGGAATATATGAAGGACGGCGAGAAGTATGTGCTGAACCTGATTGACACGCCGGGACACGTCGACTTCTCCTACGAGGTGAGCCGCTCCATAGCCGCCTGCGAGGGAGCCTTGCTCGTGGTGGATGCCACGCAAGGCGTTCAGGCACAGACTATTTCGAATCTGTATATGGCCATTGACAACAATCTCGAGATTATTCCCGTCATCAACAAGATTGACATGCCGTCGGCCATGCCCGACGAGGTGGAGGACGAGATTGTCGACCTCATTGGCTGCGACCGTTCGGACATCATCCGGGCCAGCGGAAAGACTGGCGAAGGGGTCGACAAGATTCTGGATGCCGTCGTGGAGCGCATTCCGCACCCCGTGGGCAGCGAGGAAGCGCCGCTACAGGCCTTAATCTTCGACTCTGTGTTTAACTCCTTCCGTGGCATCATTGCCTATTTCAAGATTACCAACGGAGTCATCCATAAGGGCGACAAGGTGAAGTTCTTCAATACGGGCATGGAGTATGAGGCCGACGAGGTGGGCGTGCTGAAGATGGACATGATACCCCGGAAGGAGCTGCGCACGGGCGACGTGGGGTATATCATCAGCGGTATCAAGGACTCCAAGGAGGTCAAGGTGGGCGATACGATTACCCACGTGGCCAATCCCTGCGACAAGGCCATTGAGGGATTCCAGGAGGTGAAGCCCATGGTCTTCGCCGGCGTCTATCCCATCGACCCCACCGACTATGAGAATCTGCGTGCATCGTTGGAGAAACTGCAGTTGAACGATGCCTCGCTCACGTTCACTCCCGAGACGTCGATAGCCCTGGGCTTCGGCTTCCGTTGCGGCTTCTTGGGGCTGTTGCACATGGAGATTGTGCAGGAGCGACTGGACCGCGAGTTCGACATGGACGTGATTACCACCGTGCCCAACGTCACCTACCTGTGCTACACCAAGCAGGGCGAGGTGAAGGAGGTACACAACCCGTCGGGGCTGCCCGAGCAGGTGATGATTGAAAAGATAGAAGAGCCCTATATCAGGGCCAGCATCATTACGGCTGCCGACTATATAGGCCCCATCATGACGCTCTGCCTCGACAAGCGCGGCGAGCTGATAGACCAGCAATACGTCAGTGGAAACCGCGTGGAGTTGCATTTCATGCTGCCCTTGGGCGAGATTGTCATTGACTTCTACGACAAGCTGAAGAGCATCTCGAAGGGCTATGCCTCCTTCGACTATCACATTGACTCGTTCCGTCCCTCCAAGCTGATCAAGCTCGACATCCTGCTTAATGGCGAGCCCGTCGATGCCCTGTCGACGCTGACGCATCAGGACAATGCCGTGACCTTTGGGCGTCGCATGTGCGAGAAGCTGAAGGAACTGATTCCGCGCCAGCAGTTCGACATAGCCATTCAGGCAGCCATCGGCGCGAAGATCATTGCCCGCGAGACGGTGAAGCAGGTGCGCAAGGATGTGCTGGCCAAGTGCTATGGCGGCGACGTGAGCCGCAAGCGCAAGCTGCTTGAGAAGCAGAAGCGAGGAAAGAAGCGTATGAAGCAGATTGGCAACGTGGAGGTGCCGCAGAAAGCCTTCCTTGCTGTCTTGAAGCTTGACTAACATAGAAATTACCCCTAACCTACTAAAAACCAAATCTATACGTCGATGTCAAATCCAACTTTAACCCCGAGAGACGTGGCCCGCGAGTTAGCGCGCCGATATAGTACGATGACCCATGACGAGCTTGACATCCTGGAGAGCGTGCTCGTGCCTATGAAGTTTGCCAAAGGGGATAAAATCCTTGCCGAGGGCGATGTGTGCAAGCACATCTACTGGGTCGTGAAGGGACTCGTTCGCCAGTACTACTTCAAGAATGGCAAGGAACTTACTGAGTACATGGCCACCGAGAACACCATATTCATGAGTATAGAGAGCCTCTTCAAGGAAGAACCCTCTAAGCAGATGATACATGCGCTGGAGCCTACCGTCATCTATGCGCTCCCGAAGAAGGAACTGGAGGCGGTGGCCATCCGCTGCGTCAACATACAGATGCTTTACCGTAAGATTCTGGAAGAGTCGCTGATTATCAGCCAGCGTCATGCCGACATGCTCCGCTTCGAGTCGGCATTGGACCGTTACCGCAAGTTGGTGAAGAGCAATCCGCAGTTGGTGTTGCGTGCCCCGCTTGTCTATATCGCCAGCTATCTTCAGATGACTCCGGAGACGCTCAGTCGTGTCCGCACGGCTGCGCTGGTAGAGAAGGAGTGAAGTTTTTTTGAGTGAAGAGTGAAGAATGAAGAGTGAAGAATTTGCTACCGCAAAATAGTGAAGAGTGAAGAATTTGCTACCGCATCAGTCAACGAACTAACTGGCGCGGTAGCAAATTCTTCACTCTTCACTCTTCACTCTTCACTTCTTCACTCTTTACTTCGTCATCAGGAAACGCTTGAAGTCGGCAAAGTCCTTCGGCATTTCCACGCTTTGTTTCTTACCTTTCATGAAGTTGACCAGCCGTTCGGGGATGGGGGTGTCGATGCCGAGGATAGCGTCGACCTTCTCCTTGAACTTAGCCGGATGGGCCGTTTCGCAGAATACGCCCGTCTCGCCGTCCTTCAGTTGCTCCTCTAATGCCCTGTAGCCGCAAGCGCCGTGAGGATCAAGCACATAGCCAGTCTCTGCATAGCATTTGCGCATAGTCTCCTTGATTTGTTCGTCGCTGTAGGTGGCACCGCTGATGAGGCGGGTGATGTTGTCGTGGCTCTTCCCGTAGAGGTCGTAGATGCGTGCAAAGTTGCTGGGATCGCCCACATCCATCGCGTTGGCCAGGGTCTGAATGGTAGGCTTTGGCTCGTAGTTGCCCGTCTGCAGATAGTTGTAGAACACGTCGTTGGCATTGTTGGCGGCAATGAAGCGCTTCACGGGCAGCCCCATCTCGTGGGCGAACAATCCTGCACAGATGTTGCCGAAGTTGCCCGAAGGCACGCAAACGACGATGTCGCTCCCAGCCTCCATCCTTGCATAGGCGTTGAAATAGTAGAAGGCCTGTGGCAGGAACCGTGCCACGTTGATGGAGTTGGCCGATGTCAGTCGCATGTGCTTGTTCAGTTCCTCGTCCATGAACGCGCTCTTCACCAGGGCCTGGCAGTCGTCGAAGACACCGTCGACCTCGACGGCGGTGATGTTCTGGCCCAGCGTGGTGAACTGGCACTCCTGAATGGGGCTTACCTTTCCCTTGGGGTAGAGCACGTAGACGTGTATGCCCTCAACGCCGAGGAATCCGTTGGCCACGGCGCTTCCCGTGTCGCCCGAGGTGGCCACGAGCACGTTGACCAGCTCGTCGCTGCCTTCCATGCGGATGAAATACTGCAGGAGCCGGGCCATGAAGCGTGCCCCCACATCCTTGAAAGCCAGCGTGGGGCCGTGGAACAGCTCTAACGAGTAGATGTTGTCTTTCACTTTGACCACGGGGCAGTCGAACGAGAGCGTGTCATAGACAATGTCCTGCAAGGCATCCGAGTCGATGTCTTCGCCAAAGAAGGCATCGGCCACGTTGTAGGCAATGTCGCGGAACGACATGGTGTGGATGTCATCGAAGAAGGCCTTGGGCAGCTTGTTGATGCGTTCCGGCATATAGAGTCCGCGGTCTTCGGCCAGACCTTTCACTACGGCCTTGCGCAAATCGGCCATGGGGGCCTGTTGGTTGGTGCTGTAATACTTCATAACGCTTAGTTTATATGTGATAGTGAAAAAAACTCATTTGATGCCCCGCTGGTTGAGTGCCTTGGCATAGCGTGCCGCATTGGCCTGATGCTCCTTGTAGGTCTCGGCAAAGTTGTGCGTGCCCGAGAAGTCTTCCTTGGCACACATGTACAGGTAGTTGTGGGCCTTGCGGTTGAGCACGGCGTCTATGCCCTTGACCGAGGCAATCTTGATGGGGCCTGGCGGGAGTCCTGCATACTTGTAGGTGTTGTAGGGGCTTTCCGTCTCCAGCATGCTTTTGTAGATGCGGCGTATGGAGAAGTCGCCGAGAGCGAACTTCACGGTGGGGTCGGCCTGCAGGGGCATCTCTTCTTTCAGTCGGTTCAGGTACATGCCCGCAATCATGGGCTTCTCCGCGTTGTTGGCCGTCTCCTCGTCGAGGATGCTGGCCACGGTACACACCTCGACGGGTGTCAGTCCTAATGCGTCGGCCTTATGGCGGCGGTCGTAGCCCCAGAAGGTGTCGTGCTCGCGCTTCATGCGCTCCATGAACTGATCCATCGACATGTTCCAGTACACTTCGTAGGTATTGGGCACAAAGAGGGCGGGGATGGTGTAGGTGTCGTATCCGTACTTCTTGCAGTAGGTGCTGTCGGTGAGTGCCTGGGCTATCGTCGTGCTGTCCATCATCAGTCGCCTTCCCAGTACGCCCGCGAGAATCTTCGTCGTCCTGCTCTCGGGGATGGTCAGCATGAAGGGCGACTGCTGTCCGCTTCTGAGTCGCCTGTACAGGCGGAAGATGCTCAGGTCGGTCTCCACGGCATAGCGGCCCGTATGTATGTGTTCGTCATAGTCGCTGTGGCGGACCAGGGTGCGTAGGCCCGTCATCCCGTGGGAAGAGCCTATAGGCTGTAGCTTGAGAAACACCGAGTCCACGGTATCGTCCCCGTCGATATAGAGGTATTCGGTCTGTGCCTTGTCGGAGAAATTAGTAAAAGTATAATAGTAGGCCAGCGACACCAAGGCCACCAGACAGATGGCTGCGGGCACCAGATAATATTTGGTTTCAAATGCTTTCATCGTAGTAAGATATTCTAAAATTGCTGCAAAGATACAAATTATTATGCATTATGCCGTCTGCTTGGCATATTTTTTTGCAGAAAGAACTGACAAATTATGAATTATTTTGTACCTTTGCACATAAATTGTAAATATGAATGCTATGAAATTAAGATTCTCGATACATTACCGTGCCGAATGGGGGCAGAACCTCCTGGTGGCACTGAGTTATAGTTCGGCCGACGGGGCGTGTCGCACGGCAGCCGTGCCGATGACTACGCAGGACGGCGACTACTGGCAGGCCGAGACCAGCATCGTGGCATCAAGGCGCAGCCCGGTTACTTCTTTCACATACGTATATAAAGTGGTGGATGGCGACGGCAAGGAGCTTCGGCGCGAGTGGGACTTGGTGGCGCGCAGGTACTGCTTCGACCCCTCGAAGACCTATCTGCTGAACGACCAGTGGCGCGACCGCCCATTGCCCTTCCACCTGTACACCAATGCCTACGCCGTGACGCGCCACTTGTCGGTAGCGGTGCCGGCAGATCCCGTCCGCATGCCCCTATACCGCAAGACCATCATGTTTCGCATCTCGGCTCCGCAGTTGCTGGCAGGCCAGCAGGTGGGACTGCTGGGCAGTCATCCGTCGTTGGGCGCATGGAATCCGGCCCGCTATCTGCTCATGGACGACGTGGGGCAGCGCGAGTGGATGCTCACGCTCAATGCCGACGTGCTCGACGACGGGGTAGAGTTCAAGTATGTCGTTGTCGACGAGGCCACCCATCAGTTGCTCGCCTGGGAAGAGGGCGACAACCGCGTGATTACCGAGATGCCGGGTGAGGGCGAGATTCTCGTCACCTTTGGCGAGCACCTGCGCTTAGCCGAGAAGACGTGGCGGGCCGCAGGTGTCTCCGTTCCTGTCTTCGCACTCAGGAGCGAGCATTCCTTTGGCGTGGGCGACTTAGGCGACCTTTATCGTTTCATCGAATGGGCAGAGGTGGCTGGCCTGAGAATCATCCAACTCCTGCCCGTGGGCGACACCACAAGCACGCGACAATGGGCCGACTCCGACCCCTATCACCCCGTGTCGGCATTCGCCTTGCATCCCCATTATATGGATTTGGAACAGTTGGGAAGCCTAAGCGACAGCCAGCTGATGACCGACTACCATCGTAGGCAGCACGAGCTGAACGCGCTGGATTACAGCGACTACGAGGCTGTGGACGTGGTGAAGAGCGAGTATCTGCAGGCATTCTTCATGGAGCAGGGCCGGTTGACGCTCGACTCTGCCGACTACCAGCAGTGGTATGAGGCCAATAAGGAGTGGCTTGACCCATACGCCGCATGGCATGCCCGTCATGCCACGAGGCCAGCCGAGCCTGACCTGACCTGTTTCACGCAGTATCATCTGCATCTGCAGCTGAAGCGTGCTGCCGACTATGCACGCTCGAAAGGTATCCTGCTGAAAGGCGACCTGCCCGTCGGCATGAGTGCTTGCGGTGCCGAGACCGCCCTCCATCCGTCCTTCTTCCACCTCGACAGCTGTATGGGCACCCCGCCCGATGCCTTCTCCTTGCAGGGGCAGAACTGGGGAATACCTACCTACGACTGGGAGGACGAGGACCTGACGGCATGGTTCCACCAGCGGCTGCAACACATGGAGCAGTATTTCGATGCCCTCCGCGTGGACAACATGCTGGCCTACTTCCGCGTCTGGGAGATTCCCGCCGAACAGCTGTTCGGCATCATGGGTCATTTTGCCCCGGCTATTCCCTATACACCAACCGAGATAGAGCAGTTCGGCCTGCCTTTCAGGCGCGACTTCCTGACCCGACCGTTCATCAACGACCGCACCATCGAGCGCTATTTCGGCATTCATGCTCAGTACGTGCGTGACAATTTCCTCGAGCAGAAGGCCTACGGGCTATATGAGCTGAAGGAAGAAGTGTCTACGCAGCGCAGCGTTCAGCAGTTCTTCGAAGGGCGTACCGACGAGAACAGCCTCTGGATTCGCGACGGACTCTACCAGCTGGTGGCCAACGTGCTGTTGCTCGAAGACCCCTACAGGCCAGAGACCTACCATCCCCGTGTACTGGCTTATCGTGAATCCGTCTTTGAGGCCCTTTCAGCCGACGAGCGCGATGCCTTCCTCCGCCTCTACAACAACTACTACTCCCAGCGTCATTCCTCGTTCTGGAGCGAAAGGGGCTACCGACTTCTTTCCGAACTGTTCAGCAAGACCCGTATGCTGCTATGTGCCGACGACCACGGCATCATGCCTCCGTGTGTGGGACCTGTACTCGACGGCCTGCGCATCCTGACGCTCGAAATACAGCAGATGCCCAAGCTCCCCGGACAGGAGTTCACCCATCTTGACGGCAATCCGGTGCGCTCGGTGGCTACCATCGCTACCCACGACATGGCTCCCCTGCGTCTCTGGTGGCAGGAGAATCCTGATCGGGCGCAGCGTTTCTTCAATACCATGTTGCAGAAACAGGGTAACGCCCCTGAGCAACTGTCGACCCAGTTGGCCGAGGAGATCATTGCCCGTCATCTCTACTCGCCATCCATGCTCTGCATCTTGCAACTGCAAGACTGGATGGCTATGGATACCGAGTTGAGGACCAAACAGTTGCGGCAGGAGCGCATCAATGTGCCTGGCAATCCGTCGAACCGCTGGCAATGGCGCATGCACGTCACCATCGAGCAGCTCCTTGCGTCGGAAAAGTTCAATGAAAAGATAAACACCATGGTAACGCGCAGCAAGCGCGGGGTCTGACATCCGTTCTTCCACTATGTATTCCACGTATATCTTCGATCTCGACGGCACCCTGCTCGATACGCTCGACGACCTCTATCTGGCCGTCAACTACGCGCTGCGCACGCATCATCTGCCTGAACGCACTCGCGAGGAGGTGCGTGCGTTCGTGGGCAATGGCGTGCGCATGCTCATGATCCGTGCCATTGAGGGGGGCGAGCGGCATCCTTTGTTCAGCGACGCCCTTGCCACTTTCCAGCAATACTATCTGGAGCACTCCCTCGACAACACGCGCCCTTACGACGGCGTGCAGGAGATGCTTCATGAGCTGAAAGCCAGGGGTTGTCGTCTGGCCGTTGTCAGCAATAAGTTCCATACGGCCACCGCCGACCTCTGCCGCCATTTCTTCCCCGATACCGTCAGCGTGGCCATTGGCGAACATGAGGCGGAGGGCATCCGGAAGAAGCCGGCTCCCGATACCGTTGTGGAGGCTTTGCGCAAGTTAGGGGTTACTCGCGAGAATGCTGTCTATGTAGGCGACAGCGACGTTGACATTGCCACAGCCCGCAATGCCCAGCTCCCCTGCATCAGCGTGCTCTGGGGATTCCGCGACAGGCAGTTCCTCACGGAGCATGGAGCCACTGCCTTCGCGTCGCGTCCGTCAGATCTATTCGAGACGTGCGGTTGAAAGACGCTGAAAGCGTCACCTCTCAATAGCCGTAGAGTCCGAAGGACCTACGGAAAACGGAAAAAGATAGAAAAAGCACGCTGAAAGCGTGCCCCAACAGTGCAATGGGCGACCCCTTTGGGGTCGATGTACCTTCTCACGTTCTATCCGCAGGTCGTACCGACCCACGGCTATTGAGAGGTGATGCTTTCAGCGTCTCTCAATCGCAATTACAGCACGAACGGTGTTTATCCCGCGAAACGGTTTGGGTTATTGAGGCTTTCATAGTCGGGGATTTCCCGCAGAAAGAGATAGCGGTGATTTGCGTAGTCCATGCGGCAGCAGTAGTGCTGTAGGCCGTTGGAAACGATGAGAAAGTCGACATGCAGCAGCATGTTGTAGGCCGAGATTTGGTCGAACACCTGTTGCGTCAGTTCAATATGAGGGGCTTTGTACTCAATAATCATCTGCGGTTGCAGCTCCTTATTATATAATAAGGTGTCGCACCGCAGTTTCTTTTCGCCCACCCGCAGCTCAATCTCATTGCCCAAAAGCCCTTTCGGGTAGCCCTTGTGCTCAACAAGGAAGTGTACGAAATGCTGGCGCACCCACTCTTCAGGGGTCAGCGTTACGTATCGGCGGCGCAGGAAGTCGAAAATCTGATGACGTCCGTGTTCCTCTTTCACCCGTATCTCGTATGGCGGCAGGTTCAGTTGGCTTGGCATGATTGGCAAGTGTATTGGTGATTTGTCGGGTCGTGGTATGCAAAGTTACGAAATATTTCAACCAGAAAGATTGAAACCACAAGAGTTTTGTAGTTAAATAATCATAACGCCCCCCCTGGCCTCGTTCAGCGATATGGTCTACGATGCATTAGTATATGGTTTATGGTGCATTAATATATGTGTTCTATTTCCCAGACTCCTTACCCTACGTACCCTTTGAAGCTGTCTTTTCAAGCATGAAAGCAGAGATGATAAGTAATTTCACCGCAGAGGTACTGAGACACAGAGTTTAAACTGAAATTACGTCTACTGTGAAACGTAAAGTTCCCCGACTAACATCTCGTTTAATCGGGGAACCATGTTTTTGGGGATACAATAGAATTGCTCTGTCTATTCTTCGCAGATTCCTACTAAAAGACTTTTTGGGCTCTATTCTGCATAATCCTGATGTTGCAAGCAATGCATGCTATAGATAAGATTGCACAACAAGAACCGTCTCTTCGTGTCATAACCCTATTTGACAATAATTTTACGTCCTTGTTCTATCACCAATCCGCGATGGTTTCCATTCACGCGCTGTCCTTTGGTGTTATAGCGGTCAACAGGAATTCTCGTGGTATTCACAGTACTGATGTCAGTATTGACGTTTTTGGCTGTAATATTAAAAGTTACATCGTCGGTAGTTGACACTACAGAACCGTCCTCATTAGACAGGTCTATACGTCCTAAACGACCTACATAATTGCCACTTTCCACTTCATCACTTGCTCTCAATGTTATAATCAGCGCATCACCCTCATTGCCATTCAGGATTTTCTGAGAGGGGCAAGCGGCAGAGAACATAAGCACTCCCTGCTCGTCAGTATCCATAATTGTCATGGTGAACAACTCCACGTTGTTCCGACCCTTTGGATGACGGTCGGTAAACTCGTAGAAATACCCGTACTCGTCTTCTTCCACCGAAATTCCTTCAGGAAGGTATAGCCGGAAACTGTATTCGGCAACGTTCATCTGGTTGATTACTCCAATGTGCAACTCGGCAGTCTGACCTGCCACGATTGCCACATCACTGGCAGTGAGCCTGTTTCCTGTCGTGTTGGCTTCATCGCCCCAAGCCACACATGCTACCATCAGCAAAATTGTGGCCAACATTACTTTAGTCTTTTTCATCTCTTTTTGTTTTTAAAAATTACAATTTTACATTTTTTGCTTTTCTTTGCTTACTCTTGAAAGCTCGTGCAGACCCTTGTCCGCCAGCCATGATGTCATAGACCGACATCACGTCACCGCCATTCACGGCACCATCGCCATTCACGTCGCTTCGTCCTCTATTGGCTGTCCCACCCGCCATGGTGTCATAGACAGCCATTACGTCACCGCCATTCACGGCTCTGTCATCATTTACGTCACCCGCCAGATCAGCACCAACGACCTTAACCACGTATTGCAATGACATTCTACGACCGGTGGCAGGAATCATTTCTGCCATCACCATTGTCTGACCAGCGGCCACTCCTGTTACTACGCCTCGTTCAGAGATGGTGGCTATACCTTCGTCGGCACTTGTCCATCTCAATTCCCCGTAATCTGCATGAAGTGGTGAAGGTAGGGCGGTAAGTACCGTTTGGCCATCGACATCTATCTGAACATTCTTCCGAATGGTTGTCATGGCTGTCAGGATTGTCGAACTGCGCCCTTCGACAATCTTTATCGGCTTTGTGCTATATGCCAACGCGGTTTGTGTTCCTAACAGGTTGGATGCATTGCTGCCACATGTCCACACACTGCCATCCTGTCTCAGAATAATAGTGGTCTCACCGCCTGATGCTACAGACACAGCTTTATCCATAATCTTCGTTGGAGATGCCACTTTGTTTGTAGTGCCATTTCCCATCTGTCCAAAGTTGTTGCCGCCCCATGCCCACAGAGTACCATCGGTTTTGACGGCCACAATATAGTCTTGTCCCACGGCAGCACTACTTACTTCGTCAAGAATCTTCTGGGGAGTAGGCATTTCCTTACCCCATGTCCAAAGGCTACCATCGGTCTTGATAGCCGCTGTCCACTGGCTTTCGGTAGGTGAAGCTATCACCCGTGCCACATTGCCCATCACCTGCTGTGGGTTCAGGGCTTCGGTCGTGCCACCGTTACCCAGCTGGTGCTGGTCATTGCGGCCCCAGGCCCATAGCGTGCCATCGGTTTTCACGGCATAGGTGGTGCACCAGCCGCATGCGGCCTGCGCAATGTCGTCCATCACCTTTACTGGCTGTAAGCGTACCGTCACTGTGCTGTCGCCCACCTGTCCGAAGTCGTTGCGTCCCCATACCCACAACGTGCCGTCGTTTTTCACGACCGCAGTGGTCTGACCACCAGCCGACACATGTCTGGCATCGTCCAGAATCTTTACTGGCGATGTCTTGCCTGCCGTGCTGCCATCGCCCAGCTCGCCACAATACTGGCGCCCCCAAGTCCATAGTGTACCATCGGTTTTAATAACAGCCGTGTGCATGAAACCGCATGACACCTCCCGGACATCCTTGTCAATAAAAGCCTCTGGAACATCCTGAACCACGTAGGAGTATTCGCCCGTGGCACTGTTGTCGGTACTGAGGCGATGGCCCCACGTCAGCAGGCTACCGTCAGTCTTCACGGCGGCGGCCAGCTCTGGTCCCATGCCGACAGCTGTGGCAAAGTTGCCTGTTGTGAAAGTCCACGATGTGGCTTTACATTGCTCTCCCTGCCATGTCCTGACAGCCCCAGATGGTATAGTTACCGTGTAGGAACAGCCCAGTTCGAGCGGTTCGTCAGGAACGAAGTACACAGCACTGTCGCCCATCAGCACCTCGCCTGCCACAGCCTCTCCATCCGTTTTCTTCAGCATGATGCCGTCGAGGTTCTCACCTGCCTCCATCTTGTTGCTGTAGGCCACGAAAGGATTCACATCCTTATACAGGTAGAGTGGAGCGTCATCTACAGGGAACATCTCAACCACTTCCACGTTCGAGATGATGTAGTCGCATGCGAGCACGTCACTATTCTCATAGCCGTCGCCCATGGCTACAGCGCGCAACTTCATGTCACGAGTAATCGTGATGGGGCCTGTATAGAGCAAACTTTTGGCTGTAGGAGTGGTGCCGTCTGTTGTGTAGTAAATCTTGGCTTTGCTCTTGCTGGCCGTAAGACTGACGGTAGTGCCTGCGGCCACAAAACCTGCGCCCAACGATGATGTCAGTGTCAGTTTCTCCCGGTTACCCGTCTTGAAGTTCACTGTGACGGCAGAACCATAGTGTGTTCCCCACTTGTTTTTTACAGCATTGGCCGGAATGGTCAGCATATAGTTGGTCTGCGGTTGCAACACTGCCGACGGACTGAACGTCACTGTCTTTCCGCTGATAGTGGCCGTACCTGCCACGTTTGCCCCTGTGTCCTTGTTCTTCAAGCTGATGTTCTGGAAGTTGTCGCCATTGTAGAGTGCTAACGAATAGGTCACCGAGGGAGTTACGAATACAGACTGTTCGGTAGCGTTATCTGTAGGAGCGGTACTGCTCTTGGTGAACGACGGCTCTGAAACTTCCACACGTGCTTCATTTGATGTCACGCTACCATTTACTACACAATAGACGTAGGCTGTTCCCGGACTTTTTCCTGTCAGTGTGCCTGAGGTGGTCAGCGTCACATATTCGCCCCCACTCGCTATATACCAGTTCTTTGACGAGACAGTAGCATTGCTCGGATAGACATCTACCGACAACGTCTTTGGCTGGTCGCAGGTGGCATAGATGGGCGACGACACCGTGGCACTGGTGGGCTGTACATTTTTTACGGTCACCTTGCAATAGGGAGTATTGCCCGATAAAATACATCGCGCGTTGATGTATGTCGTACCAGGCGATTTCGCATAAACTTCTCCCGTATAGGTATCCACCGAGGCAATGGTAGAATTGGAACTGGTGAAATAAATGCTGGCGTAGGAACTGTAGCTGTTAGTGTAAGTAAGTCCGGCGCCCACATATCCCGTTTCTCCCAAAGCCAAAGTCATTTCCTCAGGATACATATACAAAGGATTACTATTGCAGGTGAAGTACCATGTGCGCGATGCACGGGTGTAGCTGCCGCCTGAGTAGAGCTTGTACTGCCAGGAGCAGGTCACTGAAGCTGTTCCAGACCAGTATTGAGTAGCTGTCACATTGCGATAGAATCCAGCGCCTGAAAGGTTTATATATCCACCGGTGCATGACCATGAGACATTAGCGGTAATACCCATCACAGCCGACGTTGCGTCGCAGGTGAACGTCTCGCCCACCCAGAGCGACTTGGTCGTCTGGCTGTGAGCGTGGAGCGAAAGGAGCAGGGCCACCATGACGAAACCTATTTTGTTCAGTAATTCGCTTTTCATACCTTTGAGTGTTTTATTTGGCTGTTATTATGCTCACTTTGTTTTCATCATACTGCTCCCGGTTGCCCGCTTGGTCTTGCGCAGTCACAGTGAAGCGGTAGGTCTTGCCCGGCTGCCCTTTGAAGGTTGCCGTCGTCCCCGTCGTGTTCGGCAGCCACAGCACAAACGGCTGATTGCCGGCTGAGTAGTAGATGTTGTAGCAAGCAATGTTGTCTTCGTTGGCCGACCATTTCAGCGAGATGCTTTCTTCCGTCTGCTCCGCTATCTCGATGGTCGAAACAGGAGCCTGTTCGTCGGGATACGACACGTCGGCCCACTCTGTACTGGATATCCGACCGCCATCATCCCCAAACACTATATGGAACCTCGCCACGCTGTTGCGCGAATAACCGTCAGTCTTAGCATATTCGGGTACAGTCAGTTGTCGCTCAAAGACAAATTCCGTGCTGTCGCTCTCCACGGTTTCCCTTACGGCCTTGTCTGTATGGTTGTTCCACCAATACTCATACCACTTTATTCTGGTAGCCATCCTTTCGGTTCGTTTGAAGAAAGCCCAGGTCTCTATGCCGCTGTGCCGTCCTGCCGCATCGGTGGCTCGGTAGCTCAGCGTGTGCAATCCGTCACGAAGTGTCGAGGCATTGGCCGTGAAGGTAATGGTGTCACCTGTTGCTGCTACGCTTGTCATTGCCGTGGTGTCGCCGTCGAGCCAATAGCTCACGCTTCTGACGGCATTGACGAAAGTGGTGTCGCGCAAGGCATTGCGCATGAACAGATGGGTACCCATTGCCGTGTATTTGCCATGGCTGTCCTTGGCGCGGTAGTTCAGCGTGTGCAGGCCTTCGCCGAACGACGAGGCATCGGCTACAAAGGCCAGTTGCCCGTCAGTGGCACTGACGGTGGTGCGCTTGCCGTTGTCAATCCAGTATTCACCCGCTGTCACCGTCCGTGTGCTGTCAGTGGCGTAGGCCCGCATGAAAAGCCATGAGTTGGTAGTGGAGTGATGGCCCAGCTTGTCGGTTAGGCTGACGGTCAGCGTGTGCAGACCGTCGCACAGTTGCGAGGCATCTGCGGCGAAGGTGAGGCTGTCACTCTGCACCGCCATCGTGGTGGCGTGTGCGAGGTCGTCATCAAACCAGTAAGCCATGCTTTCAACGGCGTTCACCAGCGTAGTGTCGCGCAGCACAGTGCGCACGAACAAGTGGGTATTCATTTGGCTCCACTTGCCGTGGCTGTCCTTGGCGCGGTAGTTCAGCGTGTGCAGACTTTCGCCGAACGATGAGGCATCGGCTACAAAGGTCAGTTGTCCATCGGTGGCGCTGACGGTGGTGCGCTTGCCGTTGTCAATCCAGTATTCACCCGCAGTCACCGCCCGTGTGCTGTCAGTGGCGTAGGCCCGCATGAAAAGCCATGAGTTGACGGTGCTATGGCGTCCCTCGTCATCCTGTAAGCGCACATGCAGCGTATGCAGGCCCTCGGCAACAGTAGTGCCATCGACGGCGAATGTCATCACACTGTCATTCATTGCCAATGCCACTCGCTCGCCGTAGTGGTCATCTATCCAGTATTCACCCGAAGCCACCTGCTGGACACTGTGTTTGGGCCACTGTCTGACGATGAACATCCACGACTGCGCATGGCTCCATTTGTCCTCATTGTCCTTCACACGCAGGTACAACTGGTGCAGCCCCGTGGCCAATCCACCGGCATGTACCTGTAGTCGCACGGTGTCTGTGGCGCTTACCGGCTGTTCCACCACCCCTTCATCACCTTGGTCAAACCAGTACTGACAGGCGACGATGCTCCTGTTTTGCGCAGGCAGAGGCAGGACAGAGGACATCAGGCAGACAAGAAGCAGCAGTCTTAAACTTCTCATCATAGTCATTCCTCCCTTTTACTGTTGCACTTTCACAGCTATCTTCACGTTTATCTTACCCTCGGCATCGGTACTCGAATCGATGGTCTTGCTCGTAATCCGGGGAATGGCAGGCCATACTGAGAAGCCTGTGCCGCCATTGATGCCAACGGGTTTGCCGTCCTGACCAAGTTTAGTCACCTTCATCGCGGATGCGGGATAAACGCTTTTAGAAGTAAAATATTCAGTATAGTTCTTGTTTATTGTGTTGCCCTCATTGACACAGCCGTTGGGGAAAGAGACTGTAGTATTTTTGTATATATCATATGTGTTGACAAAAAGATTATAGTAGAACTCAGAGTTTACGTCAGCTGTAATAGTACTGGTGTAGTCATTACCCAACACATTGTTTTTATATATAGCGTATGGTTGACTATGATACCAATTCCAAATCACGCAGTTCGTGATATAAGCTATGTTGGCAGTACTATTCTTTGCTCCAAAATATTGAAGCGTAGAGTTCTTGATGCAGTAGTTATATCCCTTCTCCACGGCATAGTCACACTTCACCACACACTCATCTATCAGCGTGTTTGTGTGATTTGCGGTGCATCTGAGATTAGCATTTAAATAGCACCGCTTGATATGCAGGTTGGAAACAGCGCCGATGGTGACATCACCTGAGAAGCGGATGCCCTCCACCGTCACGTTGTTGACCGTCACGGATAGTGTGGAGAGGAAGGTCGTCTGTGCAGACTCCGTGAAGGCATAGTTTCCAATGATAGTGACTGACTTCGCCACGGAGTCGATGGTATTGAAGTTGCCTGCCGACAGGGTGATGATGGCACCACTGTCCGCTTTCTCGTAAGCCTGCTTAAACGCATCAACGCCATAGAAGGCCTGCATGTTGTCGCCTTGCTGAAGCGTGGCCGTCAGGCCGTCGGCAAAGCTGTTTGCACTCATAGAGAAGAGTGCCACGAGTGAAAGGATAATCTTTTTCATTTGCTCTTTGTTTTTTGTTTGGTAAATAAATACGTTAATCCACTCTGATATGGGAGAACCGCACTAACCTATGGCCATAAGAAAAGCGCAGAGTTTCACCATACGCTCCTCAGGTTTGGTACGACCTACTAATCACTATGGGAAGCCTGCGCTTTAAGCACAAGCCTCATGTGATTAGTCATTGCTCTTTTCACTTTCCGAGGTACCAATTCAAGGAGCGAATGAGCAAATAAAATATCGTGCCTCTTTCGAGAACACGGTGCAAAGATACAACTTTTTGGTAAACTGCAAAGCAAAATGCTGTATTTTTTTTAATATTTGTTTATTGCCACCTTGCGTTTTTCCCTTTTTTCCCGGAATTGCCTTTATTTATGGTGCGAACTGCGTTAATCTTCCAAAATCGCTTTTCTATTTCAGCATTATTTAGTAAATTTGCAACATCATTAACCCAATATATCTAATCAAACAAAAAGACAATTATGGCTACAAAAATTGCTTTTTTCGATGCGAAGAGTTATGACCGCGAGACCTTTGACAAGGTGAACGGCGAGTTTGGATTCGAAATCCAGTATTTCAAGGAGCGGCTGAGCCTGAACACGGTGTCGCTGACCCGTGGCATGGACATGGTGTGTATCTTTGTCAATGCCGAGTGTGATGAGCGGGTCATTGAGCGGCTGAAGGAGAACGGCGTGAAGCTCATTGCCTTGCGGTGTGCCGGATTCAACAACGTGGACATCCGTGCTGCACAGAAGTATGGCATCCGCGTGGTGCGTGTGCCTGCCTACTCCCCGCATGCCGTGGCCGAATATGCCGTCACGCTCATGCTCACCCTCAACCGCAAGGTCTATCGCTCGGTCTATCGCACCCGCGAGGGCAACTTCAGGCTTGGCGGACTCATGGGCTTTGACATGTATGGCAAGACGGCGGGTGTCGTCGGCATGGGGCGCATTGCCAAGGAGCTGATAAAGATTCTGAAAGGTTTCGGCATGAACATCCTGGCCTACGACGTCTATCCCGATGAGGCTTTTGCCAAGGAGTACGGCGTGAAGATGGTGACGCTCGACGAGCTTTACGAAGGCTCCGACATCATCTCGCTGCACTGTCCGCTCACGGAGGAGACTAAGTTCCTCATCAACAGCGACAGCATCACGAAGATGAAGTTTGGCGTGATGATTATCAACACGGGACGTGGCAAACTCATCAAGACCGAAGACCTCATCAACGGACTGCGTTCGCACCAGGTGGGTTCGGCAGCCCTCGACGTGTACGAGGAGGAGGCCGACTACTTCTACGAGGACCGCTCGGACAAGATGATCGACGACGACAAACTGGCCCTGCTGCTGATGATGCCCAACGTCATCGTGACGTCTCATCAGGCCTTCTTCACCCGCGAGGCTACCCGCAACATCGCTATCACTACGTTGCAGAACATCCGCGACTTCGAGGACGGCAAGGAACTGGTGAACGAGGTGAAATAATTAAACTACTAAACTTTCCCACTTTTTTAAAACCACTAATTTCACTAATTAAACGAATTTTTCTATGCAGACCAGCATTTCACGAATGCATCTAAAGATACTAATTAATGAAATTTATCCGCATGGTAATTCGTTTAATTAGTGAAATTAGTGGTTAAAAAAGAAAAGGTGGGAAACTTCAGTAAAACTATTCTCGGATGATGAAAAAAACGTTTGTTCACATAGCACTCGCTGCTATGCTGTTTGGCGCATGCCAGGAGAAGAAGCAGGCGGAGGTAACCAATCCCAACAATCTCTTCTCGACATTGCTCGACAAGAGCGAAGCCGAAGTGCAGGCCCGCATCGACAGCCTGTGGACCCACTTCTTCACGCCCAGCGATGTCAGCCTGTATGATGCTGATGGCGAGACGACCGTCTATTATGAGGTGGGCGACTCGATGGGCATTATCGTAGATACGGGCAGCAACGACGTGCGCACGGAAGGCATGTCGTATGGCATGATGATCAGTGTGCAGCTCGACAAGCGCGAGGTGTTCGACAGGCTCTGGCGATGGACCAAGACCTACATGGCCTATCCTGCCGACAGTCCCTGGGACGGCTACTTCTGCTGGCAGTGCGAGCTTGACGGCACGCAGATAGGGCAGAGCAATGCCTCTGACGGCGAGATCTATTTCGTTACGGCACTCTTCCTTGCTGCCGAGAAATGGGGCGACCCGCAGTATGCTGCTGATGCCAACGAGATCCTGCACAAGGTGACCTCGAAGGACGGGAAGGCAACGGGTGTCTATAACCTCTACGACGACTCTACCCGCCTCATCACCTTTGTGCCCAACGAGGAAGTCCACTGGTACAGCGATCCTTCCTATTGCCTGCCTGCCTTCCTCGAACTCTGGGCCGAGAAGGCCGACGCGAAGAACAATTTCTGGCGTGAGGCTGCCAACAAGGCTCGCTGGCTCCTCCAGGCTTCGCAAGACACTGTGACGGGGCTTTATCCCGATTACTGCCTCTTCGACGGCAAGGCCTATCGTCGCCCGCATTTCCCCTACAATACCGACCGCTACCAGTACGATGCCATCCGCTGTCCGATGAACGTAGGCATGGACTATTATCTCACGGGAAAGGCCAAGGACTCGCAGCGCGTGATGATGCGCCGTCTGCTCCAGTTCTTCCAGCGTGACGGTTTCCGTTTCGGGCAGTTCAACCTCGATGGCTCAGACCCTGCTGACAGCTACACCGTGGGTATGGCAGGTGCCAATGCCGTAGGGGCCTTCGCCCTGGCCGACAGCGACATCGAGGCCGACCGTGCCCTGGCCCGCGAATACGTCCAGCGGCTTTGGGATGTGGAGCCTCCCACGGGCAAGTGGCGCTATTATGTGGGCATGGTCTATTTCCTCTCCATGCTCCACGTGTCTGGCAACTTCACCCTCTAACATAGCTTCATGCTAAGTAATTGTCTAACAATAGTTGGTATGATTTATGCGCTTCGCGCCTTTAAGAAAAACATCATAAAACAAGAAAAACAAGAAAAAACAATGATGGTTTTATTTTGTTCTTGGGGTTTTATTTTGTTTTATTAAGCCGCTTGCGGATCTTTTTCCCGCTTGAAATAAGAGTACGGAGGAACGAGGGTACGGGGAGACCCTCGTTCCTCCGTAAAACATGATGGCATAGGCTATACCCCGCGCAATCTCCAGAATTTGGAAGCGTTTTTCCTTTCATCTTGAAAAAACAGCGCGTTTGTTTTGTTCTGCCCCTGATTTTTCGTAATTTTGCAATCGAATTATAAATGTTACGCAGAAAATGGCAGAGACAAAGGCTGTGACCTACGATAGTATTATGCGGGAACTGGTGGACGGCAAGTATCGTCCCGTCTACTACCTGCAAGGCGAGGAGTCGTACTACATCGACAAGATTAGCGACTACATTGCCGAGCACGCCCTGGCACCCGAGGAGCGCGACTTCAATCAGACGATTATGTTCGGTTCGGACGTGACGGCCTCACAGGTGGTCGATGCCGCCCGGCGCTATCCCATGATGGCCGAGCGGCAGGTGGTCATCGTGAAGGAGGCCCAGAACATCAAGCAGACCGATGCGCTGGAGAAGTACATGAAGAAGCCGTTGGGGAGTACCGTGCTGGTGATGTGCCACAAGAACGGCAAGATTGACGGACGCAAGCGAGAGTATGTGAAGGCCATCCAGCAGGCTGGTATCCTCTTCGAAAGTGCAAAGCTCAAGGACAGGGAGCTGCCCGCGTTCATTGAGAATTACCTCAAGAAAAAGGAGGTGAGCATTGACCCGAAGTCGACCCAGCTCATTGCCGATGCCATCGGTGCAGACCTGAGCCGACTGACCAGCGAGCTTGATAAGGTACTCCTGTCGCTCCCCGAAAACGATAGGCGAGTGACCCCCCAGGTGGTCGAGGATCAGATAGGCGTGAGCAAGGATTTCAATGGCTTCGAACTGCGTGATGCCATCGTCAATCGCAACGTTTTCAAGGCAAATCAGATTATCAATTATTTTGACAAGAATCCGAAGGCGGGCAGCATCTACTCATTTCTCCCAATGCTCTTCAATTATTTCCAGAACTTGATGATTGCGTATTATTGCCCCAAAAGACAGAGTCAGGAGGCCGTGGCGCAGTGGTTGGAACTGCGATCGCCGTGGGCTGCGAAAGACTACATGACGGGCATGAGAAACTACACGGGAATGAAAACGATGCAGATTATTTCGAAAATGAGAGAGATTGATGCCAAGAGCAAGGGCCTTGACAACCCCAATACGCCCGCTGGAGAGCTGATGAAAGAACTCATTTTTTTCATTTTGCATTGATTTCTGCTCTTTCCCGATTCCAGAATCTTACAAAAAAGCACTCTTTGTGGAGTGCTTTTTTTTAGCTAACTACTCATAGAATCAGGGGGTTCGGAGCAAATGACCCCCTCCAAAACTCGCGTATTTCTATTTGCCCGACCGCTCGTCCAGAATTTTCGAGTATTGCCGATTTTGTGATTTTTCAGCTTCTCTAAATTCGTCATTAACGTTTGTTTTGATTCAATAATGTGAAATTCGATAATTTAAAAATTTGAATCCCGCAAACAAATACGCAATTTTAAATATTAAATCATCGGTTTAATATTGTAAATCAAAAGATTTAAATAAGAAAATTAAAATGTAAATTCGCGGATTCAATATATTGAATTTATAAATATACAATCACTTAATTCTCTTATATAATACTAAAACTCAGATATTTACATGTTTTTAATCACAAAAACAGCAGATTTATGCAGTCTCTTTTCCCCATATATCGTATATTACTTATTATCGCGTTTAATAGTTTGAAAATAGCTGGATGATACCCAGTTATTTAGCCGATAACCTTTAATAAAGCCTTTGTCAACCTTTAATCATGTAAATTCAGCTTTGTAATTGTGAACACCGAAAATGCTTTCCTCTAAATTCTGATTTACAAATTTAAAACAATAAATGTAAAGTTTAAAAATATAAAATTCTTTTCATATTTGTTGTATAGTCCAAATTTTTGGTTTACCTTTGTAAACTGAAAGAAAAACGGCCTCTTAGGGCCCAAATCACGACTGATTAGTAAATGAAGGACAGAATTAAAAAACTCATGGAGTCTCAGCACATGACTCAGCAGGTGTTTGCCGACTTCCTTGGAATGGCTCCAGCCACCCTCAGTGGCATCTTTAACGATCGCACCCGGCCTACCCTAAATGTGGTAGAAGCCATCAAGAAAAAATTTCCTGACATCAGTACCGACTGGCTAATGTTTGGGAAAGAACCGATGTACGTAGCCGACACTACTGCCACTACTACCTTGGAAGCGGCACCTGCCCGCAGCTCGAACGGCGCGGCCAATGGTTCGCCTGTCGGCATGTCGGTGCGTGAGACCATGCTCGACTTCGGACAGTCGTCTTCCCCCACTCCTCAAAACGTGCGTCAGCCGTCGCCTAATTATAATGGTGTAAGAAGCACACACCCAGAATACGTTCGTGAGGAAATCAAATATATTGACAAACCGCAGCGTCGCGTCACCGAGATTCGTGTCTATTATGATGACCAGACCTGGGAGAGTTTTGTGCCCTCGAAGAAGTAGATTTTGATTTGTCCTTATCTATAACCTACACCCTGACAATAGTCTTTCAGAGTGGAAAAGATATCATCTCATAAAGTAAAACAAGTTGTTTTGCTATCACAAAGATAGCTTTTTCGATGGCAAAAGATGGTTTATTGATAACCAAAACAAGTTGTTTTGCTGTGAGTGATAGTAGTGACAGGTAAAAAAGAAGTGTCACTTGACATAACCAACTGACAATAAATAGATTACATCTAAAAGTGACAGATTCCTCAAAAATGAGCAAAAAGAAAAACTAAAGAGGGTGGGTAATCATTAACCACAACGGATTTCTTGCGTCCCGATGGTAGCAAGCGACCAGAGGTCGAGCGCACGGATTAATATAACATAAGCCCGTTTCAGGGGGGAAGTGTCGCTTCCGTTCAGCCGAATTTGCAATTCGGCTGCATGGAGTATAAGCATTTTTAATGCGCCTATGAAAAATACCGCTTTAGAAGCGCAGGACTTCCATGTCCAACAGCCCCCGCTCGCCCGCATAGTCACGTGCCGAGCTGTACAGATAGTCCTCTGCCCGCTCCACAATCTCTGCCCGCACGGGATTCTGATGGATGTAGTTCACCTTCTGCCACAGGAACTCCGCCGTGTAAATCTCCTCAACGTGGTTGCCCTCCTGCCAGAAGCGGTAGTTCGTGATTCGGCGGTCGTTGGCTCCTGCGAATCGGAACCGATCAAGCATCCACACGCGGCGGCTCTCGTGTTCGTCCTCCTCCAGCGCCTTGAGAATCTTCTTGTTCGTAAACTTCTTGAAGTCGCGCAGGATGTCGCCTACCGTCTGACTGCCCTCTGCTGAGACCACCATGTGCAGGTGGTTCGTCATCAGCACCCAGGCATAAATCCTCAGCCCCTTCTGCCGCTGGCAGTAGTCGAGCGACTCCACGACGACGTGACGGTACGCCGGGCGCGAAAAGATGTCCACCCAGTCGATGACCGTTGAGGTGGTGAAGTAAAGGGTTGTGGTGAGGTGAGTCATTGGTTTAGCGAATTACAAATTCTTATACTCATGGCAGGCGAATTGCAAATTCGCCTGAACAAAAGAGTTTAACTTCAACATTCTTTTTACTCTAATAAAAACTACAGGTTGGTCTTTGCCGCTGCGATGATTTCCTGCATCCTTTCGACATTCGTTCTCTGTAATTGGACTGTGATGTCCTCGCCATCGTCCGTATAGGTCATGTACAATGTGTTGCCGCTTATCTTAAACTTCAGAACTTCTGTGTCGAACTCGTCGGATGATTTCTCGTCGAAGTTCGTTGTTTGTGTCACTACGTCATTTTCAATCGACCACCTGCCATTCTCGGATAGTTCGATGCTGGTCTCGTTGTTCTTGGTGTCGGTGATAACATCTGCTTCAACGAATGCACCGCCCTCCTTGTACCACATATAGGCGACTGCTTCTGTATTTGGGATGGGGGCATCGTTGTAATAGATTGGTCGTGGCTCACTTACCCAAACGCCCATGATGGAGGGCTCTTCGCTGGGGGTGTTGTCGTCGTTGTCACTGCATGATACAACCGTCAGGCATGCTATTGCTATGACGGTAAGGAATAATCTGCTAAAAAAGTTGTTCATAATGATATTATAAAATTATTGTTAATTCTGAAGAAAGCGGCTTTTTAGGAATTACAAATTCTTATACTCACAACAGGCGAATTGCAAATTCGCCTGAACGGCAGTCAACGCTTCCTTATGTCGTTCTATGTCTGTCGGTCTATCCGCTCATATCATTGTTCGTTGTCGTTAATTACTGCGCCACGAAGTCCAGCGCATTGCGCTTGATGACGAGCGGGTAGCGCTCGGGGTGGCGCAGGCTGTCGATTTCGAGGTCTACGTCAAGGTCAGGCCAGGCGATAGCCTCGGGACCTGACATCTGCACGTTCAGTACGCTACGGATGGGCGCGTCCTGCACATATACTTTCCTGTTTTGCTTGTTTGCGGCGACAAAGTTACAAAGAATTTTTGATATTATACTACTCGTTTTGTTGTTTAGCTATGAAATAACTACAAATTATTCATAAATTATTTCGATTTGAACAGAACATGAAATTATTTTTGTACCTTTGTCCCGTGAAACCGATAAACGACTACGATTATGACAGCATTAGCACAACGAATAACAGAGACCCCGATGGCTCCATATATCGGGTTGATGCGGGGCATGACCCGACAGGACATAGACATTGTCGTGACGTTCCTTAACGAAGTAAAGAAGGATGCAGAGGAGTCCAAGCCGAAGAGCAACGAGGAAATCATCCGCGAGAAGTACAAGAACCTGCGTATCTCGCCAAGGGTGAAAGCGTTGGTAGATGGCCTTTCGCTTAGCAAGGAGGAAGTTGATGACGAACGTACAAAATACATGTTAGGAATATGATGAAGGTTTTTCTTGACACCAACATTCTACTCGACTACGTTGACCATCGTGAAAAGCGCATTTATGCCAAATTGATTCTCGCTATGGCCGACGAAGGTCTTATCAGCCTGTTCGCTTCTTATCTCTCATACGCTAACATGGGCTATATACTGCGAAAACGCACACAAGAAGAACGCTATCGTCTGATTAAAGAAGCCAGAGCCATGGCATCTGTTCTTCCCTGCGATGCCGCTCAGTTGGATGCAGGCATGGCAACTGAGGTTAAAGACTACGAAGATATGCTGCACTTTGTGCTATACAAACGAAATAGCTATTGAGATATAATCGAGAAAGAATGAAGAAATATGTTTTAGACCTGACCGTGAAGTCGGTGGAGCGGTTGCATGAGCGGTATGTGCTCATTAAGCTGACCGACGAAAAGCCGCTGCCGCAGATGCTTCCGGGACAGTTTGTTGAGGTACTGGTTGGCGGGTCGCCGACAACATTCCTGCGACGCCCCATCTCTATTAACTTTGTGGATAAGGAGCAGAACGAGCTGTGGCTGCTGGTGGCTACCGTGGGCGACGGCACGCGATGGATGGCACAGTTGCAGGTGGGCGACAGGCTGAACTGCATGCTGCCGCTGGGCAACGGGTTTAGTGTCGACCGTTCAGCAGACGCTGAGGGAGGACCTTGCGACGATGCTAATAAGGTTCTGTTAGTGGGTGGCGGCGTAGGCGTGGCCCCATTGCTCTATTTGGGCAAGTGCTATCAGGACAAGGGGATAGACGTTACCTTTCTATTAGGCGCGCGCACACGAGCCGACCTGCTGTTGCTCGACGAGTTCCGCAAGTACGGTCGTGTCTTAGTGACTACCGAGGATGGTTCTGACGGCGAGAAAGGCTTCTTGACCAACCACTCCGTGTTGCAGCAGGAGCATTTCGGCCTGATACAATGCTGCGGCCCCACGCCGATGATGAAGGCCGTGGCTCGCTATGCCCGAGAGAAAGGGATGGCCTGCGAGGTGTCGTTGGAGAACCTGATGGCCTGTGGCTTAGGTGCCTGCCTGTGTTGCGTTGAAAAGGTAAAGAAGGAGTGCAAGGACGTGGACGATAGTCCTGTGGCCGAGGCTTCTGCCACCAATGTGTGTGTATGTAAGGAAGGACCTGTATTTAATATAGAAAGGTTATTATGGCAAAATTAGACGTACAGATAAAGGATTTGCGACTAAAGAATCCCGTGATGACCGCCTCGGGCACGTTTGGCTACGGACTGGAGTTCCAGGACTTCGTTCCCCTCTCAGAGATTGGCGGCATCATCGTGAAGGGCACCACCCTGCATCCCCGCGAGGGCAACGACTATCCCCGCATGGCCGAGACGGCGATGGGCATGCTGAACTGCGTGGGCCTGCAGAACAAGGGCGTGGACTATTTCTGCCATCATATCTATCCCCAGTTGCTTCCCACGGGAGGCACGTATATCGTCAATGTGAGCGGTTCGTCGCCCGAGGACTATGCCGAGTGTGCTGCCCGCGTCGATGCCTTAGAAGGGATTCCCGCCATCGAGCTGAACATCTCCTGCCCCAACGTCCGCGACGGCGGCATGGCCTTCGGCGTGACCTGTGCCGGTGCCGAGAGCGTGGTGAGGGTAGTCCGTGAGCGTTACCACAAGACGCTCATCGTGAAGCTCTCGCCCAACGTGACCAATATCGCCGAGATTGCCCGTGCCGTGGAGGCTGCCGGGGCAGATAGTGTGTCGCTCATCAACACGCTCATGGGCATGGCCGTCGATATCGAGAAGCGCAAGAAGGTGCTTTCCATCGGCACGGGCGGACTCAGCGGCCCCTGCGTGAAGCCCGTTGCCCTGCGCATGGTCTATCAGGTGGCCAAGGCCGTGAAGATTCCCGTCATTGGCCTGGGCGGCATTATGACAGCCGAAGATGCACTGGAGTTCCTGATGTGCGGAGCTACGGCCATCGAGATTGGTACGGCCAACTTCATTGATCCTGCTGTGACGATGAAGGTGCGCGACGGCATCAACGACTGGCTCGACCGTCATGGCGTGGCCGACGTACACGAGATTATCGGAGCAATCAACTAATCTACTAACATACTACAAGCATGAAAACAAGACTACTTTTTATCTTATCTTTGTTGGCCGGCATCCTCACGATGAGTGCCCAGCAATTAGCATTCCCCGGTGCGCAAGGCTGGGGACGCTATGCCACTGGCGCACGCAATGGGGGCACCGTCTACCATGTGACCAACCTGAACGACTCGGGCAGCGGTTCGCTGCGCGATGCCGTGAGCCAGCCCAATCGCGTCGTGGTGTTTGATGTAAGCGGAGTCATCCGCATCAACTCGCGCATCTCCTTTGCCAAGAACCTCTATGTGGCTGGTCAGACCGCTCCCGGCGAGGGAGTCACCGTCTATGGCGACGGCGTTTCTTTCTCTGGAGCCGACAACATCATCGTGCGCTACATGCGCTTCCGCATGGGTGCCGTGGGCACGAAGGACAAGGATGCCGCCGGCATTGCCAACGGCCAGAACATGATTTTCGACCACTGCTCCTTCTCCTGGGGACAGGACGAGAATTTCTCCGTGAACTGGGACAACAAGGGCACGGCCCCGAAGAACATCACGCTGATGAACTCCATCGTGGGCCAGGGACTGATGACCCATTCGGCCGGCGGACTCATGCAGGGCGACAACATCACCCTCTACCGCATCCTGCTCGTCGACAATTCCACCCGTAACTTCAAGGTGAAGGGTGTGAACCAGTACGTCAACAACCTGGTGTATAACTGGAAGAACGCTGCCTATAACATGGGGGGCGACTCGCAAGGCACGAGCTACGTGAACATCGAGAACAACCTCTTCATCAACGGCCCTGCCGTGGGTGGCGACGGACTGACGGGCGGCAACTCGGACTTCCACTACTATGGCAACGATAACTGGCAGGACAAGAACCGCGACGGCGTGCTGAATCCCACGCTCTTCACTGGCACGGGCGGTGGCGACCCGCAGTCGCAGCCCTACAACTATCCCGCTTTGGAGAAGTGGGCCGGCCATGAACTGGTGGCTAAGCTGCTGCCCGACGTGGGTGCCTCGCTGCCTTATCGCGACTTGGCCGACTGCTACATGATCGACGAGGTACGCAGCTTCGGCACCAAGGGCAATCTCATCACCAACGAGAACGAACTGCCCATTGGCGTGCCCACCACGTGGAGCTGGTTCACGGGGCAGAAGCCGCAGGACACCGACGGCGACGGCATGCCCGACCTCTGGGAGACGCAGAACGGCACCAATCCCAATCAGAACGACGCGATGGCCATTGCCCAGAACGGCTATGCCAATATCGAGAACTATATCAACTCTATCACGCAGGAAGACCGTCAGTACTTCCTCCGTGCCCCGCTGTTGCTCACGCTGGCTTCGGCCACTCCCAACAGCCTGACACTCTCTTGGGCCGACTATACCGACAACGAGGAAGGATTCGCCGTCGAACTGAAGAAGGACGGGAATTTCGTTGAGGTGGGCCGCACGCAGGCCAACCAGACCACGCTGACCATTACCGATGCCTCGCTCAAGCCTGCCACTGCCTATGAGGTGCGGGTCTGTGCCTTCGACGAGAACGGCAAGTCGGCTTATACCGACGTGCTCACCGCGAAGACCCGTCCCGAGCAGACCGACATCATCGATGCTGAGACCTTCGACGGTACGGGCGACGGTGAGTGGCTCATTGCTCCTACCGAGGACCAGACCATCACGCTCAGCGCTCCAACGGAGAAGACAGCCGTGGTGGTGCGCTCCGATGCCAACGTCACCATCACTGGTAGCGGCTACATCAGCGGCCCGGCCTCGCTCAATAAGACGGGCGAAGGCACACTCTTCATTAACTCCGACCAGCGCTATGAGGGGGCTACGGTACTCCACAAGGGAGTCTTCGAGTTTGCGTCGCTGAAGAATGGCGGCGTGCCCAGTGGACTGGGCATGAGCCAGGAGTTTGCCCAGAACTGGGTCATGGACGGCGGCATCTATCGCTATACAGGCCCGACAACCACTACCGACCGCTCGGCACGGCTCTACAGCGACACCGAGCTGCAGGTGGCCAACGGCGGCACCACCGTCACCATGACGGGCGGTATTGAGGGGCAGGGCAATCTGGCCATCGGCGGCGAAGGTACGGTCAACGTCAGCTCTACCTCGTTCTTCAGGTTCAATGGCGACCTCATGCTGCGTGGCGGCGTGCTGAAGCTGGGCAGCAAGGATGTGAGCGACAAGGGCATTGGCTCGGCCTCGCGCTTGGTGCTGGCCGGTGGCAAACTCGTCACCGTGGGTAAGAACGAGGCCAGCGTCACCTACAACTTCCCCATTTTTGCACAGGCAGGTACTACCTCGACCGTCGACTTCGACCTCTGGAACACCAACAAGTGCAGTGTAAGCGGCACGGGAACCATCGTCTGGAATGTGCATTACGTGCGCGAGTATATCGAGGGCAACTGGGACAACTTCACCGGCCATCTCGTCATCAATGGCACTGGCAATGCCAATTCCAGCCAGTTTGCCGTGCGCAATGGCGCAGGTGTACGTAATGCCACCATCGAACTCAAGGGAAAAGCCTCTATCCTGGGTGGCAAGAACCAGTCTACCTTCTATCTTGGCGGACTTTCGGGCGATACCGGTACGGCACTCTCGGGCTTCAACGTGAAGGCTAAGGGCGAGGGCACATGGATTGTGGGCGGTGCCAATACCCACGAGACCTTCCGTGGCGTTATCGACGACTATGACCAGCAGCACTCTCATCCGGGCAAGACCACGATAGAGAAACAGGGCACGGGCGACTGGCGACTGACGGGCTCGAACACCTATAGCGGGCCGACCACCGTGAGCGGCGGTACGCTCATCGTCAATGGAACTCACTCGGGGGCAGGTGCCGTCACCGTGCGCACTGGGGCTACGCTGGCCGGAACGGGCTCGCTGGCCGCTGCCACTACCATTAACACTGGCGGCATGCTGTTAGTGGGCGATACGCTGGTCAATGGACGCGGACTCACCTTCAACAACACCCTGAAACTCAATGGCTCTGCCGTGCTGCGTGTCCTTGCCGACCGCTCTCGGAGCAACATGCTTACCTTGAAGGGCGCTACCACGTTAGGAGCCGAGACGGTGCTCAGTATCGAGATGGACGAGGCACCTTACGACAAGACCGAGTATAAGATTTTCAATCTCTCGGGAGGTTCTATTACGGGCACATTCTGTTCCATCGTGCCCGCTACGCCGGGCGAGGGTCAGACGTGGGATGCCTCTGAGCTTTACAGCAAAGGCGTGCTGCGCGTCGTGGGAGGCGGTACGCAGCCGGGGGGCGACACACCCGAAGACCCGCAGCCCGCAGGCGAGACGAAGACGGCCCTGCTGGCCTGGGGCAACATGAAGGCCCAGAGCTACGACAACAGTTCGTATAACAACATGATGGTGGGTGCTGAGAACGACGAGGCCTACGGCTTTTCGCTCGTCTGTACGGGCAACCTCCAGAAGAGCTACACTTCAGCTGGTACGCCCAAGCTGAAAATACCGTATAATGGTGAGATGCTGGAGCGAACGGCCATCAAACTGTCCAACGGCGCACAGAACACGGTGTTCATGCCCGAGGGAGCCAAGGCTACGAAGGTCACCTTCTTCAGCGTCACTGGCACCAACGCCTCTAACCGCACCAGTTGGTGGAAGGAGGTGGCAGGTGTGACCTATACGGAGGACACGGCTCCAGCCACCATCGACCTTGACGCGCCGCGCGACAATCCCAATGCGATTACCTATACGTTGCAGAACGTGCCCGACCAGTTTACCTTCACCAACACAGGCGAACAGCAGTGTGTCATCCTCTACATAGAATACCATTTCGGGGGCGACATCACTGGCATATCAGCCAGCAACCAGGGTGTGCCCGTTCGTGTAGAATACTACACGTTGGCTGGCGAGCGCATAGAAACACCCCGGCAGGGTATGTATGTGGTACGCATCACCACCGCCTCCGGCAAGACCTTCTCGCGAAAAATGGTGGTCAGATAACGGCACTTCCCTCCCTTTTTTAGACCACGAATTTCACAATTGAAAGACGCTGAAAGCGTCACCTCTCAATAGCCGTAGTGTCCGAAGGACCTACGGATAACGGAAAAAGAGAGAAAAGCACGCTGAAAGCGTGCCCCAACAGTGTAATGGGCGACCCCTTCAGGGTCGATGTACTTTCTCACGTTCTATCCGCAGGTCGTACCGACCCACGGCTATTGAGAGGTGACGCTTTCAGCGTCTTTCAATCGCTACAGCATCGAAAAATTCGTGAAATTCTTTGCAAGCAAAGCAACTAAGGTCGAGCGCGTGTAATTCGTGGTTAAAAAGAAAAGGCCGAACGAATTTGAGGGCTACCAATCGGTAGCCCTCAACCAACACAAAAACTAAACTAGACTTAACTAAAGCTTAAATTGGACTTATCACAAGCCCTCATCAGCGGTGCAAAGATACGAAATAAAAATGAATCTGCAAACTTTTTGACTATTATTTTGATGTTTTATAGCATAAATAATAGTCAAGAATGGTCATAGCAGCCATTGCTTCGACCACAGGCACCGCTCTGGGCAACACGCAGGGGTCGTGTCGGCCTTTGGCCGTGAAGGTGGTGGGGTTGCCTTCCACGTCTACTGTCTGCTGTTCGCGCAGCAGGGTGGCCACGGGTTTGAAGGCAATGCGCATATAGATGTCCTGTCCGTTGGTGATGCCTCCCTGTATGCCGCCGCTGTGATTGGTGGCCGTAGTGACGGCGTGTGTGGGGTGCTGGCTGGGCAGAAAAACATCGTTCTGTTCGCTTCCGCGCTGGGTAACGCCGGCGAATCCTTCACCATACTCGAATCCTTTCACGGCGTTGATACTCAGCATGGCGTGCCCTAAGGCGGCATGCAGTTTGCCAAACTCCGGTTCGCCCAGTCCGGCAGGGCAGCCCTTCACCACGCAGGTGATGATACCGCCTATGGTATCGCCCTCGGCTTTCACCTCCTGGATGAGTGCTTCCATTTCCTTAGCCTTCTCCGGGTCGGGGCAGCGCACCGCGTTCTGTTCGGCCATTGCGAGGTCGTAGTGCCGATAGTCCTTGTCTATCGCTATCGGCCCCACCTGCGACGTGTAGGCCGTCACGCTGATGCCTAACTGTTGCAGCACCAGCTTGGCCAAGGCCCCGCCAACCACGCGACTGATGGTGATGCGTGCCGACGAGCGTCCGCCGCCACGGTGGTCGCGCGTACCATATTTATTATAGTAGGTGAAGTCGGCGTGCGAAGGGCGGAACAGCGTGCGCAGGTTCTCATAGTCCTGCGAGTGCTGGTTCTGGTTGCGCACGATGAAGCCGATGGGACATCCCGTCGTTACTCCTTCAAACACCCCGCTCAGCAGTTCCACTCGGTCGCTCTCTTTGCGTGAGGTGGTGATGCTGCTCTGGCCGGGTCGGCGCCTGTCCAGCTCATGCTGAATGAAGTCCATGTCGATTCTTACGCCCGCAGGCATTCCGTCGACCACGCCGCCTACGGCCTCGCCGTGGCTCTCGCCGAAGGTGGTCAGCGTGAAGAGGGTTCCAAAAGTATTGCGCATCTGTGTTGGTAATCGGTGATAAAGTTATTTGTGGCAACCGCCGCATCCTCCGCAGCCGCCACATCCCTCTTCGCAGTCTTCCTCGTCGCAGCCGCCACATCCCTCGTGGCTCAGCTGGTTCAGCATCTGCTGAATCTCGTTGATGGTGGCATCGCGATTCTCGAGCACGACACCCGTGAAGCGAAGCGTCTCGCCAGCCAGCGGGTGATTGGTGTCGATGGTCACGCCGTCTCCGTCGATTTCAACCACGCGCCCCATGAACCGCCTTTCGTTGTCGTCCATCAGCGTGATGATGGCACCGGGATAGATGTTCTCATGGTCGAATTTCCCGTCGCGCACGAAAGCCTCGCGTTCCATCTTGTGTACGCCCTTCTCGTTGTATTCGCCAAAGGCATCGGCCGGCTCAATGGTGAAGTCGAACTTGTCGCCGGGATTCAGCTGGAGCATGCGCTGCTCGAAGACGTCGAGCGACACGCCGAAGCCGCTGATGAACTGGAAGGGGCGGCCTTGCTGGGTTTGTTCCACGAGGCTGTCTTTGCCGTCTTCCACTGTGTAGAGCTGATAGCTCACTGAGATAAACTTGTTTAGTGTCTGATCCATATCGTTATTGATAATTAATACATTTGACGGTGCAAAGTTACGGAATTTATCCGAGAAAACTAAAAGTTTCATGTAAAATCAAGAAAAATTTCTATATCTGCCATTTCTTTGACCTTTGTCAACAAAAAGGACTGTTCGCGTACACAGGCCGTCAAAAGCCATTGTCAGATGAATTATTCGCCGTACCTTTGCACCGTCGAAAGGAACAAATGACCCGACGACTAAGGATAACAAATACAAATAATAATTAAGGTAGGGGCAGCAAAAAACAGGATAACAAAGACAGAAAGCCCCGAGTAAAAAAAAGAAAGGAATTAAATTATGAAGAAGATTGTTTTGATGGTTGTAGCCATGCTCAGCATGACGATGTCATACGCTGAGAACGAGAATGCCAACAACACGCAGAGCGTAGAGGCCTACGACATGTCGGTCAACATTCGCAAGCTCGCAGTGACCCTCGGAATGACGGTCGACCAGATGGAGGCTGTTGAGGAAATCCACCGCACGTTCTGTGCCGAGATGATGTTTGCCGCACACGCCAACAAGGACGAGCGCGAGGAGCTTATTGAGAAGGCAGTGAAGAAGGATACTCGCTTCATGAGCTATATTCTTGATCGCGATCAGTATCGCAAGTATCTCATCCTGCTGAACACCACGCTGCGCAACCGTGGCCTGAAGTAAGCTGTACAATTAGTTAATAACCATTTATTCGTGGGGCGGATTCCATCGCGGAGTCCGCCTTTTCTGTCAATATATTTGGCTTGTCGGCAAAAAAGTTGTAATTTTGCAGCAAAATAGGGTGGGGGGCATGTCCCTGGCCCGTAAATACCAAGTAAATATGAAGAAAATCAGACTTATCCTCATGTCGGTAGTGGCAGCAATCCTTACCAGCTGCGGCACTACCTCGACCGTGCCTATCACGGGGCGCAAACAGAATCTCTTGGTGAGCGACGAGCAGGTGCTCAGTCTCTCCAACCAGCAGTATCAGGAGTACATGAAGACGGCCAAGCCGTCGGCCAATGCCACCAACACCGCCATGGTGAAGCGCGTCGGGCAGAAGCTGGCCACTGCCGTTGTCTCCTATTTAAACCAGAATGGGCTGGCTGCCGATGCCCAGCAATACAGCTGGGAGTTCAACCTGGTGCAGGACAATCAGGTAAATGCCTTCTGCATGCCCGGTGGAAAGATTGTGGTCTTCGAGGGGCTGTTGCCCGTCACCCAGAACGAGGCTTCGCTTGCCATTGTCCTGGGCCATGAGATCGCCCATGCCGTGGCCAAGCATTCTGCCGAGCGGCTGAGCAATGAGTATAAGAACCAGGTCGGCATGCAGGTACTTGGCTCCGTCCTGGGCAATACCAGCGAGACCACCCAGCAACTTGCCGCCATTGTTACCTCCGTGGGCGGTCAGCTCTGGACGTCGGGCTTCTCGCGTTCACAGGAGAGCGAGGCCGACCACATGGGACTCATCTTTGCCGCCATGGCAGGCTACGACCCGCAGGTGGCCACCACCTTCTGGCAGCGCATGGCCGCACAGGGTTCGGGCAGTAGCAGCATCTTCAGCGACCATCCTTCCGACGAGACGCGCATCAAGCAGATTCAAGGCTGGATGCCCGAGGCCCTGAAGTATTATAAAGGTGGCAGTAGCTCTACTTCCACCAAACGCACCTTTCATGTCGGATCCAAGAAAAAATAACAGACATGTATCCCAAGAAGAGAAGATGGCACTGTCTGAGAGGGCAGGAACCTACAGAACTGGATAAGCAGGTCATGTACTGGGAAGGCAAGGGCAAGCTGGTGCCTACCCGCGACCTCATCAAGACCCCCGAGCAGATTGAGGGCATTCGCCGGGCCGGCGTAGTCAACACGGGCGTGCTCGATGCCGTCGCCGCGCAGATTCGTGCAGGCATGTCCACGCTCGAGATTGACAGGATTTGCCGCAGCTATTGTGAGGAGCATCATGCCATCCCCGCCTGCCTGAACTATGGCGGCGACGAGGACACGCCGCCCTTCCCCATGAGTGTCTGCACCAGCATCAACGAGGTGGTGTGTCATGGTGTGCCCAAGGCCGAGGACATCTTGGTCGAGGGCGACATCATCAACGTCGACTTCACCACCATCCTCGATGGTTACTATGCCGATGCCTCGCGCATGTTCATCATCGGCAAGACCACGCCTGAGAAAGAGCAGCTGGTACGTGTGGCCAAGGAGTGCCTGGAGATTGGCATGGAGGCCGCTAAGCCCTGGGGCTTTGTGGGCGACATTGGTCATGCCATTGAGAAGCACTGCAAGAAGTACGGCTACGGCATTGTGCGCGACCTGGCAGGTCATGGCGTAGGACTGCATTTCCACGAGGAACCCGACGTCGACCATTACGGTCATCGTGGCACGGGCATGCTCCTCGTGCCGGGCATGGTCTTCACCATCGAGCCGATGATTAACATGGGCACGTGGAAGGTGTTCATCGATGCCGACGATCCCACCGGCTGGGAGGTCATCACCGAGGACGAGAAACCCAGTGCCCAGTGGGAGCACACCCTTCTCATGACCGACCACGGTGTCGAGGTCCTCACATATTAAGTACTCTTTTTAACCACGAATTTCACGAATTACACGAATTACCATGCGGACGTTTCCCACTTTTTTTTAACCACGAATTTCACGAATTACACGAATTACCATGCGGATAATAAGAAATTTCACTAATGGTCGTAAACGACCGACGAATTTCACTAATTTTGGCTGCGCAGTCAATTCGTGTAATTCGTTGCATCTTTAGATGCATTCGTGAAATGCTGGTCTGAATAGAAAAAATTCGTGAAATTCGTGAAATTCGTGGTTAAAAAGAAGAGGGTGGGAAAGTTTAGCTAAGAGTCCACTTTAAAAAGTCTATTTGGCTCTGTCGCCCTTTCAGGGCTCGTTCCTAACCACTTGATTTTCACGAAGGGGTTTCACCCCTCCCTGTGGTCTTTTCGTCCCTTCGGGACTTTTTCAAGTGGACTCAGCTAAGTAATCTCGTACCTCCGAACCTCCGTACCCTCGTACCCCCGTATTCGTGTTACTCCCAGCATTCCAGGTATCCCGAGATTTCGGGTAGCTGGCTGCTGTGGAACACAGGTTCCTTGATGCCCCGTCGTTTCTGTTCGCGGTAGTCATCGAGCAGACGGAAGGCATATTTTCCCAGTGCCACGATGGCAATGAGGTTGCAGGCCGTGAGCAGAGCCATGCACAGGTCGCCTAAGTTCCACACCATCTCGAGGCTTGCCAGTGCCCCGAACATCACCAGTACGCCCCCGGAGAACAGTCGGTACACGGTGAGTACCGCCTTGCTCGATGTCATAAACCGTATGTTGGCCTCGCCGTAATAGTAATTGCCGATGATCGACGAGAAGGCGAAGAGGAAGATGGCGATGGCAATGAACGTAGGTCCGAAGGCACCGATTTCGGCGTTCAGTGCTTCCTGTGTGAGTGCAATGCCGTTTAGTCTCGGCACTTCATAGAGTCCGCTGATAAGAATGACAAACGCCGTACACGAACATACCAGCAGCGTGTCGGTAAACACGCCTAATGCCTGTATAAGTCCTTGTTTCACAGGATGCGACACCGTGGCCGTGGCAGCCACGTTCGGTGCGCTGCCTTCGCCCGCCTCGTTGCTGAACAGTCCGCGCTTCACGCCGTTCATGATGGTGGCCCCTAATGCGCCGCCCACGCCCTGTTCCAAGCCGAAGGCGTTGCTCACGATGGCTTTCAGCACGTGGGGAATCAGTCCGATGTTCATCACTACGATGACGACCACTAACAGGAAGTAGCCCACGGCCATCAGCGGAACCAGTACCGAGCTTACCTTGGCAATGCGGTGGATGCCGCCAAACACGATGCCGAGCGACATGACCACGAGTGCAGTGCCCACCACGAGCGGGTCCCAGCCGAAGGCCTCGTGCATGGCACCGCAGATGGTGTTGCTCTGTATGGAGTTGTACGACAGTCCGAAGGTGATGGTAATCAGCACGGCAAACACGCAGGCCAGCCATTTCTTGTGCAGCCCTTGTTCAATGTAGTATGCCGGGCCGCCCACGAACGACTCGTTGTGTCGCTTCTTGAACAATTGTCCGAGCGTCGACTCCACGAATGCGGTGGCCGAACCTATCAGCGCGATGACCCACATCCAGAAGATGGCACCGGGGCCGCCTACGGCGATGGCCGTGGCCACGCCCGCCAGGTTGCCCGTTCCCACACGGGTGGCCACCGACACGGCAAAGGCCTGGAACGACGAGATGTGTTTCCTGCCTTTCTCCTTATCGGGGAGGGTAGCTGTACCCGACGTCGCCGAGTCGGTCAGCAGTCGCAGCATCTCGCCCACCATCCGGAACTGCACGCCCTTGGTCTTCCACGTAAACCAGAGACCGCACAGCACCAGGGCGCCTATCAGCACATAGCTCCACAGCGCATCATTAATCAGGGTAATCACCTCGTTCATCTCTTCACTTATTTGTAATAAAAATAACTCGGTATTATTCGGTGGTGCGAGGGTACGGAGGTACGGGGGGACATTCGGAGGTGCGAGGGTACGAAGGTACGGGGGTACGAGAATAGCTTGCACGTCCAATTCTCCGCGAAGAGTCTATCCTCGTACCTCCGTACCCCCGTACCTTCGCACCTCCGAACCTCCACACCCCCGAAATATTACCGTATGAACAACAGTTCGCGGTACTTCGGCAGGGTCCAGAGGCCGTCCTCCACAATCATCTCTAAGTGGTCGGCTTCGTCGCGTATCAAGTCCATCTTGGGGCAAACTGTGTCGTGGTACTGGATGGCACGCTGGTGTATGTCCTGTATGCGGTTGGCCACGCGGCGGGCCTCCGTCAGCTCTTCCACCAACTGCTCTATACGCTCCGTGCGCTCGGCAATCTCCTCAATCAGTTTCATGTTGCGGGTCGAGAGCCGTTGCGCCTTCTCCTCGCTGAACACGCTCTTCATGCCCTGCACGTTCTTGATGAGCTGGCTCTGGTAGTGCGTGGCCACGGGGATGATGTGGTTCATCGACAGGTCGCCCATTACGCGGGCCTCTATCTGTACCGTCTTCACATACATCTCCCATTTCACCTCATTGCGGGCCTCAAGTTCCTTGCGGTTCATCACCTTCATGCTTTCGAACATCCTTACGGACGCCTCGTCCAGGTAGTGCTCGAAGATGACGGGGCACGACTTCTCCACGTCCAGTCCCCGGCGTCCGGCCTCCTTCACCCACTCCTCGCTGTAGCCGTTGCCGTCGAAGCGCACGGGCTTGCAGGTCTTGATGTCCTCGCGCAGCACGTCCAAGATGGCGTGGAACTTGGCGGTGTGGGCGGCGGGAGAACCGCCGGGTGCGACCGGAGCGAACATGGGGTCGTCGGCGATTTCGGTGATGCGGGCATCGACGCGCTCCTTGAACGATACCAAGGCCTCGGCCATAGCGGCATTGAGCGCAATCATGGCCGACGCGCAGTTGCTGCTGGAGCCTGGCGCACGGAACTCAAAGCGGTTGCCGGTGAAGGCGAAGGGGCTGGTGCGGTTACGGTCGGTGTTGTCTACAATCAGATCGGGAATCTGAGGGATGTCAATCTCTCTCTGAAGGTTCGAGATTTGCGGCTCGAGATTCGAGGTTTGTTCAATGGTGTCGAGCAGGGCCGACACATACTGTCCGAGGAACGAGCTGATGATGCTCGGCGGTGCCTCGTTGCCGCCCAGTCGGTGGGCGTTGGTGGCACTCATGATGCTGGCCTTCAGCAGTCCGTTATGGCGGTAGACGGCCATCAGCGTCTCCACGATGAACGTTACGAAGCGCAGGGTCTCGTTGGCCGTCGTCTTCGGGTCGTTGGCATTGGCCTTGCCCGGCGCATGGAGCAGCACGCCCGTGTCGGTGCTGAGGCTCCAGTTGTTGTGCTTGCCCGAGCCGTTGATGCCGTCGAAGGGCTTCTCATGGAGCAGCACGCGGAAGCCGTGCTTGCGGGCTATGCGCTTCATCAGCGACATCAGCAGCATGTTGTGGTCCACGGCCAAGTTGCACTCCTCGAAAATCGGGGCCAGCTCAAACTGGTTGGGAGCCACCTCGTTATGGCGCGTCTTGCAGGGGATGCTCAGCTCCAGAGCCTGGATCTCCAAGTCCTTCATGAACGCCTGCACCCTGTCGGGGATGGTGCCGAAGTAGTGGTCGTCCATCTGCTGGTTCTTCGCGCTCTCGTGCCCCATCAGCGTGCGGCCCGTGAGCATCAGGTCGGGACGTGCCGAGTATAGGCCCTCGTCCACAAGGAAGTACTCCTGTTCCCAGCCAAGGTTCACCTGCACCTTCTGCACGTTGTCGTAGAAATACTGGCACACGTCGGTTGCGGCCTTGTCCACGGCGTGCAGGGCACGCAGCAGCGGGGCCTTGTAGTCCAGGGCCTCGCCCGTATAGGCAATGAAGATGGTGGGGATGCAAAGGGTGTCGTCGATGATGAAGACGGGCGACGTCGGATCCCAGGCCGAGTAGCCACGGGCCTCGAAGGTGTTGCGTATGCCGCCGTTGGGGAAGCTCGACGCATCGGGTTCCTGCTGCACCAGCAGTTTGCCGCTGAACTTCTCCATCATGCCGCCCTTGCCGTCGTGCTCCACGAAGGCATCGTGCTTCTCGGCAGTGCCCTCGGTCAGGGGCTGGAACCAGTGGGTGTAGTGGGTACACCCCATCTCCGTGGCCCATTGTTTCATGCCGGCGGCCACGGCATCGGCTATCGAACGGTCGAGGCGTACTCCGTTGTCAATCACGTCAATCAACTTGTCGTAAACGTCTTTGGGCAGGTATTTATACATTTTCTCCCTATTGAACACATACTTGCCAAAGAACTCGGAAGGCCGCTCGCTGGGCGCTTCCACTTCGAGTGCGCTCTTCCTGAACGCCTCTTCCACTACCTGAAATCTTAGGATATTTGCCATGTTAGCATTGATTTTGCCTGCAAAATTACGAGTATTTCTTCAATCTGCAAAATCTTTGACTTGAAACTTGCAAAAAACATGGTGCCTCTGTGGTGAAAATCGTCCCCGCTCGACCTCTGGTCGCATTTATGCGCTTCGCGCCTTGAAGAAAAACATAAAAAAATAGGAAAAACAAGAAAAAACAATGATGGTTTTATTATGTTTTTGTGGTTTTATTTTGTTTTTTATCAGGCCGCTTGCGGATTTTGTATCATTATGCGCTTCGCGCCTTGAAGAAAAACATAAAAAAACAGGAAAAACAAGAAAAAACAATGATTGTTTTATTATGTTTTTGTGGTTTTATTTTGTTTTTTATCAGGCCGCTTGCGGATTTTGTACCATTCTCGCGAGAAAAAGAAATCCCCGCCGCCCAGAACGTTGCTGGGCAGCGGGGATTAGAATTCCCTCGAACAGAGGTTGACTATCGCATGAGCTTCTGCACACGGGTCATGCCGTTGTCGTAGACCACCTGCTGGTAGTAGATGCCTGCGGGCAGCTGCTTCAGGTCGTCTTTCGTGTAGACCTTCTGCACATCGGAGCGAACCAGACGACCGGCGTTGTCGTAGAGCTGTACACTCTTAACACCCATGCCGCCAGTGGCCAGGTCAATGGCTGTGGTGCCGCCGAGCTGCAGCACGTAAGGCTGTGCCAGCGAGCCCTTCATGGCATCGGTCTGGAACGTCATGGTCTGCGAGAGCATGTACTCACCGTCCTCAGTGGTTACCACGAAGGTCAGTGTCTCGGCCTCGCCGTTGCCACCGATAGTGAGGAAGTGGGCCTCGGTCTCACACGGTTTGATACGGTTGGCTTCGCCAGAGATAGCCTCGGTTTCACTCAGATTGATACGGATGGCTTCGCCAGAGAAGGCGCGTAGCTCTGCTCCGCTGTAGACGCTCACCTGAGCGTTCTCCACCAGCTCGTCGCCGTCCATCACCACGGCAATCATGGTCATGTTGTCCTTAAAGTTAAGAGTTGAGAGTGAAGAGTGAAGAATGCGACGTGGTGCATTCATCTTTCCGCTCACAGTGGGCTTCGGGAAGTTGAAGGTCTTTGCGGTGCTGACCGTGCTGTTGTACATGTAGCCGTCGCCGGGCAGGAGGGCGGTCAGCGTGCCTTCCCACTTGTTACCGGTGTAGATGGAGAAACTGGTCTGGTTCTTCACCATGTCGCCCTCCTGAGGATCGGCACCGGTGAAGGCAGCATCGAGCGAGTTGATGGCCTGACAGGGATAGCCTAACCATGTCCACTCAGGATTCAGCGTCAGGCTGACAGAGGTCGGGTCGATAGGCTCGCCCACCAGTGTCTCCACGTAAGGCTTCATGGCACTCAGCTTGTACATCTTTCCGCTTTCGATAGCAGTCAGGCCACCCTCCCAATTGACAACAGAATTGGTTCCGTTGGTAATGGTCGAGATAGCATCCAGTGCATCCTTGAACACCACGCTCACGTCGCTTACCTTGGGCTGTGCGAAGAGCGAGAACCACTTCCATGCGGCGCGGTCCATCGACAGGTCTTGCTCAATCTCGTTGAGCGGTGTGAACACCACTGGCTGGGTGAACGTGCCGACGGACTTGTCGGCTACGAAGCTATAGGCACTCTCGTTGTTCACGCTGACAGAGGGATAGACGGTACCCGTTGAGGCATCGTAGGCCTTGTAGGTGAGCGGAGCCTCGTCTTCCCCAGCTCCGAAGATGTTCATCATCACGATGTAGCTGTCATAGCGGCTGAAGTACTTAGGATGGGCCACGCCCACGCACTCCGTGCCACGGAAGGCGGCCACCATGTCCTTCGGGTCGCTGCTTTGCACGTTGTCGATGTTGAGCACGCCCACGATGGTCATCGTACTCTCGCCGGGCACGGCATCCCAGTCGGGAGCGTCGCCCTCAGAGGTCACGGTGATGTTCAGCGGAGCGTTGATGTTCTGCGAGCCGGTCAGATAGACCGTTGTCTCGTAGGTGCCGATGGGCAGGCTGCCAGCCACGGTGAAGGT
>ONMA01000036.1 GCA_900318815.1 uncultured Prevotellaceae bacterium
GCAGAAGGGTGACAGGCTAACAGAGGAAATAAGCTGGAAGTGGATGAATTCTCGAGAGAATTGAGCAGTTAGAATGCCTTTTAGCAAAGGCAAAGTGGCACTTTACACCCAAATTCTCTCGAGAATTCAAGTGCAGACAGGCATGATATTTACTGTAAGTACCGTGGATGTCGCAAGAGATGACAAAGGTGCTGACGGAAGTGAGATTCCTGTCACCCTTCTGTCACCCTTGTCACCCTTAAAAAAGGGTGCAAACGCCCTGTATATCGGCATTCTGACACCCTGTCACCCTTGAAGAAGAAAATCCTAGTATATAATCGTTAAAGAATAATTTAGGACCTTGCCGCACTCAGTCTTCGTCCCCGCTCGACTTCTGGTCGCTTGCCGATCGGCGACAAAGAATAGACTAAGGAAAAAACCTGGCCAGAAGCACGAAAGACTTAATGAAGTGCCTGATAAAGAATACGGGGTTGCTTAAAATATCTTAGAATTTTTGTGTAAGGCACATAAAATTGCGTTTTATTTACTAAATTTGCACCAAAAATAGGAACAGTAGTATGAATAGCCGTATAGTTGAACAAATACAAGTCAAGAACTTCAAGTCATTGAAGAACCTACAGATAGATGGATGCAAGCGCATCAATCTGCTGATAGGCCGTCCTAATGTGGGTAAGAGCAATCTGCTTGAGGCCATGTCGCTATATTGTCTGCCCTTTGTGCTGCGTTCCAAGGACGCAAGTCTTCGCTCATTGGTGAGAGCAGAGCATTTAGGTGAGCTGTTCTTCGATGGGAGTATGAATGACGGTATTGAGGTGAATATCAATGGCACCGATATTGTCAGCATTACCAGCAGACAGCATAACGGTGGAAGTATTACCATAAGAAAAGGCAGCAAGGTCGTCGGGGAATACGGATTGACACAAGACATGGAACTGTCCACAGGGCAGCAACTCGGTGGATATGACCCAAAGGTGCTGTTTTACAAGTACACGATGATGAATCGGTGGATGTCGTCTGGTTCACAACAGCTTCTGCCTCCATCGGGGACGAACCTAATGGAAGTGGTGAAGCAGATTCCCATGCTGAAAGACGAAATCAGCGGACTGATGGCTTCATACGGTCTGAAGATGGTGTATGACAACGTAAGCCAGGAGCTAAAGGCCCTGAAAGAGAAGTCGGACGAGATTTTCTTGATTCCGTTCAGTTCGCTGGCCGACTCGCTACAGCGCATGATATTCTATAAGGCTTCCATACTGAGCAACCACGGGAAGGTAATCTGCATGGAGGAGCCTGAGACACATACTTTCCCGCCGTATATCGCTTCTGTGGTGCAGGACTTCATCGACGCAGAGGATAATCAGTTCTTTATTTCCACTCACAGCCCATACGTGGCCAACAGCCTGATGGAGTCGGTGAGTGATGACCTGGCCATCTATTTCGTGAACATGGTGGACGGAGAAACGACGGTGAAACGTGCCTCCGATGCAGACGTAGATGAGATATACGCAAACGGTGTTGATATGTTCTTCAACATGGAAACATACCTTTGAAGAAAGATGAGAGACCTGTATATAATCCCGGAGTGCTTTATTGACACGAGTCTGGTGGAGTCGCTGCTCGATACCGAGGGCGTGAACCATCAGAAGGGGTGCAACATGGTGGCGGGCCTGATGAATGGGAAATATTGTGATGGTTTTGCGGTAGGGGTCATTGACTTCGACAAGAAACGCCATCCGTACATGAATGATTTCACAGAATTGGCATCGTCGGAACACCTAATGCTGATGAGGCATAAAAGCCGTAGTCACTATGCAATTTTTGTGAAGCCCGCAATGGACGGTTTTATCCTGAGTCAGGTGACTCTTGCCGGGCTGAACCTTGTTGACTATGGATTGCCATCTGATCTGAAGGCGTTTACCCGAGTGACAAAGACCATTACGACCCAAACAGACCCTCGTTTCAAAAAACTTTTCAATGACTTGAAAGGCTGTCGTGAGATAGTTATTTTCAGACAGGCACTTAACCATCTGAAGGAAAACCGCTTCACATCGAGTGACGAAGAACTGAAACGGATATTCTGTCAGGAGTAAAGAAACAGATATGGACACTCTATTTGGAATCTTATTCTGGTGCGCAGTCATCTGCTTTGTGGCAAGATGGTATGACCGCCGTGCAAGAAGGAAGCCGTGGAAATCGAAGAAGAAACAAAGTTGTAAGTCTAAGGATGACGATTTCTGGGACTATGCATGGTCGTAAGTTTGAATCCGTTGGAGTATTTATCCTGTCTCGAAGGATGTTGTTTCCTCGTTGAAAGAGCGACAGATGGCGACGGGAAACAACGTATTTGACATTTACCGACCTACGTCGGCAAATCTACCGACAATGGTCAGTAAACTTGCCGACGTAGGTCGGTAAAGAGCGGGGATGGGGTTTCGCGGTTACTTGTTCTTCTTGTAGTACTCGAGTCCGAGACGTACGTTTTCCTTTACGGCATCGGACGAGAAGGTGGCACCCGTTACGCCGTCGACCTGAGCCTTGAGGGCATCGTTGACCTTCATATCGTTCCACTTGTCGGCCAACAGCTTCTTCACCTTGACAAAGTACTTGGGCGTCTCCTGGTTCTTCAGGAACTCAATCTTCACCACCTTATCCTTCTGGATATAGATTTTCAGGGGTGTAGTGTCTACATAGCCAATGACATCCTTGCCCAGCGTGGTGGTATTGACCACATACATGCCGTCTTCCTTGGTCATGACCTCGTCGGGCTTGGCACTTTGCAGCATGACGGCCACTAACAGCAGCGAGGCCATGCTCGCAATCGAGATAAGATTCTTCTTCATTTTTTTCTTTGATGTGATATTAAGTGATTACTATTATTCGTTATTGACGCATGACCCGCAGAAAGGTTTAATCATTCCGACAACATTGTCACCTCAATGCGATAGCCCTGCGAGAGCAACTGGCGAGCCATCTGCTGGACGTCCTGCGCCGACACCTCGTCGACAAGCCCCTTGTAGTTCTCGTCGAAGTCGGCCTCATCTTCCAGCTCATGCCATGCAATATAGTCCCAGTAGCCGTTGGTGATGGCATTCTGGTCGTACTGTTTCTTCAGATACTCGCGCACCTTGCTCATCGACGTAGGCTCCGGGCCATTCTCGGCGATGTTCTTCAGCTGCTGGTAGACGATGGGATTCAGTTCCTCGTAGCGGCTTGGGTCGGCGTTGTAGGAGATGCGGAAGCTGGCATTGGGATGGTCGTCCTTGTCCAAATTGAAGTCTACGCTCACGCCGTAGGTGCCGCCCTTCTCCTCACGCACCGAGTCGGTATAGGCAATGGAGAGGGTGCGCTTGAGGAAGTCGAGCACGAGGTCGTTCTTCGGGGAGAAGGGAACATCGGCGGCATAGAAGATGCTGACGTTGGCCAGCGGGGTGGCCATCTGCTTGCGGAAGATGTGGGTGGCATCCTGCTTGATGATTTGGGGGATACAGGCCCCCCCTACGGCCCCCGAGGGGGCTTCTATAGTTTTGCTGTCAGTAGTCGGGGCTATAGTAGCCCCCTCGGGGGCAGAAGGGGGGGCCGGGGCCGGTAAGCTTGCCAAGTATTTCACGATCAGGGGTTTCAACTCGTCGAGCGACATGTTGCCAATGATGACTGTGCAGAAGTCGGCAGGATTGCTGAAACACTCCCTGTAGATGTGGAGGATGCGGTCGTAGTCGGCCTTCAGCAGGCGCTCCTGCGTCATGGGTTCCAGGCGCGGATGATGTCCGTAGAGGATGGCCGAGATGGAGTCGTTGTAGTCGACACGCGGCGAGGCGTTGCGGTTGTTCAGGAACGAGTGCGAGCGGTTGATGAGTCCGGCAAAGGCGGCGGTGTCGCGGCGCGGCTGGGTGAAATAGAGGTAGGCGAGCTGCATCATCGTCTCGGCATCCTTGATGCTGGCCCCGCCGCTGATGCTACGACTACGACTGCCCACCGAGGCCTGCACGCGCACGCTCTTCCCTGCGAGCAACTTGCGCAATGTGGCGGCATCCCAAGCACCCACGCCGGCCTCGCTGATGCTGCTGGAGATGAGCGCGAACTGCGGGATGTCCTCGTCGCCGTAGTCGCAGGTGCCGCCGTCGGCCTTTATCATCATCTGTATGGTGTTCTTGCTGAAGTCGGTCTGGCGCACGTAGACGTGCATGCCGTTGTTAAGGACCAGTTCGGTGAAGCCGTGCTTCCAAGGGGAGGTTTTGGCTACTCCTGGGGCTTCTGAGGCTGATGGGACTTCTGGGACTCCTGGGGCAGAAAAAGAAAGGAGGCTGTCGACGTAGGCTTCTATCGTAGCCCCCTCGGGGGCTGAATGGGGGGCCTGTGCATACTGCTGCCGCTGCGTGGCAAGGATGACGTCCTCAATCTGCTGCTCGGAGGGCAGGGCCACCGTTGGCTTGTCGGGCGCATACATCACCACCACCTGGTTGCGGTCGGTAATCAGCTCACGCACGGCCTGATTGACCTCCTCAAGCGTCACCTCGCGGTCGAACTTCTGCGTCAGTTCCCATTGCTTGTCCATCGAGATGAGCGGTTCGCCGTTCAGGAAGTTCTGCACGCAGAGGCCCACTAACTTCGAGTTGGAGCGGTCGTGGCGCTCGTTGTACTTCCGCTCGTCGTGGTTCAGCTTGAAAGTCTTGGCCTGATCCAGTTCACTTTGCGAGAAGCCCTGCTGGTGTGCCTGCTCGCAGGCCGCTACGGCCGTGATGAGTCCGCCCAGGATGCTCTCCTGCTTGCAGCCGACGCTCAGGCTGAACGCCTCCTTCGTGCGGCTGAGGAAGAAGCTCGAGGCGCGTCCCGTGGCACTCTGGAAGGGCGGCACGGCCTGCTGCTTCAGTTCGGTGAGCCGATTGTTCAGCATGTAGCCAATGAGTCCGTCCACGTAGTCGCCGCGCAGATAAGCCTCGCAGTTCTTCTGGTCGTCGGGCGTTGCGTCGCGCTTCATGTAGAGGTGGCAAAGCACGACGGGCTGTTCCTTGTCCTTCTCGATGCACACAATCATCGAGTCGTTGTCGGTCACGGGGTAGTAGACGCGCTCGGCACGGTTCTTGGGCAGGGGGATAGACGAGAAGAGCTTCTGTATCTTGCGTTCCACTTTGTCTACGTCGACATCGCCCACGACGATGACGGCCTGCAGGTCGGGCCTGTACCACTTATTATAATAGTCGCGCAAGTCCTGATAAGCAAAGTTGTCCACGATGTCCATCGAGCCGATGGGCATGCAGTCCTCATATTTCGTACCCTTGTATATCTTGGGCATGGCCTGCTCCATGAGCCGCTGCACGGCACGCCCGGCACGGCGGGTGCGCCATTCCTCGTGGATGACGCCGCGCTCCTTGTCGATCTCGGCATCCTCTAAAAGCAGGTAGTGGCTCCAGTCGTGCAGCACCAGGAGGCAGGAGTCGAGAATGCCCTCACGGCGAAGCGGGGCCGAGCCGATGTGGTAGACCGTCTGGTCTACGCTGGTATAGGCATTCAGGTTGGCGCCGAACTTCACGCCGATGGTCTCGCACCAGGGCACGATACCCAGCCGCTTGCCCTTGCCGGGGAAGTTCTTCGTGCCGTTGAAGGCCATGTGCTCCAGGAAGTGGGCCAGTCCGCGCTGACGCGGCTCCTCCTGGATAGAGCCCACACGCTGGGCAATGTAGAAGTCGGCCAGCCCCGGCTCCTTCGCGTTGTGGCGGATGTAATAGGTCAGTCCGTTCTTCAGGGTGCCCTTGCGCACCTCCGGATCCAGCGGCAGCACATCCTGCGCCACCATCGTCTGTACTGCCACGAGCAGCATCAGCACAGCAAAATAGAATCTCTTCATCATTACTTTAGGTTTTAATAGTGCTATGTTAGCGTCGGCTGCAAAGATACGAAAAAAAGTTGAAATGAACACCAACAAGCAAATACTTAATAGTAAGTATTGTATATTTCATAGAAAATCGCTATATTTGCACCATAAATTATGCGCAGAAGACTCATTCATACGTTGCTTACGCTCTTTTGCCTCACTCTCGGCATCCACGCCCAGCACTATCAGTTGGCTGGCACGGTGGTCGACGCGGAGTCGGGGCAGGCCGTTGAGTATGCCTCGGTGCTGCTTGCGGAGAGCGGACTGTGGGCCGTGACCAACGAGCGGGGGGGCTACCAGATGAAGAACGTACCCGCCGGACGCACGACGATCACGGTGCAATGCTTAGGCTACGAGAAGCGCACGATGACCATCACCATCAACCGCGACGTGGCCGACCTGCGCCTGAAACTGAAGCAGCAGAACCTGAAGCTGAGCGAAGTGACCGTAGTGGCTCGCCGCAAGCAGGACGAGGCCACGACGAGCTACACCATCAACCGGCAGGCGCTGGACCAGCAACAACTGCTCAACCTGAGCGACGTAGGCGTGCTGCTGCCCGGCGGGAAGACGGTGAACCCCACGCTGATGGACGACAACCGCATGGCCCTGCGCAGCAGCAGTCAGGAGAAAGGCAACGCCTCGTTTGGCACGGCCATCGAGATCGACGGCATGCGCCTCGACAACAACGCCATGAGCGGCGAGACCTTGGGCAGCTCGACGCGCACCGTGAGCACTTCCGACGTGGAAAGCGTGGAGATAGTGACGGGCATCCCCTCGGTGGAATATGGCGACCTGTCGAACGGCGTGGTGAAAGTGCAGACACGGCGGGGCAAGTCGCCCTTCATCGTCGAAGGCAAGCTGAATCAGCACACCCGGCAGATAGCCGTCAACAAGGGCTTCGACCTGGGCGAGAGCCTCGGCGTGCTGAACGCCTCGGCTGAGCATGCCCGCTCGTTCAGCGACGCGGCCTCGCCCCATACGGCCTATCAGCGCAACATCCTCAGCCTGCGCTACTCCAACGTATTCCTGAAAGAGAGCACCCCGCTGACGCTGAACCTCGGACTGACGGGCAACGTGGGAGGCTACAACTCGGAGGCCGACCCCGACAACGAGCTGGACGACTATACCAAGGTGCGCGACAATGCCTTCCGGGGCAACCTCGACGTGCAATGGCTACTCAACAAACCGTGGATTACCAACCTCTCCCTGTCGGGTTCCTTCTCCTATAACGACCGTCGGCAGGAGACCTACAGCCACCAGAACAGCGCATCGACCCAGCCCTACCTGCACAGCACGGAGGAGGGGTACTACATGGCCGCAGCAGGGAGCGTCGGCGAAGCCATCGTCCTCGGCCCCACGGGCTACTGGTACGTCTTAGGCTTCAACGACACCAAGCCCCTTTCGTGGGCCTTAAAGCTGAAGGCCGAGTGGAACCGCAGGATAAAGACCGTGACCAACCGCCTCACGATAGGCACCCAGTACAACGGCAGCGAGAACCGGGGGCGCGGCACCTACTACGACGACATGAGCGTGGCTCCCACCTGGCGCGAATATCGTTACGAAGAGCTGCCCGCCATGCACAACCTGGCTTTCTATGCCGAGGACAAGGTGATCATTCCCACCTCCATCCGCCACGGCGCGTCGCTACAGCTCACCGCCGGCCTGCGCGACGACATCACGCTCATCAGCGGCTCGGACTATGGCACCGTAGGCAGTCTGTCGCCCCGCACCAACGCCCGCTATATCTTCTGGAACCTTCCAAATGGCTCAGCACGCGCGTCGTGGTGGGTTTCCCAACTGGAGCTGCACGCCGGATGGGGCAAGAGCGTAAAGCTGCCGTCGTTCCAGGTGCTCTATCCCGCCCCCTCCTATACCGACCTGCTGGCCTTTGCCTCGACCTCGACGGCCGACAATACCAGCTACTACGCCTACCACACCTACCCCTCACGGGCCCTGCGCAACAACGACCTGCGCTGGCAGTACACCCACCAGACCGACATCGGCTTGGAGATGACCCTCCTCGGCACGCGCATCTCGCTCTCGGCCTTCCACCACAAGACGTTCAACTCCTACATGGCCGCCCGCCAGTACACGCCCTTCACCTACCGCTACACGGGGCAGACCGCCGTGCAGCAATGCGGCATTCCCGTGGAGAACCGCACGTTCACCATCGACCGACAGACGGGTGTGGTCACCGTGCATGATGCCACGTCGGTCGTTCCCTCCCAGGAACTGGCCTACTCGGAGAAGCAGACCTACAACACCAACCAGTACTACACCAACGCTACGCCGCTGAACCGCTACGGACTGGAGTGGATCGTGGACTTTGCCCAGATACGCCCCCTGCGCACGGCACTACGCATCGACGGCAACTACTACCGCTACAAGGGCGTAGACGATGTACTCTTTGCCGACGTGCCCTTGGGTGTGACCAACGTCACGTCGTCGGGACAGCCCAGCCAGTACGTGGGCTACTACCGTGGCTCCAACGTGAACAGCACAGGCTATAGCGCCAACGCCTCGGTGAGCAACGGCTCGCTGGCGCGCCAGCTGAACCTGAACGTCACGACCACTACCCACATCCCCAAAGTGCGCCTCATCGTGCAACTGCGACTGGAAAGCTCGCTCTACAGCTACCGCCGCTCGCTAAGCGAACTGAGCGACGGCCCCCGAGGCTATATGCTGGAGAACGGCGAAGGCTACTTCGGCGAGCCTTACGACGGAAACACTCAGGACAAGTTCATCGTGCTCTGGCCCGAATACTACTCCACCTGGGAGCAGCCCGACGAACGCATACCCTTTGCCGAGAAGTTCCTCTGGGCCAAGGACAACGACCCTACGCTCTACAGCGAGCTGTCGCAGTTGGTGGTGAGGTCGAACTACGCATACGTCATGAACCCCAACCGGCTGTCGGCCTATTACTCAGCCAACCTCAGCGTGACGAAGGAGATTGGCGACCACGTATCGCTGTCGTTCTATGCCAACAACTTCTGGAACACCATGCGGCACGTACACTCCTCGCAGACCGACCTCGAGACGTCGCTCTTCGGCAGCAGCTACGTGCCCAGCTACTATTACGGACTCTCATTAAGGCTAAAGATATGAAGCGACTACTATATATAATAATAGGTGTGGCCCTGATGTCGGCGTGCAGCTACGACGAGTCGGTGGAACTCTGCACGCTCTCGGTGCAGCTGGTCTACCCCGAGAACACCGTGGAGCCATACGCCGGAGCACCCATCGAACTGCGAAGCGTGGGGCGTAACGCCGTGTTCATCGACTCAACCGACGCGCAGGGCAGGGTGCGCTTCCGCGTGACGCCCGGCATCTACGAGGCCTCGACCAGCAGCCAGTTCCTCGATTCTACGGGTACTACCTGGTGGCGATATATGTTCAACGGCGTGCGCAGCATGATTGTCGTAGCACCCGACAGCCTGAACGCCATCGACATCGCCCTGAAGTCATCCCGCAAACGAGTCGTGCATTGACCAAGAATCATCCATCAAAGAACCATAGAATATGAACAAACGATTATTACTGATTTTTGCATTCGCCCTTTGTCATCTGTCATTCTGCACAGCGCAATCGTGGAAGATGACCATCACCAAGAACGACGGCACCACCCTGGAGCTGTCGGCTAACGATGTGAAAGAAATCTCGTTCAGCGAGGAGCCTCTGCCCACCCTGCCCGACCAGAACGTCGACCAGATTATTATCAAGGAGGTGTACTGTGGCGGTTGCCCGATGGACGACGGCAGCGGATTCTTCCAGGCAGACAAGTGCATTATCCTCTACAACAACTGTCCGCAACAGATTGTGGCCAACAACCTCTGTTTCGGATTCTGCACGCCCTACAACAGCAACGGCAACAACCGCAACTATGACGACGCGGGCCAGCTGGTCTATGAGGCCGAGGACTTCACGCCCGCCCTCAACGGCATCTGGTACTTTCCCGGTTCGCTGGTCATCGAACCGTGGTCGCAGGTGGTGGTCAATGTTCACGGAGCCATCAACAACACGCTGACCTACTCGCAGTCGGTGAACTACGCCAACGCTGACTACTACTGCATGTACGACCCCGAGAGCGGCTACAACCAGACCAGCTACTACCCCACCCCAGCCGACATCATCCCCACGTCGCACTATCTCCGGGCGGTGAAGTATGGACAGGGTAAGGCCTGGCCGCTCAGCGTCTTCTCCCCCGCCCTGTTTATCTTCCAGATGCAAAATGCCACGCCCTTGGAGTATGGCATGAATGCCGACAACCTGTGGTACTCGCCCGGCGAGGCCCACGATGCCATACACGCCAACATCCGCATACCCAACGAATGGATTATCGACGGCGTTGAGGTCTATAGTGCCGCCGAAAAGGAGAAGAACCTGAAGCGACTGACCGCCGACATCGACGCAGGCTATGTCTACCTGACAAACAAGCTGGGGCATTCGCTCTATCGTAATGTGGATCAGGAAGAGACCGAGGCCATGCCCGAGAACGCCAGTAAGCTGGTCTATGGCTACGTCGACGACCCCAGCGGCATCGATGCCGAGGCTTCCATCAGGCGTGGTGCCCACATCATGTATCGCGACTGGAACGACAGCACGGGCGACTTCCACGAACGGCAGAAGTGCTCGCTGAGAGAGTGAAAAGCCTACCCAAGCCCTCCCAAAGGGAGGGATGTTTAGATAGATAATGCCAGATGGAGAATCTGGAGTGAATAGTGAAGAATGAAGAGTGAAGAGTGAAGAATGAAGAGTGAAGAATGAAAAAATGAAAAGAGAAGTGTTATTCACCGCTATGCTTTGTGCCGGACTGGGCTGCCTCGCTCAGTCGGCTACCGACGTGCCAGATTCTTCACTCTTCACTCTTCACTCTTCACTCCCCACTCTTCACTCTTCACTCCCCACTCTTCACTCTTCACTTTCCACTCATCAATCTTCAATCATCCACCGCGACTACGGTTTCATCAAGCGCAGCGACCCGTGGCTTTCGTCCATAAATGCTGCCGCGCTCACCCGCTTTGCCACAGCCAGCATCGCCGAGGCCGAACTGTCGCTGACACGGACGAAGGGGGGATTCGTCGACTACCACGATTCGCCCAACGCCCTTCAGCTCGAGGCCTCCGTCGAGTCGTTCTATCGGCTCAGCGACCGCGCCGTACTCTTCGGCTCCATCAGCTACGACAACTTTGCCGGCAAGGATATGGCCGGCTCTGCGTTTACCCAGCTCTCACCCCTCACCACCCATGCACCCTTCGACATCGTTGAGGACTCTTTAGGCAACGAGGGCGACAAGCACCGCGATGTCTACCAGCTGACTGGCGGCTTCGGCGTTGACATCTATCATGGCCTGTCAATAGGCACACGCCTCGACTACACCGCCGCTAACTATGCCAAATACAAGGACTTGCGCCACAAGAACAAACTGATGGACCTGCAACTTTCGGCTGGCTTCTATGCCCCATTAGGACGTTGGGGGGCCGTGGGGGCCAACTACCTGTATCACCGCAACACCGAGAGCCTGCAGTTCAGCACCTACGGAAAGACCGATAAGGTCTACCAGTCGCTCGTCGGCTACGCCGCCTTCATGGGACAGCGCGAGCAGTTCGGCGTGGAGGGCTTCACCGACAAGAGCCGCGAGATGCCCCTCGTCAACGACTACAACGGCCTCAGCCTCCAGTTCTCCCTCCACCCCGCCATTCTTCACTCTTCACTCTCCACTCTTCACTCATCATCCTCCACTCTTCACTCATCACTCTCTACTCTTCACTCATCATTCTTCAACTCCTTCAGCTACCTCCATCGTCGTGGCTACTATGGCCGCAAGTCGCCCTATACCATTACCTATACCGACCATCACAGCGACATCTACAACTACACCGCCCGTCTCACCCTCCTTCCCCGTAGGTCGAGGCTTTGCCTCGACTTCTCCCTCTCTGCCGAGAACCTACGGAACGATGCCAACACTTACCGCGAACTGAAGAACGACGCGGGTGCCACCTATTATAATTATTACGCAAAAGTAAAGACCGCCAACAAACTATGGGTTGACGGCAACATTGCCCTCACCGCCGACCTCGGCATACAAGGCGAGCAGCCCACCTGGACCCTACAGGCTGGCTTGGACTGGATGCACCGCAAGCAGACGGCCTACCTCTATCCCTACTACCGCCGCCAGCGTCTCTCGGCCCGCGAGTACTTCGCCTCTGCCACCCATCACCTCGCTACTCGCTACGGCGTGTGGTCGTTCTCTCTGAACGGCTCGTTCCGCCAGGGCAGCGGTCAGCCCTGCGAAGACCTCACCTACACCCAGCCCAGCGAGAAAATGGATGCTCCCGCCACTATGGAGGTCTGGCTCATGCGTGAGTACCAATGGCTCACGTCGGCCCAGTATGCCGTAGGTGGCAGCGTGAAATACTCATTCCTCTTCCCTGAAACGCAGATGGCCACCTACGCCAAGGTTTCCCTGCAACATCGAAAGAGCAACGAAACCAACAGCCACAGCCAAGGCTGCGACCACACACAACTGAGCGTCGCCCTTGGATGTAACTTCTGATAAAGATATTGACTTTACAGGTACTTCTGCAAGAACCGAAGTACCCGCTCCTGTGCCCGCTTGCCACAGCTATGAGGAATCTCCCAAAGCTCCGTCTCTAACCGGTCGGCTGCGCCTTGGCTTTCCCACGTGTCGTGCATCGTTTTGAAGGCTTTGTTGACACCCGCTACGGGAAACAGTTTGTCCTGTGTGCCGTTGATGAAGAGCATCGGCTTAGGACAGGCGATGCTGGCAATGTGCGGATAGTCGAGCCATCGGCGAAGGCCGGGCAGACAATTGGCAAAGCCGCCATTCTCCGTGCGACTATACTTGAAAGTCAGCTGTTCGTCGGTGGTCACCATCCAGCAGACGGCTGCCCCCACCTTGACGCGATCGGACAAGGCCGCAAGCATCCACGTGCGATAGGCTCCCATCGACCATCCCGTACAGCCTATGCGGCTGGCATCCACCTCGGGCATGGTGGCCAGGTATTCCGTCCCGGCGATGTCGTCGTAGGTCATATAGGCCGAGAGATTGATGCCATACATCATCATATTGCCCGAAATCATGTCGTAGAGGTTGCGCTTCATCTCCTCCTTCAGGCCTCGTTCGCCCCACATAGGTGCATCGGCAGCGAAGACCACATAGCCATGACGGGCCAGATAGTCACCGAAGAACTGCCCCTCGTAGCCCTCAGCCCAGGCTTCAGCATCCTTGATGACGGTAGAATCCTCGCAGGCCAACGGGCGTATCACCTTCTCCTTGCCGATGAAGAAATGGCCACCGTGATCGTGCAGGACATTCACAGCAGGAAACGGCCCCTCGCCGTCGGGAATGAGTACGTAGGCAGGCACCACGTAGTATCGGCTCAGGCGTATCTCTATCTTCCTCGCCTTGTAGCCGTCTCGCTGTTCCTCGAAAATCACCTTGGCCTGATTGCCGTCGGCAGGCGCGGGGGGAGGGGTAAGCATGCAGTCGAACACCTTCTGGCGGGCCGCTTCCTTCCAAGCAGCGAAGTCCTTGATGTCGCTATGCCCCCAGGCAAGGGGATAGTCAAGGTCGGCAATCAGCGAGTCGGCGTAGGCCGGCAGATTGCGCACAAACTCATACTTCTCGCGCCTTTGCGACGCAGCCGTCAGGTGGCAGAAGAGCAGGACGGCCAAAAGAACAGGAATAACAACGGATTTCACGGATTTTACGGATTTTCTAAATAATACACAAAGATAAGCATATTATCTGAATAATCACTACTTTTCCCAGATTTTTATCACTCTTCGGGCCGATTTTATAGCAGATTCTTGGCAGAAACCTCAAATTTGCTTACCTTTGCACCCGCAACAATACAAAAATTAACTGAAATGATGAAAGAAAAAGTAGCATTAGTGACAGGTGCCAACAAGGGCATCGGCTTCGGTATTGCGAAGCACTTAGGACTCAACGGCTGGAAAGTTGTCATCGGAGCACGCAATCAGGAACGTGCCGGGAAAGCCATCGAAGAACTGCGGAAGGCTGGGGCCGACGTGTTAGGATGGGTGCATATAGAACTGACAGACCTTGACGACATCGCACAGGCTGCCAAGGAGGTTAGCGAGAGTTATCCCTGCTTGACCCTATTGGTCAATAATGCGGGCATACCCGGCGACATGAGCGTCGATAGCCTGCACACGGAGATAGACGACATCAAGAAGACCTTAGACGTGAACTTCATCGGCACCTTCGCGCTGACCAAGGCGCTACAGCCCCTGTTAGCCCAGAACGAAGGAAGAATCGTCAACATCACCGTGCCCTCGGCTATCAGTCCCTACTGGCATCCGCTGGCCTACGTAGCAAGCAAGGCAGCCCAGAATGCCATGATGGGTGTCATGGCTATGGAGTTTCAGCAGCAAGGCACACCCGTGGAAATATTCTCCGTGCATCCGGGACCGACCACGACCGACCTGAACGGCAACATGAGTCTTCCGGGCTTCCACGACATTGAGACGGTGGGCAAGAAGACCGCCGAACTCATCAACGACGGCTGCAACCACCAAGGCGAGTTCATCGAACTCTACCCCATCGTCCCCGAGGACTAAGCTGCACTTTCACGTAATCGATAAAAAATAATTGGGGATAATTCGGAGGTGCGGGGGTACGGAGGTACGGGGGTGCGAGAATAGTTTGCACGCCTATTTCTCCGCGAGGAGTCTATCCTCGTACCTCCGTACCATCGTACCTCCGTACCTCCGAAATCGGCAGGCGTTATTTCGCCAGGATTTGTCCGGCATGCTCCTTAGTCTTCACCTGCTTGCCAACGAACATCTGTTCGATGATGCCCTCCTCGTTAATGATGAAGGTGGTGCGGATGGTGCCCATCGTCTTCTTGCCGTACATCGACTTCTCGCCCCAGGCACCCATTGCCTCCAAGAGCGTATGGTCTACATCGGCAATAAGTGGGAAGGGCAGCTCGTACTTCTCCTTGAACTTCACGTGCGACGCAGCCGAGTCCTTGCTCACGCCCACCACCTCGTAGCCGGCACCTTGCAGTTCGGCATAATGGTCGCGCAGACTGCAAGCCTCTGCTGTGCAGCCGCTGGTGTTGTCCTTCGGGTAGAAGTAGAGCACGAGCTTGCGTCCCTTGTAATCACTCAGACGGATGTCCCGTCCCTGTTCGTCCTTGCCCAGAATCTCCGGGGCCTTGTCTCCAATGTTCATAATCATATCATTTAGGTAATAATAAGTGCAAAGTTACGAAAAATTTTTGTACTTTTGCAGCATGAAACAAGAAAATTGGCAAGACAAGCGAATTGCGGTACTGTTGTCGGGCGGCGTCGACAGTTCGGTGGTGGTGTATGAACTGGCCCGTCAGGGTCTGCACCCCGACTGTTTCTACATCAAGATTGGGCCGGAGGAGAACGAAGAGTGGGACTGCTCGTCGGAGGAAGACTTGGAGATGGCCACGGCGGTTGCGGCAAAATATGGGTGCCGGTTAGAGGTGGTGGACTGCCACCGCGAGTACTGGGACCAGGTGACGAAGTACACGATGGACAAGGTGCGCGCGGGACTGACCCCCAACCCCGACGTGATGTGCAACCGGCTCATTAAGTTCGGAGCCTTCCATGAGAAGCGCGGTCGTGACTACGACCTGATAGCTACGGGTCACTATGCGCAGACGGAGCGCGACGACAAGGGCCGCAAGTGGCTCACCACAAGCCCCGACCCCGTGAAGGACCAGACCGACTTCCTGGCCCAGATCTACGGTTGGCAGTTGGAGAAGGCCCTCTTTCCCATTGGCCACTACGTGAAGGACGAGGTGCGCCAGGTGGCCGAGCGCGAGCACTTGGTCAGCGCCCACCGCAAGGACTCGCAGGGCATCTGCTTCTTAGGAAAGATTGACTATACGGAATACGTGCGCCGCTACGTTGGCGAGCAGGCGGGCGACGTCGTTGAATTAGAGACGGGACGCCGAATAGGCCAGCATCGCGGCCATTGGTTCTATACGATAGGACAGCGCAAGGGACTCGGCTTCGGCGGCGGCCCGTGGTTCATCGTGAAGAAGGACGCGGCGCAGAATATCCTCTACGTGGCCCACGGCTACGACCCGCAGACCGTTTACAAGCAGCAGTTCCTTGTTCACGATTTCCACAGCATCAACGGACAGATGCCGTCGGAAAGCATCACTTTTAAGATTCGACACACGCCAGAATACCACCGGGCAAGGCTGATTCCCCTACCCGACGGTCGTTTTGAGGTGCAGTCGGATGCGCCTATTCACGGGGTGGCACCCGGCCAATTCTGCGTGGTTTACGATTCCCAGCACCATTGGTGCTATGGTTCAGCCGAAATTACCGTCTGATATTGTCATATTTACCTTATCTCATTACTTCTCTGCCCCGCTGATGAAGTGAGTGTAGCGGTCAACGAAACGGCGGAAGGCGGGCCAGCGCATCAGGAGGCTCTCGAAGAAGTAGATGCCGATAAGCGCGGTGAAGATGCCCAAGACCACATCGACGATGTAGTGGTGGCAGGAGTAGACAGCCGTACACCAGATGCCGATGGTAATGAAGGTACACGCGGCAATGAGCGGCCACGAACGGCGCGAGAGTACGGCGTAGACCGTGGCCACGAGCATATAGGCCGCATGGAGCGAGGGGATGGCGGCAAAGATATTGCTGTTGTTCACGTAGATGCTCTGGAACACCGGCACGCCTATCAGCTCGTCGAAGCGTCCCAGCCCGGCCACGTTGCCTGGCGTGCTGAAGTCGGGCTCAAAGCCGAACTGCAGGGCATACCAGGGCGGGGCAGCAGGATGCAGGTAATAGCCCGCAAACCCTAAGAAGTTGACAAAGAGGAAACACAAGGCGAAGCGCAGATACCAACGGGCCTCGCCTTTATAGAGTAGCCAAAGCCCTAAGGCCATGGGGCCGGGCACCCAACACAGGTAGAAGAAGCCAGCCAACAGATCGGCCAAGGCCGAGTGATGCTGCATGAAGTACTCGCCGGGAATCATCGTCACGCCTTCGCTGACGACGCCGAAGAGACTCAGCTCCGTAGCGTAGAGTCCATAGATGTCGATGGGGTTGACCTTGTAGTTGGGATAGAGCCGCATCCAGTCGTAGCATATCTCGAAGGCCACGAAGGGCAGCAGGGCCACGGCCAACCGCCGACTGACGGGATGAGCCAGGAACAGCAAGTTGAAGAGCAGCACCATGAACACCTGTGCAGGCAGCAGTCCCACCACCGCCCACTGGATGAGGAGGAAGGCCACGGAGCCGATGACGTCGGCCAACAGCTCGCGCCGCGTCATTGTACTTAGGTCGAACAGTCTCATTTGCTTAAAACAACGGATTACACGGATTACACGGATTTGTGCTTTACTTCCCCCTCAACTCCTTATAACAATGTGCAATGCGCCAGAAGGCAGTAATGTTGGCCAGCACGGCAATAAGAATCATGCCGCCTGCGAGCCACCAGAGATTGGCCGTGAAGGCCGTGACGATGGCGGCGACGGCCGTGACCACGACGCGCTCGGGTCGCTGCATCAGTCCCACCTTGCACTCAATCTGCAAACCCTCGGCACGGGCACGCACATAGCTCACCATGATCGATCCCACCATAGCCGCGAAAGTGATGACACCCATAGTAAACCACTCGTCGCCGCCCTTGAGAAAGATAAGGCAGATGCCAAAGAGCGTGACCAGTTCGCTGTACCGGTCGAGCGTGGAGTCCCAGAGTGCGCCGAAGGTCGACGACATGTTGCCACGACGCGCCAGCCGACCGTCCATCATGTCGAACAGACCGGCAAAGAGGATGACGGTACCGCCCCACCCTATGTACTGAAAGGCCAAATCGGAGCCGCCGGTGGTCTGAGCCGCCTCGATGAACAAGAACATGGCAAACAGGTTGCCAATGAAGCCCGTCGCGGTGATGGCGTTGGGCGTAAGACCCAGTTTGATCATCAGGTCGATGAAAGGGTCGATGACGTTGTAGATGATTTTCTGTAGGAAGTCTCTGTAATTCATAGTTACTTATTTTCTGTTGATTTTCTTGTTTACGGATTGCATGACGTGGGTCTCCTTGTAGACGAAGCGCCGCTGCAGCTGATAGTTCCACAGCACGCCCACGATGACGGCCACCACGGCCTTGGCAATGATGAAGTGTCGCTGCGACAGTTCGGTCAGCGCGTAGGTACCCAGGGTGTTCAGCCCGATGCTGCCGCACCACACCAACAGGTATTTCCGCGCTATGTTCCTCCTTCTCAGCCCTACGGCATCGAACACCCAGCGATAGTTCATGTAGCAGTTCACGATGCCCCCGCACACGGCCCCCAAGAAAGTGGCCACCACGTAGTAGATGCCCGCCACCTCGGCCAACAGGAACGAGAGGGCAAAATCGGCCAGCGTGGCCACCTGTGCCGTCAGCTGTGCCTTGCAGAAGGTCCATATCTCGCGTCTCACCCTGCCCATACGCCTAAATCCATCATTATTTAAACAACGGATTACACGGATTATACGGATTTGTGCTACGCGACGTTATCGCCATGTTAGAAAATCCGTGTAATCCGTTGTTGTTATTCATACATGTCATGTTATATAATTATTATAATAAGGTAGAGGACAACGGCTGAGTAGACCCCTGCTAAGAGGTCGTCGGCCATTACCCAGAAGGCTCCCTGACGGCGGTCGAGGCTCCTGATGCCCAACGGCTTCACGATGTCGAAGAAGCGGAAGAGCAACAAGGCCAGCAGGGCCGACCACCAGTTGGTGGCTATGAGCAGCGGAATCCACACGCCCACCATCTCGTCGACCACCACGCGCTTGGGGTCGTCGCCCCAGTAGGGCATGAGCCGCGACGTGGCCCACGTGCCCAGCCACGTAAACAGCACGATGAGAAAGGCCAGCAGCAGGGGCGTATAGTACAAGCCCAGAGCAGGAAACAGGGCTGCCCATATCATCGTGGCCAGCACGGCCCCAGCAGTCCCGGGTCCCCACGGCCAGAAGCCGACACCAAATCCGGTGCCGATGATAACAGGCAGAATTGGCGGTTTTGTTGTATTCATGCGTGCAAAAGTAGTCATTTTCTTGCTTAAATAATCGTTTTTAGTTTTAAAAAAGCGAAAATCAGACTTTTCGGACACTTTTATATACAAAAAAGTTTTGTGGTCATACAAACAATGAGTACCTTTGCGCCGACTAAACGAAATTACAAGCGAAGCCCATTTGCTAATACATGATTTTGAAGCTGTCAGAAATTAGAATACTATTATTATTGCTGCTGGCATTGCCCGCCGAGGTCTTTGCCCAGATTACGGGTCAGGTAATCGATGCCCACGACGGTGGGCCAGTGGCCATGGCCAGCGTCTTGTATCGCGGCAACAAGGTGGCCACCAAGGCAGGTGCCGACGGTCGCTTCAAGATTGAGCGTCACAACGGCTGGCGGCTCACGGTGAGTGCCGTGGGCTATGTGCCGCAGGTCGTCAACATCGGCAACACCACGCCCCCGCACCTGGTCATCAGGCTGAAGCCCGACACCAAGAAGCTACAGGAGGTGACCATCAGTTCGAAGCGCCAGACGAAGTACAGTCGCAAGAACAACCCCGCCGTGGAACTGATGCGCAAGGTCATCGCCGCCAAGAAGGAGACCGACCTGCGCCAGCACGACTACTACCAGTACAACAACTACCAGAAGATTATGTTCGGGCTGAACGACCTGACACCCGACCATCTCCTCTCGCCTGGCTTCCAGAAACGCCAGTGGCTGCTCAACCAAGTCGAGGTGTGCCAATACAACAACAAGCTCATCCTGCCCCTCTCGGTGGAGGAGAAGGTGACGCAGAAACTCTACCGCAAGGACCCGCATGCCGAGAAGAACATCATCAAGGGCGAGACCTCAACGGGCGTCAACGACCTGTTCCAGACGGGCGACGTGGTGAACCAGGTGCTGATGGAATGCTTTGCCGACGTCGACATCTACAATGACAATGTGCGCCTCTTCCAGTACCCCTTCACCAGTCCCATCGGCAAGGATGCCATTGCCTTCTATCGCTACTACATCACCGACACCACCTACGTGGGCCAGGACTTGTGCTTTCAGCTGGACTTCACCCCCAACAACCAGCAGGACTTCGGCTTCCGCGGACAGATCTGGATCCTGGCCGACTCATCCTATCAGGTGAAGCGATGCGAACTCACCATCCCGAAGACCAGCGGCGTGAACTGGGTGGAGAACATGCAATGCCTGCAGGAATACACCCAGCTGCCCAACGGCGAATGGGTGCTCACGGTCGATGACATGATGGTGGAGCTGTACTTAGCCAAGTTCCTCTCGAAGTTTCTCGTAGTGCGCACCACACGCCGCACCGACTTCGACTTCACCGAGATACCCCGCCAGCTGCTTCGCGGCAAGAAACCCACGCTAAAGGACTCCTACGCCGAGATGCGCGACGACGACTTCTGGAACCGCTACAGGCAGGTGGAGCTGACCAAGAGCGAGAGCGGCATGGACAACTTCGTGAAGCAGCTGGAGCAGATAAAGGGCTTCAAGTACATCATCTTCGGCCTGCGCGCACTGATAGAGAACTTCGTCGATACGGGTTCCAAGGAGCATCCGTCGAAGGTCGACATCGGCCCCGTGAACACCATTATCTCACAGAACTTCTACGACGTGTGGCGCCTGCGCGCATCGGCACAGACCACCGCCAACCTGCACCCGCACATCTTCCTCAAGGGCTATTATGCCCACGGCATGAAGACCAACGAGAACTACTACGACGGCCAGTTCATCTACACCTTCAACAAGCCCGGCTATCTGCCGCGCGAGTTCCCGAAGCAGGCCGTCACCATCGAGTCTATGCGCGATGTGATGCTGCCCAGCGACAAGTTCATCCAGACCGACAAGGACAACATGTTCACCTCGCTGAAGTTTGCCGAGATGGACAAGATGTTCCTGTACAACCGCCAGTCCGTCGCGCTCGACTATGAGACGGAGTGGAGCTTCAAGTTCTACGGCAACATGAAGGCCGAGAAGATTGCACCGATAGGAAACATCCGATTTGCCCCCCTTTCAGCCCCCGAGGGGGCTACTATAGACCCGACTACTGACAGCAAAACTATAGAAGCCCCCTCGGGGGCCGTAAGGGGGGCTTTATCCAGCATCCGCTACACCGAGGCCACCGTTGGCGTGCGCTATGCTCCGGGCGAGACGTATGTCAACACCAAGCAGCATCGCTGGCCGCTCAACTTCGACGCGCCGGTGTTCCGCCTGCAGCACACGATGGGATTCGACGGCTTCTTAGGCGGACAGTACGAGTATAACTTTACCGAGGGCGAGCTGTACAAGCGATTCTGGATGCCCATGAACTGGGGCAAGCTGGGCATCAGGGCCAAGTTTGGCGCACAATGGAACCAGGTGCCCTACCCGCTGCTCATCATGCCCGTGGCCAACATGGGCTACATCCTCGAGGACGAGACGTTCAACCTCATCAACAACATGGAGTTCCTCAACGACCGCTACCTCTCGGTCATGGCCGACTGGGACTTCAACGGCAAGTTCTTCAATCGCATCCCCCTGCTCAAGCGTCTGAAGTGGCGCGAGTTCGTGGGCGTGAAGATGCTGTGGGGAAGGCTCACCGACAAGAACAACCCCTTCCTGCCCGAGAACCAGACGAGTACGGTGCTCTTGGAGTTTCCCGAAGGCTGTCACGTCATGGACGGCAAGCGTCCATACTGGGAATTGTCGTTAGGCATACACAATATTTTCAAGCTCTTGCACGTTGAATATATCAGGCGCCTGAGCTACAACGAATTGCCAACGGCCAACAAGCAGATAGTGAAGTTCACCTTCCGTGCCTCGTTCTGAAGCACCAGTTCTGTCAAAAAAACATATTAATATAATATAACCTTAAAGACAATGAAGCAAACAAACGTAAAACCAGCCGAGGGTAAGCTCGGCATCATGGTAGTAGGTAATGGTGCCGTAGCTACCACCTTCATGACGGGTGTCCTGATGACTCGCAAGGGTCTTGCCAAGCCCATCGGCTCCATGACCCAGTACGACAAGATGCGCGTGGGCCGGGGTGCCGAGGCCAAGTATCTGAAGTATGACGAGATTGTGCCCTTAGCCAAGCTCGACGACATCGTGTTCGGCTGCTGGGACGTCTATCCGCAGAATGCCTTCCAGAGTGCCATGTACTGCGAGGTGCTTAAGGAGAAGGACATCCTGCCCGTGCGCGACGAACTGGAGAAGATTGTGCCCATGCCCGCCGCCTTCGACAAGAACTACGCCAAGCGCCTGGACGGCGACAACGTGAAGCCCTGCACGACGCGCTGGGAGATGGTCGAGGCCCTGCGCGAGGACATCCGCAACTTCAAGGCCGCTAACGATTGCGCCCGCATCGTGGTGCTCTGGGCCGCTTCTACCGAGATCTACGTGCCTGTCTACGAACCTGTTCACGGCACGCTGGCCGCTCTCGAGGCTGCCATGAAGGCCGACGACCGCGAGCATGTGGCTCCCTCCATGTGCTATGCTTACGCTGCCCTCACCGAGGGTGCTCCCTTCATCATGGGTGCTCCTAACACCACCGTCGACATCCCCGCCATGTGGGAACTGGCCGAGAAGACCTGCATGCCCATCGCCGGTAAGGACTTCAAGACGGGACAGACGCTCGTCAAGAGCGGCTTCTCGCCCATCATCGGAACCCGCTGCCTGGGACTCTCTGGCTGGTTCTCAACCAACATCCTGGGCAATCGCGACGGCTTGGTGCTCGACGAGCCTGCCAACTTCCGCACCAAGGAGGTGTCGAAGCTCTCCACGCTGGAGACCATCCTGCGCCCAGACGTGCAGCCCGACCTCTACGGCCACGGCAACGACGAGGACACGCAGTACTACCACAAGGTGCGCATCAACTACTATCCCCCGCGCAACGACAACAAGGAGGGATGGGACAACATCGACATCTTCGGCTGGATGGGCTACCCCATGCAGATCAAGATCAACTTCCTCTGCCGCGACTCCATCCTGGCTGCCCCGCTCTGCCTCGACCTCTGCCTGCTCAGCGACCTGGCCGCACGTGCCGGACGCTACGGCATCCAGCGTTTCCTCTCCTTCTACCTGAAGTCGCCCATGCACGACTACACACAGAACGAGGCTCCCGTCAACCACCTCTATCAGCAGTACACCATGCTGAAGAACGCTATCCGCGAAATGGGCGGCTACGAGCCCGACGAGGAAATCGATTAAATGAGGGGCTGACACCAATTAACTTTACAAGTAACTTCAATTTATTCGTTAACGAATAAATTGAAGTTACTTAAATAAATGACGAGTAAGCGACAAGATTCTCCTGCGTATTCGCCCAATCATTCTCTCGACCACTCCTTGCAAATAATGCACTAAGCTATATGGCACCTCTGCTGGGTCAAGGGTCAGCATCCTCACCCGTCGCGACACTTTCGCACAGAACTTTCGCCACAGACCCAGGCTTTGCCGTTGGGAATAGAGGCCGAAGTTGCCGCCCGACATGATGTCGCGCAGCATCCACTCGCCGCGATAACTGTCCGGTTCGCAGAGCATCAGCGAGGGGTCCAACAGCAGCACTTTGCCGAGTACCCACATCAGGGCTCCCGCCGTATGATGCAGTCCGAAACTCATCAGGCGTTCTGCCACCACCCGCCGGTCCTCAGCCGAGGAGTTCCTCAGCAGCATGAAATAGTCGCAGACGTGTCGGAGGCCGATGCCTTCGCCCATGAAATGGTGGTGTATATGGGAAAGTTGCATCACAAGGGCGAACCTCACAGACGGCACATAGAAACCTTCTTCCACAAGCTCGGTATGCAGGATTTCCGCTTCAAGCCATCGTTGCATGCGCCTGTTGGCAAAAGGATTGTAGACGCGCGACGAGGGACGGAAATGCACTTCCACCATGGCTCCCCGCCCGTTCTCCGGCAGCTCCACATGGTGATACAATGCGGTAGGCATCTTGCTCAAGCCGTCCAGCAGTCCTGTCTCCACGAGCAGAGCCATGACGCTGTCACGTCCGCCCTCCACCCAGATGTCAATATCGCCCGGCTGCCGGTTCAGTTTGTCGGGATAAAGACGCGCGTTGGCCTGTCCCTTCAGGATAGCGGTCTTGCGGCCTTTCTCAGCAAACAGTCGTGTCAGCCGTGCGGCCTCCTGGTTTTGCAGTTCATTCCGTCCGCGTATGGCTTCAGCCAAAAAAAACCACTTCTTAATCATCTTTAAAGGGGGCCTCTTCTCGTCGGGCAACAGGCACACGCCTTGATAGCCAATTCCGACGAGCGACTGACGGATAGCGGTCTTTAACAGCCACTGCCACAGCTCTTTATCCACATCATCAGTAAATTCCTGCGTCAGTCCTAATGACAGGCGTAGGAATTGGTAGAAGATTTCTATATGATTATTACTATTACTCACTTTATTGCGGCCTTATCTGCTCCAGAAGCCATCTTAGAAGGTTCTAAGCCATTTGATTCTTGCCGCAAAGGTACTCATAATTTCCCAATTACGCAATAGTAGCAACAAAAAAAGGCATGATTTGCATCTTTAACGATGAAAGCGGAGAATAATTGAAAGAAAATGCGTAACTTTGCCGTCAAATTGCGATAAATCAAGAATAGATATGAAGTCATTTACCGACTATAAGAAAGACGCGCCGAACTGGATTACGATGGCCAACGGCGAGTTCTATCCCGACATATTGCAGGACGCTTGCGAACTCTACAAGCCTGTACTCGTGATGTTCGGTCAGCTTTTGAAATCATCCGAGTCATCGGTCAGGCTGTTGAAGCAGATTACCGACGTGAAGCAGGTGTGGATGCGCGTCCAGCTCTATCGCGTATTCCGTAAATACGTGTCGCCGCAAACGCCTGTTGAGATGCTGAAGAAGAAATCGATGATTCCAATGGTCTGCGAAAAATATGGCAAGAATTTCAGAACCATCGACCGAGTTCAGGCGGCGTTCGACAGCCGTCCCATGCCCGACGAGGCCATCTGTGCCGTGCTGTGGGAGTACAAAGACAGGGGACAGAAAGGCTACGACCTCACAGAGCGTTTCTTCGACATGTTCACCGCCGCTTTCCCAAAGTTCAGCATCGAGGGTCCGAAGCGTGCCGGCTCTGACATTCAGTTGCAAAGCATCTTCCCCGACTATCCCAACCCAAACCGCCCTTGCGACTTCGTTGTCCGTGACAAGGACGGCGAGCCGGTGGCTATCGGTTTCGTTCGCTACGACAGCGACCGCGGCGGTGCTCAGGAGGACGACCGCACGGGCGGCTACGTCAACTGTGCCCATGAGATTTTGGAGTATGAGACCTTGCGCCGACGTGGCCTGAAAGTCATCTACGTGAACGACGGCCCCGGACTCCTGCTTGGTTCCATGTGGGACGACTATGCCAAGCTGGAGGCCATGAACCCGCAGCGTCTGCTGGTCATTACCCTACGCATGTTCAACGAGCGGCTTACCGCCAAATGGCTCACCAAGAAGTAAAAGAACTATGGCAGTTGGAGTATTACCCATCCATCGGGAAGGAAAGCAATTGTCGCTCGTCCCGAAGATAAATATCCAGTTTCGTCAGACCGAGAGACACAACGGCAGCGACATCAAACGGCTCTATCATGGCGACAACATCGACGTGCTCACGGCTCTTTTAGACGACGAGAAGGTCTGCGGCAAGGTGACGCTTATCTACATAGACCCGCCTTACAACACGGGCGGCGCTTTTGAGACCCGCGACTTCAAACATGCCTACGACGACCGCTTCACGCTGGAGAGCTACCTCTCGTTCATGCGCAAACGGCTCGAACTGATGCACCGTCTTCTCTCGCGTGAAGGCTCCATTTACGTCCACCTCGACAGCAACATGGTTTTCCACGTCAAAGTGATGATGGACGAGATTTTCGGCATCCAGAACTTCAAGGGCATGATTACGCGCAAGAAGTGCAAGTCGAAGAATTTCACCCGCAAGACCTACGGCAACATTTCCGACTATATTCTTTTCTACAGCAAGACCGACGAGACTGTTTGGAACCGCCCCTATGAGGAATGGAGCGACGAGAAAGTGCTGAAAGAGTACCCGTTCATCGAGGAAGGAACAGGCCGACGCTACAAGAGAGTACCCATACACGCCCCCGGCACGAGGAACGGCGCAACAGGCAGCCCCTGGCGCGGCATGATGCCGCCGGAGGGCAAGCACTGGCAGTTCACGCCCGACAAACTCGACGAAATGGATGCCCGTGGCGAGATTTACTGGTCATCGAACGGCAATCCGCGCCGCAAGGTTTACCTCGACCAGAGCAACGGCGTGCCCGTGCAAGACATTTGGCTCGACTATCTTGATGTCAACAATCAGAACACGCTCATCACGGGCTACCCGACGGAGAAGAACATCGACATGCTCAAGCGTATCATAGAAACGTCTTCCCGCCCCGGCGACCTGGTGCTCGACTGCTTTGCTGGGTCAGGCACGACACTCGTTGCAGCCGAACAACTCGGTCGGCAATGGATAGGCGTAGACATTGGCGACGAAGCCATTACCACCATCATCGAGCGTTTCAAGCACGGAAGTAAGCCTATGGGCGACTATGTGAAGAAGAATTCCAAGAAACAACTGGCTGTGGCTTTGTTCGACGACGATGATTTCGGTGAGGATGAAATCGAAATGGAAGAGGACAATGACATCGCCTACGACATCTTCGTAGAGGAATAGTTTTTCTATGATGATGAAAGTTCGGATTTTTTTGCCAATTCAATTCAAAGGAGAAATCATGCTACAGACAACTATTGAGGAGCACACGCTCCATTTCCGTCAGCCCGCAGGAACCTCGCGCGGCGTCTATACCGAACGAACCATCTGGCTTGTAACTATTACCGACGGCACTCGCCGTGGCATCGGCGAGTGTGCCCCGCTGCCCGACCTGAGCTGCGACGCGCTGCCTGCCGACAGATACGGAGAGGTGCTGCGCAGTTTCTGCAAGCAGACAGAGCAGACGGGACAGATCAACTATGAGGCCATGCGCGACTATCCCTCCATGCTCTTCGGCCTGGAGACGGCCATGCTCAGCATGGAGCGTGGCAACCGCCTCTTCGACACCGCCTTTGCCCGTGGCGAAACAGGCATTCCCATCAACGGCCTGGTGTGGATGGGCAGTTACGACGAGATGCTCCGGCGCATGGAGCAGAAGCTGGAGCAGGGCTTCCGCTGCGTGAAGCTGAAGGTAGGGGCCATCGACTTCGACCGCGAACTCGACCTGGTGCGCCGCATCCGCGAGCGCTTCTCCCCTCGCGAGATGGAACTGCGCCTCGATGCCAACGGCGGATTCGGCCCCGACGAGGCCCTCTACAAGCTGGAACTGCTGTCGCAGTATGCCATCCACAGCATCGAACAGCCCGTGAAGCAACGGCAGTGGGCCTTGATGGCCGAGCTTTGCCGCGACGCACCCCTGCCCATTGCCCTCGACGAAGAGCTTATCGGCGTGAACGACCCCGAACAGAAGCGCCAGATGCTGCGTATCATCAAGCCCGCCTACATCGTGCTCAAGCCGTCGCTGCACGGAGGCATGCAGGGCTGTCGCGAGTGGATCGACATTGCCCGCGACGAGGGCATCGGCTCCTGGATCACCTCGGCCTTGGAGAGCAACGTCGGCCTCAACGCCATTGCCCAGTTCTGTAGTGCCGTCTACGGCGACCACATCGCCACGCCCCAAGGCCTCGGCACGGGGCAACTCTTCACCGACAACATCCCCATGCCGCTCGAAATACGCGGCGAACAACTCTGGATAAGCCAATAACCCCTATACGACATGCCAAGAAAAACATTCGGACTCCCCTTTGAGGTCTATCCGTCGCCCATGAAGAACGGCGAGGGTCGTAACCTCCTTTACGTGCGCCCCATGCAGGGACGCACCATGACGCTCGACGAACTTGATGACTACTGCGCACGGAACACAGGGCTTGCGCGTTATGAGCTGACCAACGCCATCAACCATTTTGCCTCCGCTGCCCGCTACTTTCTGGCCGACGGCAAGCGCATTGAGACGCCGATAGGCTCGTTTGCGCCCCGCCTGGGACTGAAGCGCGAGATCACCGACCCTGCCGATGTCGATGTGCGCGATGTAGAATTGCGGGGCATAGAGTTCCTGCCCTCCAAGTCGTTCTTGCAGGAAATAGAAAGGATGACGGGCGGTTTCCTGCACGCTCCGAACTGTCGGCGCGACGACGTCCTGCCCACCGACGCCCAGTTGCGCAAGGCCCTGGACAACGACATGGCTACCCACAACGGACGTGCCACCGTCAGTTCCTTCCGCTTCGAAACGGGTCTTACCCGCTATTCGGCCCAGAAATATCTCGATTCCCTCTGTTCGGGCGACCGTCCCGTACTGCGTCGCGAACAGATTGGCCGCAGCTTCGTCTACGTCAAGGCCGAGTAGCCGCTGCCGTCCCCTACTCTCATCCCGGTACACCCAACAACGTTTCGTGGTGCAATCCCGCTTCAAGGCAGGTACAAAGCAACTTGCTTTTTCATTGTCGGCTATAGCCAACCATTTTGTTTCCAACGCCCAACCATATTGTCGGCTTAAGCCGACAATGATAAAACGCCGTGCTTTGTACCGCCATCTTCAGGCGTTTGTTCCTAAGAGAATAATCGCCTGTTCCGTTTTATGAGAGATTATCTTAAACTCTGCACATTGTATAAGATAATGTTAAATAATTCAGAGAATACAATAAAACCGAGGTTCTCCCGGTGGAGAATCTCGGCGGATATTTTCCTGAAGGAATAAGTGGCGGGAACTACGGCTTATTGGCGCGGAACATAGCAATCTGCTTGTTGAACACGTCAATAATCTGTTGTAGTTGGGGATGGCTGCGCTTCACGATGAGTGCGATGTAGTTCTCTTCATCGCCGTCTTTCACCATCTCCGTACAGGTGTAGTAGTCGCTCTGCTGTCCGTAGGCGTTAAACCAGTGGAGGAACAACCGGCTGCGCTGAGCCTGCTGGTTGTTGGCAGAGTCGCACATGTAGAGCAGGATGTCAGGATTTGAGCGAAAGAATTCCTCGATGATGAGAATCACCGTAGTCCTAATCTTCAAGTCACGTGGCGAGGATTTCTGCGTAAAGTTGGTTAAATTGAACCAATATGCTTTAAGAGAACCCGGCATAGAATCCTCGTCGAACGATACGCCATAGAGAATGTCGTGGTCGGTCTCGAAGATGTACTGGCCATCTTCTACCTCTACTTTGTAGGGGGCATACTCGTTGATGCGCTCGATGCTGAGTTGATTCATCCTTTACTTATCATCAAACAGTTTGTCAATCTCGGCGCGGCGCTTGCGAATCTTTTCAGCCTTCTCGGCCAGCACCACTCCCATTTTCTTCTGCCACTCCTGCTTACGTTGCTTGGCGGCACGGAACATCTGCACGAACCGTTCATGCTCAGTCCATTCCTCAGCGGTAAAAGTCCTTGTTGTTGCTTCCATAATCGTATCTTTTTATACCTTTCGGCTTCTATATAACTAAGGTTACTGACCCCACCCCCGGCCCCTCCCCTACAAGGGAGGGGAGAGAGGCGGCTTCCTCTGCGGTTCTCCCCTCCCTTGTAGGGGAGGGGCCGGGGGTGGGGTCAGTATTGTTATTATTCATGCCTGCTTTCGTCTATTCGAAAAGTTTGCTGCAAAGATACACATTATTCCCCAATCCTCCAAAGTTTGGAGGAAAAATATCCGTCCCTCCCTGTATCCTACTCCCCTCCCTCAACAGGGAGGGGCAGGGGGAGGGTCTCTATATCCGTCTTGTCTCAGTATGTCAAAGATCGCCTTGCTCAGTCGGATTTGAAATCCGACTGCATCGAATATAAGCATTTGTAATGCGCTTTTTAGGATTGAAAATCCTTATATTCAGTGCGGCTGGTGTAGCCCGTGCGGCTGAAGGCGTTGGCACAAAAAAATTCGGGGACGAAGCATACGAAAGTGCTTCGTCCCCGAATGATGGTTGCTAATGGTACAAATAGTTACCAAGCTTCTTCCCAAACACTGCCACTT